>NZ_FOPI01000046.1 GCF_900113455.1 Ligilactobacillus ruminis DSM 20403 = NBRC 102161 | reverse complement strand
TTTGATAATAGTCTATCACAGCCAGTTTAAAATCAGTGTCAAATATTCTCTTATTTCTACTATGACGAATTTTACCTTGAAGTCGATATGTTTGAATCCAGCTTCGAATAACCCTTGAATTGAGGTTGTATTCTCGAGCTAATTGGATACTCGTTGCCATTCCCTGATTATATTTACTAATAATTTCCGCTTTCAGTTCCGGACTGTACTTTGCCATAAAAAATACCCCACAATCATTAGACTACTTTGTCTAACAATTATAGGGCACTTCAATTTGCAATTGCATTTATAATCCGGTTTTATTATATTAATAACGATCTTTTGCTATGATGGGAATAATCAAAAAATCGAGCTTTCCATGTATCAAAACGTCCAGAAGAGAACGTTGTCAGCAATAAATTATTGGCGTACGATTGATCAGGTGATGCATTTTGAAAAAGTCTTGCTTATTAAAATTAAGAAAATTCCGGACAAAGTCAGTATGAATCGACCGACATTGTTCGGTGTTTTGGTTAATTCAAGAGGAAAACGAGCTTTTTTTCCCCACTGCTTTTAATTGATTAAGCAAGGCTTTTTAATAATTTTTGGAAATACAAAAAAGACCGGAACCCCGGTCTTCTCAATAATAAGCTTATTTAGCCAAACGAGCAGCCATGCGTGACTTGTCACGAGCAGCCTTGTTAGCCTTAATCAAGCCTTTTGATTGAGCCTTGTCAACGGCAGAAACTGCTTCGCGGTAAAGTGCTTCAACGTTGTCAGCACCAACAGTCTTAGCTTTTTCAAATTTCTTAATTGCTGTACGCATCTTGCTCAATTGTGAAGAGTTGCGAGCGTTTGCTTTTTCGTTTGTTTTAACACGTTCAATTGCGGATTTGATAATTGGCATCTACTTTCACCTCCACTAAAATGATCCGTAACGGATATCATATAATTTTTCAACATATTTCATTATACAAGAGCAAATTCAACAATGCAATAATAAAATGAAATGTTGTCAAGAAAATTTCCTTGACAGCTATCAAAATACGATGAAACAATGGTGTTTTCAGGTGAAAATAAATTTTTCTTGCAATTGAAAAAGATATCTAGTATATTATTCAATGTACGTTAGAGTACGGACCTTGATCCTGGTTTGGCGACGGCCACCGACGTCTTACTCGGTTCAAGGCAACATTTTTGAAAGGTGGGAAATACATTGGCTATTTCAAATGAAAAGAAAAACGAAATTATGAAGAAGTATGCTCGTCATGAAGGCGACACTGGTTCTGCAGAAGTTCAAATTGCTGTTTTGACGGCAGACATCAACGAACTTAATGATCATATTCGTTCACACAAGAAGGATTATGCTTCACAACGCGGCTTGATGAAAAAGATCGGTCATCGTCGTAACTTGCTTGCATACTTGCGTAGAACAGATATCCAACGTTATCGCGAGTTAATCAAGAGCTTGGGCTTGCGTCGTTAATTTGCCAAAAGAGATCGGAATGTCCGATCTCTTTTTTTAGTTGTTTAATAAAAAATGTTATTGCCGGTGTGAATAACAATTTGCTGATTAGAAAAAGGACATAAGCGAAAAGATATTTGAAATCAAGCATAATTTCAGGTTGGAACGAGCAAAAAAAGCGAGCATGTGTTATAATTAAGGTTCGATAACTAGGTTTTAGCAGATGCATTATTTTTTTAAATGTGGGACGAACGTGAATGACGTTCGGATTGCATAAAAAAAGAAACAGCTTGGTTTTTTGCCAAATACAGAACTGATGAAAGGTAGATAAGCTATGGATTTAAAAAATAGCCACATTATGACTGCAATGGTAACACCGTTCGACAAGGACGGAAACGTTGATTATGAATTATTGAAAAGATTGATTGACCATTTGCTTTCAACTGGAACGGACGGGATCTTGGTATCGGGAACGACGGGAGAAGGCCCGACTCTGACCGAAGAAGAAAAAATAGAATTGATTGAAAAGACGGTTGAATATGTCGCGGGACGTGTTCCGGTTGTGGCGGGAACGGGTTCGAACAATACGAAAACAACAATTGAGTATACGAACAAGGTTGCTAAAATCGATGGGGTTGATGCAGCGCTCGTTGTCGTTCCTTACTATAACAAACCTGATCAGGCCGGAATGATTGCTCATTTTACTGCTGTTGCCGATAACGTTGATTTGCCGATTGTCATGTACAACATTCCCGGACGCACGGGCGTGACGATGGAAGTTAAAACGATTGCTGAGCTTTCAAAGCATCAAAATATCATTGGCATCAAAGATTGTACCGGAATCGTCAATATGGCAGAAATCGTTGCAAATACTCCGGATGATTTCTTGGCATTTACTGGCGAAGATGCTGATGCCTTGGCTGCCAGAAATGTTGGCGCACAAGGCGTTATTTCCGTTGCAAGTCATTTATTCGGAAAAGAAATTAGTCAAATGTATGCCGCAAACTCAAAGGGTGACAACGAACTTGCCGGCGAGTTGATGAGAAATCTTACGCCAAAGATGAAGGCTTTGTTTTCTCATCCGTCTCCGTCACCAGTAAAAGCTGCTTTGAATCATGTCGGAATCGAAGTCGGCGGATGCCGTCTGCCGATTCTTGCGCTTGATGATGCTCAGGCATCAGTTTTATTCAATCAGTTGGGAATTTGAAAAATCGAGGTGGAAAAATGAGTGACATTAAGATCATCGCACTTGGCGGCGTTAGAGAAAATGCGAAGAACATGTATGTCGTTGAAGTTGATGACAATATTTATATTTTAGACTGCGGTTTGAAATATCCTGAAAATGAATTGCTCGGAATTGATACCGTAATTCCTGATTTTGAGTATCTCAGACAAAATGCGAGAAGAATCGTTGGAGTCTTTTTAACTCATGGTCATGCAGATGCGATTGGTGCTTTACCTTATTTTGTGAGTGAATTCGACGTTCCGGTCTTTGGTTCGGAACTTACGATCGAACTTGCCAAGATTGCGTGCGCAAATGAAGATGCGGCAAAAGATTTTGATGATTTTCACATTGTTGACGAAAAAACGGAGATTGATTTTGAAAGCGCAACTGTATCATTTTTTAAAACGACACACTCTGTTCCCGAAAGTTTCGGGATTGTTGTCAAGACTCGCAAAGGCAACATTGTTTACACGGGTGACTTTAAATTTGATCAAACTGCTGCAGTCGGATATAAGACTGATTTGGGACGTTTGGCTGAAATCGGTCATGAAGGTGTTTTGGCGCTTCTCAGCGATTCGGCGAATGCGGAAAATCCCAAAGAAACAGTTGACGAGCACGTTATTTTCGATTTTATCAGTGAAACCTTCGAATATCACAAGGGACGGATTATCGTTGCGTGCGTTGCCTCAAACATTTTGCGCGTGCAACAAATTTTTGAAGCAGCGAATGCAAACGATCGTAAGGTTGTTTTAACCGGGCATGATGCGGAAAAAATCGTCAAAACGGCAATGAGACTCAATAAGCTGCATTTGCCAAGCGACGATTTATTGGTTCCGCTCAAGGATATTAAAAAATATAATGATGATGAAGTTGTTATTTTAGAGACTGGTCGATCAGGAGAGCCACTTAAGTCATTGCAGAAGATGGCTTTAGGAAGACACCGTGCGGTCAACATTCACGAAGGAGACCTCGTGTTCATCACGACTACGCCGTCACATGCGGTTGAAACAACGGTTGCAAAGACGCGCGACATGATTTATCGTGCTGGCGGTACGGTCAAGGCAATCTCTGATGAATTCAATTCGTCAGGCCATGCAAGCAAAAACGATCTTGAGTTGATGATGAATCTGCTTGAGCCTGAATATGTTTTCCCGGTTCAGGGCGAGTATCGTTTGATGTCCGCAAATGCTGATTGCGCAAGTGCCATCGGAATTGACAATGACCACATTTTCTTGCTCAATAAAGGCGACGTTGCTGAATTTGAAAATGACAAAATGATAGTTGCGTCATCTGTTGAGTCCGGAAATACGATGATTGACGGAAGCGGAATCGGTGATATCGGAAATATTGTTCTTCGAGATCGCAAAATTCTTTCAGAGGACGGGATTTTTATTGCTGTTGTAACGATTGATCGCAAAAAGAACAAGATTGTCGATGTTCCAAAGATTGCAACGCGCGGCTTTGTTTATGTTAAGACGAGTCGGGATTTGATGGCCGAAAGTTCAGAACTTGTTGCAAATGTCGTTCAGCAAAATCTTGACAACAAGGAATATGACTGGAGTCACTTGAAACAGGACGTTCGCGATCAGCTAAATCATTTCCTTTACGAACAAACAAAGCGCCATCCGGTTATTTTGCCGGTAATTATGGAGATCAACGCACGTCGCGGTGGAAGACAAGGCAAAAAGAAAAAAGCAAACTCCAAGAGCGAAAAGAAACAGACAAAGGCTGCTCGAACGGAAAAGAAAAATAAGAAAAAGAGCAGTAAGTGATTTAGTGGGGCCGGAGAAAACTTCGGTTCCATTTTTTTAAGAGAGGTACGTTATTTGGAAAAAGGATTGCTGTATAAGAGTGCGGAAAAGTCTTTGGCTAATAAAGACTATTTTAAAGCTGCTGAAGAATTGTCAAAACTTTATGTTGAATACGGCGAAAAAAATTTTCGGATAAATTATTTATTGTTCATTTCTTTCAAAAATTTAAATGAACATGAACGTGCAGTTGAAACAGCTGAGGAATATTTAGAAAGCTATATCAGAGATAATTGTAAATTTAGCCAATATCTAAGCGAAAAGATTCTTTCCGGTGGGATGATTCAGGCACTGCAGCTGAAAAAACAGCTGGAACCTTATATGAAAGAACCAGAACAAAAATATTTTTCACAAGAGATTTCCGAAGCATTTGAAAAGTTTCTTGAAGGGAATGAAAAAACCTTCCAAAAAGTCAACAAGAGATTTGCGCATTGCGGATCTTTGGATTTTCATGAGCAATCTGATGCGGTTAAAGAGGCATGCTGTTTGGATGAAAATTCTTATGTCAAATCCGCCAAGAGAGCCTGCTCTGATGAATATTTGCATCCGATGATATGCGGAAGCATTTTAAGCGAACTAAAAAAACTTGGGTATTCTGAAAAGATCCAGTGTTTCTGTCCATTGTCAAACGAGGTTTGCGATGTCATCCCAAGCAAATTATGTGAAATTGATGAAAGCGTTCTTTACATGAGCATGAAAAAAAGACTTGAAGAAGATTTGACGATTCCCTTTGATTTAAAAGCAAGGTATCTTGATGAAATAAAGATCAAACTGATGATGATCTGGCCGCAAATGCAAGAATTTAATGAAACGAGCGGTGAAGTTTTATATTCTGAATTTATCGGTAAACGTGTTTCAAAACGTTCCGAATGGTTTGAAAAACAGCTTAAAGTCCTGGAAAAATAAGAATTTGTTTAAAATGAACACAAATTTTGCGTTTGGTATTTACAAAAAGTGTTCTTGAATATATAATAATTCAAGGTTTTCAACGAAGGAGGTTCAAAGTGAAATTAATACTTTGAATTCTTTGTTGAAAGTAGTATAATAATGCTTAAAGGATTATCGGCGTCATGCGGATTATCTTTGCAAATTAACAGGAGGTTCTATTAATGGCTAAAGAACATTACGAAAGAACAAAACCCCATGTAAACATTGGTACAATCGGACACGTTGACCATGGGAAAACAACTTTGACAGCAGCTATTACGACTGTTTTGGCTGAAAAAGGTTTGGCTAAGGCTGAAGATTACGCTTCAATCGATGCTGCTCCAGAAGAACGTGAACGTGGTATCACAATCAACACAGCACACGTTGAATACGAAACAGAAAAGCGTCACTATGCGCACATCGATGCTCCAGGTCACGCTGACTACGTTAAGAACATGATTACTGGTGCTGCACAAATGGATGGTGCTATCTTGGTTGTTGCCGCAACTGATGGCCCTATGCCACAAACACGTGAACACATCTTGTTGGCTCGTCAGGTTGGCGTTGAATACATCGTTGTATTCTTGAACAAGTGTGATTTGGTTGACGACGAAGAATTGCTTGACCTTGTTGAAATGGAAGTTCGTGATCTCTTGAGCGAATACGATTTCCCTGGCGATGACATTCCTGTTGTTCGTGGTTCTGCTTTGAAGGCATTGGAAGGCGACGAAGATGCTAAGAAGAAGATTCTTGAATTGATGGATATCGTTGACGAATATATCCCAACACCAGAACGTCCTACAGACAAGCCATTCTTGATGCCTGTCGAAGACGTATTTACGATTACTGGTCGTGGTACGGTTGCTTCTGGTCGTATCGATCGTGGTACGGTTAAGGTTGGCGATGAAGTTGAAATCGTCGGCTTGAAGGAAGACGTTATCAAGACGACTGTTACGGGTGTTGAAATGTTCCGTAAGACTCTTGATCTTGGTGAAGCTGGTGACAACATCGGTGCATTGCTCCGTGGTGTTGACCGTTCACAAGTTGAACGTGGTCAAGTTCTTGCAAAGCCAGGTTCAATTCAAACACACAAGAAGTTCAAGGGCGAAGTTTACGTTCTTACAAAAGAAGAAGGTGGCCGTCATACAGCCTTCTTCTCAAACTACCGTCCACAATTCTACTTCCACACAACTGACGTTACGGGTGTTATCGAATTGCCAGAAGGCGTAGAAATGGTTATGCCTGGTGATAACGTTACATTTACAGTTGAATTGATTGCACCAGTTGCTATCGAAAAAGGTCTTAAGTTCACTGTTCGTGAAGGTGGCCGTACTGTCGGTGCCGGCGTTGTTTCCGAAATCGAAGACTAATATTCAATCGAATGTTAAGAGAGAAGCTGAGGTTAGACTCGGCTTCTTTTTTTGGATTTTTAGAGTTATAAACATTTACAAATCGGCATTTCTAGGTTAAACTAGTTGAGTATGCAATTACAATAACAGAATTGTAGAAACTATTTTACTCGGAGGGAAAATAATGTCTGTAAAATGGGAAAAAGAAGAGGGTACAAACAACGGTAAGTTGACCTTTGAAATCGAACCTGCAAAAATCAAGGAAGGTTTGGACGTTGCATTCAATCGCGTTAAAAAATCTTTGAATGTTCCAGGCTTCCGCAAAGGAAAGGTTCCTCGTCAAATCTTCAATAAAATGTTTGGTGAAGAATCATTGTATCAAGATGCTTTGAATGCTGTTCTTCCTGAAGCATATACGAATGCTGTCAAGGAATCTGACATCAAGCCTGTTGATCAACCGGAAATCGATGTTGAATCAATGGAAAAAGATTCTGCATGGGTTTTGACTGCTAAAGTTACTGTTGAACCAGAAGTAGAACTTGGTGAATACAAAGGCCTTGAAGTGGCTGCACAATCAACAGAAGTTACGGATGAAGACGTTGACGCTGAATTGAATCGTATGCGTGAACAACAAGCCGAACTTGTCTTGAAAGAAGATGCTCCTGCAGAAAAAGGTGATACGGTCGTTATTGATTTTAACGGTACGATTGATGGCGTTCCTTTTGAAGGCGGCAAGAGCGAAAACTATTCTCTTGAACTTGGTTCAAACACGTTCATTCCAGGTTTCGAAGATCAGTTGGTAGGTCATAAAGCTGACGAAGACGTCGATGTCAAGGTAACGTTCCCTGAAGACTATCAAGCAAAGGATCTTCAAGGCAAGGAAGCTGTTTTTGCTACAAAGATTCATGAAGTTAAGGCTAAGGAATTGCCTGAACTTGACGATGATTTTGCAAAGGACGTTGATGAAGAAGTTGAAACTTTAGTTGAACTTAAAGCTAAAGTTCGTGAAGAACTCGAAAGCAACAAAAAAGAAGCTGCTCACGAAAAAGTTCAAGACGAAGCAATCGAAAAGGCTGTTGAAAATGCAAAGATCGGTGAAATTCCAACAGTCATGATTGATGAAGACGTTCATCGTCAAATGGAACAATATCTCGGAGGCATGCAACAACAAGGCATCAGTGCTGACATGTATTATAAGCTCACTGGCACAACGGAAGAAGATCTTCATAAGCAGTTTGAAGAAGGCGCTGAAAAGCGTGTCAAGACCAATCTTGTTCTTGAAGCAATCGTTGCTGCTGAAGGCGTAACGGCCACTGAAGAAGAAATTGACAAAGAAATCAAAAAATTGGCTGCTCAATACGGCATGGATGAAAAGGCAGTTCGTTCTGCATTGTCAGATGATATGCTCAACCATGACATTTCAATCAGAAAAGTTGTTGATGAAATCACAGATTCTGCAAAGCAAGTCGAAAAGGATTAATTTCTGTTAATCGGAATTGAGAATACGGTGATTGCGGTAATTTGTCTGCAATTGCCGTATTTTTTTGGTTGCTTCAATCAAAATTGAGCCAACTATTAGCGTTTATTCTCAATCTCTGATAAAATGGAGTAAATAAACTACTAAGGTGATAATAAATGTACGACAATACAGATCAAAGTGAATCAGCAATCTGCTCGTTTTGCGGTAAAAGCGAACACCAGGTCAAAAGCATGATTTCCGGACCGGGAGTTTACATCTGCAACGAATGCGTTGAGTTGGCACAGTCAATCATCAGTGAAGAAAACAAGGTTTCTGCACAGCGCGAATTGACTGATGTTTTGACGCCAAAGGAAATCGTAAAAACTTTAAATCAGTACGTCATTGGTCAAAACGAGGCCAAGAAGACATTGGCGGTTGCGGTTTACAATCATTACAAGCGCATCAACGCAATGCTTGAAGATGAGAACGAAGATACGGAACTTCAAAAAAGCAATATCTGCCTGATTGGACCAACCGGGTCCGGCAAGACGTATCTTGCGCAAAGTTTGGCGAAATTGCTGAACGTTCCTTTTGCAATCGCTGATGCTACGACGTTGACTGAAGCAGGTTACGTTGGCGAAGACGTTGAAAATATTTTGCTGAAGCTCTTGCAAAATGCGGATTACGATGTAGAGCGTGCACAAAGAGGAATCATCTACATCGATGAAATTGACAAAATTGCTAAAAAGAGCGAAAACGTTTCAATTACGCGTGACGTTTCTGGTGAAGGCGTTCAACAATCTTTGCTTAAAATTTTGGAAGGAACGATTGCGAACGTTCCTCCGCAAGGAGGCAGAAAGCATCCGCAGCAAGAATTTATACAAATAGATACGACCAACATCTTGTTTATTGTTGGTGGTGCTTTCGATGGTATTGAAAAAATCGTCAAGAACCGCTTAGGCGATAAAACAATTGGATTTGGCGTTGAAGCACGCAAGAACTACGATGAATCAAAGAGCTTGATGCAACAGATTATCCCGGAAGATTTGCTTAAATTTGGTTTGATTCCTGAATTTATCGGACGTTTGCCAATTATAACCGCTCTTGAAAAATTGACGGAAGATGATCTGGTTCGAATATTGACTGAACCCAAAAATGCTTTGGTTAAGCAATATGCTAAACTTCTGTCGTTCGATGACTGTGAATTGGTTTTTGAAGACGATGCTTTGCGCGAAGTTGCGCGTTTGGCAATCAAACGTAATACCGGCGCACGCGGATTGCGTTCGATCATTGAAGCAACGATGCGCGATGTTATGTTTGACGTTCCGAGCGATAAGGATATCGCCAGGGTTGTTATTACGAAAGAGACTGTTGACGGTACGGGAAAGCCTGAAATCGTCAAAAAGTAATTGGTATCTAAAAATTAAGTTATTCGTAATGTATTTTATTTAATTTTGCCGGTTTTTTTGATAAAATTAACGCGAATAGTTTTTTCAGGAGGGTTCTACAGATGGATAAACCACAAATTGGTGTTATTGGTATGGCCGTAATGGGCAAAAATTTGGCTTTGAACATAGAAAGCCGCGGATTTACGGTTGCAATTTTCAATCGGTCAGGTTGGAAGACAGAAAAGGTTGTTGCAGATCACCCGGACAAAAATCTTGTTCCGAGTTACACGATTGAAGATTTTGTCAACTCTTTAGAGAAGCCGCGTCGGATTATTTTGATGGTTAAGGCCGGTGCTCCGACGGATGCGACAATTGCCAAATTGCTTCCGTTCCTTGAAAAAGGCGATGTTTTGATTGATGGCGGCAACACGTTCTTCGAAGACACGGTGCGTCGCAATAAGGAACTTGACAACTCTGGAATCAACTTTATCGGCATGGGCGTCTCAGGCGGTGAAAAGGGTGCTCTTGAAGGTCCGTCGCTTATGCCCGGTGGTCAAAAAGAAGCCTATGATCTTGTTGAGCCAATCTTGAAGAAAATTGCTGCCAAGGCAGAAGACGGTGAACCCTGCGTATCTTACATCGGTCCTAATGGTGCTGGTCACTACGTAAAGATGGTTCATAACGGAATTGAATATGGAGATATGGAGCTTATCTCTGAAAGCTATAACCTTTTGCGCAATTTGTTAGGGCTTTCCGTCGAAGAAATCGCAGACATCTTCCATGAATGGAAAGACGGTGAACTTGACAGCTATTTGATTGATATTACTGCGGATATTTTGATGCGCAAAGATGATGAAGGAACAGATAATCCGATTGTCGATATGATTCTCGATCGTGCTGGAAACAAGGGAACGGGCAAATGGAGTTCACAAAGTGCGCTTGAACTTGGCGTACCGCAATCATTGATTACGGAATCTGTTTACTCACGTTATATTTCAGCATTGAAAGATGAGCGCGTTGCTGCTTCTAAGGTTTTAAAAGCTCCTGCTAAGGTTGAAATTACGGATGACGAAAAGAAGGAACTGATTGAAAAGATTCGTCAAGCGCTCTATTTCAGTAAGATTATGAGTTACGCTCAAGGTTTTGAACAAATGCGCGTTGCTTCAGAACATTATGACTGGAATTTGAAGTATGGCGAACTTGCTATGATTTGGCGTGAAGGCTGCATTATTCGTGCACAATTCCTGCAAAAGATAACTGATGCGTTTACTGCTAATCCTAAACTTAAGAATTTGCTTCTTGATTCGTATTTTACGGATGTTGCTGCTAAGTATCAGTCTGCCGTTCGTGATGTTGCTGCGCTTGCAATCCGTGCCGGCATTCCGTGCCCTGGATTTACCAGCGCAATCACCTATTACGATCAATATCGCTCAGAAGTTCTTCCGGCCAACCTTATTCAGGCTCAACGCGATTACTTTGGTGCTCACACATATGAACGTACTGATAAAGAAGGCATGTATCATTACGAATGGTACCATGAAGAGTAATCATCCGTATGATTGTTCAACGTCAGCCCAGTAGGTTGGCGTTTTTTATTGTTTTTATAGTTGAAATATTATAAAATGATTAGAGGGGCACCTTAATCATTGTTGGTATTCGCAACTAAATACTTTTTAAATGGTGCCTAAACGTGTATACTATAAGTTAGCTTAAAAGTATAAAAGAGTGTATGGAATGCTTATTTCAAAAAATATTTTTTTAGGAGTGTAATAGATGAGCAGAATTTTGATTATTGAGGACGAAGATAATTTGTCCAACTTCGTTAGCCTTGAACTTCAACATGAAGGATATGAAACAAAGGTATGTGAAAATGGTCGTGAAGGCTTGGATACTGCATTGAATGAAGATTGGGATGCAATTTTGCTTGACTTGATGCTCCCAGAACTGAACGGATTGGAAGTATGCCGTCGTCTTCGTCAATCAAAGAGCACGCCGATTATTATGATGACTGCGCGCGATTCTGTCATCGATCGAGTTTCCGGGTTGGATCACGGAGCTGATGATTATGTCGTTAAGCCATTTGCAATTGAAGAATTGTTGGCACGTTTGCGTGCCGTTTTGCGTCGCGTTGATTTCGAAAATGACAATGGAACGACAAAGCAAACAACCGTAACTTATCGTGATTTGACAATTGAAAAGGAAAACCGCGTCGTACGTCGCGGTGACGAAATCATCGAGCTTACTAAGCGTGAATATGAATTGTTGTTGACGCTGATGGAAAACATTAATGTTGTTTTAGCGCGCGACGTTCTTTTGAAAAAAGTTTGGGGATATGAATCTCAAATCGAAACCAACGTTGTTGACGTATATATCCGTTACCTACGCAATAAGATCGACCGTCCAGGCGAAGACAGCTACATCCAAACTGTTCGTGGTACCGGGTATGTAATGCGTTCCTAAGGTTTTGTAAAAAGATGTCAAAACTTTGTAACGAAAAAAATGGCAGCAGATCCTTTTTCTCGCTTAAAGCAAAGTGGTCGATCGGTACGGGAATTGGGGTTTTGATAATTTTTGCGGTTTTCTCGGTAATGCTTTTTCAAAGTTTTTCAAGTTTGCTGATGAATCAGGAAAAGCAATATGCAGAAGATTCTTTACGGACTGCAATCGGAAAGCTGGCGGACAACGAAGGTGAGTTAACTAAGCAGGATGTTGTAAAAAGTCTAAGTCTTAAGATAACTCCAAGCGACAACCAGAATTTGTATACGAATTCCGTTTATACATCGCTGACTCGTGAAAATATCGGAATCAGTGTCTATGATTTATCAGGCGATCTTGTATTCGCCTCAAGGAACGTTCCTGTCAAATTCAGTTCTGGCAGCTATCAAGAGAGTCGTCTGGCTAAAGACAAGAACGGACGGTCAATCTATGTTTTGAGTCATTCCGTTTATTCCAAGACAACTCACCAGACGATCGGATATGTTCAGGTTACGAATAGTTTAATCAGTTATGATCGAACAAGGAAAAGACTGGTAATTATTTTTCTTGTCTTTGGTTTGACTGCGGCTTTTGCGCTCGCGCTGCTTGCTTATGGACTTTCATCGTGGCTTTTGCGGCCAGTCGACGACATTCATGACGTTATCGGAAAAATTACCCAAGGTGATGAAAGCGAGGCATTGGCCAACGTCAGAGTTCCCGAATACAACTACAAAGATGAGCTCGTTGAATTGGGCGAAATGTTCAACGGCATGCTTGATCGAATGGAGAGGTACGTTGAACAGCAGCAACAATTTGTTGAAGACGTTTCTCATGAATTAAGAACGCCTGTAGCTATCATGAAGTGCAATAAAAAAGTTAGACAAAATTAAACAATTAAGCTGTCATGGCATGATTTCGGTATTCTACCGGAGTCATGCCTTTTGTTTTTAAAGAAACCCGTTCGTAATTAAAGAAATGGATGTAGTCTTGAACCATCATTTTAAATGCAGTAATGTCTTCAAATAATGGTAGCCCATCCAGCAACTCAGTTTTCAGTATGTGGAAAAAGCTTTCCACTGGTGCGTTATCCAGACAATGTCCCTTACGAGACATACTTTGAACAAAGTGATGGTTAGCCAATCT
>NZ_FOPI01000044.1 GCF_900113455.1 Ligilactobacillus ruminis DSM 20403 = NBRC 102161 | reverse complement strand
AATCATCATCTGTCTGCCTCAATTGCCAATGCTTCCTGGGGAACTTTAATCAGTCAGCTTAAATATAAATGTGCATGGTATGGCAAAAAATTAATTATCATAGACCCTAAAAATACCAGTCGTATTTGTCATGAATGCAAACAAAAAAATCACGAGTTTGACAGCCTTTCTCAGTCAGAATGGCTAGCTGCTCGTGAATGGGACTGTCCTAATTGTCATGCGCATCTCGATAGAGATGTAAACGCAGCTAAAAATATCTTGGCTAAAGGATTAGAAACTCTGGCTTAATAATAAACAGGTGTGGAACGTACCTTGGTAAAATAACGGTGACCTCTACCAACTTAGTGAAGAACTAGACTGGCAAGTTTGCCGTGTTCCCAGAATTCCCAACTTCAAACCGTTAAAAAACGAAGTTTCAGGTTAAGTTGGGGTAGCTCAAATAAAAACAAAAACAGCCATGCAAATCTGCATGACTGAAGTAATATCCATTATTTTTTCAAATTACTGATTGAAAACCGACTGGCAATGCCGAATCTTGCAAATTCTTTTTAGTAAAGTTCAAGATATTGCTGACGCTCCCATTCAGAAACTTCTTGGCGATATGCAGCCCATTCAAGACGCTTTGCTTCAACGAAGTTAGAATACAAGTGCGGACCCATGGCCTTCTTGATAACTTCATCAGACGTCAATTCCTTCAAAGCATTATGAAGCGTTGAAGGAAGATCAACGATGCCATTTGCCTTGCGTTCATCGTCATCCATTGCATAGATGTTGCGGTCGATTGCCTTTGGTGCTTCAATCTTGTTCTTCAAGCCATCCAAGCCGGCTGCAAGAATTGTCGCAACCGCCAAATATGGATTGGCCGAAGGATCAACGCTGCGAAGCTCCAAACGTGTTGACAATCCGCGAGCAATCGGAACACGAACCAACGGTGAACGGTTGTGTCCGGACCATGCAACGTAAACAGGTGCTTCATAACCAGGAACCAGACGCTTATAAGAGTTGACCGTCGGATTCGTAACAGCCGTAAAGCTGCGTGCATGCTTCAACAAGCCGCCCAAGAAGTACTTAGCATTTTGTGACAACTGGTCTTCTCCGTTTTCATCAAAGAACGCATTGCCGTCCTTTGTAAACAATGACATGTTCATATGCATGCCGGAACCGTTGATGCGATCAAGCGGCTTTGGCATGAACGTTGCGTGCAAACCATGCTTGCGCGCAACTGTTTTGACAACAAGCTTAAATGTTTGGATGTTGTCGCAAGCATGCAAAGCATCAGCGTACTTGAAGTCAACTTCATGCTGACCAGGCGCAACTTCGTGGTGAGAAGCTTCAACGTCAAAACCGAGTTTTTCAAGTTCAAGAACGATGTCGCGACGGCAGTTTTCACCCAAATCAACAGGTGCCAAATCGAAGTAGCTGCCTTGGTCATTCAAATGTGTCGTTGGCTTGCCGGTTTCAGGATCAATCTTAAACAGGAAGAATTCTGGTTCAGGCCCGATATTGAAATCAGTAAAGCCCATTTCCTTCATTTCATCAAGAATATGCATCAATTGGTTACGAGGATCGCCCATAAACGGCGTGCGATCTGCATTATAAACTTCACAGATGACGCGAGCAATCTTGCCATTGTGTCCGTTATCCCATGGAAAGACCATCCATGTCGAAAGATCTGGATAAAGCCACATGTCACTTTCTTCAATACGAACGAAACCATCAATTGATGAACCGTCAAACATCAGCTTGTTGTCAAGCAGCTTGTCTAATTGACTGATAGGGACTTCAACGTTCTTGATCGTGCCATACAAATCAGTGAACATCAAACGCAGAAATTGAACGTTTTCTTCTTTAACAATACGACGAATATCGTCTTTTGTGTAGCTAGGTTTTGCCATGTCGGTTTGCTCCTTGTAAGTGTATTAGAGGGTACGATTGCGGAAAGTAAACTGATCTTCTTTCTTCAAACCGCCAACCGAAAGAAACTCATCTCTCAAAATCCGGCGAACATCAGCATCCGTCAAAGGCTGTTCCATGCGTGCCTTTTTTTCTGCTTCTTCTTTCGCCTTTTCTTCGTAAATGTGCTTTATGCCGGCCATGTTTATGCCTTCAGTCAAGTAATCCTTGATTTCAAGCAAAGTATCGATATCATTTAAAGAGTACATCCGGCGATTGCCTTCGTTGCGTTCAGGAATCACCAAACCCTGCTCTTCATAATATCTGATTTGACGTGCTGAAAGACTCGTCAACTTCATGACCGTTCCAATCGGAAGAACGGCTAAAGAACGTCTCAGTTCTTTTTCTTTCATATCCATCCTCCTTAAAAATTACAAGTTTATGATAACAACTTAATGCGCCCTTGTCAACCCTTTAATGTTACTTTTTATAACATGAATGTAATTACTTGTAAAAAGTTTCAAAAGCAGCCTCAGTAATCGCATTTTTTACGTGCTCATACGACAAACCGCCCTGAATATACAAACAATACGGTTCACGAAGCGGACCATCAGACGAAAGCTCAATCGTCGATCCTTCCGTAAAGCTGCCGGATGCCATGATTATCTCGTCTTCATAACCATCCATGTAACTCGGAACCGGATCAACGAATGCATTCATAGCTGAATTATGCTGAATTGCAGCGCAAAACTTGATCATCGGCTCTCGCGCCCCAAACGTAATCGTTTGAACCAGATCCGTGCGCGGAGCATCCCACTTCGGAGAAACGTCCATGCCAAGTTTTTCCAATAAGGCAGCAGCGTAAATCGAGCCCTTGATTGCTTGTCCCGTCGTATGCGGAGCCATAAAAAATCCTTGATAAAAATCTCTTAAATATGCATACGTCGGTCCTTCAGACTTGCCTGAGCCGGGAGCAATCAAATGCGCTGCGCATTTAGCAATCAAATCCTTACGGCCGACAATAAATGCCCCGCCCTTGACGATGCCCGCCCCTGCATTTTTAAAGAGGGATCCTGCCAATAAATCAGCTCCAAAGAAAGTCGGCTCTTCAGTTTCAGAAAATTCGCCGTAACAATTGTCGACAAAAATGATTGCTTTGGGAGCGCGCTCTTTGATGAATGCAATCATCCGCTTGATCTTTTCAATCGTAAAGCTGTCCCTCGTAGCATATCCTCGTGATCGTTGCAGCGCGATTACCTTGACGTCCGGATGTTCTTCAAGAAATTTTCCGCAGCTTTCATAGTCAACTTCACCGTTTTCAAGCAACGGCGTGTATTCAAAATGCATATCGTATTCTTTGAACGTTCCGGGATTGTCTCCGGCAATGCCAATCACTTCCTGGATCGTATCATAAGGCATTCCGGTCATATAATAAAGCGTATCTCCCGGACGCATAACGCCAAAAAGACATGTCTTGATTGCATGAGTTCCGGAAACGATCTGCGGTCTTACCAACGCATCTTCCGTCTTAAAATACTCGGCAAAAATTTTTTCAAGCTTGTCACGACCGACGTCATCGTATCCGTAACCGGTCGAACCGACCAAATCTTCTTCAGCAACGCGATGTTTTCGGTAAAGTTCCAAAACACGCTGCTGATTGTACAATTCCTGTTCCGTGATTTCGTTCAAACGACCCGAAATCATCTCATCAACTTCGGCAATCTTTTCCTGCAAATCTTTTGGAAATTTATCTTTCCATGAATTCATTACATTCACCTTTCCTTATTGAGCAGCCAATCATCAACGACTGCACATATATTCTTAATTTGCTCAGGGTGCTGCACCAAATCAAACCAGACGACGTCCATCTTGTTTCTGAACCATGTCAGCTGACGCTTAGCATAGTGACGCGAATTCTTCTTAACAAGATCGACAGATTCTTCCAACGTGATTTCACCGGCAAAATAAGGGTAAAATTCCTTATATCCGATTCCTTTGCCGGCAGGAAGCAAAGATCCCCCTGCTTCGTACAGACTTCTTGCTTCTTTTTCCAAGCCTCGTTTCATCATCAAGTCGACGCGCTGATTGATTCTTTCATAAAGCAGCGTTCTGTCGGTCGTCAACCCGATTATCAAAGCATCAAATTCGCCGTCTTGAACATCGTTTTGTTCCGAAAATTTCTTGCCCGTCTTTTCGTAAACCTCCAACGCCCTGACGACGCGCACTTCATTTCCGACCGGAATTTTTGCAGCAGCAATCGGATCAACTTCGTTCAATTTGTTCCACAGTGCTTGACGTCCATGATTTTCAGCATAGTCATGCCATTTGGCTCTTTCTTTTTCATCCGCTGAATATTCGTCTTGCCCCAATTTGAATCCGTCCAACAAAGCCTGAACGTAAAATCCTGTACCGCCCGCAAGCAGCGGAAGCTTTTTTCGTTTTGAAATTTCTTGGCAGCTTTCTTTGCATCGTAAAATAAAATCGGCGCATGAAAAACGCTCGGACGGATCCAAAATATCAATCAAATGATGTTTTATGCCCTGCATTTCATCAGGCATCACCTTTGCCGTTCCGATATCAAGCGTTCGATAAACTTGCATCGAATCTCCCGAAATGACTTCGCCTTGATATCTTTTGGCCAACTCGATTGAAAGAGCTGTTTTTCCCACCGCCGTAGGTCCGACGATCGAAAGAAGCTTTTGTTTCATCAGAACTCTCCTTTGCAATATTTCTGAGCAACTCACAACAACCATTTTACAACATTTCACAAATTATTTCTTCTGTCAGAAGCAATTATAATTTTGAGTGATTTAACTGGAATTTTTTACGAGTTTCGTTCATAATAGTAGTAAATAAAACAAGGGAGGAATCACCCATGAAATCATTTGGCAAGGGGTTCGTTTTCGGCACCATTGCTACGATCAGTGCAGTCGCAGGTTGCGTCTATGCATTCAAAAAGACCGTTGTCGAACCAATCGAGGAACGCGAAGCAATTTTAGACGAACATCGCAAGCGCGCAATGCGCAAGCGTCGTTCTGCTCACCAAAACTAAAAAATTAAAAAGCGAGCGGCCAAAATCCCGCTCGCTTTTTTTATTTGTCAGAAGAAACTTTCGTTCCCTTCTTTTTGCCTTCCCATGCAGAATAGCCGCCCTTGAGAATATACACTTCTTTAAAGCCCTCTTTTTTGAGCTTTGAAGATACTTTGATCGGATATTGCACGCCCTCATCATATAAATAAACAGGCATGTCTTTTCTCAAAGCATCTTTATACATCTTGAATTGCATAAAAGGCATGTTGCGCGCTCCAAGCATATGGTCTTTTTTAAACTTGTTCTCATCGCGCAAATCAACCACCTGCCCACGATGGATGCCCTTTGCGAATTTCTCACCGTCAATCACGTTGCCGGAAATTTTAGAACGAACAAACCAATAAAGCTGCGTTCCGATCATCAAGACAAGAATTGTGATCAAAACGATGTTGATATAGAAAAATACCGAATGCGCCGCGCCTAACATTAAATTCACGATTAATCCCTCTTTCCAGATTCCTAGACTAAAAAAGCGTCTAATATAATATCAGCATATTATGATGATAAAATCAAGTCTATGATACAAAAAATCCCCGCTACATTTCTGCAACGGGGATGATGCAAATGCGTTTTGTCCTAATCTTTAAATTTAAGCGCAAGAGAAGCTGCACCGATTACGCCGGCATCGTTGCCAAGACGTGCCAATTTGATCTTTGTCGTGTTGCGAATCGTTGGAAAAGCATATTGCTTGAAATATTTGGCGACTTGTTCCAATAAGAAGTTTCCGGCAGCAGATACACCACCACCGATGACGATATATTCCGGATGCAAAATGCTGCTGATATTTGCGCATGCAAGCCCGAGGTAGCGACAAACGCGATCAACGACTTTGACAGCCAAGACATCGTCTTCTTTAGCCAAATCAAAAACCATCTTCGACGTAACGTCATCACCATTGTCAACGGAATCTTTAAGTGCAGACTTTCCAGCGAATTCTTCTGCCATATCGCGCGCAACGCGAACAACGCCTGTTGCTGACGCATATGTTTCAAGACATCCACGATTTCCGCAAGTGCAAAGATATCCGCCAGGTTCAACGTTAACGTGACCCACTTCACCAGCAGCTCCCATACCGTGAAGAAGCTTCCCGTCAGCGATGATGCCGCCGCCAACGCCAGTTCCTAAAGTAATAAAAGCAACATTGGCCGCATTTTCGCCGGCACCTTTCCATTGTTCGCCCAAAGCTGCAACGTTGGCATCGTTGTCGAGGGCAAAAGCAATGCCAGTGCCTTTTTCTACTTCATCTTTAACGTTTTGCAACGTTTTCCAGTTTAAATTATAAGCACCGATAACAGTTCCCTTTTCAACGTCAACCGTCCCGGGAGTTCCCATTCCGATGCCGATAAACTGTTCCGGCTTCATTTCATACAAATCAAGATGATGGTTGATTGATTCGATAATATCAGGAACGATATGTGAACCTTCATCTAAAATATCAGTCTTGATGCTCCATTTTTGCTGAACCTCGCCATCTTGCGTCAAAATCGCAAATTTGATTGTCGTCCCGCCAAGGTCAACACCGATAAGTTTCTTATCCATTACACTTCATCCTCCATTATGTTCTTTTTCGTCCTTTCACGTTTTTCCTCGTAACGATGCTCTCTTTCTAAAACAAGCTTCGCGCTAAGAAAAGTTTTTTGGTCGATTGCCTGGGCTTTGTATAAATTATCCAATTCCAAAGCCATCAGCTCAATATCCCAAAGTCTTTTTCCAACATAGACAAATATTCCAAAACGTTTAAGCAACTGTTGGACATCGTACAAAGTCTTCATAAAAGTCCTCCGAAAATAATTATACTTTAAAATACTAATAAACGAAACCCGATTTGAATATAACAAACAAAAACATTAAAATTGCTATTGCACAGATGACTCGTTTACCCACCGGGATTTCTCCAAGTTTCGGAGCTCCGATGACGTATCCGAACAAAAAGCCGCTGAGCAACCCGCCGATATGACCCCAAATATCGATTCCACTGCTGAAAAAATCAAAGAAAATATTCAAAACGACCAACAGTAAAAACTGGCGCGCCATTATCTTAATGTAGGCATTGTTTCTGAACGACTCTCCAAGCATCAAATATGCACCGAATAATCCGAACAACGCAGTGCTGGCTCCGGCAGACAAGCCATTCGTCAAAGAATAGCTTGCCGCATCCCCGCAAATTCCGCTCACGAGATATAAAACAGCAAAACGAACCGAACCAAGAATCGGTTCAAGCGAAGCACCGATAAAATACAGCGTCAGCATATTCAATGCCAAATGCTCCAGACCGATGTGCAGGAACATCGCTGTCAGCAACCGCCAATACTCGCCATTGGAAACATACGGTGCGAAATTTGCTCCGAATCGAACCAAAACGCCAGGATTCTGACTTCCGCCGGCAAAGGTCATCAGCAGGTAGATTGCAACGTTGATCCCGATCAAAACACAGGTTACCGGAAAATTTTTAAACTTGTAATTCATTGAGCCAATTCCTTTCTTGAACCATTATGGTTTCAAAACTTTTTGAACTGCGATGTCAAACTTGTCTTCTCCCCATTCAGGTCTTTCGTACAACCTTGAACTATCAGCCAATGCAATCGTATTTCCGCGATATCCGCTCAAATAGCGATCATAAAAGCCTCCGCCATATCCGAGTCTTTGTCCTTTGAGAGTAAACGCAACTCCCGGAACGACAATCAAGTCTATTTTATCACGGGACACGGATTTCGTTTCATCTTTTGGCTCTAAAACTCCAAAAGAAGTTAATTCGTATTCGCTTTCCGGAACGATTTCAAAGAATTCCATTTTTCTGCCTGGAAACGTTTTTGGCACTACGACCTTCTTTTTGTCTGCCCATGCCAAGGATATCAAAGGCTTGGTATCAATTTCAATTTCGGTGCTGATCGTCAAAGCAACCGTCCTTGCGTTTTTCCAACTGCTTTCTGCGCAAAGCTTAGAGTAAAGCATAAATTCTTCTGCTAAATATCCGGCTTCTTCAACATGATGTCTGATTATTTCAATCTGTCTGTTTCTAAAAGTCTTCTTCATTAAAATCAAGTCCTTGTAAGCGGTTATATTAACTAACAAAAAAACAACAGGGTTTTAAGCCTGTTGTTATTTTGTTTCACGATGTAATGTAACCTTGCGATCGCGTGGGCAATACTTCTTAAGCTCAAGGCGATCAGGATTGTTACGCTTGTTCTTATTTGTCAAGTATGTTTGTTCATGACATTCCGTGCATTCCAATGTGATGTTTACGCGCATCTTCAAACCTCCAAACTTACGTATCATTTAACGAATTGCAAAGATGCAACTCCAACGTATAATATCATATCATCTTTTCGGTTTGATTACCAGCATTTTTTCAGTTTTTCGTTAAGTATTTTTACTTGACAGCAAAAATACACTCAATTCGTCACTTTTGCTACTTTAAACCATCACTTGTCTGAACGGTTTTCCAATACGCATCGTAAATTTCTTTAACTGCAGTTGAATTGACGCTGGCAGAACTATCGCTGATATTAGGGAAAGCCACGGCAATTGCAACTTGCGGATTTTTCTTCGGAGCATAGGTGACAAGACTAAGAGTTTCGGTTTCTGCAGTATTATAAAAAGTCTGCGCAGTACCTGACTTGGCGCATACTGCCGGCTTGATGTCCGCAAGCCTCGTCCCCGTTCTGTAGGAACTGGTGCCGTGAACGACCTTCCAGAGACCTTCTTTGACGATGTTCCACTGTGAATCAGTTGCACCAACGACGTTCAAAACGTTCGGCTCAAACTCATACTTAACCTCGCCGAGCGAACCGTCACGATTGGTGGAGCGAATGGATTTAAGCAAATGCGGCTGCAGTCTGTATCCTCCGTTTGCAATCGTTGAAATGTACTGTGCCAGCTGAAGCGTCGTATACGAATCATAGTTGCCAAAAGACAAGTCGAGCGCATTACCGATGTGAGCCTGATTAGCAGGTCCTTCAAAGCCTTTTGCTTCTCCCGGAATGTCAATTCCGGTCTTAACGCCAAGTCCAAATTGCTTGAAATTGGAACGAAGCTTGTCAAAAATCGAATTCGAAAGCGACAGCGCTGACCCGGGAACATAGTTGAATCCGCCTTCCATCATTGCAAGCTTCATCATATACGAGTTTGAAGAAACTTCCAATGCGTCGGATGCCGTCAAAGATATGTTTGCTCCGCCGGTCTTATTGAACCAAGAAGATTTGGTTGCCGTCCCTTTGAGTTTGATCGGCTCGTCCGTCAACGTATTATTTGATGGCGTGATCACGCCGGATTTCAAAGCTCCGAGCACCATTGCACCCTTAACGACGGATCCCATTACATAAGTCTGATTGATTGCTCCAAGGGCGTTGTCGGTAATTTTACCTGTTTTCACGTTACGGCTGACGCCTGCCAAAGCGTAGATGCCGCCGGTGTTCGGATTCATCACTACGGCATAACCACCAGGAGAATAAGGATTGCCTCCGACAATCGATTTGACGCAATCGTTCATGATCTTTTGAACCTTGTTTTGAAAATCGGAATTAATCGTCAATTCGACGTTGTCACCGGCTTTGCCGCCGTATTGCTTGATTTCTTTGACAATTTTGTCATTTCTGGTTTCAACGTTGATGACTTCTTTGGTTCCCTTCAAGACGTTTTCATATTGTGATTCGACATAACTCGAACCAACGCTGTCATTTCGCGAATATCCCTCTGCCAACAGAGTATTGATCATATCGCTCGGAAGGCCTTGCTTTTCAGTCGTAACGGTTCCGATAACGCTTTTGACGGAATCACCGTTAGGATATGAACGCGTCCAGCTTGTTCCGATTTTGATTCCCGGAAGCTCTGAGAGATTTTCGCCAACGACGGCCATTTCATTATCGGTCACGTCTTTTGTCTTGATATAAACAGTCGACAGCGAATAGGCACCGTTCATTTTTGCATAAACGGTTGCTGCTCGCTTTTGGCTGTCAGTTAGTTTCGTTCCAAGTTTGTGTTTCTTGACATAATCCTGTTCCATGTGATACAGCTTGGATGAATTGGTAATTTTGTTTGCATCTTTGATTTGACTTTTGACGAACTTTTCATGCTTTGGATTAGCCAAATAATAGTCTTCCTTATTGGAATCGGACAATTCGCTTGGTTCAATCTCAACATATTTTATCAAGTTATTGGCAATCTTGAACATGTCAGAAGAAGAAATCATCAGCGGCTTGGTATAGGTAATCGCCCTTGAAGTATTGTTTGCCACTAAGATTTTACCGGTCGAATCATAAATCATCCCGCGTTGAACATTTTTTGTTTCGGTCCTTGTGTCACCGCTTTGAGCTTCAGACTCAAAACGTGGTCCAAAAACTATCTGCAAATATGCAAGTTGGACAATCAGAGCCGCAAACAAAATAAAAACGACGAAAAAAAGAAAGTTTAATCTGAAAGGAATATGTGATTTATTTTTCTTATCGTGATTGCTGTTGGCTTTTTTTAAAAAATTCACCGCCAAAAACTCCTATCTTTTCATTATGATGTTCCCATCAGCTTATTATACGCTATTTTAGCAAGTCAGTGAAATATCTGATCTGAAACAATTCATATTCTGCATGTTCCTTTCATTATATGCTAAAATAGCCTATATTAGTTATAAAATTTGAGTAAATTTGCTCAAACTTATCTAATTTTTAAAATTATTTCATATTTATGATTTTAAACATCTTTTTTAGCTTTATGGTGTTATGCTATACGTAATTAATTCGAAGGGAATCGAAATTCATGAAAAAAGAATTCATTAAAAAAAATTATCCGTTATTCATCGGATTCTTCGTTCCTGTCACAATCATGCTTGGATACTTTATCTATCGAGGAATGTATCCATTTGGCAAAAGCAGCCTTTTAACCGTTGATTTGGGACAGCAATACGTCGACTTCTTCGCTGCATATCGCGACACGCTGCTTCACGATCCGACAAAAATCTTTTATTCGTTTTCAAAAGCCATTGGCGGGGAAATGCTCGGAGAATTTGCCTACTATCTCTTAAGTCCGTTCAACTTGATTTTCTTGTTTTTTAAAGGAAAAACGCTCACTGCAGGCATTATGCTCGTCACGCTCTTGAAGTATGGATGTTCCGGCCTTGCAATGGCATGGCTGCTTCAAAAACGAAATAAAAAAACAAGGCTCGTCAATTCATCGCTTGCCATTACATATGCAATGATGGGATGGTTCGTTGCCAACCAATTCAATTTGTTGTGGCTTGATGCTTGCGTCTTTTTGCCGCTGATAATTGTCGGCTTTTATAATCTGATGGAAACTGCAAAACCTGCTTGCTACGTTCTTTTTCTCGGCTTTATGATCATCGTCAACTATTACATGGCTTATATGATCTGCATTTTTTTAGTACTTTTTTTCATCTGGTATGCTTTCGACAACTTCGAAACTCCAAAAATCATGCTTAAAAAAGCCGCAATTTTTGTCGGAAGCTCTTTGCTTGCCGTTGGCGTTGGCTGTTTGACGCTTCTTTCTACTCTTTACACCCTGTCAGTAAGCAAGGGCCAATACATGCAAGAAAAAATCAGTTTTAAGCTTGAATATGACCCGATTAAAATGGTTTCCAAACTGACAATGGGTGCTTTTAATTTCGATCAGCTGCCGTCGGGTCAGCCGAATTTATTTATCTCAAGCTTGGCATTGTTTGCATTTTGTTTGTTCTTCTTTTGCAAAAAAATCAAACTGCGCTCAAGGATTACGGCTTTTCTCATTACCTGTTTTCTCATCTTGTCGATGTGCTTTGAACCGCTTGATTTATTTTGGCATGGGATGCAATTTCCGGTCTGGTATCCGTATCGATTTTCTTTCATTGTCAGTTTTTGGATGATTTTTCTTGCGCATACCGCACTGTCAAAAAGATCTCGTCAAACAAGGGTTTTCTTGACAGTTCCAGGAATTCTGTATGCCGGAGTCATTATTTACGTTGCGATCAACCTTAAAAAATTTAGTTTTGCATCAAAACAGACTTTGATTATTTCAGTCGTTTTTGCCTTGCTGACGCTTATTTTGATGTCACTGACAGACAAATTGTTAGACTTTGATTCAAAAGATTTCCTGCTCTTGATCGTTGTCATTTTTGAAATGAGCATTAATGCCTGTATGTCGCTTAACAATCTTAGCTATTTGACTCAAAAAGAATTTGCCGATCCGACAAAAACGCTGGCTCAAGACAAAAAGGCACTTGATTCTTTGGACAAGTCGCTTTATCGTGTCGCCTCGCTTTATTGTCGCACAAAAAACGACGGTCTTGCACAAAACATGAATTTTGGCTCATATTTCAGTTCCGCACTTGAAAAAAGCATCCCTGACTTTTACGGTCAGATCGGAAATCCTGATGGCGACAACTATGTGGCCTACACGAACGGAACTTTGATTACCGATGGATTGCTTGACATGAAATACTTGATTCAACCAAAAGAATCGGCAGAAATAGAACAGCCAAAAACGGATCTGAACGTCGTCAGCGAGCGTCCCGATGCAGCAGAATACAATCTGGTCAAGGAGACGGAAAGTACGAGAATCTACCGAAATCCTTATTCGGCAAATATTATCTATGCGTCCAACAGATCCTTGCTTAATCAAAAAATTCTTTACAACGATCCAATAAATTATCAGACTTCTTGGCTGAATTCGGCAACTTCGACATGGCCGTCAACGAGATATTTCTATCCTTGCAATTTCAATGAGGTCATCTTCCAAAATACGCCTAAACAGGTAAATTTGACCAATTCATCCTTTAAAAAAATCAAACGCAGCAAGGAAGCCAAAATAATCTTTAAATTTACGCCTAAAACAGACGACTCTTACTATGTTACTCTTGGTCCGTGTCTCAACAGCGATAACGTTACGTGGTACCGCGGAAACCGCTTGTTAAATCATTACGGAACATTCAGACATACGGTCGTCATAAACGTTGCAAACCACGATAAAGGCAATGAAATCGTCCTTACGGCACGTTTTAAAAAGGACAGTCTCTGGCTCAACAACTTTGTTTTATATCAATTGGATACGCAAGCGGTCTTGAATAAGCTGGAACAGATCAGAATCAACAGCTTGACCAGTATGAAAGCAACATCAACTTTAATCAAAGGTAATTTGAGCTTGGACTCAAATCAGATGATGGCAACGACTATTCCTTACAACCAAGGATGGCATTTGACAGTCGATGGAAAATCGACTTCAATCATTAAAATTCAAAATACGTTTATCGGTGCGATGCTTTCTTCCGGAAATCATCGAATCGTTTTAAAATACGTTCCCCCGTATCTCGGCATCGGCTGTATCGTTTCATTACTGTCTTGCAGTCTGCTTATAGTAATTTGCAACTTTTCAAGACTTAAAAAGCGGGGATTCGTCTAATATGTAAAAAACACTCGTCATTCAGGCGAGTGTTTTTTACATATTCAATTTTTTCAAAATAGTATGCATTATCATTTATGCGATACTTCCAGTACGTTTCACAGTGAACGTATCCGCACTTATCGTAAAACTTGATTGCATGCGCGTTCTGTTTCCTGGTTTCAAGCAAAATCCACGGCTTTTGCTTCCAGCTTTTCTATAATCGCACGCCCGATGCCGACGCAATTTTCCTTGGAATATATCCGCTTTATTCCGACAACGTTATCAGAAATCTTTCTTAAAACTTGACGTCCCATCATCCCCAGTAATTTCGATCAAGCTTTGGTTCAGTTCCAAGATAAGGTTGCCTGCATCTTTGCTATTAACGGAAAATTCAATAATCCCAGTCATAATGAACGCTCCCTTTCTTTTATAACCTTTTCTTCTTCGCGAATCAATGGCAAGGAAATCCTAAAAACAGACCCTTGGCCCAGGACGCTTTCAACGGTCATCTTTCCATGGTAGCCCTCAATCAAGCGATGGGCAATGGCAAGTCCCAAACCGTTTCCGCCTTTATCACGGCTACGGGCCTTATCGACACGATAGAATCGATCAAAAATCTTGCTTGCGTTTTCTTGCGAAATTCCCTCACCGAAATCCTGCACTACAATTTGCGCATATCTCGAGGTCTTTGCAAGCGACATATGGACTTCAGGTCGATTTGTTGAATATTTAACGGCATTGTCCATTAAAATTATCAATATTTGTTCCAAGTGATTCCTATATATTTGAACTTTAGTCGCTTCTTTCAAATCACAGTCCATCACAAACGTAAATTCAGGATGAATCATCTTAAAATTGCTGTAGACCTGCATGCCGACTTCCTTGACGTCCGTAACCTCATTTGCAAACTGGATTTCAACTTGTTCAGCCCTTGACAGATCCAACATTTCCTGAACCAAACTTTTCATTCGATTGATTTCTTGTAATGAAGCCTTGATTGAATTATCCAAGACTTTAGGATCATCTTTTCCCCAACGGTTAAGCATTTCCAAATGTCCTTGAATGATGAAGTGCCCTATAATTGTTAGACAAAGTAGTCTAATGATTGTGGGGTATTTTTTATGGCAAAGTACAGTCCGGAACTGAAAGCGGAAATTATTAGTAAATATAATCAGGGAATGGCAACGAGTATCCAATTAGCTCGAGAATACAACCTCAATTCAAGGGTTGTTCGAAGCTGGATTCAAACATATCGACTTCAAGGTAAAATTCGTCATAGTAGAAATAAGAGAATATTTGACACTGATTTTAAACTGGCTGTGATAGACTATTATCAAACACATGAGGTAACCATAGCTGAAGTTGCTGCCAGGTTTGATCTGCTTCCAGGTCAAGTATCCCATTGGAGG
>NZ_FOPI01000041.1 GCF_900113455.1 Ligilactobacillus ruminis DSM 20403 = NBRC 102161 | reverse complement strand
GATTTGCCCGTAAAACCCAGTTCTTGATTACGGGCAAAATGCCGCTTTTTGAGATTTGCCCGTAAAACCCAGTTCTCGGTTACGGGCAAAATGCTGATTCCTGGGATTTGCCCGTAAAATGCAAATCTTGGTTACGGGTAAAACGCTGATTTTTGGGATTTGCCCGCAAGCGCAGCATTCAGCCCCGGATTTTCAAGTTGAGTCACAAGCTGAACAAGATGTTTGCTGCCTAAAGCACTGCATTTTTCATGGAAATTACTTCGCCAATCTTAAATAGAGAGTGTCCAAAACTTCCACCTTATTCCTTAATTGTGATAAAATGAACAATGTATTCAAAAAGGAAAAGGACACGGAATATGGAAAATCAAATTAACTACTATCGCATCGATCGAGCGGAGTGGCGCAACTTTTACAAGGACCACATCGTTCCTCTGACGAATGAAGAGCTTGATCGCATCAAGTCGCTTAATGACCGCATCTCAATGGAGGACGTTTCTGAGGTTTACATGCCGATGGTGCATCTTTTGCAGATGTTCATGAAAAATCATCAGCGGCTCCAGGACGATCAGGCGAGCTTTCTTGGCATCAAACCGCACAAGGTGCCGTTTATTTTAGGGATTGCGGGCTCGGTTGCCGTTGGCAAGAGCACGACGGCGCGTTTGCTCAAATCGCTTTTGTCCGAGGTCTATCCGGACAAAAAGGTTCAGTTGATTACGACTGACGGTTTCATCTTCCCGAATGCTGTCCTGAAAAAAAAGGGCATCATGAGCAGGAAAGGCTTTCCTGAAAGCTATGACATGCCGCGTCTGATCAAATTCGTCAACGACGTGAAAAACGGCATCGTTGCCAAAGCGCCCGTTTATTCGCACAAGGTTTATGACATCATTCCTGACGAGTTCGACGTGATCGATCAGCCTGATATTTTGATTGTCGAAGGAATCAACGTGCTGCAGCTTCCAAGCCATGAACCGATTTTCGTAAGCGACTTTTTCGATTTTTCGCTTTACGTCGATGCCAGGGAAGAGTACATCAAGCGTTGGTATCTTGAACGTTTCGGGATGCTGCTCGATACTGCGTTCAAAGATCCGACGAATTACTATTATCCATACGCAATCGGCGATCGCACCGCTGCATTTAAAATGGCGTCAAAGGTTTGGGAGGACGTCAACCACCCGAACCTGCACGAGTACATCTTACCGACGAGAAATCGCGCTGACCTGATCATCGTGAAGAGCGCCAATCATTTGATTGAAGAATTGCGCCTGAGAAAGTACTGATTTCCGATTAAAATTTTTGTATCTATTGGAAAATGCACTCAAAAAACGTGCATTTAGGTTATAATTGACTAAAATGTACGTAAAAGAATTGACCATCGCAAATTCAATCGGTACAATGAAGTAAGTGAGACAACTATAAAATTAATGAGGTGAACATCTTGGCTAATGTTGATATGCAGGCTTTTGACAAAATCATCGTGTTGGATTTTGGCAGCCAGTATAACCAATTGATTACGCGCCGCATCCGTGAATTCGGCATCTATTCAGAACTTCTGTCACACAAGCTGACGGCTGCACAAATCAAGGAGATGGATCCGAAGGGCATCATTTTGTCCGGTGGTCCGAACAGCGTGTACGATGAAGACGCATTTAAGGTAGACCCTGAAATTTTCAATTTGGGAATCCCGGTGTTGGGCATCTGCTACGGAATGCAGCTGATGTCAAACGAACTCGGCGGCAAGGTCGAAAGTGCAGAAAATAAGGAATACGGCAAGGCTGATATTCATGTTAACGATGAAAATGCAGTGTTGTTCCACGGATTGCCGCAAGATCAAAGCGTATGGATGAGTCATGGCGATCTCGTGACTAAAGCTCCTGAAGGCTTCGAAGTCGTGGCCAAGAGTCAAAATTGTCCGATTGCATCGATTGCTGACTACGATCGCAAGCTCTTCGGTCTGCAATTCCACCCTGAAGTTCGCAACACGACATACGGCAATGATATTTTGCGTCACTTTGCCTTTGATGCCTGCGGTGCGAAAAGCAACTGGACGATGGATGATTTCATTAAAATGCAGGTTGAAAAAATCAAGGAAGAAGTCGGCGACAAGAAGGTCATCCTCGGCCTTTCAGGCGGCGTTGACTCAAGCGTTACGGCCGCATTGCTCAACAAGGCAATCGGCGATCAGCTGACATGCATCTTCGTTGATCACGGTCTTTTGAGAAAGAACGAAGCACAACAAGTGATGGATGCTTTGGGCAAGGGCCTTGGCGTCAACATCATCAAAGTTGATGCTGCCAAGCGTTTCCTGGGCAAGCTCGAAGGCGTATCCGATCCTGAAAAGAAGCGCAAGATCATCGGTGCCGAATTCATCGAAGTCTTCAACGAAGAAGCCTTGAAGTTAAAGGACGTCGACTTCCTTGCTCAAGGCACGCTTTACACGGACGTCATCGAATCAGGCACGGACACGGCCAAGACGATCAAGTCGCACCACAACGTTGGCGGACTTCCGGAAGACATGCACTTCAAGCTGATCGAACCGTTGCGCACGCTCTTCAAGGACGAAACGCGCGAACTCGGCGAAAAGCTCGGCATTCCGCATGAACTCGTCTGGCGTCAGCCATTCCCTGGACCAGGCCTTGGTATCCGCGTCATTGGCGAAATTACGGAAGACAAGCTCGAAATCGTGCGCGATTCCGATGCCATCCTGCGCGAAGTCATCGCACAACATGGTCTTGACAAGGAAATCTGGCAATACTTCACCGTTTTGCCGGGGATTCGCTCCGTCGGCGTCATGGGCGACGGCCGCACGTATGACTATACGATCGGTATTCGTGCCGTAACGTCCATTGATGGCATGACTGCAGACTTTGCACAAATTCCTTGGGATGTTCTCCAGGAAATCTCGGTTCGAATCGTAAATGAGGTCGCTCACGTTAACCGTGTAGTTTATGACATCACGTCCAAGCCGCCGGCAACGATTGAATGGGAATAATTTGAAACTAAGAGACTAAAAAATTAAATGTCGAACAAATGAGGTCGAGTTGCGACTGATTTTGTTCGGCATTTTTTATTTTTGATATATAAAACTGCTATTTTTTACTAGATGCAGTGTTGTTCAAATAATGCACCAAGATCTAATTCAAATTTGCGGACAAAGTGTCCATTTTCATTGATGTGTCCGTAACCGGCAGAGATTTTGCCAAATGCAGTGCTCGCTAAATCAGCGTGTCAATCTCTCATTCAAATTCGCCGATAGACTCTTTTCGGCTATTTCCACCATATCAGGCGATTGTCATGCATACGTAAAAACCCGGATTAGATTTGCAATTGATTGCAAATCATCCGGTTTTTCAATTTGAAGAATATTTTTTCAAACCTCTTTATTTATTCAGTTCATTTCTTCGTTGCCTATTTGAAATCAAGGCGATGTTCATTATGTAAATAAAGACTAGCCGTTCTCATTTCTGTATGTGCCAATAAATTCTTTGAAAAGAGAAACCAGTTCTTGCTGAAGCGCATTTGCAAGAATGATAAATTTTTCGATGCTTATCCAGTTTTTCCAAGTTCCAAATTGGCTAGATGACGTACGGACATCCATTCTTTGCCGCCAAAAATGTATTTGCTTGTTTGTTCAATAAAGCTTTCTCTTGTTTTTCTGGAATCCTCTTTAAAATTATGTAAAAATACTATTCAAGTATTGAATAGTTATTTATTTAATGATAAAATTTAAGTAACCTTATTAAATATTCCTGTTTAGGTGATGTTTCCATATCTTGTGGTTGGTTGCTATGCAGTAATAGTTTAGAAGCCAGTATCCCTATATTTGGCTTTTTGAGGCCTCACTATCCATAAGTGGGGCTTTTTTTATGAATGATAGTGAAACGTATGTTTGTAACGCTATACTATATTCGTTGCTTAAGTATAGCTATTGTATATCGAACTGGTAGGAGGTATGACAGTTTGAGGAAAAATAAATTACTGAAGCCAGTTCTTAAATGGGTTGGCGGAAAAAGACAACTTGTCGATGAAATAGAGAAGAGATTGCCAAAAGGTGGGTTATATGTGGAACCTTTTGTTGGTGGCGGGGCTATATTGCTTAATAGACAGCCACAATTGGCACGTATCAATGATTTTAATGATGAATTGATCAATGTATATAAAGTCATTAAGGATAACCCCGATAAACTTCTCTCAGTTCTTAAGATACATGAAAAAAAGAATGAGGAGCAAGGCAGTGAATGGTATTATGAAGTTCGATCTCGTGACAGGGAGCCGGAGTTCAAAAATATGAATGATGTAGATAGGGCAGCACGTATAATATATCTAAATAAGACCTGTTTCAATGGAATGTTCAGGGTTAATTCTGCAGGACAGTTAAATGTACCGTATGGAAGGTATAAGCACCCTAATATAGTTAACGAGATAGGTATTCGTGCATTAAGTAATTATCTCAATGAATCGAAAATAGAAATTATGTGTGGTGATTTTGCAGATGCATTAATTGGCTTACCTAAAGATGCGATTGTATACCTTGATCCACCGTATATGCCTATAAATGAAACGTCTTCATTTACAGGTTATACTCAAGGTGGATTTGGATACGATGAACAAGTTAGATTAAGAGATGAATGTGTAAAACTTCGTGAGGCAGGAATATTTTTTTTGGAATCCAATAGTGATTGCCCTGAAATTCGTGATTTGTACGATGGGTTCAAAATAGAGACGGTTTCAGCAAAACGCTCCATAAATTCACGTGGAGACAGACGAGGTGCTGTTAAAGAGGTGCTTATAAGTGGGTGAAAAAGGTAAGGCTTCTAATAATGATAAAGCGTGGGAGGAAATATTATGTAATTATCCTATTGAAGAAAAAACTAGAAATGGTGGAGTATTTGAAATAAGTTCCAAGGATATTAAGAAATTTAGAGAGCCACGTTTAATGACAAAATTTGATACTTCTGAGTCGGTTGCGGCACCACTTAGAAAGCTTCATCTAAACATTTTGCCTACATCACGTCATTCATATGCAATAGGTAGATTTAAGTTGTATAAAAAATTTCCTGATATGTCTAAAATTAAGCCCAAGTTTATAGAAATGCCTGACTACGAAACGTTGCGTGTTGAGAATATAACCAGTGAATCAAATGCTATTAACGCTTTAATAGCTAGTAAAGGATTGGCTCGATTTCTTGAGGAAGATGAAAATTTATTTACAGAAACTTTTAATGGTAGGATGGGAAGTGGTAATTTTTCATTTAATGTAGATCTTGATTTGAAAAATAAGTATGGAAATAATATGCAACAAGAAATATCGGTAAATTGTGCACAATTAGAAATAGATGGTGGATTTGAATCTCCGAAATCCGTTAGTATCATGGAAGCTAAGAATATTATTAACGAAGATTTCAACATTAGGCAATTATATTTTCCATATAGAAAATATGAGAAAATGGTTGATAAAAAAGTTAGATTGATTTTCTCGCAATATACTAATTCGACATACTATCTTTATGAATATATTTTCACAGATATTAATTCTCTGTCTTCCATAGAGTTACTAAATAAAGGTGTTTATACTTTCGAGGATCAAAGCATATCAGAAAGTGACATTAATAATATTTTGGAAAGCACTAATCCGATCATTGATGATGATAAAGGTAAGGGAGCTACTACTCCTTTTGTTCAAGCGGATAAATTTGATAGGATAATATCGTTACTTGAACATCTTGTATCTATACCGGATAATACTATGACTACGAGTGAAGTTGCTGAATTTTTGGAAGTAGTTACAAGGCAAGCTGCATATTACCCGGCTGCCGGAGAATACTTAGAAATTTTTGATAGATCACAAAAGGGGTATGTAAAACTGACAGATTTGGGTTTAAAGATAGGCAAATCAAAATATCGGGACAAGCAATTAATGCTAGTTGAACAGATTTTTAAACATAAGATATTCCATCAATTATATGAAGAAATCCGTAAAAAAGGATGTTTGCCTGATGGTAAGATTGTTATGAAAAAAATGAAAGATATGAATGTATGTGATAGTGAAAGTACTATAGAAAGAAGGAGTAGAACAGTCATTTCGTGGCTTGAGTGGATTTTCAATTTGGTCGAAGATTGAGTCATCTCCATCTCTTTAGATATATAGCGTTTGTAACTATTGTTATTTAAGTATTTCTAAAAACAAATTCGATGTAGTCCACAGAACGCGTTGTCAAAGAGGGCGTGATGGGGAGAAAAAACTGGCTGTTTTCGTCAACTTTTGAAGGCGCAAGGGCTAATGCCGTTGCGTTGTCGCTGATATATACGGCCAAACTTAATCAATTTGATCCTGAAAAATACTTGAGAAAAGTATTAACGGAGATTACCAACATTGAGGTATTTGATCCTGAAAGGTTCCGCCATCTTCTCCCATGGAACATCGATCTTACCTCATAAATAAGCAAAATAAAAACGATGCATACACAATAACCTGAGATAATAATACTATCTCGGGCTATTTGTGTACACACCGTTGTTTTGACAACCTCTTACTAAAAAAACACAAAATAATTGACTTATATTTTGTAATATGTTAGAAATATTTTAAAGGAGGAATTTGAATGGCTACTCTACAAGAAAAGAAGAATAATTTTAAAAGAATAGCTGAATCAAGAACAAATAAAATTATTTCAAGTATTGAGTCTCTTGGAAATCTTTCTAATAGTTCATATTATGAGTACACTACGGAGCAGATAGAGTTAATATTTGATTCAATACAACATGAATTAAATATTCAAAAAGAAAAATTTAAGGATAAGGAAAAAAAGAAAAAGAAGAAATTTAGATTATAAGGAGAGAGTAAATTATGGAAAGTAAGTGGAGATTTCCAGATAACCATTATATGGCTGAAAATGGATTAGATACCAGTGATATGGAAATGTTTAAAAAAGATCCAGTGGCATCCTTAGCTAGAGAAATATGCCAAAATTCCATAGATGCATGGGATAAAGGAAACTATCCGGTTAAAGTAGAATTTTCTTTGTTTGAAGTACCAAGGGAAAAAATACCAGGTATTGAGGATTTATCGGAACAAATAGAAAAATGTTATGATTACAAAAAAGATTCTCCAAAAGAGGGGAAAGCTCTCAAGAGTTTGTTTCGTGAAATCAAGAAAGAGAAGATTAAATGTTTGAGGATTAGCGACTTCCATACTACAGGAATAACAGGTGGTATTAATAATGATAAAGGAACTCCATTTTATAATTTAACAAAAGGTTCTGGCGTTAGCGACAAAATTGGTGCTAGTGGTGGTTCAAAAGGAATTGGTAAATTTGCATCTTTTGTGGTTAGCACAACAAACACAGTTTTTTATTCGACTAAAGCAAATGATAAATCAGATGTTTTTATCGGGATAAGTAAACTGAGGTCAGTTCCAATTGATCTGCAAAAAGATAAAGATTTAATGACTGTCGGTATGGGATATTATGGAAAAAATGAAAAAAATTACCCAATACCAGAACAATTATCGATAGATGAATCTTTTATGAGAGAAGAAGGATCATTTGGAACAGATGTGTACATTATAGGGTTCAAAGATAATAAAGGATGGGAGGAGAGTATAGTATATAAGGTTTTAGAAAGCTTTATGGTAGCAATATTAAGAAATAAACTAGAGGTAAATGTAAATGATAAATATAAACTTAATAAAATCAATATAGAAAAGATAGTTTATGATGATGATTTTACAAAAAAACTTACCAAATCAGAAACAAAAAAAGTTCAAGCCTTATACGAATTGATGCAGGACGATGATTCAATTGAAGAGATTCCTATTGAAATTGAAGGATCTAAATTTGGAACTCTAAGAGTAAAAAAATATGATACTCAAAATGAATCTTCAGCAACTAAGCAGTGTGTTATGATACGTTATCCTTATATGAAAATTAATCATTTGACAACAGGGACTTTTATCCCTTATTCGGCCTTATGCATTATAGAGGATAATTATTTAAACAAAAGTTTAAGATCAATAGAGAATCCGCAACATACTGATTGGGAAATTAATCGTTTGAATGATTATCCAGATGATAAAAAGAAAGTACGTCGGTTAAAGAATAAATTAGAAAAATTTTTGAAAGATAATATTAACGAATTATTAGTTAAATCATCTGGTGAAGAAACAGATTTGGAGGGAGCTGGTCAATTTTTACCAGATCATGATAATGAAGGTAATACAGGAGGAACAGGCTTTACTAATGCTCAAGTGACTACGAGTATTTTTAATAAATACATTGTACAGAACCCCAAAACAAAAAAGAGCGGAGAAAATGGGCAGGGATACGACTTTGGTAAAGGAAATGAAGATTTGAACGGAGAGTTAAAAGGGAGAGAACAACATGAAGGGAAAAAGAAACCAATGCCAAATCCGGAGCCTAAGCCAGAGCCAGGTGATGAAGATGAGAAGAATTTCAAAAAAGGCGACGGATCTATTTTAAAAAAGATTCCATTAAGCGGATTGAAATACATAAATATTATTAATGATAAATATGCAGGAAAATATGATTGTATTTTTAATTCCGAGATAACAGAGAAAAATTGTGATTTTTCTATCAAATTATGCGGAGAAGGTTTAGATAAATTTCCGATAGATATAGTCGAAGCGAGTGTGAACGGAAAAGATGCAAAGGTTAAGGATGGAAAGATTGTTGGAATAAGTATTGAAAAAGGGAAAAAATACACAATTTCATATACTGTAAATAGTGATGAAATGTTCTCAAGTGAGGTAATAATGAATGCGTATAGGTAATCGTATTTTTCCATATCCGGTGTTAAATGCAAATACTGATTTAACGAATTATTTGGATTGTTCAAAGTTTTATTTTGAATTTGAAACAACGTCTGAAGGACAAGTTATAGTGGAAAATGGGTTTATACAATTCAAAGGTCTGCATTTTATTTTAAAAAACAGAGAACTTAATGACCTGTATCAAAAGGGAAAAATAAAAGCGGCATTTGTGTTGGAATGTTCATCTTCTGCCTATAGAAAGAGTTTTCCATTGGGTTTGGAGCCCAAAGATTTAAAAATTGAAGCATGTGATTTAAATGGTACAGTAAGTGCCTCTGCTTATTTGTACGCAAATTGTGATATAAGAAAGTATAGCAATAGAGAATTTAATGATATTTATAGGAACTATAAGTTTGATTTAGATAAATTTGACATATTAGCGGTTGATGATGGAGGTAGTTTTAGAGTAAACGTTGATCCTACGGAAGATAATAAAGTAAGCTCGATATTTACAGTTGTAAGGGATGAAAGAGATGATGAAATAGTAGCAGTTGATTGTGAATCAAGAAAAATTGTTATACGATTGCCAAGGCCTTATTATGAACAATATTGTAAGATGAAGAGAATGAATGACTACAATAATATTTCATTTGCAATGTTAGCAGTTCCAGCATTGACATCATGTTTATCAGAAATAAGAAAAAGCGACTTTGAATCTTTAGATGACCTAATTGAAAATTATACGTGGATGGACTCTGTTCAAAAAGCTTATAAGCATGTAACTGGCAAAGAGTTTGATCTAGATATTTTGAAAAAGGAGCAACCATTTAAAATTGCACAGATTCTTTTGAATCATTCATCTTGTAAAGGAATAAAATCTTTCGGTGAAATGATATCAGGAACGATGGAAGAAAGTGTGGAAGAATATGAGTAAAATTCATATAAAATTTATGAAAGATGATGTTATTGAAACATTAAGAAGTAACATTCCCTTTGTAACTGACAAACTGAGGGAAAACCCTACAAGTTCAGACTGGTTATCAGACTGGTTAACAGAAATGATAGAAGATAATACTTTTGTTACAAAAAAGTATGAAATTGATGATTTTGAATTGAAAATGCCAAAGGATGAGAAAGATAGGAGCACCGATTTAGAAAATTCTATCTTGATCTATGATACATTTAAAAATCTTCCGATGTATGTACTGACAGATGAAAGATTTTGGGGATGGGTGAATTTTGACAAAGGATACCAAGTCGCTTTAAAATATATGCCTATTGAAAAAAGCAAATCTATATTTAAAGATCATTGGCTTTTTACGCAAGGAGTACGAAGAGGTTTATTTTTTGGGGTTCTTTCCAGATGCTATTTTAGGGTTGCATTAACGAAGGATGAAACTTTAGATGATCCATATGAATACACTCGTTTTGTTATAGAAAAGCCAGAAAGGTTCAGAAATTTATCTTGGCGTTCATTTTCAAGTGAGAAGAAGATTGTTTTAGGAGCATTGAAGGCTGAAAAAAGAATCTTAAATGAATTTAGAATAAAAGAGCGATCGGAATATTTTACCGAGTTAGCAAAAGAAATATCAAAACTTGGGAGTGTAATGTTGTTAGATGTTATGGAAGAAAATGATATAGAAGAATATGTATATGAAAAATATAAAAAAATGATAGAGAAAGACTCTTAAAGGTAGTAATTATTATCATCAATACTGATGTGAAATTTTATATTACTTATTTTAATAATCATTAAGTTATGAATCAATCATTCAAGGATTTTTTCATCTTGACAAGGGACGTTTTTTTAATAGTGGTCGAATAATCTCCATATCATGTGTATCTTCGTATGACACGTTCAAATTTCCTGTATTTGCGTCATTTCTTAATTTTGAGATAATTCATGAAGGATTTACTTTCTTTGTCGATAGTTTTCAATATTGATTATTGTCATAAAGTGTTTCTTTTCAACGCCGGGACATAACAAAAACAGGAAGTTTTCCCTGTTTCTTAAAAGGGATGTTGTGACAATTCACATTATTTTAAACTTATTGATTGTCTCCTGAAACTCAAAAAAGGCTATTTATTTTTTTGACGATCGTGAAATTATCTCTGGCGGTGAACACTAGGTCTCTTATTTTTTAATGGCAATCAAAGTTACTGCAAATCTTGTGCATATTGACTTTAAGGAATATTATGACTGTTTCCAAAACAAATTGAACGCAATACATTCCGTTGTTTATCAGTACTATATGCTAAAGACTCGTTGGTCATGTCGTGTCTTTTTACATTTTAATACTGCCCATTGTCTTCTATGAGTGTATAAAAAATGATGAAGTAATTATTTATTTGTTGAATACATAATTCCAACATAACGAAACGTACAATGTGAGAAGAAGGAACCTAAAAACCATTCTTAGAACTAAAAGTGTGATTTTCAATTAGTTTGTTAGGTAAGCGGTCGTTAAATAAGCGTTCTTCATAAACCTCCGATATCCTGGTATGCTTTAGACATCAAGTATATCGGAAGTTTAAATATGAAATTGGATGACGTTGTGGAAGTCAACCTTGTTGACCGAAAACATAAAGAAACATATCGATCGGTCAGAGAAATGGCTACGAAAATTATTACGGAAGATGTCGAAATTTGAATTTACAACGTGGCCTCGAAAGAGATTCTCAAAAATTTGAACAACTATCTTTGGTATCGTGATCAAAATGTTTCCAAATATAAATAATATGAAAATCTATCTCGTTTGCGGTAAGACCGATCTTCGCAAAGGGATAGACGGATTGGCTGCTCTTGTTACCGAGGCGTTCAGTTTGGACGCCTATGATAATGCGATTTTTCTGTTTTGCGGTACACGTTCCGATCGTTTCAAGGTTCTTTACTGGGACAAAACAGGATTCGTGCTGTATTACAAGCGTATCGAAAACAGACGCTTTCAGTGGCCGAGAAATCAGAGCGAGGTCAAAAAGATAAACGCGCATCAATTGCGCAGACTCTTGGCCGGATTTTCCGTAGAGGAAAAGAAAACCGTTCTTCCCTGTGAAAAAGGGCTGATTTGTTAAATATTGATACTCCTGCCTTACATTTTTATATGGATTTGGCATGAGTTTTCCTGTATGATTCAGTTTATGCATATGGAACGGAGTTGAACGAGATGGACGAAAAAGATAAGCGTATCAAAGAGCTGGAACAACAAGTCGCTGAACTGAATGAGCGAATTGCTTTGCTAACAAGCAAACTTTTTGAAAAAATGTGCCGTCTGCCGGAAGACGACAGACGATTAGACCTGTTTGATCTGGAAGAAGAACAAAGCGAAAAAACTGAAGATTCCAAAGAGGTTTCAGTAAAATCGTATACCAAAAAAATTCGCAAAAAAACCGGAAGATTGACACTTCAAAAATTCCGGTCGATATTGTGAATCATGCGATGCCTAATGAAAAATGTTCCTGCCCTAAGTGTTGTGCCCGTCTCGTTCAGGTCGCGAATCCTAAGATTCGTGAAGAGGTGAAGTTTGTACCGGCAAAACTCAGGCTTATCGAACATCATCAGGTAGTATACAAGTGCCTTGAATATCATTTGAAGATTTCAAAAGCTCCGATGCCTCGTTCGCTCATCAGTCACAGTAAGACGGGATCCCCTTCGATCGTTGCGCATATTGCCGCAATGAAGTACGTCTACAAAGTTCCTTGCTATCGCCAGGAGGCAATGTGGAAGCTTAGGGGATTGCCGTTGACTCGTCAACAAATGTCAAAGTGGCTGATCGACGTCTTCAACAATCAGCTCTCACCGCTGTATGATCTTTTATTGAAAGAGCTGAAAAGGCAGCGATTTCTTCATGTGGATGAAACACCTTATAATTTTGGCTTCAGAAAAAGCCAACACTTATTATTGGGTTGTTACAAGCTGAAAATTTGAAGAAAAAAATATTACCGTATTTACTCACAGTGATGGAAGATCATCCGAGACGGCCAAGAAATTGTTGAGCGATTTTAATGGCTACGTCCAAACTGACGGCTATGCCGGATATAATTTTCTCGACAGGACCAGACACCTGGGGTGCCTGGCTCATGTTCGTCGCTATTTTGTCGATTCTTTGAAAAACAGCAGCTACAAAGCCTCAAAATCTTTTAGCGGAGAAATAGTCAAAGACATCGATGAAGTCTTTGAATTGGAAAGAAAACTCTCAACCAAATTCAATGATGACGAACGCTTGAACTATCGAAGAAGAAAACTCCTTCCTGTAGTCAAGCGGGTATTTTCCAAGATAGCTTCAGTTACCGCATCTGCCAAGTCAGCATTGGGAAGAGCCAAAAACTACGCCCTGGGTCAAGAAAAGCATATTCTGAACATCTTTGAAAAAGGATATTTTGAATTGTCCAACAACAGCGCAGAGCGCGCTGTCAAAGAGAGCGTGATGGGGAGAAAAAATTGGCTGTTTTCATTAACTTTTGAGGTTGCAAAGGCTAATGGTATGCACTTTTACTGATATATACGGCCAAACTTAATCAATTTGATCCTGAAAAATAATTGAGAAAAGTATTAACGGAGATTACCAACATTGAGGTATTTGATCCTGAAAGGTTCCGACATCTTCTCCCATGGAACATCGATCTTACCTCATAAATAAGCAAAATAAAAACGATGCATACACAATAACCTAAGATAATAATACTATCTCGGGCTATTTGTGTACACACCACTGTTTTAACGACAGCTTACGTAGAAGACACTGCATTTGGCAAAATCACTGCCGTTTACGGACACATCAATGAAAATGGACGCTTTGTCCGTAAATGGCCTGCTCGAAAAATGGCGATTACGGACAAAATGGTCAAAAACAGCTGGTTTTCCGTAAAAATTAAGCCGTTTTTAACCCGGTTTTACGGACAAATTCTCCAAAAAGCGGCTTGTGTCCGTAAATCATTAACATAATGGGCAAAAATTTACGGACAAACCACTGGAAAATGCCTGTTTGTCCGTAATATTGCCTTGAATCTCTGCTCAAGCAGACGCTGCGCAACGCTCTGCATACTTAATTGCAGCCCACCTTGAACGTGCCTGATTTTGCCGGAAGAATCGAGAAATCATGCCATTCGCCGATTCCGTCATAGAGTTGTAAAACCGTCAAAAACCGGCGCTTTTCTTCAGTCGGATAGATGTCGTACATGTAGGGTTTCTTGTCCAAGAGGCGTTTTCCCCGGATTTTGTCTACTTTCAGGGGTACGCGACAATGCGAGGTTACGGACAAAACGTCTATTTTTGAAATATGCCCGTAAAATCCGTTCAAAAGCAGCCTTCATAAACGAAGAAGCGTATGACAACAATGCGCTTCATGAATTTTTTAGTCCAATTTTACTGCGGTTCCGCTGCACGTAACCATCAGCATCCCGTTGTCGGAGCCTAGAACTTCATAGTCCATCTTCACGCCGACGACCGCATCGCAGCCGCGTTTTTTGGCACGATCGGCCATTTCGTTCAAGGCTTCTTCGCGTGCTTCGACAAGTTCGTCTTCGTATCCTTTGGAACGACCGCCGAAAACGTTGCGTAAGCCGGCACCGATATCTTTGAGAACGTTGATTCCGGTAATGACTTCGCCGAAGACGATGCCTTCGTACGAAGTGATTGTTCGGTTTTCAACGCTTGTCGTAGTCGTAACGATCATTATGATCACCCCTCTTTTGATTTCTTCGTGTATTATAGCCCACCTTGCGGGCAATTGTCAAAACATATGCTATAATAGGCGAATAATTTATATGGGGTGATTAGGTGATACTTTTAGTTATAGACGTTCAAAAGCTGATTATGACGGATGATTTGTATGATTTTGCTCGTTTTGAAAATACAGTCGGGAAACCGATTTGTGCAGCACGAGAGTCGGGCACTGAAGTCATTTACGTCCGCCACGATGATGGCGAAGGAGAAGAATTGACCAAGGGCAAGGCGGGTTTTGAAATTTATGACGGCTTTAAACCGCAGCCTAGTGAAAAAATCTTCACCAAAACCGTCAACAGTTGCTTTAAAGAAAGCGGCCTGCTTGAATATTTGCGAGAAAAACAAGTAAAAGAAGTTGCGATTGCGGGACTCATGACTGATTATTGCATCGATGCGACCGTCAAGTGCGGCTTTGAACATGGTTTTTCCATCATAGTTCCGAAGCATGCGAACACCACGACGGATAACGAATACATGACGGGCAAGCAAACATATGAGTATTATAACGGATTCATTTGGCAAGGGCGGTATGCGCACTGCATTTCGTCAGAGGAAACGATTGAGAGGATGAAACGTTGAAAAAAGCGCTCTTGGTAATTGACATGCAAAACGTTTCGGTCGGGAAAAATCACGCTTCATACTTCAAGTATGATTGCGAAAAGCTGATCGGTGTCGTGAATGGAGTCATTGACGACAATCGATTTTATATTGGAAAATGCCTCAGATTTGAAGCTGCAAGCAAAATAATTCCTTTGCCAATTGATTAGTGATAAAATTCAAGCGATGATATTTGAAGGAGGATTTTTGAAAGCGTGCAAGGAAACACGTTCTTTTAAGGACGTGATGAATTGCCTGTTTTTTTGCCCTTATGACACACGAACGTATGTGTTATAATAATTGATATAAAAGATATAAACAGACTTACGTATGGTAGAACATCGGTTTACAATCTTAATTATCATCTCATTTGGGGCACTAAGTATCGTAATAAAGTGCTGAAAGGACACGTCGAAACAGTGAAGCGAACCTTATATGAAATTGCTTCAAAATACGGATTTACGATTGCTCACATGGAGATTGGAAAAGATGACCACATTCACTTATTAGTGAGCGCACCGCCTGAATTGTCGGTAACGAATATTATGCGCTGGCTGAAAGGAATTTCAGCATGGCAATTGTTCAGAGAATGTCCGGAATTGCAAACCAGTTACTTGAAGAAACAGAATCGTCATTTGTGGTCGCCGAGTTACTATGTTGAAAGCATCGGCACGGTTAATGAACAGGCTGTTGCTAAATATATTGATAATCAGCGTCGAAAAGAGGTGAACATGGAATGACCAAAGTCATTAAGGGGATTAAGCTGCGATTGTATCCCAATCAATCTCAACGGGAAAAGTTATGGCAAATGTTCGGCAACGACCGTTTTGT
>NZ_FOPI01000036.1 GCF_900113455.1 Ligilactobacillus ruminis DSM 20403 = NBRC 102161 | reverse complement strand
ATCCGTCTATCCCTTTGCGAAGATCGGTCTTACCGCAAATGAGATAGATTTTCATATTATTTATATTTGGAAACATTTTGATCACGATACCAAAGATAGTTGTTCAAATTTTTGAGAATCTCTCTCGAAGCTCCGTTGTAGATTCGGATTTCAACATCTTCCGTAATAATTTTCGCAGCCATTTCCCTGACCGGTCGATATGTTTCTTTAGGGCTTAGGTCAACAAGGTTGACTTCCACGACGTCATCCAATTTCATATTTAAACCTCCGATATACTTGATGTTTAAAGCATACCAAGACATCGGAGGTTTATGAAGAACGCTTATTTAACGACCGCTTACGGAAAAATAATAGGTAAGTGCTATTTATAATTTTCCTGCACAAAAAAAACACGTCCCGCATTTCTGCGAAACGTGCTTTTTTCTTCATTAAGAATTATGCGTTAGCACCATTCTTCTTGATGATTTCTTCTTGGATAGCCTTTGGAACTGGTTCGTAGTGATCCATCGTCATTGTGAACGTACCACGACCTTGTGTTGCAGAACGCAATGTTGTTGCGTAACCGAACATTTCTGCCAAAGGAACGAATGCATTAACAACTTGTGCATTGCCGCGTGCTTCCATACCTTCAACGCGACCGCGACGAGCCGTAACGTGGCCCATAACGTCACCCAAGTTATCTTCCGGAGCAACGATTTCAACCTTCATGATTGGTTCAAGGATTACGGCGCCTGCCTTAGGAGCAGCGTTGCGCAATGCCAAGGATGCAGCAACCTTGAAAGCAGCTTCGGATGAATCGACTTCGTGGTAGCTACCATCATAGAGCTTAGCCTTAACGTCGATCAATGGGTAGCCTGCAAGGACACCATTTGCCATAGCTTCCTTCAAACCTTGTTCAACTGAAGGGATGTATTCACGAGGAACGACACCACCAACGATTGCGTTTTCGAATTCGAAGCCTGCACCTTCTTCGTTTGGCGTAAATTCGATCCAAACGTCACCGTATTGACCTTTACCACCGGATTGACGAACAAACTTACCTTGTGCGGAAACTTGTTGCGTAAATGTTTCACGGTAAGCAACTTGCGGTTCGCCGACCTTAGCTTCAACGTGGAATTCACGTTTCATACGGTCAACGATGATGTCCAAGTGCAATTCGCCCATGCCGGCAATCAATGTTTCGCCAGTTTCAGGGTTTGTTTCAGCCTTGAATGTCGGATCTTCTTCAGCAAGTTTTTGCAAAGCAACGTCCATCTTATCTTGGTCTGCCTTGGACTTAGGTTCAACGGAAACTTGGATAACAGGATCAGGGAATTCCATTGATTCAAGAATCAACGGATGCTTTGGATCCGTCAGAGAGTCACCTGTTGTCGTATCTTTCAAACCGATAGCAGCAGCGATGTCGCCAGAGAACACTTCTGGGATTTCCTTACGGTGGTTGGAGTGCATTTGGAGAAGACGACCAACACGTTCACGCTTGCCCTTTGTAGCATTCAATACGTATGAACCAGCTTCCAAAGTACCTGTGTAAACACGGAAGAATGTCAAACGACCAACGAACGGATCAGTTGCAATCTTGAATGCCAAACCTGCAAACGGCTTGTCATCATCGGCAATCAAATCTTCTTCTTCATCCGTATCTGCATTCGTAGCCTTGTATGGCTTAACGTCAAGAGGTGATGGAAGGTAGTCGTTGACACCGTCAAGCATCATTTGAACACCCTTGTTCTTGAAGGCAGAACCTGCAAATACAGGGTATACGTCCAAGCTGAGCGTTGCTTTACGGATAGCCGCCTTGATTTCTTCCTTTGAGATTTCTTCGCCGCCAAGATATTTTTCCATGATTTCGTCATCAACGTCAGCCAATGCTTCGATCATTTGATCACGGCGTTCTTCAGCTTCTGCTTTGTATTCTTCAGGAATATCAACAGTATCCCACTTTGAACCCAATTCGTCTTCGTCATAAAGGTCAGCCTTCATTTCAACCAAGTCGATAACACCTTCGAAGTTGTCTTCAGCACCGATTGGCATTTGAACAGGCAATGGGTTTGCTTGGAGACGATCCTTGATCGTGCTTACCGAGTAATCGAAGTTGGCACCGATCTTATCCATCTTGTTAACGAAAACGATACGTGGAACGCCGTATGTCGTAGCTTGACGCCAAACGTTTTCTGTTTGTGGTTCTACACCGGATTGAGCATCCAAAACAACTACGGCACCATCAAGAACACGGAGGGAACGTTCAACTTCGACAGTGAAGTCAACGTGTCCTGGGGTGTCGATGATGTTGATGCGGTGATCTTTCCATTGAGCCGTTGTAGCAGCTGATGTAATTGTAATACCACGTTCTTGTTCTTGTTCCATCCAGTCCATTTGTGAAGCGCCATCGTGTGTTTCACCAATTTTGTGAATCTTACCTGTGTAGTACAAGATACGTTCGGTTGTTGTCGTCTTACCAGCATCGATATGGGCAACAATACCGATATTACGTGTTTTTTCCAAAGGGAATTCACGCTTGTTTGCCATTTGAGATTTCTCTCCTTCCAATATTGATTAATTAAGGTTTCTCTCAAAAAAATGACTATCATAAGATTTGTATAAATCATATAATAGCCATTTCAAATTACCAACGATAATGTGCGAATGCGCGGTTGGCTTCAGCCATCTTATGTGTATCTTCGCGCTTCTTAACTGCTGCACCCGTATTGTTTGCAGCATCCATGATTTCGTTTGCCAAACGTTCTGGCATCGTGTGTTCGCCGCGTAAACGTGAGTAGTTTACCAACCAACGAAGACCCAATGTCGTACGACGATCAGGGCGAACTTCGATTGGAACCTGGTAGTTGGAACCGCCGACACGACGTGCCTTAACTTCCAATACAGGCATGATGTTCTTCATTGCTTCTTCAAAGACGTCCAATGGTTCATTACCTGTCTTTTCCTTAACAATATCAAATGCTTCGTATAAAATCTTTGATGCTGTCCCGCGCTTGCCGTCCAACATAAGACGGTTGATCAAACGTGTAACCAATTTTGAGTTATAAATTGGATCTGGAAGCACTTCGCGTTTTGAAACGCCACCTTTTCTTGGCATTACAACGACCTCCTCAAATTCTCGTAGTTTTCGTTAAATTAAATTCAGTGATTGATTATTTCTTCTTAGGTCTCTTTGCACCGTACTTGGAGCGGCTTTGCATACGGCCATCAACACCGGCAGTATCAAGAGCACCACGAACGATGTGGTAACGAACACCAGGCAAATCCTTTACACGACCGCCACGAATCAAAACAACGCTGTGTTCTTGCAAGTTGTGGCCGATACCTGGGATATAAGCCGTAACTTCGATCAAGTTGGACAAACGAACACGAGCGTACTTACGCAAAGCTGAGTTAGGCTTCTTTGGTGTCATCGTACCAACACGAGTAGCAACCCCACGTTTTTGAGGAGCAGGATTGTTTGTTTGAACTTTCTTGTAACTATTGTACCCAAAGTTTAAAGCTGGGGAATTAGATTTTGAACCTTTAGATTGACGACCTTTACGGACCAATTGGTTAATTGTAGGCATCTAAAGCTTCCTCCTTCCTGATTTCAGATTGATTTTTTAAGTACACACATCCAGGAGTTTCTTTTTTGCTTTTAAAAAAAGAACGTCCCGATGTACGCCTTGCTTTGTGCTAACTTGCTCACAGCCAGCACGATCTCGATTTCTCGAGAGAACTGTTCACATAAAGCACCTTGTATAGAGTACCACGCTTTTATGGCCAGTGTCAAATCTATTTTCAATTTTTTTCTTCATAAAGCAAATTTTTTTAAGCATTTTGCGACTTTAGTTATCGAGGTGATAATTTTGCTGTTGATTTTTCTGATTGCCTTTTTTATCGGCGCATCCCTTGCGTCCTTTGCCGGCTGCGTCGCCTGGCGTTTTGCAAACAACGTCCACCAAACGATTCCGCGTTCGTTTTGTGAAAATTGCAGACATGCGCTTTGCTTTTGGCAATTGATTCCAGTTGTCGGATACTTGCTTCAAGGCGGAAGGTGCGCATTTTGCAAGCATAAGATTCCTGGCCATGAGACGCTGATTGAAATTGTGTTCGGACTTTTTTGCGGAAAGATTTTTTTGCTTCATCCGGATTCCCCCAACCTGCTCACTCTGTTTCTTTCAGCCTGGCTGCTTTTTTTGGCCTGGACGGACGCCTTGAAGTTTTGCGTGCCGGCTGCTTCGCTTTATGGTGGCGGAGCGCTGCTTCTTTTATGCCGTATCGATGCTCTTGCGCAAAGAGATGCCATCGATTGGTGTTTTTTACTGTTGCTCTTTTGTTTGATGAAACTATTTGAACAAAAGCAAATGTTCGGAGCAGCAGATACTTTCGTCTGCTTGATTTTGAGCGTTCTTTTCGGCATTCAGAATTTTTGCTTCCTATTGTTTCTTTCGTGCTGTCTGATTATCCTTCATTATGCTTTTTTCCACCAAAAAATGCTGCCCTTCATCCCTTTTATCTTATGCTCGTACTTATTTTTCGGTTGTTTCTTCCCCCAGGTAATTAATGTATAATAATTTTGATTAATCTTTGGAGGAATCATTATGACGTACAGAATTTTGATTGACTGCGATCCGGGAATCGATGATGCCTGTGCTCTTTCGTGCGCACTGACGGATCCGGAAATATCTTTGGAATTGATTACGACTGTTGCCGGAAACGTTGCTGTCGACAAAACGACCAAAAATGCGCTGCGCCTGGTCGAATTTTTCAACAAAGACGTGCCTGTCGCTGCCGGAGCCAGGAAACCGCTGCTAAAACAACTTGAAGATGCTTCCGAAGTCCATGGCGAATCGGGCATCGATGGCTATGATTTTGGCGAACCTTCGATTAAGCCATTCTCAGATGATGCCGTTTCAATTTTGAAAGACAAGCTTTTGCATAGCAACGTTCCGCTGACGATCATTGCAACCGGTTCTTTCACCAACCTCGGTCTTTTGCTTTCGCTTTACCCCGAGGTCAAACCAAAAATCAAAGAGTTCATCTTGATGGGAGGATCTCTTGCCCAAGGAAACATGACAAGCGTTGCCGAGTTCAATGTTTTCACTGACCCGCATGCGGCCAGAATCGTTTTTTCATCAGGAATCAAGACAACCATGATTGGGCTTGACTGCACGCTGTCCGGAAGAATTTCCGATGAAACAAAAGATAAGATCAAGCTCTTGGGCAAAGCCGGAAACATGCTTGCCTCAATCATCGAACGCGACATCGATCATGATGAAACGGGCACTGCCATCCATGATTTGCAAACCATTTTTTATTTGCTGCATCCTGAAAGATTCACGGACAAAAAATTTTGGGTTGACGTTGTTTGTGAAGGACCCGCCATCGGCGCAACCGTTGCGGATATCAGAAAGGCATACCACGACAAGACAAACGTCAACGTTTGCCTTGATGTGGACACCGATGCATTCAACAAGTGGTTCCTGGAAGAAGTCGAAAAAAATATGCAGTAGCTTTTCGGCTCTGAATTTTTTATAATCAGATACAAAAAAACGACTGGAAAATTTCCAGTCGTTTTTCTTTTAATCTTCGCTGTTCAAATTGTTGGCTTTGGCAACATCTTCCAAGGTAGAAACGCCGTCATCTTTGAGTGAATAAACGCCGCTTGCAACTTTAGCAGGAGCATCTTCTTCAGGGACGATGTCACGATATTTCTTCATGCCAGTACCGGCAGGAATAATCTTACCGATAATGACGTTTTCCTTAAGGCCAACCAACGGATCGTTCTTGCCGCGGATTGCAGCATCCGTCAAGACACGAGTTGTTTCCTGGAATGAAGCAGCAGACAAGAAACTGTTTGTTTCCAAGGAAGCCTTCGTAATTCCAAGAAGAACGGGACGTGCCGTTGCCGGAATTCCGCCATTAACAAGTGTTTCAACGTTGTTGTCCTTGAAGTCGTTGAGATCAAGCAACGTACCAGGGAGCATGTTCGTGTTGCCAGGATCCATGATGCGAACTTTTCTGAGCATTTGACGAGCCATAACTTCGATATGCTTATCAGAAATTTCAACACCTTGCATACGGTAAACCTTTTGAACTTCACGCAAAATGTAGTTTTCGGTTGAAAGAACGTCACGAACCTTGATCAATTCCTTCGGATCGATTGAACCGACCGTCAACGGATCGCCACGGTGCACGCTGTCGCCTTCAGCAACCTTAAGCACGGCCGTAAACGGAATGTTGTACGTGCGTTCATCCGTATCGCCCTTGACCGTAACGACTTTCGTACGTTCTGCCGGATTTTCTTCAACGCTTTCGACGATACCAGTAACTTCAGTAATCGTCGCACGACCTTTAGGATTGCGTGCTTCAAAAATTTCCTGAACACGAGGAAGACCTTGCGTAATATCGTCACCGGCAACACCACCAGTGTGGAACGTACGCATCGTCAACTGAGTACCGGGTTCACCGATTGACTGAGCAGCCACTGTACCGACGGCTTCACCGACTTCAACTTCGTCGCCGGTGGCCATGTTGCGACCATAGCAATGTTCGCAGACACCGTGACGCGTGTTGCACGTGAAGGCAGAACGAATCGTAACTTGCTCTACACCTGCATCAACAACCTTTTGTGCAAGTTCTTCATCCATCATCACGTTGGCAGGAACGATGACTTCGCCTGTCTTAGGATCCTTGACGGACTTCATTGTGTAACGACCAAGAATACGATCATAGAGCGGTTCAATCATTTCGTTTCCTTCACGAATTGCAGTTACGTCAAGGCCGCGGTCCGTTCCGCAATCAGTTTCACGAATGATGACATCTTGAGCAACGTCAACAAGACGACGTGTCAAGTAACCGGAATCGGCAGTCTTCAGAGCCGTATCGGTCATACCCTTACGAGCACCGTGAGTCGAAATGAACATTTCCATCACTGACAAGCCTTCACGGAAGTTGGCAATAACAGGAAGTTCCATCGTCTTGCCGTTAGGAGCGGCCATCAAGCCACGCATGCCGGCAAGCTGCGTAAAGTTCGAGATGTTGCCACGAGCACCGGAATCACTCATCATTTGGATAGGGTTGGAAGGATCCATGTTTTCAATCAGTTTGGCTTGAATCTTATCTTTTGCTTCATTCCAAATAGCGATAACACGGTTGTAGCGTTCGTCTTCCGTAATCAAACCGCGGCGGAACTGTTTTGCGACGTTGGCAACTTCCTTGTGGGCATTGTCGATGATTTCAGGCTTTTCCTTCAAATCAGTAACGTCGGCAATTCCGACAGTCAAACCTGACTTCGTTGACTCGTAATAGCCCAAATCCTTCATTCTGTCCAAAAGTTCTGCAGTCGCCGTAACTTTGTAATCCTTGTAGACTTGCGCAATGATATCTGACAAGAAGCCTGATTTGAACGGTCCGACAAGTTCATGATTCTTCAAGTATTCATGAATGTCTTCGCCAGGTTCGAGGAAGTACTTGTCAGGAGTACCAACAGTCAAGTTTTCTTCAGAAGGTTCGTTCAAGTATGGAAAATCATCAGGCAAGATCTCATTGAAGATTGCCTTGCCGGCAGTCGTTACGAGGATGCGCCCTTTTTGGAAATCAGTAAACGGCTTGCCTGCTTCTGCCAATGAAGATGTCTGCAACCCGATCCGCGTATGCAAGTGAACATAGTTGTTTTGGTATGCGGTTCTGACTTCGTTGACGTCTTTGAAAATCATGCCTTCGCCTTCACGATTTGCTTCTTCAATCGTAATATAGTAGTTACCGATCGTCATATCCTGAGATGGCGAAATGATTGGCTTACCATCTTTAGGCGCCAAAATATGGTGAGCAGCAAGCATCAGCAAACGTGCTTCAGCCTGAGCTTCATCTGACAACGGAACGTGGATGGCCATTTGGTCACCATCAAAATCGGCGTTGTAAGCTTCGCAGGCAAGCGGATGAAGACGCATGGCTTTTCCGTCGACAAGCGTTGGCTCAAAGGCCTGAATTCCCAAACGGTGGAGCGTAGGGGCACGGTTCAACAGAACCGGATGTTCTTTGATAACGTCTTCCAAAACATCCCAGATGTCGTCGTCGCGTCGATCAATCTTTCGCTTGGCATTCTTAATGTTTGATGCCATTCCGCGTTTTACGAGCTCATGCATCATGAACGGCTTGAACAATTCAAGCGCCATTTCGTGAGGAATGCCCATTTGGTTAAGCTTCAGCTTAGGACCAACGTCGATAACAGAACGTCCTGAATAATCGACACGCTTACCAAGAAGGTTTTGACGGAAACGACCTTGTTTACCTTTAAGCATGTGCGACAATGACTTGAGGGGACGATTGCCGGGACCCGTAACGGGACGACCGCGACGACCGTTATCAATCAAAGCGTCGACAGCTTCCTGCAGCATGCGCTTTTCATTTTGAACAATGATGCCAGGTGCATGAAGTTCAAGCAGACGTTTCAAACGATTGTTACGGTTGATGACGCGACGATACAAATCGTTCAGATCAGAAGTAGCAAAACGTCCGCCTTCCAATTGAACCATTGGGCGAAGATCAGGCGGGATAACAGGAATCGCATCCATGACCATCCATTCAGGACTGTTGCCGGAGCTCAAAAATGCTTCCAAAATATCCAAACGACGTACGGCGCGTGTACGTTTTTGACCCGTAGCTTCTTTCAATTCTTCCTTAAGTTCTGCACATTCTTTTTCAAGATCAACATCTCGAAGCAAAGTGCGAATTGCTTCGGCACCCATTGCGGCCTTAAATGACTGACCGTATTCCTGGCGCTTTTCGCGATATTCGCCTTCGGTCATGAGTTGTTTCTTTTCAAGGGGCGAATCACCCGGATCAGTAACAACGTAAGAAGCAAAGTAGATTACTTCTTCAAGGGCGCGAGGACTCATGTCAAGCACAAGACCCATGCGACTTGGAATCCCTTTGAAATACCAAATGTGCGTTACCGGTGCTGCAAGTTCAATATGACCCATACGTTCACGACGAACTTTTGAACGAGTAACTTCAACGCCGCAACGATCGCAGACAATGCCCTTGTAGCTGACTTTCTTGTACTTGCCGCAAGCACATTCCCAGTCTTTTGTTGGTCCAAAAATTCGTTCATCGAACAGACCGTCTTTTTCTGGTTTCAACGTACGATAGTTGATTGTTTCAGGCTTCTTAACTTCACCGTAAGACCAGCTGCGGATCTTATCGGATGAAGCCAGACCTATTTGCATACTATCGAATTTATTGACATCGATCAAAGGACCGACCTCCCTTTTCCATAATTCTTAACTGATTATAATTCAGACTTTGTTTCTTCTTCAGTGTTTTCTGCTTCTTGCTTTTCTTCTTTTTCATGCGATAACTTGGCTAAAGCATCAACGTTGACGACCTCATCGTCTTCTTCGTCCATATCGCGCAATTCGATTTCTTGCTTTTTAGAATCAAGAACCTTCATATCAAGTCCCAATGCCTGCAATTCCTTTACAAGAACGCGGAATGATTCAGGAACGCCAGGTTGCGGAATTTGTTCGCCCTTAACGATAGCTTCATATGTCTTAACGCGTCCGACAACGTCATCAGACTTGTAAGTCAAGATTTCCTGCAACGTGTAGGCAGCACCGTACGCTTCAAGCGCCCAAACTTCCATTTCACCGAAACGCTGTCCACCAAATTGAGCTTTACCGCCAAGAGGTTGTTGCGTAACAAGTGAGTATGGTCCAATCGAACGTGCGTGAATCTTGTCATCGACCATGTGAGCCAGTTTCATGTAGTACATGACGCCGACGGCAATTCGGTTGTCAAACGGTTCACCGGTACGACCGTCATACAAGATCGACTTTCCATCAGAAGGAAGACCTGCTTCCTTCAAGGCATTCCAAATATCTTCATCACGAGCACCATCGAAAACAGGTGACGTTACGTGAATGCCAAGCTTGCGAGCAGCCATCCCCAAGTGAAGATCGAGTACCTGACCGATATTCATACGTGATGGAACGCCCATTGGCGAAAGCATGATATCGATTGGAGTGCCATCAGGCATAAACGGCATGTCTTCTTCAGGGATAACGACGGAAACCGTACCTTTGTTGCCGTGACGGCCGGCCATCTTGTCACCGACTTGAAGCTTGCGTTTTTGTGCAATATAAACACGAACCATCATATTTACGCCAGGTGCCAATTCGTCGCCTGCTTCACGAGTGAAGATTTTGACGTCTTGGACGATCCCGCCGCCGCCATGAGGAACGCGAAGAGAAGTATCACGTACTTCACGCGCCTTTTCGCCAAAGATTGCGTGTAAGAGGCGTTCTTCGGCTGAAAGCTCCGTCACACCTTTCGGAGTTACCTTGCCGACCAAAATGTCGCCATCCTTAACTTCGGCACCGACACGAATAATCCCGAATTCATCGAGGTTCTTCAATGCGTCTTCACCAACATTAGGAATTTCGCGAGTCATTTCTTCAGGTCCGAGTTTCGTATCACGCGCCTCTGATTCATGTTCTTCGATGTGAATCGACGTATAAACGTCTTCTTTAACCAAACGTTCATTGATTGCAATCGCATCTTCGAAGTTGTAGCCATCCCATGTCATGAAGGCGATCAGCGGATTTTGACCCAAGGCAAGTTCGCCTTGTTCCATTGAAGGACCATCTGCCAAAACTTCATCTGCATCAACGTGATCACCAACGCGAACAATCGGTGTCTGGTTATAGTTTTTGCCGCCGTTAGAGCGACGGAACTTCATCAACTTGTATGAATCAAGCGCTCCGTCTTCACGGCGAACCCTGATTTCTCTGGCATCTACATATTCAATCGTTCCGGCATGTTCTGCAATCAAAGCATCTCCGGAGTCATGAGCAGCCTTATATTCGATACCGGTACCGACAAGCGGTGCGTGCGGCTTAATCAAAGGAACCGCCTGACGCTGCATGTTGGCACCCATCAAAGCACGGTTGGAATCATCGTTTTCCAAGAAAGGAATACATGCCGTTGCAACAGCAACTACCTGCTTAGGCGAAACGTCCATGTAGTCAACCTTGTCAACTGAAATTTCAATGTTTTCATCCTTGCTGCGAGCCATAACGACCGGATCTACAAAAGAACCGTCATCATTAAGCGGAGAGTTGGCTTGCGCAACAACGTAATTATCTTCTTCATCGGCTGTCAGATAGTCAATCTTGTCCGTAACTTTGTGCGTATCCCATGAAACGCGACGATAAGGCGTTTCAACAAAGCCGTACTTGTTGACGTGAGCATATGTCGACAAACTGTTGATCAACCCGATGTTAGGACCTTCAGGCGTTTCGATCGGGCACATGCGACCATAGTGAGTATAGTGAACGTCACGAACTTCATATCCGGCACGGTCACGAGTCAAACCGCCAGGTCCCAGGGCTGACAAACGACGCTTATGCGTAAGTTCGCCGAGAGGATTCGTCTGATCCATGAACTGCGACAGCTGGGAACTTCCGAAGAATTCCTTGATTGAAGCTACGACAGGTCGAATATTGATCAACTGTTGCGGCGTAACCGTCGAGATATCTTGAATAGACATGCGTTCGCGAACGACGCGTTCCATTCTCGTCAAACCGATTCGGAATTGGTTTTGAAGCAATTCGCCAACGGAACGGATGCGACGGTTGCCCAAGTGGTCGATATCGTCAGTTGAGCCGAGACCTTCTTGCAAATTGAAGAAGTAGTTCATTGATGCCAAAATATCTGATGGCGTAATGTGCTTGTATTCCAAAGGAACGTTGCCGTTTCCGATCAAGTTGATGACTTCTTCAGGGTTGGTTTCCGAATAAACCTTGATGATTTGGAGCGTCATCGGTTCTTGAACAACGCCTTCTTCTGAAGGATGGAACGTGAACATCTTGAAATCGTCACGTTTCAAGTAAGGAGCAAGCTTTTCCATGATCGGTTTCGTAACGACTTCGCCGCTTTCGACGATAATCTCGCCCGTTTCAGGATCAGCCAGCGTTTCGGCCAAACGAGCGCCCAAAAGACGCGTCTTAAGGTCAAGCTTCTTATTAATCTTGTAACGACCGACTGCAGCAAGGTCATAGCGTTTCGGATCAAAGAAGCGCGCCGTCAGCAAGCTGCGTGAAGAATCAGCCGTCTTAGGTTCACCTGGACGCAAGCGTTCGTAGATATCCTTTAAGGATTCTTCAATGCGCGAATCTTCCGTATTCTTGTGAACGTCTTTTTCCAAAGTATTCATCAAGCAGTCGTTTTGCCCGAGAATTTCAATGATTTCAGAGTCCGTACCATACCCGAGCGCACGAACCAATTCCGTCAAAGGAATCTTGCGCGTCCTGTCGATACGCACGTATGAAATGTTTTTAGCATCCGTTTCATATTCAAGCCATGCGCCACGGTTAGGAATAACCGTCGTGCCGTATGTTTCACGACCGTTCTTATCCATTTCAGAGTTAAAGTAAACGCCTGGAGAACGAACAAGCTGAGAAACGATAACACGCTCTGCACCGTTGATAATGAATGTGCCTTGCTTCGTCATCAGTGGGAAATCACCGAAAAATACGTCTTGAGACTTGATTTCGCCGGTCTCCTTGTTAATCAAACGCAATGTTACGTGCAAAGGAGCTGAGTAGTTAGCATCATGCTCACGAGCCTCATCAACCGTATACTTAGGTTCCAATAATTGATAGTTTACGAATTCAAGCGACAATTTGCCGGCAAAGTCTTCGATTGGCATAATTTCCTCAAACATTTCGCGAAGTCCTTCATCCAAGAACCACTTGTATGAATCCGTCTGGATCTCAATCAAGTTTGGCAATTCAAGAACTTCTTTAATTCGAGAATAACTTCTGCGCACACGGTGCTTGCCATATTTTACTAAATGTCCTGCCAAGTTGTTCACCTCTCCAAAAATTTGCTGTGAAATTAAACGCCATTGAAATATTACATTTGTGTTACAAATGATCTTTTTTCAATTTTCTGCATGAATTTTGGCAAAAAAAAACCAAAAACAGTTCTGTTTAACTTGAATAAACCTCACTATTTTTGCTTCTTCTTTTGCTCAACATGGACAATATATCACATTGAGCATCTAAATTCACAGTTTTATGCATTTACATATTTTAACAACAAGCCAACAGATTGTCAAGCATTCAGCCAAAACATCTGACGACTGCCAACGAAATAATTCCCACAACCACGACGACCATCAAACTTTTTGAAACGGCTGCTGCCAAAACAGTCGGTAGCGTATCGGTTACTCCCGTCTTGACGTCAAGTTCATCATTCACGCAAACCACCCCCGTAGTGTATTGTTTACAACAATACACCAATATTCGGGCGATTTCCACAATTTTTTGAAAACACCGTCGATTTGTCAAAAAAGGGCTGAGAAAAAACTCTGTCTCAAATTGAAAAACCGGATCAGATTTGCAATCATTTGCAAATCTGATCCGGTTTTTCGAATGCATGACGCTTGCTATGATGGAAATAACCCAAAATAGTTTGGCTGTAAATTCGACTGTGAGCTTGACGCGCTGATTTGTCAGACGCTGCATTTGGCAAAAGCTCTGCCGTTTACGGACACATTGATGAAAATTGACGATTTGTCCGTAAATTTGAGTGAGATCTTGGATAAATAAGTTGAGCAGCACTGCGACTTGCTATTTGGCAGTCTGTTTTTTAACGGCTGCTTTTTTTTCGCTGTCTTCTTTAGGCGTATTGACCGTCAAAGTAATTTTGCCCTTTTTGGCACCAATCGTGACCGTGTCTCCGATCTGAATCTTTCCTTGAAGCAATGCGTCACTCAAAAGATCCTCAACTTCGGTCTGCAACGCCCGTCTGATCGGTCGAGCACCATATTCGGGATCAAAGCCGGCTTTTGCGACGACTTCGATTGCCGCAGGAGTAACCTTGAGCTTGACCTTTTGCTCATCAATTCGTTTAATGACGTTTTTTGCCATCAACTTGACGATTTGGTGCAGCTCATCTTTTTCGAGTGAATGGAAGATGACGATTTCGTCAATTCTGTTTAAGAATTCAGGCCTGAAATGCTTCTTCAGCGATTCTCTGATTTTGGAAGACATTGCCTCATAATCATTTGAGAGATCGGTTGCACCGAATCCGACCGATTTTTCGTCACGTAATGCCGTTGCGCCAAGGTTAGACGTCATAATAATGATCGTGTTCCTGAAATTGACCTTTCGTCCTTTTGAATCCGTCAAATAGCCGTCATCCAACACTTGAAGCAAGATGTTGAAAACATCCGGATGGGCTTTTTCGACTTCATCAAGCAAAACGACCGAATAAGGCTTGTTGCGGACCTTTTCCGTCAGCTGTCCGCCTTCATCGTACCCGACGTATCCCGGAGGAGCCCCGATCAAACGACTGGTTGAATATTTCTCCATATATTCGCTCATATCGATTCTGATCATGGCGTCTTCCGAACCAAACATTGCTTCTGCCAAAGCCTTGGCAAGCTCGGTCTTTCCGACGCCTGTTGGTCCAAGAAACATGAATGACCCGATTGGGCGAGTCGGATCAGACAAACCGCTTCTTGCACGTCTGATTGCTTTCGACACGGCCTTGATAGCTTCATCTTGACCGACAACGCGCTTATGCAGAATTTTTTCCAAATTGATCAAACGTTCGCTTTCTGTTTTTGTCAGCTGCGTAACGGGCACTCCCGTCCACTCGGAAACGACCGTCGCAACGTCTTCTGCTGAAACAATTCCGGCGTACTCCTTCTTTTCGTCTTTTTTGCGCTTGGCTTCTTCGATTTTGGCAATCTTTTCTTTTGTCTTCAACGCCTGGTTGCGCAATTTTGCCGCCTCTTCAAATTTTTCGTCAAGCAATGCCTGCTCTTGTTTCTTGGCGATTTCGGACAATTCTTTGTTCAAATCCAGCAGCTTGACGTTTTTTCCTGCTTTAACGATTCGCAAACGTGCTGCCGCCTCATCCATCAAATCAATTGCCTTATCGGGCAAAAAGCGTTTCGTAATATAGCGACTGCTTAAGTGTACGGCTTCTTCCAAGGCCTCATCCGAAATTTTTACCTTATGGTGTTCTTCGTAGCGCGGACGAACTCCTTTCAAAATTTCCAATGCCGCCTCTTGGCTCGGTTCTTCAACGACAACGGTCGCAAAACGCCGTTCCAAGGCAGGATCTGATTCAACATACTTTTGATATTCATCAAGCGTCGTCGCTCCGATGACCTGCACTTCTCCTCTTGCAAGCGCAGGCTTTAAAATATTGGATGCGTCGATTGCTCCCTCAGCACCACCCGCACCAATGAGCGTGTGCATCTCATCAATAAATAAAATGACGTTTCCACCGTTGTAAACTTCTTCGAGAATCTTTTTCAAGCGATCTTCGAATTCGCCGCGATATTTAGTGCCGGCAACAAGCGATCCCATATCAAGCATCATCAAACGATCATTAAGCAAGTTTTCGGGAACGCAACCTTCGACGATGGCTTGTGCCAAGCCCTCAACAACCGCCGTTTTGCCAACGCCGGGTTCGCCTAAAAGAACCGGATTGTTTTTTGTCCTGCGACTCAAAATCTGGATAATCCGATTGACTTCTTTTTCGCGTCCGATTACGGGATCAATCATATTTTCAGCAGCCATCTCGGTCATGTCGCGACCAAGCTCGTCCAAGGTCGGCGTTTTTGATTTTCCTTGCTGTTCCTCAGCTTTTTTTGTCACGCGACGCAATTGACTTTGACTGATGCCGAGCTTGCGCAAAAGAATTTGTCGAAGTTTTTTGCAATCCACATGCAGACTGGTTAAAATTCGAGACGAAAGGATGTCCTCATCGCTCAACAATGCTAACAGAAAATGTTCGGTCCCGATTCTGACGGCCCCAGTCAAAAATGCCTGTTTCCTGGTTTCGTCCAAAACGGCCTTGGCCTTTGGAGAATACGGCAAATAGTTGCTTGGCGACTGACGCAGCAAATTGCCGTACCCGGCTAAGCGTTCGATTTCTCGACGAACATCGCCTGGCGTCACCATCGCTTGTTTTAAGACCTGACCTGCCACGCCTTTGTCTTCGATCGTCAATGCCAAGAGCAAGTGTTCGGTCCCGATTGCCTGATGTCTGAAATAATTTGCCTGTTCCTGCGCAATCGCCATTACGCGTTTTGCGCTGTCAGTATATAAATCATCCATGGAATTACCTTCCTTCTTTAGTATTGTCAGTCAGCACACTTCAGCCTGTTGATAACGCTCTTTAAAATACGTGCGCGCACGATATCCTCGATCTCATGGTCGCTGAAGGCCAAAACATTGCGATTAAACGTGCTTAAAATAAGATTTGCTTCTCTTCTGTTCAAAAAATGATTCTCATACAGAGCTTGAACCACCTTGAAAGCATCCGTTTCCGTTATCGATTCTCCGGTATATTCGATTAATTCATTTAAATATTCCGCATCATCGACCAAATCAACTTTCTCAATCCTGATGTATCCTCCGCCTCCGCGCTTGCTTTCAACCAAATAACCATTTTGAACCGTAAAACGCGTTTTGATTACATAGTTGATTTGTGACGGAACGCAGTCAAATTGCTGAGCTATTTCCGAACGCTTAATTTCAATTGAAGGCGACTCTTTTAAGATGCTTTTCAAATATTGCTCAATTATATCAGAAATATTCCGATTCTGCATATTCTACCACCTTTCTTCGCGTTTTGACTATGTTTGACTATTATTATAGACGCGTCAGGTGTCATTTTGCAATCAATATCCCTCGTTAGTCGCATGAAAACACGTTTTGATCTCGCAATTGCAGGCATTTTTCAACCTGTGATAACTACAATTAATTATAGTCTTTTCGGACCATTTTTGCACCATGATTTATAATGCGAGACGAGCAGCAATCAATCTCAACTATTGAAAAATACAGGGCTTCTACAAAATTAAGAAACAAAAAAATTTCTTTGTCTGAACCATGGGTATGCTAGTGAATCAAACAAGCTTATAATTAAAAATCCAGGATGCGATTTATATAATCTTTGCATCCTGGACACTATCGCAACAATCGTTGTTGCAAACCGTTTTACTCAAATCGGGAAAACAGGATTTGAACCTGCGACCCCCACGTCCCGAACGTGGTGCTCTACCAAGCTGAGCTATTTCCCGGTAACCATAATCTATTATAGTATTTTAAAACTGATTTTGCACTATATTTATCGCAAAATATTAAAAAAATAGAACACTCGCAATCAATCAGTTTAATGATCGATTACAAAAAAAGGTCGGCATAAATCCAGCCACGATCTATTTAAATCGGGAAAACAGGATTCGAACCTGCGACCCCCTGGTCCCAAACCAGGTGCTCTACCAAACTGAGCTATTTCCCGATAACCGGTCAATCAAATTATGACCACTAAAAAATGCACCCAGTAGGAGTCGAACCTACAACCTTCTGATTCGTAGTCAGACACTCTATCCAGTTGCGCTATGGGTGCATATCAATATATTAAATTATATAATGCCGAGGACCGGGATCGAACCGGTACGGTAATCACTTACCGCAGGATTTTAAGTCCTGTGCGTCTGCCAATTCCGCCACCCCGGCATATTCTTTGATGAACTGGCATAAGCGGAAGACGGGATTCGAACCCGCGACCCCCACCATGGCAAGGTGATGTTCTACCACTGAACTACTTCCGCATTCTGGTGCCGACTAGAGGATTCGAACCTCCGACCCTCTGATTACAAATCAGATGCTCTGCCAGCTGAGCTAAGTCGGCATAATAAATAAAATGGTGCGGGTGAAGGGACTTGAACCCCCACGTCAAAAGACACTAGAACCTAAATCTAGCGCGTCTGCCAATTCCGCCACACCCGCAAAACCGACTATGAGTCGTGACAGGCTCGAACTGTCGACCCTCTGATTAAAAGTCAGATGCTCTACCGACTGAGCTAACGACTCATAAATGGAGGATACAGGGCTCGAACCTGTGACCCTCTGCTTGTAAGGCAGACGCTCTCCCAACTGAGCTAATCCTCCGCATGGCAACGTCCTACCCTCACAGGGGGCGATCCCCCAACTACTCTCGGCGCTATGGAGCTTGACTTCTGTGTTCGGAATGGGAACAGGTATATCCTCCATGCCATCATCACCACACTATTTTCCTTGAGAAAACCTTGTTCTCTCAAAACTAGACAATATTCACTTCTCTTTTCAAGAACTTGCGTTTTTTTGGTTAAGTCCTCGACCGATTAGTAATGGTCCGCTCCATGCGTCGCCGCACTTCCACTTCCATCCTATCTACCTGATCATCTCTCAGGGGTCTTAACTCCATAAAGGAGTGGGAAATCTTATCTCGAGGTGAGTTTCGCACTT
>NZ_FOPI01000038.1 GCF_900113455.1 Ligilactobacillus ruminis DSM 20403 = NBRC 102161 | reverse complement strand
CGGTTAAGGTGATTTTGCCTATCCGTGTCTTGAGCTCGCGTTCTCGAGTGCCGTTGCGGCTGTCCGTGCGTTCTTCTGACCGTTCGTAAGGCTCAGCCTTGAGTTGAGCAGTGGATTCCGCCATCAGAATACTATTGAGACTTTTACGCAGCAGTTCGCGAAATGCCTGATCGTGATCCTTTGAAAGAAGTTGTAGAATTTCCTCTTGATTTAAGGTAATATTTAATTGAGCCATTTGTTTGTCCTCCTAGTATTATTTTGTTAGGTGATTTAATTATACCTGGGAGACGAGCACTTGGCTCTCTTTTTTTATCAATTTACACCATTATACGGGCATAACCAAAAGAAAACGGTTTACAGTCAAATTTCATAAATTTGTAACATTTTTTTGGACATATTTTTGCAATTTCTTTTTTAGCTCTGCATTTTCAATGAATCAAGCAACAATTATAATGATTCCATCGCAACGTTTATCTTTTGAAATTATCCTTGTTTCCGTGATACAATGCTTTTGTTAAGTAAATCACAAATTTACAAAAAGGGGGCTTTTACATGGAAACAAAATTCTTTAGTTTGACGGTCGAAGAAACGCTCCGCAAGCTTCATTCGTCCACAAATGGTCTAAGCAGCAAGGAAATTTTGACAAGACGAGAAAAAGATGGAGCAAACGTTTTGGAAGCGAAAAAGCATTCCACACTGCTTGAAAAATTTGTTGCACAGTTCAAAGACCTGATGATCATCATCTTGATGATTGCGGCGCTGATTTCCATGCTGGCAGGCGAGGTTTCAGATTCCATCATCATTTTTATCGTCGTGTTCCTGAACGCCGTTTTTGGCGTCTTTCAGGAAACAAAAGCCGAAAACGCAATCGATTCGCTCAAGGAAATGACCACGCCGTTTTCAAGGGTGAAAAGAGACGGCATTATTTCACAGATCAAAAGCACGGAACTCGTTTCCGGAGACATTATCTTGCTTGAAGCAGGCGATATCGTTCCTGCCGATGCCAGAATCATCTCACAAAATGCGCTCAGAGCAGAAGAAGCAGCCCTGACTGGCGAATCAGTTCCCGTTTCAAAGGACATTCGTCCCTTGACTGACGAAAATCCGCCGCTTGGAGAACGAAGCAACATGCTTTTCATGAATACTGTCATCGCCAACGGAACTGCAGAAGCGGTCGTGGTCGCAACCGGCATGAGAACTGAGGTCGGACACGTCGCCAAAATGCTTGATTCTGCGGAAGATTCAGTCACTCCGCTTCAAAAAAACATCGCCCACCTGAGCAAGGTTTTAACCGTTTTGATCTTGATTATCGCAGTCGTCATCTTTGTTTTCGGTGCTTTGACGAAACGAGAATCAATCCTCGACATGCTTTTGACATCAATTTCTCTGGCCGTTGCCGCAATTCCCGAAGGTCTTCCAGCAATCGTCACCATTACGCTTGCGCTCGGAACGCAGGCAATGTCCAGGAAAAATGCCCTCGTCAGAAAGCTTCCGGCCGTTGAAACGCTTGGAACTTGTGAAATCATCTGCTCAGACAAAACGGGCACACTGACTCAAAACAAGATGAGAGTTGAACAATTCTATGCAGATCAGACGCTGCAAAAGGCTCTGGATTTTGACAAAAAAAATGCCCCCAACCTTCAGTTAGCCATGATTCTTGCAAACGATGCCAAAGAATCTGAAAACGGACCGATCGGTGATCCAACCGAAACGGCGCTCCTTGATTTCTTTGTTGAAAACGGAGCTTCAGCAAAAATCCAAACGGTTCAGCATGACTATCCGCGTCTTGCATCGCTTCCTTTTGACTCAAACCGAAAACTGATGTCGGCAGTTGTTGAACACAAAGGGCAAAAAATTCTTTTCACCAAAGGCGCTGTTGACGAATTGCTCAAACGCGTCACCAAAATTGAAGAAAACGGGGACGTTCGCCCGATTAACGCAAGCGACAAGCAGCAAATTCTTGAAATGAACAAACAACTGGCCTTTCAGGCACTGCGCGTCCTCGGATACGCCTATAGACCGCTTGACGAACTTGACGAACTGACGTCTGAGAACTATGAAAAAGACCTGATTTTTACCGGAATGACCGGAATGATCGATCCGCAGCGTCCCGAAGTCGAAAATGCAGTGTTTGAAGCCAAAAATGCCGGCATCAAAACAATCATGATTACCGGTGATCACAAGGAGACGGCAAGAGCAATCGCAATCAGGCTCGGAATTATCGCAGAAAGCGACTTGAACGGCGTGATTACCGGAAGCGAACTTGACGAATTGAGCGATTCAGAGTTGCAAAAAAACATTGAAAAGTACTCGGTTTACGCCCGCGTTGCCCCGGAACACAAAGTCCGAATCGTCAAAGCTTGGCAGGCACGTGGAAAAATCGTAGCCATGACGGGCGACGGCGTCAATGACGCACCAGCATTGAAACAGGCAGATATCGGCGTCGGCATGGGCATCACCGGAACAGAGGCTTCCAAAAATGTGGCAGACATCGTTCTTGCGGATGACAATTTTGCAACCATCATCGTCGCTGTCAAAGAAGGTCGCAAAGTTTTTGCCAACATTCAAAAAGCCGTTCAGTACCTTTTGTCTGCCAATCTGGGCGAAGTGCTGACGCTGTTTATGATGACGATGCTCAACTGGTCGATTTTTGCGCCGGTCCAAATTCTTTGGATCAATCTCGTGACCGATACTTTTCCGGCAATCGCCCTTGGCATTGAAAAGTCTGAAAAAAACATCATGACTCAAAAACCACGCGGATCAAAATCAAACTTTTTGTCAAACGGCGTTGGATTCGCCATTATCTACCAGGGACTTCTTGAAGGCCTGCTGACGCTTGGCGTCTACCTTTGGGCCGTCACGTTCCCGGTCCATTCAGGTTCCGTCGCAATTCATGCCGATGCGTTGACGATGGCTTATGCGACGCTTGGGATGATTCAGCTGTTCCATGCGTTCAATTCAAAATCGATTCACGAAACGATTTTTACCAAGAAAACGTTCGAAAATAAATTTTTCAATCTCGCCGTCCTCGTTTCGGCAGTTTTGCTTGCTTCAACGATTTTTATTCCGGGATTGAACTCGATTTTCCACGTCTCTTCTCTTTCATGGATGCAGTGGAGCATCGTTTTGATGGCCGGAGTTTTGATGATTGTCATCGTCGAAACGGTTAAATTATTCACGCGACAAAAAATGTCGGTCAACTCTGATGAAGGAAGCAAATGATTTTTAAGGGCATATTTCAAAAAACGAGGATTTGCCCGTAACAGGTGACTGCATTTTACGGGCAAATCTCAGAAATCACCATTTTGCCCGTAACGGATGACTGCATTTTACGGGCAAATCTCAAAAATCGTCGTTTTGCCCGTAACAGGTGACTGCATTTTACGGGCAAATCTCAGAAATCACCATTTTGCCCGTAACTGATGACTGGATTTTACGGGCAAATCTAAAAAATCGTCGTTTTGCCCGTAACCCCCAAAAATTTTGCAATCTCAAAATGAACTGAAAACGACCAAGGATCCTAAAATCGGAAACCCTGGTCGTTTTTTTAAATCTTCTTATCCGCCATCAGCAATTCATGAAACTTGATTCGTTCAAGTCTTTTTGGCTCTTTTTTCAAAATCAGAATAAACATCGCCTCAATTGCGGAAACAAGCGCAAGCCGCGAATAATAGTACTCGGACATTAAAACTTTCGGCCGGGCAACGGTACGCCAGTGGAGATCTGACTTTTGCGCAATCGGCGAATTCTCATGGTTGGTGAGCGAAATCACCGTTATCCCCCTCTTTTTGGCCTCGTCAATCTGAACCAGCAGGCTTTTCGCTTCGCCGGAATTGCTGAAAACAAGCAGTACGTCTTCTTTTTGCAGGTTCATCGTCTGTGCCAATGCCGTCTCCCACGACGCTGAACTAAAAGCGAAGAGGCCGATCTGACTGAATTTATACACGGCATCTTCGGCGTTGGCATAGGTATTTCCCTCTGCAATCACCTGAATCGCCCGAGCATGCAGCAGTTTTCCACAAATTTTTTCACATGTTTCTTGTGAAATCTGTGAAAAAGTCTTTTCAAGCTCAATTTCCTTGTCTTTGACAAATTCACTCAACTGACCGCCAAAGTTTTCCTTTTCCACAGCCTGCGTCGTATTTTCCTCACTGACCCTCGCCAGCTCAATTTTCAGCTGGTGGAATCCCGCCAACCCAAGCGTCTTGCAAAAGCGCGAAATTGAGGCCAAACTGACACCCGCTTCTTCCGCCAATTCAGAAATCGTCTTATCCACAACCTCGATTGGATTTTTCAAAATCACGTGCGCAATTTTTTGATCACATGTGGACAACTCTGGCTGCTTATCGTAAATTTTATCGACAATCGTCATCACGACACCTTATTTCTCAAACGGAAATCTCATTCCCCATGAACTGCGAACCCCGTCCAAAATATGGGCCACGTCTCGACTCCAGCCGAGACGTCCTTCATCGTTTCCCTGTTCAACGTAACGCTGCATGTCCAAAATCTCATATTCAAGCGCCTGCTTCGTATCTCCTGCAGCAATCGTTTCAGAAGTCTGCGTGTGCGCATCCTCCGTGTAGGTGACGATTGCCTCTTCCGCACGCGGATAGTTCGAAATTTCAACATATCCTTTCGTGCCGGAAATCACGCCGCGCTTCGGCTGCTTGGCCCGAAACGACAGCGCCATGACGACCATCTGCTCAGACGGGGTTTTCAAAATAATGCCCGACTGCTCATCAACGCCCGTTTCATAAAATTTGACGGACGTCGTAATCGAATTCGGCTGTTCATCAAGGAACATTCTGGCAAATGCAGTTGCGTAACAACCAATGTCAAGCAACGCCCCACCGGCAAGCTCTTTTGAAAAATAGCGCTTGGTCGGATCGGGATCCTTCAGGCTTCCGAAGTTGACTTGAACGAGCTTGATCTCGCCAAGTTTTCCCGAACTGATCAATTCTTTGACTTTGTCATAAATCGGCATGTGATAAAGCGTAAATCCTTCCGTCAGGATGACGCCTTTTTCTTTTGCCACTGATTCCAGTTCATCAAATTCTTTAGCGTTGACCGTCAGCGATTTTTCGCAAAAAACGTTCTTGCCCGCTTCAAGCGCTTTCTTGACGAATTCGTAATGCGTGTTGTTGGGCGATGCCACGTAGATGATGTCGATGTTTTCGTCTGCAATCATGTCGTAAGGATTGACGTAGGCATGCTTGACGTTTTTTTCTTTGACAAATTCCGTCAAATGCGCCTCATTCGGATTGGCAGCCGCATAAATTTCGCCATTTATCTTATTCAAGGCATCTGCCATGTCGTGCGCAATCCAGCCGGTTCCGATAATTCCCCAATTATATTTTGTCATTTGAGATCTTCCTTTCTTAAGTGAATCGTTTTGCCTTTTTCCTCATAAATCACGTCCGTGCACAAATCAAAAAAAGATGACGTGCCAACAACTCCCGGCCATGTTTCAACATCTTCGGCGTCTGCTTGAGTGCATTTTTCATTATGCAGATCAAACAACAGATTGCCGCGACTCGTCTTGATTCCAGGACGGTTTTTAGCCTCAAAACCCGCTTGATCTGCCATTTTCAAAAAAAGATCCGCCTTGTCTTGTTCAACTTCTGCACAAATCGGCAGTTTGGCATTGTACGTTTTTCCGATACGCTCAGTCTTTGTCAGCAAGACGTACCGCGAGGCTTTTTTGGCCGCCTTCTTTTCATCAACGTGGATGCCGCCCATGCACTTTTGGGCATTCAAATTTTGCGTCGCATAGTCGCAACCGTCAAACGCCACGTCAATTTTTTCAACATCGTCCAACGCCACGATCTGGTAGTTCAGCTTATTCAAAATTTCCATCGTTTCAAGCGAAGGAGTCGTTACCTTCAGCGTTTTCCTTAAAGTTTCATCTTCATCGCACAAGTATTTTGCAAGCCTGACAACCGTGCTGCCACCTCCAAAACTCACGGTCATCTCAGGCTTGATCATCTTCATTGCTTCCTGCAGCATGTCGAAACCTCGCTTCCGTTGTGAAAATTATTTTCTTTCATCTAATGATCATGAAAACAATTTTAGTATAAAGCATTTTCCAACAACCGTCAATCTGCTCTTTCGCCCTCTTCGCGGAATTTTCGAAAAATGCAGTTTTGACTGGCAGCAAAGATTTTGTTATATTCCGAAATATAAAGCAACGATGCTCCGGTCAGCAGTTTGGTCTGCTTTCAGGGCCGCACGCTCCCATTTTGGACCGGGAGGTAGACTATTTTTCCAAATTTTGGAGATTTTGTTCTACTTTCGGAGCCGCGCGAGCCGGATTTGGAGTCGGCGGTAGAACATTTTTTCAAATTTTAGTGATTTTGTTCTGCTTCCGAGGCTGCGCGAGCTGAAATTTTACGGACAAACGGCCATTTTTATCCATTTTGTCCGTAATCGCCATTTTTCGAACAGGCCGTTCACGACAAAGGCTCAATTTTCATCGCTGTGTCCATATAAACGGCAGAGCTTTTGCCAAATGCAGCCCTGATAAATCAGCGCACCAGGCTCTCAGTCAAATTTACCTCCAAACTATTTTTGCTTGTTTCGATCATAAGCATGAGAATCGTCATGCATACGCAAAAAAACCGGATCAGATTTGCAATTGATGGCAAACCATCCGGTTTTTCAATTTGAGGAAGATTTTTCCCAGCCTCCCCAAAAAATTCTATTTATTGAAAACTTTGAGATTTTTCTTGTTTGCCGACTTTTTGAAAAGCAGCTCGCCCTGAACGATGACGCGCCTGCTTTCACCGGTCATCCCGGAAGCACAGGTAATCAGCGTGACGAGTTTTTGCCCCTGAACGTCGTCGATATAATTGGTATCATGCTTGTCAACGACGGTCTTCAGCGTCGTTTCGTAAACGTAGACGTGATGCTTGTCGGCCAAATAAATCTTGTCGCCTTTCTTCACGTTTTCCAATGGCCCGAACAAAAGCGAACCGTCTTTCATGTGATGACCCGCCAAAGCATAATTACCGATTCCCATCCGCTCGGTTTCCTTCATGGTTCCGGCACCGCGAACAAGGTTATAGTTGTCTAATCCCTTGAAAATCGGGAGCTTGACCTTGACACTTGGAACTGACAACTTGCCGATCGCATCATGATTTTTTGAAAAAGCCGCCTTGGCAACCATTTTGTTGTCAACGGCCCTTACCTTTTCGAAATCAAAGTTTCCTTTTGAATCATCATCTTTTACGGGCTGTTTAAGCGATGAATTCGTCATCCAGTCAACGATTAAGCACTTGATCTGCTCATTAAAAATCATCACGAGACCTGCCAGAAGCAAGATGACTGCGCCCGTAATTTTAAGTTTTTTCATTTCTTCACCTCTTTACAAGTCCACTGCTTTGCCCAATTGCATCAAATACAGATATTTTTCATCAACAGGCTTGTTCAAGATGCTCTTTAACGCCATTGAATAAAGCTCAATTTGTCCAGCATAGCGTTTTTTGACTTCGGGAACGTTTTCTTCAGCAGCATGATCCGTCTTGTAGTCAAACAAGATGACCTTCTTCCCGTCATCGACATAGCCGTCGATGATTCCGTGCACAAGCACCGGGTCCGATTCGCTCAAGCCGACAAAAATCTCATTTGCAGGAATCAGCAAGGAAAACGGAACTTCTCTTTTGACGAATTCATGTTTTTCAAGAATCGTCTTGCCCAGATCGGTTTCAAAAAAGCGGCAGATATCGCTGATTCGGATTCTCTTTGCGACCTCCTCATTCAAAATTCCGTCCTCGACCAATTCGGAAACTTCTTCTTTGACTGAAGATTCGCTCGGCTTTTTTGTCAGATCCAGTTTTTCCATCACCAAGTGAACGGCAGACCCGATCGCTGCGCCGCTGATTTTTTCTTCATGCACCATGAATTTTGGCAGTTCCATCTTTGAAACGAATCGATTGGCCTTTTCCTTTTCATTTTCGCTTGGGTCAAGCTTGCTCATCACCTTTTCGTCAGGATCCGCAAATGCCGATTTGATTTCAGAAACCGACTGGTATGCCGCAGTTTTGACAAGACCCTCATGCTCATAGCGATACGTCAGCACTTTGTTGATGAAGTCGGCATCATCTGCATCCAATTCTTCTTTAGCCTGATCTTTCAGCCATTTACTTAAATCAAGCGGCTGATTGTCGGCATTTTTCGACAGATCATCGAAGCTGATTTTTTCAAATTCATACTCGGCACTGAATTTGTCAAGATAATGACACGGTCTGACGTCATCATCACAATCGAACCTCTTGCAAAAATTCCGTTCGCGATAAAGGGCAGCACCGATCCAGTCCATAAAGCAAACGGCATTTTCGCGCACGTCAGCACTCAAAAGCAGATCCTCGCTTTTTTTTGCCTGTTTCCACTTGCTCAAGGCATCATCTTCGTCTTTGTATCCGGCCACGATGAAGAGTTTTTGTTCGGCACGCGTCAAAGCGACGTAAAGCAGGCGCATCTGCTCTGCGCAAAGCTTTCTTGCCGTTTTTTCCTTTGCGTACGACTGCATCGGAGTGACGGTTTCGACACGCGTTTTGCGATTGAGGCACGTGATCGACACGCCGTCCTTTTCATTCAGCAGATACTTTCCTTTCAGACTGTCAGTGTTGAAACGCTTTGTCGCATCAACCAAAAAGACCACCGGAAACTCCAGGCCCTTGCTGCCGTGAATCGTCATGACGCTGACGACGTCATCACTTGCTTCGTTTAACGCGGACGCCAGATCTTCGTTTTGATCCTGCATCTTGTTGATGAAGCGAATGAACTGAAACAGTCCTTTGAAACTCGTCTTTTCGTATGCTGCAGCACGCTCGTACAACGCATGAAGATTGGCCGCGCGCTGGCTTCCCCCGGGCATTCCGGAAACGTATTCCAAAAAATGCGTCTCATCGTAAATTTTCCAGATCAAAGTCGACAGCTCGTTTTGACGAGCCAAAGTTCGGAATCTTTCAAGCATTTCCATGAACTTTTTGACTTTATCATGCAATTCCTGGTTTTGACCGGGAGATTCTTCGTAAAATTTCAATAATGCCTGGTAATAGTCGCCTGAGCGGTCATTGATTCGAAGAAGCGCCAGCTCATTTTCATTCAGCCCGACGATCGGTGAGCGAAGCACGGCAACAAGCGGAATGTCCTGGCGCGGATTGTCGATCACGTTGAGCAATGCCAGCATGATTCGAAGCTCCGTCGTCTGAAAATAGTTTTCGGATTTTTGGACCTTGTAAGGGATTCCCAAACGTTTGAATTCTTCCGACAAAATCAAATGATTGCCGTGAGTTCCGGACAGCACGGCGATGTCTCCGTAGCTGATTTTTCTCATTTTCTTTTGCTTGCGATCATAGATTTCAAACCCTGAATCAACCAACTGCTTGATTTTTTCGGCCGTCGCCAGCATTTGTCCTTGCGCTGCGCTTTCGATCGTGAAGTCCGCATCCATCGACTCGTGATCTTCTGACGTCATGTCCCAGCGCATCTTTCCGGTTGTCTTTTCCGCGGTTTCGTTTCTTTTGTCAAAATACAGCAAAATTTCCGCCGTCGGTTGTTTTTCCGGATAATCGCTCGAACCGTACACGAGCTGCGCATTGTCGTCATAATCCATTTCGCCGACTTCTCGACTCATGATCTGACTGAAAATCAGGTTGGTAATTGACGCCACGTTTTTGACGGAGCGGAAATTTTCCGCCAGAATAATGCGTTGCCCATCCGAATCGTCATTTGCGTAGCGCCTGTATTTTTCAAGGAACAATCCCGGATCGGCCAGACGGAAACCATAAATCGACTGTTTGACGTCGCCCACCATGAACATGTTGCCGGGAGATTTTCTTGCAATCGTCGTTAAAATCGTTTCCTGCAGCTGATTTGTATCCTGGTATTCGTCAACCATGATTTCCGCATAGCGCTCTTCCAGATCTTGCCTGATGTCATCGTTTTTTTGCAGAATCGAAAGCGTATAGTGCTCCAGATCACTGAATTCAAGCACCCGTCTGCTTCTTTTTTCCGCTTGATAGGCAGCGGCAAACTTCAAAACAACTTCGCTGAGCTTTTTGACGATCCTGTATGCCTGCTTCAAGGCCTGTTCCAAATCGGTGCTTGAAACGGCGAAATATTCCGGAACGATTTTTTCCGTAAAGATTTTTTTGGCTTCATCGCGAATCAGCTTGACGTTTGCTTTTGTTTCCGTAAGCAGCGAATCGTCAGTTCTTTTCGTGCTCGGAAAACGCGCATAGCTCATTTCAGCAAAAGTTTTCTGCAGCGTGGCATAGTCTGCGCCATCTTCCAGCATTTTCGCATAATTTTCATACTGGTTGCCTTCATCTTCAAAAAGCGCGATCTGCTTTGCAAAAAAACTTTCGTCTTGTTCCTGCATCGTGACTCGTGCTTTTTCCATGTTGATCGCAAGCATCCTCAATTTTTCAACGAGCATCGGCAAAAGATTTTCCTTGAAAAATGCACTCTCGGTAAAGTCCTTCGTGCCAATCTGATACGTTTGAGGCAAGATTTTGATCCAATTTTCCGGATCAGGATTGACGTTTGCGAAATCAAAGACCCTCATGATGAGTTCCGTTAAGCCGTCATCGCTGCGATCGTTTGAGAAGTTTTCTGCCAGTTCGATAAAGTCTGCGTCATCTTGACCGTATAATTTTTCAAGCAGATCGTTTAAGACGTCTTCTCTCAGCAATCTTTTTTCGGTCTGATCGGTCAAAAGTCGAAAAGACGGATCCAGGGATGCCTTGTAGTAGTAATTTTGAATGAATTTGAGGCAAAAGGCATCGATCGTGCTGATGTCTGCCGTATTGAGCTTAACGAGCTGATTGATCAAAAAACCTTTTTGATGCTCATCTTCCGTTTGATTGCAAGCTTCCCTCAATGCCTTTTGAATTCGTTCCTTCATTTCCCTGGCGGCCGCTTCGGTGAAAGTCAAAATCAACAGACGATCAACGTCGATGCCGTGCTTGATCTTGTCAACCACCCGTTCAACCAAAACCCTGGTTTTCCCGGAACCGGCAGAAGCCGAAACCAAAATGTCATGTCCGCTTTCATGAATCGCTTGCGATTGCCCTTGAGTGAATTTAAAAGCCATCTTAATCCCCCTCTTTGATTGATTTCAAAATTTCCGTTGCGCCAACGGAAGGAATCACGAAATAACGATTTTCCGGAAGCATTGCATCAAACTGCATGATCGATTTGAACGGAGAATACTGCAAGGCCGTAACGCTTGAAGACCATTTGGCAGGATAAAGATCAATTCTGCCGTCAAAAATCATGTCGCAGGCATTGGCGATCATCTTGCGATTATGCTTGAGCAAAAGTTCCAGATTATCCGGTTCAATCAAAGTTTCCTGCGCATAATTGGTCGTTCGGTAGGTCCCGCCGGACAGACGCTTGAAAGGCAAAAACAGCGATGAGCTTTTTTCTTCGACCGTTTCGTCAAGCGTGCTCAACAAATCAGGATCAGACACCAACAGGCCCTGATATCCGTGGCTTGCAATGAGCGTTTTTTGCTCATCTGCTTTTACCTCGGAAGGCTTCAGCCGCGGATTTTGAAGGTGAAGGTACAAGGCTCCGGCCAATTTGGACTGTTCGTTTGGCAAAACCAGCTCAGCGTTTTGTTCCAACGCATCCAGATACGTCAAAAGCTGCAGCGCGATTCCATAATATGCCTGAGCATAATTGAATTTCCTTGCCCCCGATTTGTAATCGATGACGCCCAAATATTTATCTCCCGCACCGATCGTTTCGTCGATTCGGTCAATCTTGCCGCGAACGTTGACCTGATTGCCTTTAGGCGTCTTGATCAAAAGCCCTTTGAGTCCTTCCTCGACGCCGACGTGGCCAAACAAAGCCTCGGTTCTGAGCGTCCTGACGTGACCATAGTTTCTTTGATTGCGCACGGCCCAAAGCGTTTGTGACAGCGTGCCGTTCAAAAGCCGCTCGATAAAGCCCATGCGATTGGAGCTTTTTAAAATCATGAACTGCGGATCCTTCGAAACCAGACTGGTCGTTTCTTCAAAAATCTCGTTAAACTGCTCTGATGACAAATTCTTTAGCGTCAGGTTGTTTTTAAAAAGAAGCCGGAAAAACGCGTCAAGCACGGCATGAAAGTAGCTCCCCGTACTGGCTGCGGACATCTCAAACACGTCGCGTTCCATCAGCCCCAATCCGTATCTTAAGAAGTATTCATACGGATTTTTGTAGAAAGTCTCAAGTTTTGAAATTGACGTGTTCAATTCTTTGCCATAAAGCTTGCGCGCATTTTGTGCGGTCAGCTGTTCCGGAATATTGCGATAGCGCAAGCTGCTCATGACTTTTTCAGTCATTTCGGCGTCAACCGTCTTCATCTTCGCATAAACCTGCTTCCAAAAAGCCGGCACGGAATTCTTTTCATCGGCATGACGTCTGATTTCGCAAATCAAATCTTCAATCGTGCCCTTCGGCGTGCTGAGTTTGTCAAATTCAGAGATTTCAAGCTCTTCGAGCAAAAAATGCTGCTTGATTCGCTCAACGTAAGGCGACATTTTTATTCCGCCGTCCGCATCGTTTCCGTGAGGATACGTGAAAATCAGTTTTTCAGTTGGAGAAAGGAATGCCAGATAATTCAGCAACGGTTCCGACAGCATGCTTTTTTCCGAAGTCTCATCAAGCACCTGGTCCTCAGAAAGAAGCGCATTTTCAAGCATCAGACTGCGATCGCCGTCAGAAAGCAGCGACTTGTTTTGAATCCTGTCCGGCATGACCAGATCGGTTGAGCCGATCATGAAAACGACTTTGCGGTCAGTCGGCTGAACCATCCCGGTTTCAGAAATCGCCACTTCGTCAAGCGAGGCCGGCACCCTTCTGTATTCGCCAGCATCAAACCCGGTCTGAAGCAGGTTCAGGAAATCTTCTTCTTCAAACGGCAGATCACCGAGATTTTCGACAAATTCATCCATCATCTGACAAAAGAGATTCCAAACCTGCTCCGGACGTTCCGATTCCTGCAAAAGACCTTGTTCCATCAGATTTTGCCGCCAATCCTCAAGTCTTTTTTTGACTCCGTTGTCAACCAGGAAATTTACCAGGCAAACTGCGGCTTTTCGCCCGTTTTCGGCTTCGTCAATCTGCTTGAAAAACGGCGGCAAAATTTCTTTGACATAGTGCCTGATAACGTTTACTTCTTTTGTAATGCGATCTTCGGTATCGGTTCTCGTTCCAAAGTCGCTTTCGCCAAAACGATAGTAGATCCAATCTTTTTCTTTCAGCCAGGCACTTCCTTCGTAGCCGAATTTCAAAATCAGATTTTCGGTTTGATCGAGCATCCTGCGATAGGTTTCAACCTTTAAGTCTTTTGGAATCAACAATTCGGTCTTAAGCAGTCGCATCATGTCATTATAGCGATAATGACGTCGCTTGACCGCAAATAACGCATTCAGCAGTTCGACCAGGGGATGATCAGAAACCTTTTTTTGCAAATCAACGAAAATCGGCACTTTGGCTTTGGCAAAAATCGGTTCCAACACGTTTTTATACAAGTCCAGGTGTCTCGTTAAAATTAAGAAATCCTTGTATCGATAGCCTTCAACGGCAACCATTTGGCGAATTTTTGCCGCAGCAAACCTGATTTCTTCCGTCCGCGTTTTGGCACCATAGATTTTGACCGAATCATTTTCAAACGTTGCTTTTTCTTTTGCCGAGAATCCGGCAACGGAATCGATCCAGTAGTCTTCAAGCTTGCACAAATCTTGCGAAACCCTTGTTTTTTTTGCATAGGTATCAAGCATGACGGGGCTTTTGGACTTGTGAGCATGGACACAAAGCTGATAATACAAATTTCCGGCACGATAAAACAAGTCGCCTGACTTTGGCGGTTCGTCAACGTAAGGATGATTCAAAACCAGATCGACGACGACGCTTTCTGCATTTTTAATCAGCTTTTCAATCAACAGCATTTCTCTTGCGGTCATTTGGTTAAAGCCGCTGATCAAAAAACAGCTGTTTTGAAGGTCGATTTTCTCCAGATATTGCGTAAGTTCGGTCAAAATTTCCGTATTGGCCAGGTAGCGGCCGGAAGTCATTTCGATAAAACGTGTATAGACAAGCGCCAGATCATGCAGTTTGGACCTCAATAATGCTTTGGATCCCAAAGATTCTTTCGGAAGCTTTTCGACCATGTGCATGACGTCTTCCGGCATGATGCATCCGTTTTGAAGCTCCGTCATCTGTTTGGCAAGCTGGGTAATGAATCCGGGCTGTGACTCTTCACCGGAAAAAACCTGCAATTCATCTTTCAAATCACGCAAAATTCTGTAAATAATCATGTTTGATCCCGCTGAAGAAATTCTTGGAATCTGATATGCAGGCATATCTTTCATAAAATACCAAGCCAGACGCGTAAACGAAAAGACCTGCAAATCATGCGCCGCAAATATTTTTTCATCTTGAGAAAAAATTTGCCGCATGTACTTTAACGCATTGACTTCAGATTCAAATTTGATGTGGTTCGGAACAATATAATAAACCATCCGGTTCGGGTTTTCTTTTCGCCACTTGGCAAGCTGTTCAAAATCTTTTTGCTGATGATCTTTTGAGGCATTGCCTAAAATAAATCCTAAACCCAACTTGATCCCCCCGATTCAATTTAATGGTAACTACATTATAGCCTAAACTGAGCCGACAATGAAATTCCTCGTCTTGAAATTCACGCTGCCTTTGTTTGAGCGAGACAATGTTGAAATTTGCTTTCGATTATTCCGGACGCGGCTAAATCAAAAGCTTTAAAATTAAAAGGCATGCTGCTCTTTCTTGAAAGAAACTGTTCAAATATCAAAAGAAACTGCTCGTTTTGCCAATCAATAATGCCTTGTCGTCAACGTTGCTCAAAATTCGTTTAAATTGGCAAAGTCGATTCAAGCTCTGCATTTTAAAGCAAAAAAAGCTTAAAATCAGCAAGAACGTTGCCAATTTTAAGCTAAGAGCATCTTTTAGCCCAACGAATCCCACGGCTTAAGCGGCTCTGGCTTCGTTTGAGCAATTTCTTTTTGCCTGTCGGTTGCAAATTGCTTTAAAACGACGGCTTGATAGACGTAAGCATCAAACCAGGCATCCGTCATGATGAAGTAGCCCTTGTTGCCGTTCTTTTCGCCCCATGAGTTTTCGACCTTCCACTTGACCGGCTTGTCGTCTACAAGGTCAACTCCGGTAATCGCCATCGCATGCGAGCATTCGCCGACGCGCGTGGCCAGACGACCGGCCTTGTCGAGGTTCAGATCGATATCGAACAACTCGCCCTTCTTGAACAAATCCGTGTCAAGCACGCCGTTTTCTCTGTCCATGTCTTTTGAGACGTCGCATCCGAACCACACAGCCTTGCCGCCCTTGAGTTGGGCAATAACGGCAGCTTTGAGTTCTTCAATCGGAACGTTGACGTACGTGACGTGCTCGCCTTCAAAAAGATAATCCTGATTTGAAAGACTGTAATGCTTGTACATTTCGTGATCAGGCGCATTCGTCAAATCGATGTAATCGCTGAAATCGACGTGCACATACTTGTCGAAGAATTCTTTTGGAGTCAGATTTCTGTCAATGTGATACTGATTGTCGTCATCACGATATTCGAAGTCGAACTTAACCGGTGGCTTGCCGAATGCGTAAACCAGCATGCGGTAAACTTCCTTCATCTTCTCAAGCTTGAAAGCACGCATTTCTTCTTCAGTCTTGCCGGCTTTTTTCATCTTGCGGATCTCAAGCGCATCTTTTTTGATTTTAAGGTTCAAAACATCGTTCAATTCGCTCGTATTTTCGCTGACGAACGTTTCGGGCATCACGCTCTTCGGCACAAGGCCGTACTTGTTGATCAAAGTCGCTGCATTGGCAAACTGGCCGCCGTCTTCATCGCCCCATTCAAGCTCAAACAAATATTCGCGATCATCGTCGTCTCTTTCAGCGAGTCTGATCATCTTTTCGTAGAACATATTGGCCTTTTCCAAACGATCATAAAAGGAATCGTAATTTTGAGAAAATTCGAAGTCTTTAACCTTCAAATCTTTTGCCACCTGCTGACGAAGCGTATTGAGCGTTGAAAACAGCCAACAGCGTCCGCTCTTCTTTTGATTCGTAATTTTTCCGGTTTCGACTTCAACAGAAAAAACGTAATCGTGATTGGCTTTAGCAGCAAAATTCTTGCTTGCTGCCGTCACGCCGTTTTCCTGAACCGCCCGTGCGATTACGTCGGCACACGGAGTTTTTTCATAGGCACTTTGGAAATTTTCCAAATCTTCCTTTGTTAAATCTTTTGTCATCTTAAAATCATCCCTTTGTCACTATCAATTAATCTCAATCTTATCATTATTTTGATGCTTAAACAAGCGTTCTGATTGATGGATCGAGACTTTAGGAGAGGCTTTGAAAAAAGTCCCGTTTCTTACTTGAATTAGATGAAATGCCGAACAAAGGCGATCGGGTTGCGACTGACTTTGTCCGGCACTTTTAAATGCAGTACTGCTCAACCAATCTATCCAAGATCTCACTCAAATTTACGGACAGAAGACCCATTTTCATCGATGTGTCCGTAAACGGCAGTGATTTTAACAAATGCATCGCCTGATAAATCAGCGCGCCGATCTCTCAGTCAAATTTGCCGCCAAACTATTTTGGGTTATTTCCATCATGTAAGGCGATTGTCACGTATACGCAAAAAAACGGATCAGATTTGCAATTGATTGCAAATCATCCGGTTTTTCAATTTGAGACAGAGTTTTTTCAGCCTCTTAAAAAAGGAGAGGTTGTTTTTAGTCCTAACTGCAGATTTTTTGACGCTGCGATGTTGTTCAAAAATTATGAAGATCACCAACTTACTTCCGCTTCACAATTTATTTCGTCACTGCTCTGAGCGATTATCGCATTTGATAATTGGCAATCCTACACTATTACGAACAACCATCTGCTTTTGATGCTTGCCTTGCTGATTACGTTAATCTCGTTAATCATGGGTTTTTTATAAATCGGCAAAGCGATGAAACATTAATTAATTTAATTGACGTTGATTGTTATCGGTACCATTTTTTGTGTGCTTTTGGCGGCAGTAGTAGAACATTTTCTCAATTTTTGAGAATTTTGTTCTACTTTCAAAAACGCAAGTGACAGGAGCGAACGTGACGGCAGACAAAAATTGTTGAAATAGCGTGACTTTTGTCTTACAAGTCTTCATAAAGCATTTTTCTATGAGAAATCCAGTATCGTCAGCCACCTTCATATCCATTAGTCCATTTGTCTAGTCAAGTCCTAATTTGTGTGTAAAATATTTTTTCCCAGGCACCAGTTGTGCAGGGGATGCGAATGCATCCATGTCTGTCCACTATCACTCTTGAAGGAGCTGTCAAGGGTGCGCCATCTGCGCACCTCGAAGAGGTTCCCTTGACAGC
>NZ_FOPI01000032.1 GCF_900113455.1 Ligilactobacillus ruminis DSM 20403 = NBRC 102161 | reverse complement strand
AAACAAAAGGCATGACTCCGGTAGAATACCGAAATCATGCCATGACAGCTTAATTGTTTAATTTTGTCTAACTTTTTTATTGCACTTCATGATGGCGCGGTTTTTTTCTTGTTCTGGTTGGCACGCCAAGATTTCACTCAAATTTACGGACAAAGTGCCCTTTTTTGCTGATTTGTCCGTAAACCGCAGAGACACCGCAAGAAATTCGAAACGTTTTAATGCAGTGCTTGTTGTCAGCGCTGAATTTTCCTTAACGAAAAGTTGAATAACCTGATTCAGCGCAATAATAAAAAAACCGCAACCTTAGCTGCGGTCTTATAAAAAGCAAAAATTTATTGCAATGAGATGTCTTTGCTCAGGTATTTTTGCGACAGTTCCTGGAGCGTGCCGTCATCATGCATGGAAACGATGGCGCTGTTGATTTTTGTCAAAAGTTTTTCATTTTTGTACGTAACTGCGACAAACTGCGACGAGGTAATGGCCGGATCGCTGATTTTGACGAAAAGCTCTGCCGTTTGTTCATCATTTGTCGCATCAGCGGCTTTGACGTGTTCAGGGTGATCTTTAAGATAATTCGAATAGTCGTAGTCGCTCAAAATCGCAGCATAAATTTTTCCGTCTGCAAGTGCCTTGTCCATGGTTTTGATGTTTTTGAAAGAACGCGGCTTAAGAAGCACGTTTTTTAAAAGATAGGTCTGATTGCCGTCCTTAAGCATTCCGACCGGCTTATTTGCAAGCTTTTTGATCGTTTTCCTTTTGCCGTCGGATCGTCTGAACAAGACGTTTGGTTCGTAAAGATACGGTTCTGAAACGTCAAAAACGTCCTGGTTGACGTTAAATGCATCGATTGAACCGAATGCGATTTGAATTCGGCGTTTCTTCAATGCCGATTCGAGTTGTTTTCTGGTATCATATGCCCTGAATATGACGGAGTCGTCCGTCATTTTTTTGGCAAGTTCCGGCTCCAGTCCACGAGCTTTTCGATGGTAAAAAGTGCTGTAAGGGGCGTTGTCTTTCAAGATGCCGACCGTCATGCTTGCATTGGCGTTGCTTGGAAAAAGCATGATAAAAAATGCAGCAAAGAGTGCCGCCAGGATTTTTTTGGGCTTCATTTAAATTCCTCCGAAACTATGAACTGACTCGACAATATTATATAATAATCGAAGGACAGGGGGCAATCAAATGCAAGGATTCGAAAAATACTATCGCAAAACGTGGCATGAACGACTCGAAATTTTAAATAAGCATACGATTTCCGATGAACAGGTCAAAATTTTAAAAGACGGTGCCAAAAACCCGGAACTTGGCGAAACGATGATTGAAAACTTCATTTCAGAGTATCATCTTCCTGAAGGGGTGGCACTTAATCTGGTCGTCAACGGAATCGAATATCTGGTTCCGATGGCAACCGAGGAGCCTTCCGTGATTGCTGCTGCAAGTCACGGCGGTTCGATCGTCAAAAAATCAGGCGGGTTTAAGGCTGAGACCAAAAGCCGGCTGATGATTGGCCAGGTTGTTTTGGAAAACGTCAGCGATGTCTCTGAAATGCAAAAAGAATTGGAACTGCTTGAAAAAGACATTTTGAAAGTTGCAAACGATGCGCATCCTTCGATTGTTCGGCGCGGCGGCGGAGCACGATCCGTCAAACTCAAAATTCTTGCGGATGATTTGCTAGCACTGTATTTGGCGGTAGACGTCAAGGAAGCAATGGGCGCCAACATGCTGAACACGATGCTTGAAGCAACGGCGGAATTTTTGAAGGCAAAGCTCAAAGCAGACGTCTTGTTTGCAATTTTGTCAAATTATGCAACGGATTCGCTTGTTTCTGCCAAATGCAGCATTGGTGTCGAGACGTTGGCCAAAAACGGCGTTGACGGATGCGAGATTGCCAGAAAAATTGCCCAGGCCAGCAGGGTGGCGCAACTTGATCCTTATCGTGCCGCAACTCATAACAAAGGCATCATGAACGGCATCGATGCTTGTGTTTTGGCCAGCGGAAACGATTGGCGTGCGGTTGAAGCAGGAGCGCACGCTTATGCTGCCAGAAGCGGAAGATATCGCGGACTTTCAACGTGGAATTATGACGAAAAAAAGCAAGTCCTTGAAGGAGAATTGACGCTGCCGCTTGCGCTCGGATCGGTTGGCGGTTCGATTTCGATTGTGCCGCTCGTTTCGGTCAATCGGCAGATTTTGCAAAATGCAGATGCCAAAACGCTCGGAGAAATCGTTTGTTCTTTGGGGCTTGCGCAGAATCTGGCGGCTCTTTATGCATTAGTGACCGACGGCATCCAAAAAGGTCATATGCGGCTGCAGCTTAAATCATTGGCTAAAAGCGTCGGCGCAACGGCTGATGAAACAAAGTTCCTGGTCAAAGAGATGGAAAAAAGAAAAGTGCGCGACTCGGTCCATGCCAAGGAGATTTTAGAAGAAATGAGGGAAAACCGCGATGAGTGAGCTGAATGAACTGTTGAACTCTTTTTCGCACATCGTCTTCTTGACCGGAGCCGGCGTTTCGACTGCTTCGGGAATTCCTGACTATCGTTCGAAAAACGGACTTTATTCTGACGGACAGACGCCGGAATATTTGCTCAGCGCAACCTGTTTGAGAAAAGAACCTGAGCGTCATTATCAATTTGTCAAGGAAAAGATGTTTTATCCGCAGGCAAAGCCGAACGTGATTCACGAAAAAATGGCGCTTTTTGCCAAGGAAAAGAACGCTTGCGTCATTACGCAAAACGTTGACGGACTGCATTCAAAAGCGGGGACGCCTCAAAAAGACCTGGTTGAGTTTCACGGAAGCCTGTATCGCGTGTTTTGCCAAAAATGCGGACGAAGCATTGAGTGGTCAAAGTACTTGGAAGACATGCATCATGAAGGTTGCGGCGGTATTTTGAGAACCGACATCGTGCTTTACGAAGAACCAATCAGAAGAGAGGTTTTGGAAAGAGCAATCGAAATCGTTTCGAATGCGGACCTTATCGTCGTTTGTGGCACGTCCCTTGCGGTGTATCCTTTTGCTGGCCTGATTGAATACGCTTCAAAGGATGCGAAAATCGTGGCAGTCAACAAAGAAAAGATTCCGCTGCCTGAAAACGCAGAGTTGATCATCGGGAATGCCAAAGAAGTTTTTGAAGAAGTCGATTTAAAGAAGTGAGGAATAACATGTCCGAAAAGAGCAGAAAACGTTTAACGATCGGCGGTCTGATTTTTGCAATCGTCTGTTTGATATTGCTGTCGCTGAAAAATCAAGTCTACTATCCTGAAATGCAGGCCAGAGATGCTGTAAAAAGCGCAAAGGCAAAGGAGAATTTCACGTATTTTGAAGGAAGCAAAAAGCCTCTCGTCATTTTTTATCCGGGGGCATTGGTTGAACCTGAAAGTTACGGCGTTTGGGCAAAAAAAGTTTCTGAAAACGGCTATCCGGTAGCGATTGCGCATTTTCCGCTGGATTATGCATTGCTTTCAGTCAATCGAGCGGACCAGATCGACAAAAAAGGCGGCTACGTGATTGGCGGCCATTCGCTTGGCGGGGTGTGCGCAGCCAGATATGCTGCCGAAAGGAAACACCAAAAGAATTTGAAAGGCGTTTTTTTGATGGCAAGCTATGCTGATGAAAAGGGAGATTTGTCGAAGACCGGAATTCCCGTATTGCAGATTACGGCCAGTCGTGACGGCGTCATCAGGAAGGAGCGCTTGAAGGAAAACAACCGTTTTTTGCCTGGAAATGCAGTGAAGGAAGTCATTCAAGGCGGAAATCACTCGGGATTCGGCGCATATACGACGCAAAAAGGCGACAACAAGGCTAAAATTTCAACGCAGCAGCAACAAGAAAAGGTCGCCGAAATCATGATCAAGTGGCTTGATTCGCTGGACAAAAAATAACATATAAATTCTAGCTTATTCTATGTTATACTTGTACTATCTGAAATTTTAATTAGAAAATGATATTTAAAAATTGTTTGGAAGGGACATGAATGACAATGGCTGAAAAACCGACATTCTATATTACAACACCGATTTACTATCCGTCTGGCAAGCTCCACATCGGCAACTCGTATACGACGATTGCGTGTGACGTTTTGGCGCGCTACAAGCGTCTGCAAGGATTTGACGTTTTCTTCTTGACGGGAACCGATGAGCATGGTCTGAAAATTGAAGAAAAAGCTGAAGAATTAAATATGACTCCTCAAGAATACGTCGACAGCATGGCGGAATCAATCAAGAAACTTTGGAAACAGCTTGAAATCAGCAATGATAAGTTTATTCGCACGACGGATGATTACCACGTCAAAGCAGTTGAGCAAATTTTTGAAAAACTGCTTAAAAAAGGCGATATCTATCTTGGAAAATACAAGGGCTGGTACTCCGTTTCTGATGAAGAATACTTTACCGAATCGCAACTGGCCGAAGTTTATCGTGATGAAAACGGCAAGATGATCGGCGGCAAGGCTCCTTCCGGTCACGAAGTCGAACTTGTCGAAGAAGACTGCTACTTCTTCAGGATGAGCAAATATGCCGATCGTTTGGTCGAGTATTACAATGAGCATCCTGACTTTATCATGCCGGAAACGCGCAAGAACGAAATGCTGAACAACTTTATCAATCCAGGACTTGAGGATCTTGCGCTGACGCGGACAAGTTTCAATTGGGGCATTCCGGTTCCAAGCAATCCCAAGCACGTCATCTATGTTTGGATCGATGCTTTGTGCAACTATATTACGGCACTCGGATACGGGTCCGATGATGATTCATTGTTCAACAAGTACTGGCCGGCCGACGTTCATATGGTCGGCAAGGAAATCGTTCGTTTCCATACGATCTACTGGCCGATTATTTTGATGGCGCTTGATTTGCCGTTGCCAAAACATGTTTTGGGACACGGCTGGCTGCTTATGAAAGATGGCAAGATGTCCAAGTCGAAAGGAAACGTCGTTTATCCTGAAATGATCGTGGAACGCTATGGCTTGGATGCTTTGCGCTATTATCTCATCAGAGCCGTTCCTTATGGAAACGATGGCATCTTCACGCCGGAAGATTTCGTAAATCGCATCAACTACGACTTGGCCAACGATCTTGGAAACTTGCTCAACCGGACGGTTGCGATGATCAACAAGTATCGTGGCGGCAACGTGCCTGAGCTCGTTTCCGGAGTCACTGCATTTGACAAGAGCCTTGAAGATGCCTTTGAAGAAGCACTGAAGGGTTACGAATCCGAACTCGAACAAGCACACTTTATGGTTGCTTTGGAGAAGCTTTGGAAGTTTGTCTCCAGGACGAACAAATACATCGATGAAACCGAACCATGGGCATTGGCAAAAGATGAATCAAAAGCCAATGAACTCGACAGCGTTTTGGCGCACCTTGCCGCAAGTTTGCGCGTGATTGCCATTTTACTCCAACCGGTGATGACGCATGCGCCAAAGAAGATGTTTAGACAACTCGGATTGCCTGAAGAAAATATGGATATCAAAGGATTGGATTTCTTTGCATTCCCATCCGGAATCAAGGTTGTCGAAAAAGGAACGCCGATTTTCCCTCGTCTTGACGTTGAAGAAGAAATCGAATATATCAAGTCGAAGATGTCCAAAAACGAAAAGGCCAAGGGTCGCAAGGCAATGGCTGAAAAAGCTGCCAAGACGTTCGATCCGGAAACAACGACTCTGAATTTGACGAAAAAGGAAATTCGTTTTGACAAATTTGACAAAGTCGAACTCAAAGTTGCCGAAATCAAAGATGTCTCAAAAGTCGAAGGATCTGACAAACTGCTTAAATTCCGCCTGGATGCAGGCGATGACGGCGATCGCCAGATTCTTTCCGGAATTGCCAAGTGGTATCCGAATCCGGAAGAACTCATCGGCAAAAAGGTCGTTGCCGTAACCAACCTTCAGCCACGCATGATGATGGGACAGGTCAGCCAGGGGATGCTTTTGTCGGGCGAATATGATGAAGGCAAGACAGTCAAACTGATCACCGTGTCTGATGAAATTCCGGCCGGATCGCTCGTTGGCTAAAATCTTAAATAATCAAAAGACCGGGATTGTCCGGTCTTTTTTGTTAAACTTCATTAACTGAGCGATTTAAGATATAATTAAGTGATAAGATTTTACAGAAAGGATAGGCAAATGAACATATTTGATTCGCATACGCATATTAATTCAAAAGAATTTGCAAATGATTTGCCGGATGTCGTTTGGCGTGCAAGAGCACTTGACGTGAACATGATGCTGGTATTGGCATATGATCAGGAAAGTGCTGACAAGTTAATGGAACTGTTGGAAAAATTTCCTGAAGTCTATGGCGCAATTGGCTGTCATCCGGAAAATGCGCAGCTTTACGATCATGATTATGAGCTTGCAATGAAGCAATATCTGAGTCATCCTAAAATGGTTGCCGTCGGAGAAATCGGGCTTGATTACCATTGCGACACGCCAAAGAAAGCCCAGTTTGAAGCCTTGAATCGCCAAATTGAATTGGCTCAGACTCTGCATTTGCCGATATCGATCCACAATCGCGATTCGATCGAAGACTGTTATGAAATTTTAAAGAAAACCGATGCGGCCAAAAACGGCGGAATCATGCACAGTTTTAACGGTAATGCGGCTTGGGCAGAGAAATTTCTTGATTTGGGCTTTATGCTTTCTTATAGCGGAGTATGCACTTTTGGGAACGCATCAGAAGTCAGAGAAGCAATCAAACGCACTCCGCTTGACAGAATGCTGGTTGAAACCGATGCGCCGTATCTGACTCCGATGCCGTTTCGCGGGAGGATGAATGAGCCCTTGATGACGCGTTATACGCTTGAGTTCATTGCCAAAGAGTTGAGAATTTCGGCAGAAGATCTGGCCGAAAAAACTTATGAGAATACGAAGAGGGTCTTGAGAATCAATGGATAAAATGAAAATCAGAGAAGTTATCGTCGTTGAAGGAAAGGACGATACGAAAAGAATCAATATGGCGGTAAACGCGGACACGCTTGAAACAAGAGGATCCGCAATCAGCGACGAAACGCTGGAGCAAATTGAAGAATTGCAGGAAAAACGCGGCGTAATCGTGTTTACCGATCCGGATTTTTCAGGCGAAAAAATCAGAAAAATTATTCAAGAAGCAGTTCCGGGAGTGAAACACGCGTTTTTAAACAGGCGCGACGCAGTGCCCGACCATAAAGGAAGCCTTGGGGTCGAACACGCCTCTCCGGAAGCGATTCGAGAAGCATTGCGCAATCTTTATACCGAAGAACCTGATGCTGAAGAGACGATTACAAGATCGGATCTGTTTTCGGCAGGTTTGATCGACGGGTCAGGAGCCAAAGAGCGCAGAAGACAATTATGCGAATATCTGAGAATCGGGTACGTAAACGGAAAGCAGCTGCAAAAACGACTGAACCTTTTTCAGATTACCCAGGAAGAATTTGAAGAAGCATTGAAACATCTTGAAGAGGAGAAGTGAAATGAGCAACGAATTACCTGAAATAGCTTCGAAAGCAAGGACGCGCGCCATTATGGAAACATATGGCCTGACCTTTAAAAAGAGTCTCGGGCAAAACTTTTTGACCGACTTGAATATTTTAAAAAAGATTGTCGCTGCGGCAGAGGTCGGAGAAGAAGACGACGTGATCGAAATCGGCCCTGGAATCGGGGCATTGACGGAACAGCTTGCCAAAAGCGCACATCAAGTGATGGCTTTGGAAATTGATTCGCGACTGATACCCGTTCTTTCTGAAACGCTTTCGCCTTACGATAACGTTAAGATCGTGGAGCAGGACGTTTTAAAAGCCGATTTGAAAGAACTTATCGCCCAAAATTTTGACGGCAGGCACAAAATCAAGCTGGTTGCCAATTTACCGTATTATATAACGACGCCGATCGTCATGCATCTGCTTGAGGTTGACGTTGATTTCGAAACGATCGTCGTCATGATGCAAAAAGAAGTTGCTGATCGTTTGGCAGCCCAACCGGGGACAAAGGACTATGGTTCCCTTTCTGTCGCCGTTCAGTATGAAATGGATGCCAAAATTGCATTTATCGTGCCGAAAACAGTGTTCATGCCGCAGCCAAAAGTCGACTCGGCAATCATCGCTTTAAATCGTAAAGATGAAAAGCCGAATGTTCCGGTTGATGAACCGTTTTTTAAAAAGATGGTCAAGGGAATTTTTCTTCATCGAAGAAAGAGTCTGTGGAACAATCTGCAAGGGTTGTATGGCAAAGATCCTTCGACAAAGGAAAAAATTGAACATGCTCTTAAAAATGCAGAGATAGAAAAGTCTGTACGGGCTGAACGCCTGAGCATTTCGCAGATGGTGCGCCTTGCTGACAATTTGTTTGCAGAAAAACTAAATTAAAATTAGAAATAGTTTATTGAAGTCGTTTTAGTGATGTGGTATAATATTGTTTTTGCTGTGAAACTATGTTATAATTGTTTCACGGGAGGGTGAAGTCATGCCAAATAGATTAGCTGATATTAAGAATAAACTTGATAGTTGTATTGGTGCCAGTTTGACGATTACGTCTCATATCGGACGTAAGAAGGTGAACAGGTGCCACGGTGTCCTAAAAGAAACGTTTCCGGCAATATTCATCGTCGAACTTGACGACGACGGGAAAAATTCGGTTGAACGCGTATCCTACAGTTATACGGATGTTTTAACCAACAACATTAAACTTGATTTTGCCTCCGAAATCTAAGGCTAATCGATAATGATGAAAATAAGCGCTGCGACTGTTTAAAGCGCAGCGTCTTTTTATACGCAAGAATGAGCTGGGGAAGAACTATGCTTCAAATTGAAAAACCGGATCAGATTTGCAATCAATCGCAAATCTGATCCGGTTTTTTATATGCATGACAATCGCCTTCCATGATGGGAATAGCCGAAACCTTGTTTTTGTTTATTCAGAAATTCCGTTCATGATGATTTCGACGACTTCCCTTAAAGCATCAGGGTAAGAGATGTGATTGGCTTTTAAAACGTCGCGCTCAAAAAAATGTTCAAGCGTTGATTCATATATCGTTTTGAAAACGGGAATTGAAAAATCACGCAAGACATGTTCTCTTTGTCCTTTTTCAAGAAGTTCGATCGTTGTTTCCCAGTTTGATTCCAAGCGTTTGGAAAGATGTTCGTAAACTCTTGGATATTTGTCTTTCAGCATATACAGCTGCCTGAAATCAACATGTCGGTACTGACTTGGCAACACCTGCAGCGTTTCGATGATTCTCTCCCTGAGTTCAATCGTTTCGTCGGTAATGATTTTTGATTTGGCATCGGTAATGCTGTCAAAAATGTGATCAACCGCATGGTGGAAAAGATCTTCTTTATCAGTAAAATAAACGTACAATGTCTTTTTGCTCATTTTAAGAGCTGATGCAAGTTCATCCATCGTAAATTTTGGACCCTTTTCTTGGAAAAGTTCTATTGCAACCTGCATGATCCTGTCTTTGTTTTTTTGTTCGTCCATAAAAATTCTCCCCAAAACCTTATTATACATGTATTGTAACATATTTATGCATATTTTTGCATTAATCTTGCAGCTATCATGAACGTTTTTCGATGAAAAGCACGTTTTCCTTCGATTTGACTAATCGTTCTAATGGTGGTTTAATTTAATTACTATTGATTATTAAACTCAACATATAAAATTCTGAAAAGATGACATGGAAATTGAAGCTTTTTAAAATACTTCGGGGGTGTTTGGATGTCACGTATGATCGATGCAAATACAGTGCTTTTGGGACTTTTGGCAAGCCCTTGCCGCCATTCAATCTCACCGGCGATGCACAACGCTGCATTTGACAAGCTCGGGATCAATTATGCGTATTTGAGTTTTGACGTTGATACTGACACGATTAAAGGCGCAGTTGATGCAATCAGGGTGCTCAAGATGCGCGGGGCAAACGTTTCGATGCCAAATAAAAGAGCGGTCGTTCAGTACATGGACAAACTGTCACCGGCTGCCGAAATCATCCAGGCGGTCAATACGATTGTCAACGATGACGGCATTTTGACCGGACATAATACGGACGGAATCGGTTTCGTTCAGTCTCTGATTGATGAAGGAATCGAAGTTAAAGGAAAAAAGCTCGTTCTGGCCGGCGCCGGCGGAGCAGGAACGGCGATTGCAACGCAGGCCGCATTGGATGGATTTTATGAAATTGCATTCTTCAATCGCAAAAACGCCCGGTTTGAAAATGCTGAAAAATTGGCCGAAAAAATCAATCAGGAAACCGATTGCAAAGTAACGATGCATGACCTGAACGATAAGGAGGATTTCAGGAAATCTTTGGAAACTGCGGACGTTTATTGCGATGCGACAAGCGTCGGGATGGTTCCGCTGGAAGAAATGAGTCTTATTGAGGATCCTGCATGGTTTCACGAAGACATGGCGGTATGTGATATCGTGTACGCACCGAGGACTACCAAACTGATGAAGGTTGCGAAAAAAGCGAACGTCAGGCACGTGATTAACGGCTTGGGGATGGTTTTGAATCAGGGGGCGGCTGCGTTTGAATTGTGGTGCAATCAAAAGATGCCGATTGAATATGTGAAAAAGCAGGTTTTTGATGAGGTGAAAATGTGAAAACGGTTAGGTTGAGAAACGTCGAACTAGGTGACGGAAATTCTAAAATCATCGTGCCGATTACCGGTGCGACCGAAGAAAAAATTATCGCTCAAGCCAAGGAGCTTAATCAGGGAATTTGTGATTTGGCAGAGTGGCGAGTCGACTTGTTTGAAAAGCATCACGCCGTTTCCGAGATTGTAAAAGTTGCCAGGAAACTTAGGGACGTGCTAGGGGACATGCCGTTTATTTTTACGATCAGAACAAAAGAAGACGGTGGCAAATTTGAAGGAACAAACGAAGAATATGCGGAAACGGTCAGCAGGTTTCTTTTGGAAGGGGAATGCGACGCGTGCGATATTGAGCTGGCAAAAGGAAAGCCTTTGGTTCAAAGCCTGCTTGAGGCTGCAAAAAGTCACGGCGTTAAAACGATCGTCAGCAGTCACAGCTTTGACAAGACTCCGACTGTCGACAAGATGATCTCGATTTTAGGCGAGATGCAAAGCTGCGGTGCTGATATTGCCAAACTTGCCGTGATGCCGAAGTCGATTCAGGATGTTTTGAACCTGATGCTTGCTTCTGCCAAATCTTTTGAGAATCTGAACATTCCTCTTATTACGATGTCGATGGGAAAATTAGGGTCATTCAGTCGCGTTGCGGGACTTCTGACCGGTTCTTGCGCAACTTTTGGCAGCTACGGTCAAGAATCTGCGCCTGGTCAATACGATTGTCGAGATTTGAAAAAAATCATGAAGATGCTGTATGAATAAAACGGGGCTTTGAAAAAAAGTCACGTTTCTCTTTGGAAGTGGGTGCCGAACAATGCGGTCGATTTGCGACTGGTTTTGTCCGGCATTTTTTCAATTTTGAGACATGGAAACCTGTTTTTTCAAACGCAGTGCCGTGTATCATCCGTTCAAACTGTGCGTCAAGACGGGTTTGTTGGCAAAAGCCATTCTTTGAGAGCCGTCCTTAAATTCCAGTTTCCGGTTACGAAAAAACCAGGATGAAATTTGCAATTGAGTGCAAACTATCCTGGTTTTAGTTTGAGGCACATTTTTTCTGGCTTCTTTTGTTATTCTTTAAGAGAAAATGGTCTGACGATATAAACTTCATTGCAAAAACCGCGAAGACCGTTATAGACGCGGACAGCTCGCTGGTATTTGCGGCAAACGCCAAAAACTGTCGGCCCAGATCCGCTCATCTGTGCTGCATCGCAACCGAAATTCAGCATTTTTTGCTTGATTTTCCAAATATCGGGGTGTCTTTCAGCCGTAATCGGTTCAAGCGCATTGCCCATTTTCTTGGTCATCTCCGTATAGTCTCGTTTGGAAATTGCGTCTAAAACGCCATCAACGTTTTGATGGACGATTTTTGAATAGTCGATTTTCTTCAAAATGGACGGCGTTGAGACGCTGTCGTGCGGTTTGGCAATTACTAAACACATTGGTTCAAGATCACCGATCGGGGTAATGATTTCTCCTTTGCCGGTAACAAGCGCGGGCTCGCTATAGATGCAAAAAGGAACGTCAGAATCAATCTCGAGCCCGATTTTAGCCAATTGACTCTTTTCAAGGCTAAGGTTCCACAGTTTGTTCAAACCGCGCAAAACGGCGGCCGCATCGGATGATCCGCCGCCCATTCCGGCAGAAACGGGAATGTTTTTATCAATCGTGATTTCGACGCCTTCATTTTTGTGGAAAAGCTGCTGCAGTTTTTTGGCAGCTTGAAAGGCCAGGTTGCGTTCATCACAAGGCAAAAACCCGGTATCTGTTCTGACGGTGATGTCTTTTGAATCCGTTTTGGTCTTGATGTGAACGTAGTCGGCAAGGTCAACGGCAATCATGACCATTTTCCACTCGGGATTTCCGTCCGGGTGACGAAATGGGGTATCTAGGCTGAAATTTAATTTAGCCGGTGCTTTTTCCGAGATCTCCATCCGATTTCACCTTTCCTAGTAAAGAATTGATAGTTTAATTATACAGGATTTTGGCCTAAATTGAAAATTTAGTTCGCTTGATCAGCCTTAAGACGTTTTCTGCCGTTCTTGTCAAATTCAGTTCGCCGTTTTTCATTGCTTCTTCAAGCGATTGAGGACCAGAAACGATCGGAAACAAAGCATCGAAGCCCTTTTCGTAAAGCACGTCAACGTTTTTTCCCAAATGTCCGCACAAGCCGACGATAGTACAGTTTGGCGAGTTTTTTTTGACGCATTCAGTAACGGCCATCGGCGTTTTTCCGAATGCTGTTTGAAAATCGATGCTTCCTTCTCCGGTGATTGCCAAATCGCAATCAGATGATTTTTCGTTCAGACCGACCGCATCAATTACCAGATCAGCGCCTGGATTTGGCACTGCATTTAAAAAGGCCATCATGGCAAAGCCCAATCCGCCGGCAGCCCCGGCTCCAAAAGTGTTTTTTAATTCGGGAGCAACGATGTCTGCATAGTGAGCAAGTGCGCTATCAAGGAGCTTGACTTCTGTCTCATTGGCGCCTTTTTGCGGACCGAAGACGATGCTTGCGCCGTTTTTTCCGGTCAATGGACATGAAACGTCGCATGCAATCGAAAACGTTGCTTTGTCAAGCAAAGGCGACATCTGCGTTTGGTCGATTCGAACGAGTTTTTCAAGCGCAATTCCGCCAACAGGCAATTCCTGATTGTTTTCGTCCAAAAAACGGACGCCAAGCGCTTGCGCCATTCCGGCACCGCCATCGTTAGTGGCAGAACCTCCCAGACCGATGATGAATTTTTCTGCACCTCGCTGCAGCGCATCTAAAATAAGTTCTCCAGTTCCGTAGGTCGTCGCATGCAGCGGATCAGCCGTGTCATGATTGACGAATTGAATACCGCTTGCTGCAGACATTTCGATTACGGCGAGCCGTTTTTGTTCGATCAGGCCATAAAAGGCAGTCACAGGCTTATTTAAAGGACCGGTGACTTTTTTTGTGATGATTTTTCCGTTTAAAGCATCGACCAGAGCCTGAACAGTGCCTTCACCGCCGTCTGCCATCGGGACTTTGACGATTTGCGCATCGGCGTCGATGTTTTTAAGTCCTTTTTCGATTGCCTCGCAAGCTTCTTTTGCCGTCATGCATCCTTTGAATGAATCGGGGGCAATTAAAATTTTCAATGGATCACTTCCTTACTTATATTATAGCTGATGGCTGGTCTGCAAGCTAATGTCGTTTGTGAATAATTATCGGTGATTGTCGCATTCTTCTTTAAGCTTGTCAAAAAAAGAGCCGACATTGCCGACTCTTTGATGGTTATGGAAGAATTAACTAATTCAGGCTTTTTTTGGCTTGCTTGATCTGATGCCGAACCTGCTCAAAACCTGTCGACCCGTATGATTTTCTGCGTTCGATGGCTGCTTTTGACTGAAGGTCGTAATAAACGTCTTCACCGATTTCGGGATCGATTTTCTGATATTCTTCAAGCGGAATGTCTTGAAGGCAAGCATGTGATTTGATTCCTTGAAGGACAAGGCTTCCTACGATGGCGTGGGCCTGGCGGAACGGAATGCCTTTTCCGGCCAGATAATCGGCAAGCTCGGTTGCGTTTGAAAAATCGTCTTCGGTTGCCTTTTGCATTTTTTCCTTGTTGACGGTCAAGGTTTCAATCATTCCCGTCATGATTTTGATGCTTGGAATGATCGTTTTGACTGCATCGAAGATTCCTTCCTTGTCTTCTTGCATATCCTTGTTATATGCAAGTGGGAGGCCCTTCATGACCGTCAGCAGACCCATCAGATTTCCGAAAACACGTCCTGATTTGCCGCGAATGAGCTCGGCCATGTCAGGATTCTTTTTTTGCGGCATGATTGAACTTCCGGTTGAGTATTCATCCGACATTTCAATATATGAAAATTCGTATGAACACCAGTAGATGAGCTCTTCACAAAGTCGCGACAGGTGAACCATCAAAATGGATGCATTGCTTAGAAATTCAAGCGCAAAATCGCGGTCGGACACAGCATCGAGCGAATTTGCATAAACGTCTGCAAAGCCAAGCTCCTTAGCCGTGAAGAAGCGGTCGATGGGCCAGGTCGTTCCGGCCAAAGCACATGATCCCAAAGGCGAAACGTCGGTATGCTTTTGATTGAATTCGAAACGTTCGACATCACGTTTGAACATTTCAAAATATGCGAGCAGGTAGTGCGCATAAGAAATAGGTTGTGCATGCTGCATGTGAGTGTAGCCCGGCATAATCGTCTCGACGTTTGCTTCAGCCTTTTCAACGAGTGCCTTTTGTAATTTTTTGAGTTCTGAAATAACCGCAGTCGTTCTTTTTTTGACATAAAGGTGGAAGTCGGTGGCAACTTGATCGTTGCGACTTCTTGCCGTGTGCAGTTTGCCGGCAACAGGGCCGATTTTTTTCGTCAACAAGGATTCGATGTTCATATGAATGTCTTCGTTTTGGTCGGAGAATTCGAGCTTTCCTGCTGACAGATTATCCTTCAATGAAAGAAGTCCGTTTTCAATTTCAGTTGCTTCTTGTTCGGTCAAGATTCCTGTTTCATTAAGCATTTTGACGTGAGCAAGCGAACCCTCGATGTCTTCGTTTGCCATCAGCTTATCAAACGAAATCGATGCCCCGAAATGGTCGATCCAGGCAGCGGCACTTTCTTCAAAGCGTCCGCCCCAAAGTTTTTTCGTACTCATTATTCCTCACCCTTTTGATGAACTTGGGCATAAACTTGTGTCGGCAGGCCGTAAAGCTTGATGAATCCAGCGGCTGCTTCCTGGTCGAATTCGTCTGCGGAAGTGTATGTTGCGAGTTTTTCGTCGTAAAGCGAGTTGGCGGACTTTCTGCCTTCACAAATGACGTTGCCTTTGAAAAGCTTGACGCGCACAGTGCCGTTAACGTCTTTTTGGCTTTCTTTGATGAAGGCAAGCAAGGAATTCATTAAAGGCGAGAACCAAAGACCGTTATAGATGACGTCTGCCAGCTTGTCTTCGATGTAGATCTTGAAGTGTGCCAAAGATTTTTCGAGCGTGATGTCTTCGATGTCTTTATGTGCAGCCATTAAAACAGTAGCAGCCGGACATTCGTAGACTTCGCGTGATTTGATGCCAACGAGACGGTTTTCAACGTGGTCGATTCGACCGATTCCGTGTTTGCCGGCCAGCTTGTCGAGTTTTTGGATCAAAACGTCCAATTGCAGCGCTTCATCATTGAGTTTGACCGGAACGCCGTTTTCAAACGTCAGCGTAATGACGTCTGCTTCGTTTGGCGTATCTTCCAAGGCATTTGTTCTTGCGTAAGCATCTTCAGGCGCGCTGTTCCATGGATTTTCAAGAATGCCGCATTCGTTTGCGCGTCCCCAAAGGTTTTCGTCGATCGAGTACGGGCTTTTTTTCGTAATCGGAACCGGAATGCCGTTTTCTTTGGCATAGTCGATTTCTTCTTCTCTTGACCAATGAACCTCTCTGATTGGATCTTCAATCTTCATTTCAGGAGCTAAAGCGTGAATGCCGACTTCAAAACGAACCTGATCGTTGCCTTTGCCGGTGCATCCGTGAGCAATCGCAGTTGCACCGTATTTTTTGGCAACTTCGACCAGGTGCTTGACGATGAGCGGACGTGAAAGAGCGGAAACGAGCGGATACTTGTTTTCATAATATGCGTGACCTTGGAGCGCCGGTAGACAATATTCTTCGGCGAATTCTTTTTTGGCGTCGATGACGATTGATTCGACGGCACCAACGGCAAGCCCTTTTTGTTTGACTTCCTCAAGGTCTTTTCCTTCCCCGACATCGATGCAACAAGCGATAACGTCATAACCTTTATTTTTGAGCCATGCGATTTCGACTGAAGTATCCAAACCGCCAGAATATGCTAAAACAACTTTTTCTTTTTCCATAACCATAAGCCTCCGTTAAATTAATGCCTTTATAATAACGCTAATATTCAAAAAAAGCAACATAAAATAATTAATTATTCACTTTTTATCAAAAATATCCAAAAAAAGTGAATAAAACCCAGAGGGCTTCCAGGATCAGAAAACGGTTGCACAAAAATCAGTATGCGCTTACAATGTAATAGTTGAAATATTTTTTTGAGAGAAGGGTTTGACAATGGAAAGAAAATGGTGGCAAAAAGTAACCGTATATCAAATTTATCCTCGCAGCTTTCAGGATTCAAATAATGACGGAATCGGAGATCTGAAAGGAATCATTTCGCGTTTGGACTATCTCGAAAAGCTGGGAATCGGTGCAATCTGGCTTTCACCGGTCTACAGCTCGCCAAACGATGACAACGGCTATGATATTTCTGATTATAGGAATATTATGAAAGAGTTCGGAACGATGAGCGACATGGAAGAATTGATCGATGAAGCAAACAAGCGCGGCATCCGAATCGTGATGGACCTTGTCGTTAATCATACTTCCGATGAACATTCATGGTTCATCGAAGCTAAAAAATCAAAGGACTCCAAATACCGTGACTATTATATTTGGAGAGATCCGATTGACGGAAGCGAGCCTAATTCGCTTAAATCGTGCTTTGGCGGTTCAGCGTGGCAATATGATGAACAAAGCGGCCAGTATTATCTGCATTTTTTCAGTCCAAAACAGCCTGATTTGAACTGGGAAAATCCTGAAGTAAGAGAAGAAGTCTATGACATGATGAACTTTTGGATCGATAAGGGGATCGGCGGATTCCGCATGGACGTCATTGAAATGATCGGCAAACAGCCTGACAAGATGATTTCAAGCAACGGACCGAAACTTCATGAATACATCAAAGAAATGAATCAAAAAACGTTTGGCAATCATGATTTGTTGACCGTTGGCGAAACATGGGGGGCAACTCCTGACATCGCCAAGCTTTATTCAGATCCTGAACGTAATGAATTAAGCATGATTTTCCAATTTGAAGCAACGACTTTGGATCAGATTGACGGAAAGCCGAAGTGGTTTACGAAACCTTTGGACGTCTTAGGACTTAAGCATGTTTTGTCCAAGTGGCAGACGTGTCTGGAAGATAGAGGATGGAACAGTCTTTTTTGGAACAACCATGATTTGCCAAGAGCAGTTTCCCAATATGGAGATGACGGGATTTATCGCATAGAAAGCGCCAAAATGCTGGCAATCGTCCTGCATTTGCTGAAGGGAACGCCGTACGTTTATCAAGGCGAAGAGCTTGGGATGACGAACTGCAAGGTTGAAGACATTTCGGAAGTCGATGACATTGAGAGCCGAAACATGTATTTTGAAGAAATTGAAAAGGGCACTCCAAAAGAAGAATTGATCAACCGCATTAATAGAAAAGGAAGGGACAATGCCAGAACTCCGATGCAATGGGACGGAACTGAAAATGCCGGATTTACCAAAGGAACGCCGTGGCTTCACGTCAACGCCAACTATCACACGATCAATGCCAAAGCGTGCCTGGAAGATGAGAATTCAATTTTTTATACCTATAAGAAACTGATTGATTATCGAAAGAAAAACGACATCGTGGTTTATGGTGATTATGAGATGGTCGATGATGTCCCGGACGACGTGTTTGTTTATCTGAGAAAATACAGAGGGCAAATGCTTCTTGTCTGTGCAAACTTCACGAACGAATTCAGAAGAATCAATTTAGATAAATTTGGACGACAAACTTCATTTATTTCTAATTATGATGAAGGCGTAATCGACCTTAGTTCCAAGGTTTTAAAGCCATACGAGGCGTTTGCAATCGAAGTGAAATAAAAATGTTGACGAACACTTCTTCCAGTGATATTCTATAATAGTTTGCGGAATTGCCGAACGTTAATTAATACTAGAACTATGTGTTTGACATAAACGTTGAACAAAGGTTTTTATTGGATAAAAAACGAACTTTCGCAATAATTTGAAGTGCAAAAACTAGGAAAACACAATCAATTGCATTATAATTAGTGTTATGGATTGTGCGTAAATAAATCTTAGCAATGGAGGAGATTGTTTGAAAACTAGAAGAAGTGATCGTTTAATCGACATGACTCGCTACCTTTTGGAGCGTCCGCATACCTTGATTTCCCTGACGTTCTTTTCCGAACGATATGAATCGGCAAAATCATCAATCAGTGAAGACTTGGCAATCATTAAACGTACTTTTAAGTTCAGAGGAATCGGAATCCTTGAAACGATTCCCGGAGCAGCTGGAGGAGCGCGATTTATCCCGTCTATTTCGGAAGAAGAGACACGGGCGTTTATCGGTGACATGACAAAGGAAATGTCCGAAAAAGACCGCTTGCTTCCAGGAGGATACGTATATCTTTCCGATTTGTTGGGGCGTCCTGACGTCTTGCGCAAAGTCGGTCGCGTAATCGCGCGCCAATACATCGACAAGCAAATCGATGCTGTCATGACGGTTGCGACAAAAGGCGTTCCGATTGCGCAGAGCGTGTCCAGTTATTTGAACGTGCCATTTGTTATCGTTCGACGTGATTCAAAAATTACTGAAGGCGCAACCGTTTCGGTCAATTATGTATCCGGTTCAAGCGAGCGGATCGAAAAGATGGAACTTTCAAAGCGCAGTTTGAAACGCGGCTCGCACGTGCTTGTCGTCGATGACTTCATGAAGGGTGGCGGAACCGTTAACGGCATGAAGTCCATGATTGAAGAATTTGAATCTGAGCTTGTGGGGATCACTGTATTTGCCGAAGGATCATTTGAAGGACACCGCATGGTTGATGACTATACTTCGCTTTTGAAAGTTGACAAAGTCAATACTTTGGACAAGACGATTCACGTCAGTCCTGGTAACTATCTCGAACGAGTTTTTGGAAAATTATAATTCATCAGGATAGGCATTCAAAAAGTTAAGAGGTAAAACAATGACAGCAAAATACGCAATTATTTTAGCAGCAGGACAAGGAACGCGAATGAAGTCCAAGTTGTACAAGGTCTTGCATCCCGTTTGCGGCAGACCGATGGTAGATCATGTTCTGACGCAGATCGAAAAAAACGAGATGGACAAAATCGTAACGATTATTGGTCACGGGGCAGACAAGGTCAAGGAGACTTTGGGAAATCGAACCGAGTATGCTTTGCAATCCGAACAGCTCGGAACGGGACATGCCGTTTTACAGGCTGAAAGCATTTTGGGTGATCTTGACGGAATGACGCTGATTGCCTGCGGGGATACGCCGCTGTTTACGGCTAAGACGTTTTCTGAACTGTTCGAATATCATAAATCAAAGGGAGCCGTTGCGACTGTTTTGACGGCGCAGGCTGAGAATCCGTTTGGATATGGTCGAATCATTCGAAACGAGATCGGAATCGTTGAAAAAATCGTCGAACAAAAAGATGCCACAAAAGAAGAAGCGGCAGTCAAAGAAATCAATACCGGAGTTTATGTCTTCGACAACCGCGAATTATTCCATGCGCTTCATCAGATTAAAAACGACAATGCTCAAGGCGAGTATTATTTGACGGACGTCATGGAGATTTTCAAGAACGAAAACAAGATCGTTGCCGCATATCGCATGAGAAACTTTGAAGAATCAATGGGCGTCAATGACAGGGTCGCTTTGTCCAAAGCGACGAAAGTGATGCGTCAAAGAATCAACGAGGGGCATATGAAAAACGGCGTGACGATTATCGATCCGGATAATACGTATATTGACTGCGACGTGCAAATCGGATCAGATACCGTAATTGAACCAGGTGTTTATCTTAAAGGAAGGACGATCGTGGGAAACGATTGTTTTATCGGGGCAAATTCAGAAATCGTGAACAGCATTTTGGATGATGAAGTAACCGTTACGTCATCTCTGATCGAAGAAGCACATATGCAAAAGGAAAGCAACATTGGTCCTTACAGCCATTTGCGTCCTTTGGCCGATATCGGAGAAGGAGTTCACATCGGCAATTTCGTTGAAGTCAAGAAGGCAAAAATTGGCAAGAACACCAAGGTCGGACACTTGACCTATGTGGGGGATGCTACGCTCGGAAAAGAAATCAACGTCGGCTGCGGAACCGTCTTCATCAACTATGACGGCATCAACAAGCATCATACGAACGTTGGCGACTACTCGTTTATCGGTAGCGGCTCAAACATTATTGCACCGGTTGAAGTCGGCGATCATTCCTATATTGCCGCAGGTTCAACGATTACGAACGATGTCGAACCACATGACATGGCAATCGCAAGGGGTCGTCAGGTAAACAAGAAAGGATATTATGACCGGTATCCTGTTGCCAAAGCGGCTGCGGAAACTGAAAAAAACGAGAAAAAACAGTAAAAAGCGTGACATTGGCTTGATTTTATCTCGGATAATGAATAAGATAATTTATAGATAATTATTTTGGAGGATACTATGTCTGAACAATATACAGGTTCAAAGCTTAAAATTTTTGCTTTGAATTCAAACAAACCATTGGCTGAAAAAATTGCTGAATCAGTTGGCGTTCCGTTGGGGAAGACGTCCGTTGACCGTTTTAGCGATGGAGAAATTCGTATCAACATTGAAGAATCAATTCGTGGTGACGAAATTTTCATTATCCAATCAACATCGGCTCCGGTAAATGACAACTTGATGGAACTTTTGATCATGATTGACGCTTTGCGTCGTGCCAGTGCGGCAACGATCAACGTTGTTATTCCTTACTATGGTTATGCGCGCCAAGACCGCAAGGCTCGTAGCCGTGAACCGATTACGGCCAAGCTTGTTGCCGATATGATCGAAAAAGCCGGTGCAGATCGCGCAATCATGCTTGATCTGCATGCGGCACAGATTCAAGGATTCTTTGATATTCCGGTTGACCACTTGATGGGTGCTCCGCTTTTGGCCGATTACTTCTTGACGAATGGTTTGGATAAGGATGCAGTCGTCGTATCGCCTGACCATGGCGGTGTGACGCGCGCCCGTAAGCTGGCTGAATTCTTGAAGTCGCCAATCGCAATCATCGATAAGCGACGTCCTCGTGCAAACGTTGCTGAAATCATGAACATTATCGGTTCCGTTGATGGCAAGCGATGCGTTTTGATTGATGATATGATTGATACGGCCGGCACAATCACGCTGGCTGCTCAGGCTTTGACGGATGCAGGAGCAATCGAAGTTTATGCTTGCGCAACGCACCCTGTTCTTTCCGGTCCTGCGATTGAAAGAATCGAAAAATCACCAATCAAGCAATTAGTTGTTACTGATTCGATTCAGCTTCCGGAAGAAAAGCAAATCGACAAGCTCGTTCAAGTATCCGTTGGTCCGCTTATCGGGGATGCTATCAAGCGTATCCATGAAAACAAGCCGGTCAGCCCATTGTTCACGAATCGTTTCCGTAGAGACCAACATCAATTTTGAAATCGAGAAGAGGCTGACAAAAAATATGCCTCAAACTAAAGCCAGAGACTTGCAATTATTGCAAATCTTTGGTTTTTTTATGTATACGGGAACCAAAGATCTATGATGACAAAATAACCCAAAGGAATCGGAGACTGAATTTTGGTTATGCCCGTATAATGGTGTAAATTGATAAAAAAAGAGAGCCAAGTGCTCGTCTCCCAGGTATAATTAAATCACCTAACAAAATAATACTAGGAGGACAAACAAATGGCTCAATTAAATATTACCTTAAATCAAGAGGAAATTCTACAACTTCTTTCAAAGGATCACGATCAGGTATTTCGCGAACTGCTGCGTAAAAGTCTCAATAGTATTCTGATGGCGGAATCCACTGCTCAACTCAAGGCTGAGCCTTACGAACGGTCAGAAGAACGCACGGACAGCCGCAACGGCACTCGAGAACGCGAGCTCAAGACACGGATAGGCAAAATCACCTTAACCG
>NZ_FOPI01000013.1 GCF_900113455.1 Ligilactobacillus ruminis DSM 20403 = NBRC 102161 | reverse complement strand
AGTCGGGTAGACAAAAATCAGACATTTCTCCCGTTTTTTGTCTACTTTCGGAGTCGCGCGGGCCGGATTCGAATAGTCGGGTAGACAAAAATCAGACTTACCCCTCTGTCTCTGTCCTCTTTTTGGACGTTTTGATACATGGAAATGAAAACAGACTTTTTTTGCTTATTCCCATCATATACAGGGAAATTGTCCTGTATACGCAAAAAAACGGATATTTGCAATTAATTGCAAATATCCGTTTTTTCAATTTGAGGCATGGTTTTTTCAAAGCCCCTACTTGTAGTATTCTGATAAATCATATGAACGATTGTCTGCTTCGTCATAAACGGAAACCGGATGGAGATTTTCGGCAGAGATTTGCAAATGATAACCATACGTGTCCAAAAAAACCAGCGAAGATTCATCCAGGCGTTCGATTTTGCCGGGCAGCTCATGCGAATCGATCAAAATATTCAGGTCAACGGTGATTTCAAGCTTGTGGTGCTTTTGGCTGAGGTCATCGATGAAAAGCCACGTGCCGGCATAAATCAAGGGCAAAGCAGTCTGAAGCTTCTGGTTTGCTTTGCTTCGATCCTTTTTGTGCGGAATTTTGTTAAGAATCGATCGGCCAAATTTTTTGATCAATCCTCCGTGCTTCATTTGCGTAATCCTCCAATTCTCACCTGCGTTGATATTAATTATAATATACCACTAAATCAGTTCGGAATATAGCAATTTCATCGCAATGAAACGAAAAAGAAAAGTTGTAACAAAAATGGAAAAATTCCGTTTGAATAAAGCGCTTTCTATGGAGGCAAGCGTTTCTTTTTGATAAAATATAAGCGTACGCGAAGGAGGAATTTCGATGATCAAACTTGGAATTATCGGAACGGGCTGGATCTCAGATCAATTTATCGAAGCCTGTGCCAAAACAGGAATGTATCAGCTGACGACCGTTTATTCGAGAACGCTTCAAAAAGCTGAGGAGTTTGGGAAAAAATATTTGGCTGACGGTGAGTATTTTGACGATTTGGAAAAATTTTTTGCCGAAGGAAGCTTTGACACGGTTTATATCGCATCACCGAACAGTCTTCATTTTGCGCAGTCCGTAATGGCAATCAATGCCGGCAAAAACGTCATCGTCGAAAAGCCGGCCTGCGCAAACCTCAAAGAAGAAAATCAGCTGCTTGATCTTTTGTCAAAAAGAAATGACGTTTATTATTTTGAAGCGGCACGTCACGTGCACGAGAAAAATTTTGAAATCGTCAAACAAGAAGTCGCAAAACTTGATCATTTTCAAGGAGCAACTCTGACCTATCAAAAGTATTCGTCGCGCTATGATGCTTTTCTTGAAGGAAAGGATCCGAACGTTTTTTCACCGCGGTTTGCCGGCGGAGCATTGCAGGATCTCGGCATCTATCTTGTCTATTGCGCCGTTTCCTGGTTCGGGATGCCGGATGATGCCAAGTACTTTCCGGTCAAACTGAGAAACGGGATCGACGGTTCGGGGATTGCTGTTTTAAAATATGGCAACGAAAATGTTGTTTTGAATGTCGGCAAGACTTCCAATTCATATCTTCCGGGAGAAATTTACGGGTTAAAGGAAACGCTTTTGCTGTGCGGAAATGCGGCCGATTTGAATCAGGTCTTTTTGGTTGACGCAAAAGGCAGCAAAAAATTGCTCTCAAACACGCCGGATGAAAATCCGATGTTTGCGGAAGCTCTGGATTTTGCTAGAATATTAGAAGAAGATTCGCTTGAAGGCAAAATGACCGAACAAGCCTGGCTCGATCTTTCAGCCAAGGTGAATCAGGTCATGGAACTGCTGAAAAAAAGCGCCGACATCACATACGATTGAAAGAGAGAATATATGAACGACATATTTGAAAAACATTTTAAAGAACAAGGATTTACCGAACCGACGCTGATTCAAAAAGAAGTCTATCCGCTTCTTGCGCAGGGAAAAGACGTCTTGGGACTGTCGCCGACAGGCTCGGGCAAAACTTTGGCTTATGCGCTGCCTCTTTTGGAAAAAGTTTTGAAAGGCGACGGCCCGCAGCTTTTGATCATTGCGCCATCGCAGGAACTGGCGGCTCAGCTGGCGGACGTCATCAGGCCGTGGGGCAAGCTGTTGGAGCTTAAGACGGCGGCCATCATCGGCGGTGCCAATGTCAAGCGCCAGATTGAAAAATTGCGCAAGGATCGACCGGAAGTCATTGTCGGAACACCGGGGCGCCTGTTGAACCTTGCAGACGAAAAACGTCTCAAACTGCATAATCTGGAAGCAATCGTGATTGACGAAGCGGACGAAATGCTTGCGCAGGAAGAAACGCTGGCCGATTGCCGCAAACTTGTGAGCCGTGCCAAAGCAGACGTTCAGCTGGGCTTTTTCTCAGCCACAAAGACGCCCGTTTTGAACGAACTGCACAAGTGGTTTGGCATCGAACCGATCACGTGCGACGTCAGAAAGCAGGATCAAACGCGCGGTCACGTGACGCACTACATGGTCGAAGTCCCGCAGAGAAAACGCGTTGAAGCGCTGCGCAAGCTTGCAAACGTCAAGGATTTTTATGCGCTTGTTTTCTTTAAGCAAAATGCAGAGCTCAAAGATGCTTATGAGAAACTGATTCATGCGGGAGCCTCCGTTGCCAGACTGTCCAGCGAACAACGTCAGACGGAGCGCGAGAAAGCCTTGAACGGATTGAAGAAACGTCAAATCAGACTCGTTTTGACGACGGACGTTGCTTGTCGCGGCCTGGATATTCAAAAGCTGCCCGCAGTCGTGAATTTTGACTTGCCAAAAGACGTCAACACTTATATTCACCGTATCGGAAGAACCGGACGAATGGGTGCTTCCGGCAGCGTCGTCAATCTTGGCAACGAGCACGATCTGCGCAAGTTTAAGCAGCTGATCAAAGACGAAACCTATGAAATCGAAACGGGCTATATTTTCAATCAGGAGCTGACAACCGAAAAAAACGTCGAAACGGTTCGTCCTCAAAAGCTGAAAAAATCTGTCAAAAAAACGGCGGAAAGGGTTGAAAAACAGCTTCCGACAGCCAAAAAGCACAAGAAAAAGCGCAAGCGCGATCAAAAAAACAAAGGCAAGCGAAAGGTTAAGAAAGCTTAATAAAAAAATCGTATTTTCTTAAGAGCTTGTTCACTATGATAACGTTTCTGCATGCGTTATAATTAATGTAGTCAAGTGGAAAGGTGGTCGCATTATCATGAAAGTTTCGACAACATTGAACGTTTCGGCGGAATACATGTTTTCTCGGTTGGTTGACAATGCCTTGTATGATATCAAGCAAGAGACCGGAAAATCAATCAGTGCGGATGAACTGGAGGGCGTGAGCTATAAAACTCACGTTGATAAGCGGACTCCTGCCAAGCTGCTGATTACGAAAATCGTCAAGAATCGCAGCTACCACTACAAACTTGAAAGCAAGGACGAAGTTTTAAATGCTGCCTATGAGCTGGTTGAACTGGCCAAGGACAAGGTTTGCGTGACGTATTCAGAAAGTCTCCTGGAAAAAAAGCCGCTTGCAAAATTCCGACTCAAAGTAGAAACAAAGTGCTTGGGATGGCTGAGAAGATACAATTTTGTCAAGCTTCTCAAAAATTTTGAGGTCGGATATTGAGTTAACGATTGACTTTACCGAAAAAATTATATTATACTAAAGAAGTTGCAGTTGACGGCAACTTCTTTAAATGCGCTCGTAGCTCAGCAGGATAGAGCAACCGCCTCCTAAGCGGTAGGTCATCGGTTCGATTCCGATCGAGCGCATCGCACAAGGACGGAACCTTGAACATTTCCGGGCAAAGAGGACTTTTGATGCGCATGAGGCTTTGAAAGTCCTCTTTTGCTTATAATGACTCCGTTCGATTCGTAAACTTGTAAGCGGAATTCCAAAAGGCAGGACGAACATGAAAGAAAATTATTATTATTCAAAAAATCCCGATGTCAAGCATGAAGAAAAAAACTTTGACTTCAGGCTTTTGGGGGTTGATTTTAAATTTGTGACGGACAACGGCGTTTTTTCAAAGAATACGATCGACTTTGGCTCGCGCGTTTTGATTGAGGCAGCGGGCAGCCTTGAGCTTGGCGACAAAATTTTGGACGTTGGTTGCGGATACGGACCGATCGGGCTTTCGCTTGCGAAGAAAAATCCCGACGCCATGGTCGAAATGGTCGACGTCAATGAGCTTGCGTTGGAACTTGCCAAAAAAAACGCAGCAAAAAACACAATTAAAAACGTTTCGATTCACGAATCAAGCATTTATGAAAATGTCGAAGAAACAAACTTCAGCACGATCGTGACGAATCCGCCGATCAGAGCCGGCAAAGAAGTCGTGCACGGCATCCTGCTTTCAGGAATCGATCATCTTAAAGAAGGCGGCATGATTTTGGCCGTCCTGCAGAAAAAGCAAGGCGCTCCTTCCGCCATGAAGAAAATGGAAGAAACTTACGGAAATTGCGAAACGATTGCAAAAGAAAAAGGCTATTACGTCTTAAAAAGCGTGAAGGAATAAGCTATGACCGAAGAAGAAAAAATTGCTTTTATGAAAGAAGCGTTAAAGGAAGCAAAATCTGCTTATGAAGCAGGCGAGGTTCCGATCGGCTGCGTGATTGTCTCTGGCGGACGAATCATCGGGCGCGGTCACAACAGAAGAGAAGAGCTTCAGGATGCGACCGAGCATGCTGAAATGATTGCAATCAGGGAAGCCAATCGAACGCTTGGAAGTTTTCGCCTGGGAAACTGTGCGTTGTTCGTGACGCTTGAACCGTGTCCAATGTGTACCGGTGCAATCATCAATGCGCGAATTCCGGAAGTCTTTTACGGAGCTCCTGATGAAAAGGCCGGGACCTGCGGAACTTTGATGAATCTTCTTGGAGATGAGCGGTTCAATCATCGGGCAAGTATCGAAAAAGGATGCCTTAGAAATGAGTGCGGCAAGCTTTTGAGCGACTTTTTTGCTTCTCTTCGTATTCGTTGAAAATGCAGAGCTCCGATGCCTGGGATTTGAGAATGAGTTGCTTCTCTGCATTTTTTAAATTAATATTTTCTAATTTTTATGCTAAGGACTGGAAATTATCGTAAATTTCATGTATCATAGTATTTGCCGCAAGGCCTTGGGGCAATGTTGTCCTTACGAAGCGTGTCAGGTCCGGAAGGAAGCAGCACTAAGTTTGGTTCGGCATGTGCTCCTTGTTATGATGAGATTTAGACTCGGTCCTTTGCGGGATCGAGATTTTTTATTATAAAGAGAAAGGAAGCACTTCGATGAGCTATCAGGCATTGTATCGTGTTTGGAGACCGCAGACCTTTGAAGACCTTGTCGGTCAGGACATGATTACCAAAACATTGAAAAATGCGTTGGCAACGAAACAGACGACGCATGCGTATTTGTTTGCGGGGCCAAGAGGAACCGGCAAGACTTCTTGTGCCAAGCTGTTCGCAAAGGCTTTGAACTGTCCGAATCAGGTCAACGGCGACCCGTGCAACGAATGCGAAATCTGCAAGGCGATTACTGCCGGACGTTTGAACGATGTGATTGAAATCGATGCTGCTTCCAATAATGGCGTTGAAGAAATCAGAGACATCAGAGACAAGGTCAAGTATGCGCCGACGCAAGCCGATTATAAAGTCTATATTATTGACGAAGTTCATATGCTGTCGACGAGCGCATTCAATGCTTTGCTCAAGACTTTGGAAGAGCCGCCGGCAAACGTGGTCTTTATTTTGGCAACGACCGATCCGCACAAAATTCCGGCGACGATTATCTCAAGAACGCAACGGTTTGATTTTAAGCGAATCACGTCTGGTGCGATTCTTGAGCGCATGGAATACATTTTAAAGCAAAAGCAGTTTGAATATGATGAAAAAGCGCTGAACGTGATTGCGCGCGCGGCAGAAGGCGGGATGCGCGATGCGCTCAGTATTTTGGATCAGGTGCTGTCGTTTGGCGACAACGAGGTGACGTTGGACAATGCCCTGCTTGTGACAGGGAGCGTGACGCGCGAAAATCTGATCAAGTATCTGAGTCAGGTTCAAAACCATGAAACGGTTGCTGGACTGCAAACGATTCATGCGATTCTTGACGAAGGAAAAGATGCCAAGCGCCTGCTTGAAGATCTGATCAATTGCTGTCGTGATCTGCTGCTATATAAGCAGGCACCGGAGATGCTTGAACAAACAGGTTCGGTCATGATTGACGACGAGTTTAAAGACATGGCTGAAAAAAGCAATCCGGAAACGCTTTACCGATATATCGATACGCTAAACGAGCAGCAGGAAAACATGCGCTACTCGATGCATCAGTCCGTCTATCTTGAAGTCTTGACGGTCAAGCTCGCAAAGATTGACGGAAAAGAACGTAAAACAAGCGTTCAATCATTGCAGACGTCACCTGAAACTTTGAATGAGCTGAATGATCTGCAAAGACAGATCAAGGAGTTAAAAGACCAGGTCAAAAATCTCTTAGGCAAATCCGATCGTGGATTTTCCGGTGAAAAAACGTCAAGGCCCGCTAAAAAAGCCGTTCAGCATTATGAAATCAAGATTGACGTCGCAAGCATCTATCGGATTCTCGGCAGTGCAACCAAGATCGACAAGAATCGTTTCTCTGACTGCATGAACGACATTTTGAGCACTCTTAACGTTTCTTCCAAAGCAATGTTTAAGATGTGCGAAATCGAAGCGGCAGGACCTGAAGGAATTATTTTGAGTTTTAACAATGAATTCATCTGCGGTCGCATTATCAACGAAGAAAGAGTGCGCGACGAATTCGAAAACAGCGTCGGTCGCATCTATGGTGACGCTAAAAAAATCGTGTACGTTCCAAAGAATCGCTGGCTGAATATCAGACAGGAATATATCAAACAGATGCGATCGGGGACGATTCCAAAGGATGCGGCAGAAATTCCGTCAGACCAAACAAAAGAGCATGAAGATGACATCGTTCAAGAGGCGGAAGATATTTTTGGCAAAGATTTGATTGAAATCAAAGAAGATTGAAAGGATGATTTATTATGATGCGTGGAATGAACATGCAGGGAATGATGAAGCAGATGCAAAAGCTTCAAAAGAATATGCAAAAGGATCAGGAAGAACTGCAAAAAACGGTTTTTGAAGGTCATGCGCCAGATGATGCCGTTGTCGTAAAATTTACGGGCGACCATAAGATGCAGGATATTGAAATCAAAGAAGAAGCAGTTGATCCTGATGACGTCGACATGCTGCAGGATCTTGTGATTGCTGCAGTCAACGATGCGATCAAAAAGATCGAGCAGGAAACGCAGCGCACGATGGGCAAGTATTCTCGCAACATTCCTGGACTTTAAAGATAAGGGGACTTGGATCAGATGCAATATCCTGAACCGATTGCCAAATTGATCGACAGCTATATGCGTCTTCCCGGAATCGGTGAGAAGACGGCGGTCCGCTTGGCATTCTTTACGATCGACATGGATAAAGAAGACGTTTCGGAATTTTCGAAGGCTTTGGTTTCAGCTAAAAGCGATCTGCACTATTGCAGTTTGTGCGGAAACATTACCGAAAGCGATCCGTGCGTAATCTGCGCTGACAAGACGCGCGACCAGCAGCAGGTAATCGTCGTCGAGCAGGTAAAAGACGTGATGGCTTTCGAAAAATTGCGTGATTACCACGGGCTTTACCATGTTTTACACGGAGTTCTTTCTCCAAGCGAAGGAATCGGACCTGAAGACATCAACGTCAAGGGGCTGATTCGAAGACTTCAGGCCAATCCTGAAATCAAAGAGGTTATTTTGGCGACGAATGCCACCCCTGAAGGAGAGGCAACGGCGATGTACATCTCTCGTTTGATCAAGCCGGCCGGAATCAAAACAACTCGACTTGCACACGGTTTGGCAGTCGGAAGCGATATCGAATACGCAGATGAAATGACGCTGTTCAAAGCAGTCGAAGGGCGTCAGGAAATCTGAGACAGAGGTGATTTTCATGTTTGGAAGAAAGCGACATATTCTTCGTAGCACATATGATGAATTTTTACTGGATGCAATCGATGATGCAAAAATGATCTGGGATCATGCGCGTCAGACCGAAGAAGCCGTTTATGATGCCGATGATGAATTGACGGCCGAAACGAAGCTTGCGCGCGCAAAATATGAATTTTTATATCGTGAAGCCAAGCTGAGAAAAGTTCACGGACGCATGCAATCTTCAGTATTCGGCAAATGAGGCAGTCAGGAGAAATCCTGGCTTTTTTATTTCGGGGAAATACAGTAAAATAGTAGTTAAAGAGAAATGAGGTCAAAAAATTGAGTGGAATGTTTATCACGTTCGAAGGAACTGACGGTTCCGGAAAGACGAGCGTAATCAAGGCGATTGTCAAGGAACTTGAAAAGAATGGGAAAACAGAATATGTTCTGACCAGAGAACCCGGCGGAAACAGAATTTCCGAAGCAATCAGAAACGTCATTTTGGATGAGCGTTTTGTTGAGATGGATGAGCGAACCGAAGCTTTGCTTTATGCAGCGGCCAGAAGACAGCATATCGTTGAAACGATCAATCCGGCGCTTTCAGCCGGCAAGCTGGTTTTATGCGACCGATTCGTTGACAGCTCAATTGTTTATCAAGGAGCCGGGCGTTCCATCGGCACTGATAGGATAGCCGAGATGAATCGTTTTGCAACGGACGGACTGACGCCGGATTTGACGATTTTCTTAGACATTGAGCCAGAGCTTGGACTTGAAAGAATCAGACGAAACAGACAAGACGAGGTAAACCGCTTGGATCACGAAAAGATGTCGTTTTATCGGACGGTTCATGATGCATACTTGGAATTGGCAACCAAAGATTCAAAGCGAATTGTCGAAGTAGATGCTTCTCAACCGCTTGAAGCCGTGATTTTTGAAGTGCGTGAAATTTTGAAAAAGCGCGCACCGGAGTTTTTTGCCTGACGTAAGAGTTCGGAAAAGACAGGGGGATTATTTATGAAACTAGTCGTTACAATCGTTCAAGATAAGGACAGCAACCGTTTAAGCAATGCTTTCATCGAGTCAGACATCAGAGCAACCAAGCTTTCGTCGACAGGCGGATTCTTGCGTTCGGGAAATACGACTTTTTTGATCGGGATTGAAGATGATCGTGTGGAAGAAGTTCTCGGAATCATCAAAGAAGTTTCCAAAAAACGCTCAGAATACGTGACGCCGTCGGTAAACGTCGACAGTCCAATCGAAGCAACGAGCACGTATCCGATTGAAGTCGAAGTCGGCGGGGCCAACGTGTTCGTTTTGCCGGTTGAGCAGTTTTTGCATTTTTAATCATGAAACAAAAGATTACGGAATTGCAGCCCCGTCTGACTGAGCATTTTATGAAGCTGACAGAAGCAGGAAAACTGTCGCATGCATATTTGTTTGCCGGTCCTGCTGGCACTGGCAAGTCTGAACTTGCGCTTTTTGTTGCGCAGACCGTTTTTTGCACTGACAAGCAGGCCGGGATGCCTTGCGGAAGGTGCAGCGAATGCAGACGAATTGCCGATCACAGCTTTCCGGACGTCGTTGAGGTGGCTCCTGACGGTGCATCGATCAAGGTTGATCAGATCCGTTTCTTAAAAGCAGAGTTCAGCAAAAGCGGGGTCGAAGGAACAAAGAAAATATTTATCATCTCTGATGCTGAAAAGATGACTGCGAGTGCCGCAAACAGTCTGTTGAAATTTTTGGAAGAGCCAAGCGGCGACGTGTGTGCATTTTTGCTGACGGAAAATGCCAATTTGATTTTGCCGACCATTATTTCGCGTTGTCAGGAATTTGAGCTTCAGGCACTCGGGTTTGACGAGTTGTCTGAAAAACTGCAACAGGCGGGGATTTCAAAAGATAAGGCCAGCTTATTGCTGGGGTTGACAGATAGCCTGGAGATTGCAATCGAGTTGTCAAAAGACGATGGGTTTGCGGCAATGACGGCTGACGTCTGGGAGTGGTTCAAACTTATCATGACAAATGATTTACGAGCTTTCGTCAACGTAACGACGCATTTGAAGCAGTATTTCAGTGACAGATCAAGGCAGGACATGCTGCTTGATTTGATTGTCTTGCTGGTTCGCGACGTCATGCTGCTCAAGTTTGAGGAACACGGGAGAACGTCGTTTGCAATGCATCATGATGAATTGCGCGCATTTTCGGAAAAAATCAGCACACAAAGGGCCTGCCATGCGACGGAACTTGTTTTGGACTCAAGAAAACTGCAAGCAATCAACGTTTCTTTCCAAAACATTCTTGAAGCGTTGACGCTGAAACTTGTAAGTTGTTATCATGAGTAGATGAAGGTGATATTTTGAAGAAACGTGAACTTTTTGACAGTTTTGAACAAATGGAGAAATCGTCGCAGCAGATGCAAAGAACGATTGCGAGCGTCAAGGAAGAGATGGAGCGAATCGTTGAGCAAAATGCAGAGCTTGCGATTGAAAACAGTCATTTGCGTGCGAGACTTCAAGAACTTGAAGAAAGAAACAACAGGCAAAAGGGCAAGACGACGAAAAACGGTTTGTCCAAATCGCGACAAAATCTTGAAAAACTTTATGAAGAAGGTTTTCACGTCTGCAACGTGGACAACATGTACGGATCGCGACGCATCAATGATGAACCATGCGTTTTTTGCCAAGACGTGATTTATGGAGAGAGACACTGATGAGCATAGAGAAAATGAGCAGTTTTTCCGGCGTTCATGAAACGGGGACGCTCTACCTCGTTCCAACGCCTATCGGTAATTTGGGCGATATGACGGAACGAGCAGTCAAAACCCTGAAGGAAGTCGATTTGATTTGTGCCGAGGACACGCGCAATACTCAAAAATTATTGAATCATTTTGAAATCAATACGCCACAGATAAGTTTTCATGAGCACAACACGAAAGAAAGAATTCCGCAGCTGGTTGAAAAACTTTTGGCTGGCAAAAATTTGGCACAGGTAAGCGATGCAGGAATGCCTTCAATCAGTGATCCAGGACACGAACTTGTGGTTGCCTGCATCGAAAACAAAATCCCCGTTGCTCCGCTTCCGGGGCCGAATGCGGCTTTGACGGCATTGATTGCTTCCGGGCTTTTGCCGCAGCCGTTTTTGTTTTATGGTTTTTTGCCAAGGAAAAACAAAGAACAAAAAGAGGAGCTTGAAAAGCTCAATAATCAGACGGTAACGCTGATTTTCTATGAAGCTCCGCATCGATTGAAAAAAACGGTTCAGGCAATGTCTGACGTCTTTGGACCCGACAGACGCGTCGTTTTGTGTCGCGAATTGACCAAGCGATATGAGGAATTTTTGCGCGGAACGCTTCTTGATGCTTTGAAATTTGCGGAAGAAGATGAGGTTCGCGGCGAATTCGTCCTGATCGTTGAAGGCAATTCTCATGTTGAGATGCTTGAAACGGTCGATTTAAGCGAAAACACGATTGAAGAGGAGGTCAATGCCTTGATCGAATCAGGAAAAAAGCCGAATGATGCCATTAAAGAAGTGGCCAAGAGGCGCAAAATGAAAAAGCAAGAAGTTTACAATATTTTTCATCACCTTGATGATTAGGAGGGATTGTTTTGGAAAGCAAAGGATTCAGCGAAAAACACCGCGTCACCTACTATGAAACCGATATGAACGGGACCGTCGGGTTAGGACGTTTGGTTGATTTGATGATGCTTTCATGTAATGATCAAAGCGATGCCGTTGGCCTTTCAAGCGAAAAAGTCAATCAGATGGGCTTAGGTTGGATCGTTACGCAAAACATGATCGATATCAAAAGACTTCCTCGAAGAAACGAAACGATTTATATTACGACTCATGCTAAAAGCTATAACCGCTATTTTTGCTACCGCGATTTTTGGATCCATGACATCAGGAAGCAGGAACTGGCACATATGCATACGGTGTTTGCGTTGATGGATCAAAATGAGCGCAAAATCGTCAGGATTCCGGAAAATCTGATTGAACCATATCATTCAGAATATGCGACCAAGATTGAAAGATTGCCGCTTCCAAAAGAACTTGAACGAATTGATCGCCAAAAAGAATATGAAGTTCGTTTTTGGGATATTGATATCAATCAGCACGTTAACAACGTTCATTATTTTGAATGGATGCTTGATGCGCTTGATCTTGATTTTTTGATCAAATATCAGCCCGTAAGCATGAATATCGAGTATAAAAAGGAGATTCGCTACGGTCAAAAAGCCGTCAGTCAAGCACAAATAACCATGACGGGCGTCGAGACCGTCAAGACTTTCCATGAAATCAAGGTTAATGATGAGCTTTCCTGTCGAGCAGTTTGCGATTGGAAACTGCGCAAAGAAGAATGGATAATATAGAGATAGAGCGTGCAAACATAAGGATGAAAAAACTCTGTTTCAAATTGAAAAACCGGATGATTTGCAATTGATTGCAAATCATCCGGTTTTTTTGCGTATGCATGACAGTCGCCTTCCATGATGAAGATAAGCAAAAAAGTCTGTTCTCATTTTCATGTAGTCAACCACCATCGACTTTAGCCGATGGTGGTTGACCTGATGCCTTTTTACAGAACGGTGACCAAACATATTGTACCTATAGATATAACAAAATGGTTAGAAATATTGTGGGATAATTGATTTCAGCTAATGTCAAAAACACTAGTGATAACATGAAATGTCAGAAAAAAGCACATCGCATGATAGGTGTAATTAGCAATTTCATTAAAACCATGTTAGAATAAGTTAATAAAATTTAAAGGGGTCGGTGGATGTTATGTTAGATGGAAAGTATCGCAAGGAACTAACCGTTGACGGAAAGAAATACTCATACTGCGATTTTGCAGACTTTCTTGAAGATAAAGGTCAACGAATTGAGGAAATGCCTTATACGATCAGAATCTTGCTGGAACTCGCCTTAAGAAAAAGTGCTGAAAAGCCGTACCTTAAGAGGTATTTAGAAGACTTTATCGATTGGGACGAAAAACATGATCATGACGTCGTTTTTAAACCTGAACGCGTTGTTTTGCAAGATTTGACTGGCGTTCCTGCAATGGTTGATCTGGCTTCGATGCGTGATGAAATGAAACGTCGCGGCGGAGACGTCGAAACGATCAATCCTGACGTTTCGGTTCACATGGTCGTTGATCATTCCGTCCAAGTCGACAGTGCCGGCAATGATGAGGCGTTTGACTTCAACGTCAAGCGCGAATTTGAAAGAAACAACGAACGCTATACATTTCTTAAATGGGCACAGAACAGTTTTGATAATTTCAAAATTATTCCGCCCGATACGGGAATCATTCATCAGGTCAATCTGGAATATCTTTCTCCGGTTATTAATCAAAGAAACGGAGTACTGTTCCCTGATACGCTGGTCGGAACGGATTCGCATACGACGATGATCAACGGACTCGGCGTTTTAGGCTGGGGCGTTGGCGGAATCGAAGCTGAAGCAGGGATGCTTGGTCAGGAATCATATTTCCCGCTGCCAAAAGTTGTCGGCGTCAAGCTGACGGGAAAAAAGCGTCCGGGGGTAACGGCCACCGATTTGGCGCTGACGCTGACAAATCTGCTTCGCAAGCACAATGTTGTCGGCAAGTTCGTCGAATATTACGGTGACGGTTTGAAAAATCTGCCGCTGGCTGACCGTGCGACGATTGCAAACATGGCACCTGAATACGGGGCAACTTGTGGGTATTTCCCGATTGACGACCAGACAATCGAGTATTTGAAACTGACGGATCGCCCTCAAGAAACAATTGATCTCGTTGAAGCATATGCGGAAAAGAATCATTTGCGCTATCAGGAACGAGAAGATTCGCAAAGGCATTACTCAGAATATGTCGAACTTGATCTCTCGATGGTCAAGAGCAGCGTTGCCGGTCCAAGCCGCCCGCAGGATCTGGTAACGCTTGACAAGCTGCCGGATAATTTCAGGTATTATGACGATGCTCTGCCCCAAAATCTCGATTTTGACATGGGAAACGAGCATTTCAGCCTTCGTCCGGGGGCTTTGGGTCTTGCCGCAATCACGAGCTGCACGAACACGTCCAATCCTGAAGTTTTGATTTGTGCCGGCTTGCTTGCCAAAAGAGCAATCGAACGCGGATTAAAGGTTCCGGCATACGTCAAGACTTCGCTTTCTCCCGGCTCTCGCGTCGTGACCGAATATCTGAAGGCTTCCGGTTTGCAGCCTTATTTGGACAAGCTGGGTTTCAATTTGACAGGGTATGGCTGCATGACCTGCATCGGCAATTCCGGTCGTTTGAAAGAAGAAGTTGCGGTTGCCGTGGAAAAGACAGGGTATCCGCTTGCTGCAGTTGAAAGCGGAAATCGTAATTTTGAGGGACGCGTCAATCCGCTTATCAAAGACACTTATCTTGCTTCACCTCCGATGGTCGTGGCTTACGCGCTTGCTGGAACGCTTGACATTGATTTGGAACATCAGCCGCTTGGCAAAGATTCTGAAGGAAAAGGCGTCTATTTGAAAGAAATCTGGCCTGAACCTGAAGAAATCACGGATTGCATTCATAATTACGTTAAACCTGAGCTTTTTTCCGAAAATTACAACGGCATCTTTAAGCAAAACAAGGTATGGAACAGACTCGTTCCGCCGGTTGGCGAAACTTATGAGTGGGATGAAAAATCCACTTACCTGGCTTCTGCACCGTTTTTTGACGATAAGGGCGGACAAGCGCATCTGTCCGGACTGCGCGTTTTGGCCAAATTGGGCGATACCATCACGACTGACCACATTTCGCCTGCGGGTTTTATCGGCCCTGACACTCCTGCCGGAAGGTATTTGAAGGAGCATGGCGTTGCGGTGCGCGATTTCAATTCCTACGGTTCGCGTCGCGGCAATCATGAGGTGATGGTGCGCGGAACGCTTGCCAATATTCGCTTGAAAAACAAATTGGCAAAAGGAAAGAGCGGCGGTTTCACGTATGATTGGCTTGATGAAAAGGATACGACGATTTACGAGGCGGCGATGAACTATCGCAAACACGGAATCGGGTCAGTCGTTTTGGCTGGAAAGGACTACGGAATGGGATCGTCGCGTGACTGGGCCGCTAAAGGCGTCAAACTTCTGGGAGTCAAAGCCGTCATTGCAGAAAGCTTTGAACGAATCCATCGTTCAAATCTTGTCATGATGGGAGTTTTGCCGCTGCAGTATCTTCCGGGAGAAAATGCTGACAGCTTGGGTCTTGATGGCTCGGAAGCGTTTGAAATCGAGCTTGAGGACAAAATGGCTCATGTAACTGCAAAAAACGATGATCATCAAATCGAATTCGAGGCAAAAGTAAGATTTGACGCGCCGATTGACGAGGAATACTATAAAACCGGCGGAATTTTGCAGTACGTTTTAGAGGACAAATAACTTATTTTTGAGGACTGCATTTGCATTAAGGAGGTTTTTTATGGATTTGCCAAGAGGATTGGCTGGGGTCGTTATCGATCAAACCAGCATCAGTTCAACGAAAAATGCCAGACTGACATACAGCGGCTACCCGATTGAAGAAATTTGTCAGGCATCTTTTGAAGAGGTTGTTTATTTATTGTGGTACGGACGTCTGCCAAACAAAGAGGAACTGCAAAAGTTTCGCAAGATGCTTGTTCGCAAGATGGTTTTGCCGGCAGAAACCGTTCGGCTTCTGTTGTATATTGCCCGCGAACCGCAGCATCCGATGAGCATCCTGCGCACGACGACTTCATTGCTTGGGACTACGAACGACGTGGAGCACGATGAACCGCCTCGCATTTTGGCGAAGATGCTGACGGTCATTGCGGCAATCGTCAGAATCAGAAACAACGAGCCGTTGATTGACGTTGATGAGAAGATGGGCGTCGTTGAAAACTTCTTGTACATGCTGACCGGTGAAAGACCGGATGAAGAATTGGCCAAGATGTTTTCAACCGTCATGATTCTTCAGGCTGATCATGAATTCAATGCATCGACTTTCACGGCAAGAGTCGTGGCTTCGACTTTTGCAGATTATTATTCATGTTTGACGGCCGCTGTTTGCGCATTGAAAGGACCGCTTCACGGCGGAGCGAACGAACGCGTTTTTGAAATGCTTGAAAAAATTTACGATCATGACATGGATCCGATTGATTACGTAAAAGATGCGTTCAAGCGCGGACGAAAGGTGATGGGGTTCGGTCACAGAATCTACAAGCACGGAGATCCGCGTGCGAAGATTTTGCGTCCGATTGCGGAAAAAATGGCCAAACGTACCGGCAATACGTATTTCTTTGAAGTTCAAACAGAAATTGCCGACTATATGCTGAAGGAAAAAGGGCTGTATCCTAACGTTGATTACTATACGGCTTTGATTTATCATTGCGTCGGTTTGAAAAAGGATGTCTTTACGACGATTTTTGCGGCCTGCAGAACTGCCGGATGGTTGGCGCACGTAATGGAACAGCGTCGCGAAAAGACTTTGATTCGTCCGTGTTCCGAATACGTCGGACCTGACGAGCGCCACTATCTTCCGGATGTCAATGATTAGCGAGGGGTATTTTTATGAGTGAAAAGATTACGATGACAGACGGAAAGCTGACCGTCCCTGATAATCCGCAGATTCCGTTTATTTCAGGCGACGGAATCGGACCTGAGATTTGGGCTGCAGCAAAAGAAGTTTTTGATGCGGCCATCAAAAAGGCATATGCGGGGCAAAAAGCCGTTGACTGGATTCCGCTTTTGGCCGGGCAGACTGCATTTGACCAAACGGGACAATGGCTTCCGGACGAAACGCTTGAAACGCTCAGGGAAAACCTTGTTGCAATCAAAGGACCGCTGACAACGCCCGTTGGCAAAGGCCATCGCTCAATCAACGTGACGCTTCGACAAAAGCTCGATCTTTATGCATGTTTCAGACCGGTCAAATACTATGAAGGAACGCCGTCTCCGGTCAAGGAACCTGAAAAAGTCGACATTGCAATTTTTCGGGAAAACACGGAAGATATCTATGCGGGGATTGATTTTGCGGAAGGCAGCACCGGAGCTGAAAAATTGAAAGCACTGCTTGAAGAAGAAGGTCAGTTGGAAAAGGTTCGCTTTCCGAAGACTTCCGCTTTTGCGATCAAGCCGATCTCAAAAGAAGGAAGCGTGCGGTTGGTCAAAGCTGCAATTGATTATGCGCTTGGTCACGGAAGAAAAAACGTGGCGCTCGTGCATAAAGGAAACATCATGAAAAAGACTGAAGGCTCGTTTAAACAGTGGGGCTATGATGCTTGCTTGGCTTATGGCAATGAAGTGTTTACTCAGCCTGAATATGATGAGGTCTTCAAGACTTGCGGCAAGGAGGCTGCCGAACAAAAGAAGAACGAGGCTAAAGTTTTCGTAAGCGACGTCATTTGCGACAATTTCTTTCAGCAAACGCTGCTTTATCCGGATAAATTCGATGTTGCCGCAACAATGAATCTTAACGGAGATTACATTTCGGATGCGTTGGCGGCACAAGTCGGGGGCATCGGTATTGCTCCCGGAGCAAATATTAATTATCAGACGGGGCGAGCCATTTTTGAGGCAACGCACGGAACCGCACCGCAATTTGCAGGACAAGACAAACTCAATCCGACCTCGATTATTTTGTCGGGAGCAATGATGTTTGATTACCTTGGATGGATCGAAGTTTCAGAGTTGATTGAAAGAGCAGTTGCAAAGGCGATTTCAAACAAGCATGTCACGATTGACTTTGCCGAAAAGATGGATGGAGCAACGACGCTGAAAACAAGCGAATTTGGGCATTACGTTGCTGAAATTTTGAAATAGACAAAAAAGGATCGGGTTTATCCCGATCCTTTTTTGCCGCAAATTTTGAGCGTTAAAAAGATTAGAAGTCGTTTTTTGAATCTTTATCAGATTTTTCACTTCAAAACCAGTCGGTTTATGTTAAGATATCATATGGAAGATTATACAGACAAAAAGGACGATAATTAATGAAAATTCTAGCGATTGATACTTCCAATCAGCCATTGAGCGTGGCCGTTTTGGAAGATGGCAATTTGCTCAGTCAGGCGACCTGTACGAAAACGAAAAATCACAGCGTGAAGCTGTTGCCGCTGATTGAGCGGCTGATGGAAGATGCAAGACTCAAACCTTGTGAGCTTGATCGAATCGTGGTGGCAAAGGGCCCCGGTTCGTATACCGGTTTGAGAATCGGAGCTGCAACCGCTAAGACTTTGGCATACACGTTGGACAAAGAATTGGCGGGCGTATCGAGTCTTGAAGTTTTGGCCGCTGCATTTCCAAAAACGGAAAAAAGCGTTCTTGTGCCGTTGTTTGACGCAAGGCGCGGCAACGTCTTCGCCGGGGCTTACCGCTATGATGAAAACGGTCTTTTGCAAACGGTTATGTCCGACCGGCATATTGCAATTGCTGATTTGTGTGAAAAATTTGCTTCAGAAAGCGTGATTTTTATCGGCAAGGATGCGCAGGCCTATTCTGATTTGATTAATGAAAAATGCAAAAACGGCATCATTTCTTCTTTTGGTTTCAATTATCCTCGAGCAGACATTTTGGGGATGCTTGGCGAAAAGGAAAAATGCGTCGACGTCAACGATTTTGTTCCAAATTATTTGCGAATGACCCAAGCTGAGGCTCAATGGCTTGAGAAACATCCGGAGGGGAAAGATGAGCATGACTCCTATGTTGAAAAAATTTAAAACTGGCTTCAACCGCTTGTTTGGCAGTAAAAATGACGGTCAATTGGAATTTAAATGCAGAAACGTCAAAGTCAAGGGGTATGAATATCTCTTCGTGCGCGCAGTCGTTCCGGATATTCCCGAAATTTTGGATATCGAACGTGCAGTCTATAATGGGCAGACTCCTTGGAATTTTGAAAATTTCGAAGCTCAGATCGGGGAACAGGAAAGAACGCTGTATCTGGTAGTCCGCCACAACGATGAGATGGTCGGTTTTGCGGGATGCGACATGAAATACGCAACGTATGAGGCGCATATCACGAATATTGCCGTTTTGCCTCCTTATCAAAACTTAGGATTGGGTCAGATGCTGATTAAAACTTTGATTGACGAAGCAGACAAAAGGGGGCTCAGAAAAGTCAGTCTTGAAGTCAGACAAAGCAACGTTAATGCCCATGAGGCATACCGTTTTGCAGGCTTTGTCGATCGAATCGTGAAAAAAGACTACTATACCGACAGTCCGGCAGAAGATGCCATCGAAATGGTTTACAGCATCAATGCCAACAAGAGAAAGGAACGAATGACGAATGGCTGAAGACAGAAATCTCATTTTGGCCTTTGAATCAAGTTGTGATGAAACAAGCGTGGCCGTGATTGAAAACGGAAATAAAATTCTTTCCAACATTGTGGCAACCCAAATCAAAAGCCACAAGCGTTTTGGAGGCGTTGTTCCGGAAGTGGCGAGTCGCCATCATATTGAACAGGTTACGTACTGTATCGATGACGCATTGTGTGAAGCAAACGTCGACTATGATGATTTGGATGCGGTCGCCGTTACTTACGGACCAGGCTTGGTTGGTTCGCTGCTCGTTGGCGTGACTGCTGCAAAAACGGTCGCGTATGCTCATGATTTGCCGCTTGTTCCGGTTAATCACATGGCAGGACACATTTACGCCGCAAGGTTTGCAGGAGAACTGCATTTTCCGGCATTGGCGCTGCTTGTTTCAGGCGGTCATACCGAACTGGTCTATTTAAGCGGTCCTTATGATTTCAAGATTATCGGCGAAACAAGAGACGATGCCTGCGGTGAAGCCTATGATAAGGTCGGGCGCGTCCTTGGCCTGACATATCCGGCCGGAAAACAGATTGATGAGATGGCGCACAAAGGTCATGATACGTTCCATTTTCCGCGCGCAATGGAAAAAGAGGACAATTTCGATTTTAGCTTCAGCGGGTTAAAGAGCGCATTCATCAATACGGTTCATCATGCCGACCAAATAGGCGAAAAACTTGATGAAAACGATCTTGCTGCCAGTTTTCAACAAAGCGTCGTTGACGTTTTGGCAGAAAAAACGGTTTGCTGCCTGAAAGAATTTCCGGTAAAACAACTTATTCTTGCCGGAGGAGTCGCGGCTAATCAGGGCTTGCGGACTCGTCTTGATGAAGAGCTTCAGGCATTCGACGATGTTGAACTGATCAAGGCACCGCTCAAACTTTGCGGTGACAATGCGGCAATGATCGGAGCTGCCGGTTACGAAGCATATCTTGCAGGAATCAGAGGAGGATTGGATCTTAATGCCGATCCGAGTCTGGAATTTGATTGGATCTAAAACACGTCATAAACAGCTTGAAAATAAAAAGGATTTTTCCAAAAGACGGGAAAAATCCTTTTTTGATGCGAAAAATTCAGACGTGGGGTCTTCAGTGCGAAAATTACGAAAAAACGTAATTTAAAGGCCTCATCCAATAAAAATAAGGATTCTGAAACGGTTGTGAGTTTCAGAATCCCTATTTGATTAAGCCAAGAATTCTTCCAGCTCCATGCTTGCTTGTTCCCAGTTTTCTTCTGCTTCAGCGAGTTTTTTGGAAATTTCCTGCAGCTTTGCCTGAAGTTCGCCCATTTTTTCCAAGTCATTATAGTTTTCAGGTGAGGACATCTGATTTTCCAAGTCATTTTTTTGAGCGTCAAGTTTTTCGACGAGTTGTTCAAATTCTTCAACGCTGCGTTTTAGTTTGCGTTCTTGTTTTTGACGTTCCTTTCCTTGCTGATAATTGACTTTTCCGGTTGAGACTTCTTTTGAAGAATTTTCAATCGGGGTTTCGGCTGTTGATTTGGCAGCGGCAATTTCTTCTTGTTCTGCCTTTTTTTCGAGATAATAGTCATAGTCACCGAGATAAAGCGTCGAACCTTGCGGAGCAATTTCGAGGACACAAGTGGCTACCTTGTTGATAAAATAGCGGTCATGTGAAACGAACAAAACGGTTCCGTTAAAGTCCATAACGGCATTTTCAAGGACTTCTTTGCTGTCGATGTCAAGGTGGTTGGTCGGTTCGTCAAGAATCAAGAAATTATCATGCTTCATGGCGAGTTTGGTTAAAAGCAGACGTGCCTTTTCGCCGCCCGACAGGTTGTGAACAACTTTGGAAACATCATCACCGATAAAAAGAAAACTTCCAAGTATCGAACGAATATCTTTTTCCGGCGTTGTCGGATGATCATCCCAAAGCTCGTTTAAAACGGTTTTTTTGTCATGCAGGTTATGCTGTTCCTGATCGTAGTATCCGACTTTGACGTTCGTGCCAAATTCAGAGCTGCCTTTGACAAACGGAATTTGACCTAAGACGCTTTTTAAAAGCGTTGATTTTCCGATTCCGTTTGGACCAACGATGGCCATGACCTGATTTTTTCTCAGATCGATATTGATTGGCGAAGAAATGATATGACCGTCATATCCGATTGCGGCATCTTTGACGGTTAAAACGATGTTTCCGCTTTGAGAATCGGCCGTGAATTTGAAATGTGGTCCTTTTTCATCTCCTTCAGGACGCTCGAGACGTTCCATTTTTTCAAGCTGCTTTCTGCGACTTTGTGCACGTTTGGTGGTTGAGGCACGAACCAGGTTTTTGTTTACAAAATCTTCCAGTTTGGAAATTTCGGCCTGCTGCTTTTCATAATTTTTCCAATCCTGGCGAAGTCGTTCGGCCTTTTGATCGATATATGCCGAATAATTTCCTTTGTAGTAGCTGCTGTGATGATGACTGATCTCATAGACTTCGTTGACGATTCGATCAAGAAAATAGCGGTCGTGCGAAACAATGAGCAGCGCACCTTTATAGTTTTGGACGTATCCTTCAAGCCAGGTTAAAGTGTCGATATCAAGATGGTTCGTAGGTTCGTCCAAAATAAGAAGATCACGTTGTTCCAAAAGCAGTTTTGCCAAGGCAAGTCGCGTTTTTTGACCACCGGAAAGCGATGATATTTTGCGATCATAGTCCTCCTGTTCAAAGTGAAAACCATGAAGCACTGAACGAACCTCTGCTTCGTAGCCGTATCCGTTTTGTTCTTTAAAGTCATGAAGCAGCTGATCATATTGGTTCAAAAGCTGAGAATATTCGGAAGATGAATGATCTGCACCTGGATCTGCAATTTTTGCTTCCATTTCGTGCAGATTTTTTTCCATGATTTGAAGTCTTTCGAAAACGCTGAGCATTTCAGCATAAATCGTTTTATCTGATTCAAGTCCGGTGTTTTGGGCGAGATAGCCGATTGTCAAGCCTTTTTTCTTGGTTATCTGGCCCGCATCGGGCGACTCGTTTCCGATAATCATCTTGAGCAGCGTCGATTTTCCGACACCGTTTCGACCGACGAGCGCAATTCGCGAGTTGTCTGAAACATCTAAGCTGACATTTTCAAACAAAGTATCTGCCCCAAAATAGCGGGCAACTTGTTGAACTTGTAAGAGTATCATTTGGTTCACCTTTTCATTGATTGTGGAAAATATTCACAAGCATTTTATGTAAGCGTTTAGAAGAGCTTTATATCAATCACGCTTTGTATCAAAGTTTGTGAATTAAGTAACTTTTTTGTTTTAATGTTTGAATTTGTATGCTAAAATTTATAAGTAAGCATGACAGACAGGGGGACTATCCTATGACATCGCAAAATATTCCCAAGGCTACGGCCAAACGTTTGCCGATTTATTATCGCTACCTGAATATGTTGTCAGATGCCGGCAAAAAACGCGTCAGTTCAAATGAACTGGCTGATGCGGTCAAAGTTGACTCTGCGACTATCCGCCGGGACTTTTCTTATTTTGGAGCACTTGGAAAACGTGGCTATGGCTATGATGTCGAGAATCTTTTGGAATTTTTCAAAAAGACGCTCAACCAGGATAAGCTGACAAACGTTGCTTTGATCGGCGTCGGCAATCTTGGTCATGCGTTGCTCAACTTCAATTTTCATAAAAGCAACAACGTCAGAATCAATGCTGCATTTGACATCAACGAAGAAATTACCGGAACGATTCAAAGCGGCGTTCCCATTTATCCGATGGAGGATATGAAGGAACAGCTCAAGATTCAGCAGATCGAAATCGTGATTTTAACGGTTCCTGCCAATGTTGCTCAAGGAGTTACGAACGATTTGATTGAAGTAGGAGTCAAGGGAATTTTGAACTTTACGCCGCTCAGGATATCAGTGCCTGAGTCCGTGCTGGTCCAAAACGTCGATCTTACGAATGAGCTCCAAACTTTGATTTACTTCCTTGATTTGGAGAAACAATTTTAAGAACTCAGTCGGAAAGTTTTTCTTTCCGGCTTTTTTTATAGATTGATGAGTATGACCGTCAGATTCATCAGCATATGCACGATCATGCTGGTTCTGATTTTGCCGCTTTCTTCATAGACATAGCATAAAATGAGTCCGATTGCCGCATAGACGATAAAGTGTCCGTCGCTGTGACCTATTGAAAATACAGTGCTTGAGATCAGCGAGCAGATTAATTTGGGGAGCACGCTTGAAAAATTGCCGAAGAAAAATTTTCTGAAAACAAGTTCCTCGGTAATTGGAGCCGCAATGACCGGACACAGGAAATAGTACGGATATTGGTGAATAATCTCAATGAACATGTTGGTATTTTCTGATCCGGACGGCTGATGCAAAACGTTGACCTCAAAGGTAGTGAGCAGTATTTGTGAAGCGAGCGTTGCGATAAGACCAAGACCGATCAAAATTGCTTCATGCGTAGCTTGAGTGCATTTCTCAGTCGAATCGACGGGGTTTTTAAACGAAAACCTTCTATTAAGAAAAATCATCGCTAAAGCGCCAAGCAGCCAAATGAGCGTGCAAATCAGGTAAGCAGGCCCGTTGCGAAAATAATGAGGAATCATGAGTTGGCAAATCATGATGAAAAGATAGGCGCTTGTTAATGCAAGGCCGTTGGCTGAATTTTGTTTATTCAAATAAGAGCCTTCTTTCTTTTCGATTTTGAGCTTTTACCATTATAGCACATAAGAGCTTGAAGTGGCCTTTACCAAACCTTAACAACTTTTTTGATTTGTTGAAAAGCGCGGTCTGATGCGGTTTTAAAACATGTTTTTAGCACTCTTTGCATGAGAGTGATAAAAAATGCTTGCAATTAATTCCGAAAGTGGTTATAGTAAGAATTGTAATTAGTTAGCACTTAAATGTTGAGAGTGCTAAAAAAGACTTTGGAGGGATATAACGTGCTTAAACCATTAGGAGATCGTGTCATTTTAGAGGTTCAAAAAGAAGAGGAACAAACCGTTGGCGGAATCGTTCTTGCAAGCAATGCAAAAGAAAAGCCGCAAACGGGCAAAGTATTGGCCGTTGGTACAGGACGTGTCCTTGATAACGGTGAAAAAGTCGTTCCTTCTGTCAAGGAAGGAGATACGGTCGTGTTTGACAAGTATGCCGGAACAGAAGTGAGCTATGAAGGCGAAAAGTATTTGGTAGTTCACGAAAACGACATCGTTGCAGTTGTTGAATAACGACGGTTTTGTTCATAATTCAAGAATTTTTATGAGGTGAAATTAATAATGGCAAAGGAAATCAAGTTTTCAGAAGATGCTCGTTCAAAGATGCTTGCAGGTGTTGACAAGCTTGCAGATACTGTCAAATCGACAATCGGTCCCAAGGGGCGCAATGTTGTCCTGGAACAATCATACGGTGCCCCGACGATTACGAATGACGGCGTAACGATTGCCAAAGCAATTGAATTGGAAGACCATTTTGAAAACATGGGAGCAAAGCTTGTTGCGGAAGTTGCTTCGAAGACGAACGATATCGCAGGCGACGGAACGACAACGGCAACTGTTTTGACTCAGGCAATCGTAAATGAAGGCATGAAAAACGTTACTGCAGGTGCAAACCCTGTCGGCATTCGTCGCGGGATTGAACTTGCAACGAAAGCTGCCGTTGACGCATTGAGGAAAATGTCTCACAAGGTTGAATCAAAGAGTGACATTGCTCAAATCGCAGCCATCTCTTCTGCAAATGAAGAAACAGGCAAACTTATTGCTGACGCAATGGAAAAGGTCGGCAATGACGGCGTAATTACGATTGAAGAATCAAAGGGTATTGATACTTCGCTTGACGTTGTTGAAGGGATGCAGTTTGATCGCGGTTATTTGTCACAGTACATGGTAACCGACAATGACAAGATGGAAGCAGACCTTGACAATCCGTACATTTTGGTAACGGACAAGAAGATTTCAAACATTCAGGAAATTTTGCCATTGCTTCAATCAATCGTTGAACAAGGTCGTCCATTGCTGATCATCGCTGACGATGTTGACGGTGAAGCATTGCCAACGCTTGTTTTGAACAAGATTCGCGGCACGTTTAACGTTGTTGCGGTCAAAGCTCCTGGATTTGGCGATCGTCGCAAGGCAATGCTGCAGGATATTGCTATTTTGACGGGCGCAACGGTGATTACTGACGATCTTGGCTTGCAGCTCAAGGATGCAACGATCAATCAGCTTGGTACCGCAGGTCGCGTTACGGTTACAAAGGAGAACACGACTATTGTTGAAGGTTCAGGCGACAAGGCACAAATCAAGGAACGCGTTGATCAGCTTAGAAAGCAAATTGCTGAAACGACTTCCGACTTCGATCGCGAAAAGCTGCAGGAACGTTTGGCAAAACTTGCCGGTGGCGTTGCCGTCATCAAGGTCGGTGCCGCAACCGAAACTGAATTGAAGGAACGCAAGTATCGCATTGAAGATGCTTTGAATGCTACGCGCGCAGCCGTTGAAGAAGGCTTCGTTCCTGGCGGCGGCACGGCATTGGTAAACGTCATCGGTGCTGTTGCAGATTTGAAGGAAAGCGGCGACGTTCAAACGGGTATCAATATCGTTAAGCGCGCTTTGGAAGAACCTGTTCGTCAAATTGCCGAAAATGCAGGTTTGGAAGGCTCCGTAATCGTTGAAAAACTTAAGGAACAGGAACCAGGAATTGGTTATAATGCCGCAACCGATGAATGGGTTGACATGGTTAAGGAAGGCATCGTCGATCCAACCAAGGTAACTCGTTCCGCACTGCAAAATGCAGCTTCCGTATCAGCTTTGCTGTTGACGACTGAAGCAGTCGTTGCTGACAAGCCGGAACCAAAGGAAACTGCTCCGCAAATGCCACAAGGCGGCATGATGTAAAAAGTCATAAATTTGGCGATAATCCCGAGGATCGAGTCGAGCGGTTCTCGGGATTATTTGTTTACGCTTGCAAGCTTCTTGAATTAATTTGTAAAAGGCTATATAATAAATCGTATTTACAACACTTGAATCGATGCATGGGTTGGGTGTGCATTAATTTGACTAATGGTGTAAAATGTATGAATACAGCGTAATTAATACATTGATAATTTGCAACTTACGGATTTGAGGTATTTCGGGAGTTGTTTTTTACAAAGGAGAAAAATCGCTATGTATCGTTATTTAAAAAGGCTGTTAATTGGGGAACCATTGAAAACAGCTGATGAGGGCGGTCAGTCCTTGACCAAGTTCAAAGCCTTGGCTTTATTATCGTCTGATGCTTTATCTTCAGTTGCATATGGTACTGAACAGATTACGACTGCCTTATTGGTACTGTCTGCTGCAGCTACCTGGTATGCCTTGCCGGCGGCCGGAATCGTGCTCGTCTTGCTTTTTGCAATCACGATTTCATACCGCCAGATCATCAATGCTTATCCTTCTGGTGGCGGCGCATACGTTGTTGCGACAAAAAATTGGGGGACCAGTGCGGGTCTTGTTGCCGGTGGTTCTCTTTTGGTCGATTATATGCTGACGGTCGCTGTTTCCGTTACGTCCGGGACTGAAGCAATTACGTCCGCAGTTCCCGCACTCAGCAATCAAAGCATTGCAATTTCAGTCATTATCGTTTTGTTCATTATGACGCTTAATCTGCGCGGGATGCGTGAATCTGCTTCGTTTTTGACGGTTCCGGTCTACTTCTTCGTCGTGATGATTGTCGCAATGATCGGTTGGGGACTGTTCAACATTGCAACGGGCAAAATTGAATATTCTGCCTGTGCTCATATTGGTCAAGCGGTTCCCGGCATGACGATGATTTTGTTTTTAAAAGCTTTTTCGGCCGGTTCATCTTCCCTGACGGGCGTTGAAGCCATCAGCAATGCCGTGCCGAACTTTAAAGAGCCGAAGCGCAAGAATGCTGCCAATACGTTGGCAATTATGGCCGTCATTTTGGGTATTTTCTTTGGCGGCATTACGTTTTTGAGTTATTATCTTGGAATTTTGCCGAACGGCAAGCAAACGGTGCTTTCTCAAATCGGGATTGCCGTGTTTGGTCATGGCGTGTTCTTTTACCTCTTGCAGCTTTCGACCGCAATGATTTTGGCCGTTGCTGCAAATACTGGTTTTTCGGCATTTCCGATTTTGGCATATAATCTTGCAAAAGATAAATTCATGCCTCATATGTTTATGGACAAAGGCGATCGCTTAGGCTACTCAAACGGGATTATTTCGCTTGCTGTCGGTGCGATTGTCCTGATCTTTATTTTTCATGGACAGACAAACTTGTTGATTCCGCTTTATGCAGTGGGCGTGTTCGTGCCGTTTACCTTGTCGCAGTCGGGAATGATTATTCACTGGTATCGCGAACGAGGCAGGCATTGGATCTTGAATTCGTTTTTCAACTTGTTGGGTGCTCTGATTTCCCTGGCGCTTGTCGTCTTCTTGTTCTTCCTTCATTTCAGCAACGTTTGGCCGTATCTTGTAATCATGCCTTTGCTTTTGTTTGCATTCTACAAGATTCATGCTCACTATGTTGCGGTTGCGGCGCAGCTGCGTTTGAGCGAAGAACAGCAATTGCATAACTACAGCGGTTCGACCGTGATCGTTCTTGTCAGCTCGGTAACGCACGTCACTACGGGAGCCATCAACTATGCGCGTTCAATCAGTGAAAACGTCATTGCGATGCACGTTTCGTTTGATGCCAATCCTAAAAAGGAGCATGAGACGGTAAATGAATTCAAGATGGCGTTTCCTGACGTGCGATTTGTTGATTTGCACTCGTCTTATCGTTCAGTCGTAGCTCCGGTTATCAGATTCTGTGACGTTATCGCTAAAGATTCGGTCAATCGAAATTACTCCGTGACCGTGCTCGTGCCGCAATTTGTTCCTAAAAAACCATGGCAGAATATTTTGCACAACCAAACGAGTTTCAGATTGCGTCAAGCACTTGGTTCCAGGGAAAATATCATTGTGTCAACGTACAGCTATCATTTGAAAAAGTAGTTCTAAAACGTTTTTCAGATCATAAAAACGTCCTTAAAAGAGAATGGCAAACACTATGCCTCAAATTGAAAATCCGGACGATTTGCAATCAATGCAAATCTAACCCGGGTTTTTTTCGTGTGCACGACAATTATCATGCTGGAATAAGTAAAAAGTCTGTTTTCATTTTCATGTATCAAAACGTCCAAAAGGAGGCATTGTATGTAACCGAGGACTGCTTTTTACGGGCAGATTTCAAAAATCGGTATTTTGCTAGTAAGCCATTCTTGACGAATTGATTGAGCAGGCGATGCACGGTGCTGCATTTGATAAAAATTCTGTTTTCATATATCAAAATTGAAAAAATACCGGACAAAGGCCGTCTTTGTTCGGTATTTAGTTTAATTAAAGCGTGAACCGAGACTTTTTTCGCGTCAGTTTTGCGGATGTTATCATCATTTTCATGATTTGGGACCTCGTCTTTTATTTGTTTTACTCTTATGGTAAAATGTATTCTGTACTTGTGGGTTTTCATGCTTGCAGATTTGTTGTGCGCAATCGGCCGTGTTTGCGCACAGTGAACTAACAGAAAGAGGACGGCATATGTATAAGATACTTGCATCAATGGCTGCGACGTTTTTGCTGTCGCTTGCCTTGACTCCTTTGATTCGAGGACTTGCGCTAAAAATCGGCGCAGTGGACAACCCGAATGCAAGACGCGTTAACAAAGTGCCAATGCCGACAATGGGCGGATTGGCGATTTTTATCGCATTTAATATCGCAAACTTCGCATTGCTCAGAAATCAATATCCAAGCGATCAGATTTGGCCATTGTTTGCTGCAGAAGTTTTGATTATCTTGACTGGAATTATTGATGATATTTATGAATTGAAACCGAGACAAAAAATGTTCGGAATCCTGCTTGCGTCTCTGGTCGTGTATTTTGCAGCAGGAATCAGGATGACAACGTTGACGATACCGTTTGTGGGAACCGTTCAGCTTGGTTGGCTGAGCTTGCCGATCACGCTTCTTTGGGTTGCTGCCATCACGAATGCCGTGAACCTGATTGATGGACTCGATGGTTTGGCTTGCGGCGTGGCGATAATTGCATTGACTACCAGTGCCGTGACGGGATATTTCTTTTTAAACGTGACGAATACTTTTGTTTCGATCATGATGTTTACGATGGTAGCCGCACTCGCTGGATTTTTGCCATATAATTTTCACCCGGCGAAAATTTACCTCGGTGATACGGGTTCACTGTTCATCGGATTCATGATTTCGGTTTTTTCCCTTTATGGTTTGAAAAATGCAACGTTCATCACGATTATTATTCCTGTAATCATTTTGGGCGTTCCGATTACCGATACGGTGTACGCCATTTTGCGGCGCAAGCTGAACAATCGCCCAATTTCACAAGCCGACAAGCATCATCTGCATCATCGATTGATGCAGATGGGATTGAGTCATACGCAGACGGTTCTTGTTATTTATGGAATAGCGCTGATTTTCTCCTGCATTTCACTGCTTTATTCATTTTCAAATTTGTGGGGATCGTTGCTTTTGACGGTGGCGACTCTGTTTGGCCTTGAAATCTTCGTTGAAGTTATCGGGCTCGTAGGCGACACGAGGCAACCGTTGCTGAATTTTATAAGAAATTTGGTTTTGAAACTCTCCGGTTCTGAGTCAAAGAAAAACAAGTAGAGTCTGGGAAAAAAGTCCCGTTTCTCTCTTGAATTAAAAGAAAAGCCGAACGAAGGCGGTCGGGATGCGACTGACTTTGTCCAGCTTTTTTTATTTCTAATGAATAAAAACTACTTTTCTCAAGAAGCAGTACTGCTTAGCCAATTCAGCCAAGATCTCAGTCAAATTTACCGTCCGCGCTATTTTCGACGATTTACATCATGGAAGGCGATCGTCCTGCATCCGAAAAGCGGATCAGATTTGCAATTGATTTCAAATCATCCGGTTTTTCAATTTGAGACGGAGTTTTTTCCCGGCTCTTTTTGCGCATATAAAGCTAATATCAAAAAAGAGCTGAGATTTCCCGGCTCTTTTTTGATTGCGATTTCACTAAATATCGTCATAAAACTTTTACTACTAATGAGTTATCAAACGAAATGAAGGAGATCCTATGGCAAGTAGCCGAGAATAACGAAATTGTAATCGAAAAAATGGAAGTTATGCCTGACCATGTTCATGTCTTAATCATCTTTCCGCCTAGCGAGGTACCGCCTAGCGCCATCAAAGCGTTCAAAGACAGAAACGCCTTTATTTTCTTGCGTCGATACCCAAAAATTCGGCGGTCCCAGTCCTGGGGCGGCATTTATGATTGCCTGGTTACTACATTAGCACGTCAGTTAATATGAGTAAAGAATCAGTCGAGAAATATATAAACGATCAAAAATACAATGAGATGAAAAAAAGCTCCTTACAGAGCTTGACAGGGCCTATCCATCCCATGACTAAAGTCACGGGATTTCCAGCTGGACATAATTTAAAATATCTGTTCCTGTTTCAAACAGGCAATTTCCGGCAAGCAGATCCATGATTTTTTGTTTGCAATCACTAATCTTGTCAGAATCGACACAGATGACGGCTTGAATCTTGTCGGTGTAAATCGTGTCAAGCAAGGCAATTTTTTCGTTTGTCAAGAAATTTTGCAGTTTGCCCCAAAGCGGATATTCGATTGTTATGGTGACTTTTGTTTGAATGACTCGCTTGACGATGCCGACGGCTTCGATTGCTTGAGCACATGAACTGCTGTAGGCCCTGATCAAGCCTCCTGCTCCCAGCTTGATTCCGCCGAAGTAACGAATGACGATTGCCAAAACGTCATGAATCTTATTTGCTTTCAAAACTTCAAGGATGGGAACGCCCGCAGTTCCTTGCGGTTCTCCGTTGTCCGACTCGCGCTGAATCTGGTCTTGATCGCCAGTCATATAAGCGAAGCAGATGTGGGTCGCTTTTTTATGCAAAGAACGCTGCTTTGCAAGTATTTCTTGGGCTTGTTCCTCGTTTTTTATTCTAAAAATACAGCAGATGAACTGTGATTTTTTGATGGTTTGCTCAACTGAGCCGTCTTCTTTGATAGTCAGGTAGGGTTGATTCATTTTTTTGTCCTTTCAAAAGAATTTTGGATGATTTTTGCGTATTTATATATTAGGGGGATGAGTTTGATGATTAATGTTGAAATGTTTTATGGACGTCAAACAACGGCAATTTCTTGCAGGGAGGATGAAGAAGAACTCAATGAACTGCCTTCTTTGGAAAAGCGTCCCGCTGTCAAAATTGATAAAAAGTTTCTTTTCTGCCAACGTTGCGGCAAAAAAACCCCTTTAAAGGAAGTTTTGCTGCCAAACGGTGATTTCTATTGCCCCCATTGCATCATGCTCGGTAGAATGTCGACTTCTACTATATTATACAGCATCAAAGAGCCCAACGCCTTTCAAAAATATGGTTCGGATGTTTTGAGTTGGCACGGAAAGCTGTCGAATCAGCAAAAAACGGCATCCGATTCTTTGCTAAAAGCGGCATCTTTGCCTGGAGACCATCTGTTGTGGGCAGTTACCGGTGCCGGCAAGACAGAGATGACCTTTGCCACGTTACAGGATGCTTTGATCAAAGGCAAGCGTATCTGTTTTGCCGCACCGAGAATCGACGTGATCAATGAGCTTTTCCCAAGATTGAAAGCGGCTTTTGCAACGATTGACATCATCTGTCTTCATAGTCGTTCAAATGCAAAATATCGCTATACTCAGTTCGTACTGTGTACGACGCACCAGTTGATGCGTTTTTATCGGGCGTTTGATTTGATGATTATTGATGAAGTCGATTCTTTTCCGTTTCTTGGCAATGAATCGCTTGAATATGCTGCTAAAAATGCATTAAAAGCAGGCGGAACTCGACTTTTTTTGACGGCAACTCCTGATGAAAAACTGCAAAGAAGGATAAAAAAGAAGGAAATCGACGTGATTTACCTTCCGATTAGATTTCATCAAAATCCGCTTCCTGTCCCCAAAGTCGTTTGTTGCTTTCGGTTAAGGGAAAAGCTTTTTTCTGAAAGAATTCCTGGTGCGTTTAAAAAATCTTTGACGGAATTTGAAAATGAGGGATATCCTTTTTTGGTTTTCGTGCCGACAATCGATTTGTTGGAAAAGGTTCATGAAATCCTTCATGAAATTTTGTCTGAAAGTTGTTCGGGAACAACGGTTCATGCAGGGGATCCGGAAAGAATCGAGAAGGTTCAGGCCATGCGTGACGGCAAATATCGTTACTTGGTGACGACGACGATTTTGGAACGCGGAGTGACTTTTCCAAAGCTGAACGTTTTGGTTCTTTGTGCAGACGCATCGGAATTCAATCTGCCTGCGCTTGTTCAGATTGCTGGACGTGCCGGAAGAAGCAGTGAAAGGCCGGACGGACACGTGAGATTTTTTTGCGACAATTATACCAAGCGAATCAAAGGCTCGATTGAACAGATTAAAAGGATGAATCGAAAGGCAGGGCGATATTGTAAATGAATGAGTGCTTATTGTGCGGAAGAAGACTAAAACAGAACATGACTTTTGACTTTTTATTTTCGTTTAGACCGTTGGAGCAATCAGTTGTTTGCAAAGCTTGTCGCCAAAAATTCGAAAAAATTGATTTTAAGACCTCATGTCCCGGTTGCGGAAGGCAGATGTCCGAAAAAACAATCTGTGAAGATTGCAAAAGATGGGAAAAAGCAGGGTACGAGTTGCTTTTTAATCAAGCGCTTTACAAATATGACGAAAACATGAAAGCCTACGTTACAAGATACAAGTTTATGGGGGATTATCGATATCGATTGATTTTTGCAAATGAGTTTCAAGAAAAAGTTGCTGAATTTCAAAAACAGGGATATGCGATCGTCCCGATTCCGGTTGACAGGGAGACGTTTGAAAAAACGCGCGGGTTTAATCAGGTTCTTGGTTGGCTTGGAAAAATTGATTGTGAAAATTATCTTGTGATGCGCCAAAATAAAGGGCGCTTGAAGCAGTCGCACAAGGATCGTGCGATGAGAATGAAAACAAAACAACCTTTTGAATATGTTGGTCCAAATAATCTGAGCGACAAAAAGATCTTGTTGGTCGATGACATCTATACGACGGGACGAACGCTTTATCATGCGAAAACGCTTTTGGAAGATGCAGGCGCAAAATTTGTGACTTCTGTGACGTTGGCGAGATAAAATTGTGAAGGTTATTTATTTTTTTAAATATCTCAAGGCTTTTGATTGTTATTTAAAGCGTTTTCTATTATAATATAGGTGTAGATGAGATATGAGACATCATATCAAACCTTCTGAGCAAAGATGTTCAGAAGTGAAAGGAGAGGTTTACCATGTTAAAAATCAATGTTCGTGGTGAAAATATCGAAGTTACTGGTTCAATTCGCGAATACGTCGAAAAGAAGCTTAAAAAGCTTGAGAAGTATTTCGAAGATACGTCCAGTTCAATGGCTCACGTAAATCTAAAAGTTTATTCGGATAAGAATTGCAAAGTTGAAGTTACGATTCCTCTTCCGTATCTTGTTTTAAGAGCCGAAGAAACCTCACCTGATATGTATGCAAGTATTGACTTGGTAACCGATAAGCTTGAACGCCAGATCAGAAAGTACAAGACAAAGCTTAACCGTAAGTCGCGCGAAAAGGGTTTCAAGACATTTGAGTTCGTCCCGACGTCCGATCCTAAAGAAGCAGCTGCAGAAGACAAAAAATTCGAGATTGTTCGTACAAAGAGTGTTTCGTTGAAGCCGATGGACGCCGAGGAGGCAATCTTGCAAATGGACATGTTGGGTCATGATTTCTTCATCTACGAAGATGCTGAAACTTCAGGCATCGACATTGTTTATCGGCGTCGCGACGGACGTTATGGTCTGATTGAAGCAAGCGATGAAGAATAATTAAATTGAATTTTAAAGAACCCGGATTAGTTCTCCCGGGTTCTTTTTGTTGTGGCGACGATTTGAAAAAATGCAGATTAAAGCACAAAAGATGCTCAGGAGTTGATGAATCAAACATTCGGTCGGATGCCCCTGGGATAATTTAAGCTCGCCCTTTAATTTGTTTGAAAATAATGATAAAATGTAACTTGGTATACTGAATAATAGAAATAACCATCATAGAAGTTAAAAGCAGTTAGAAAGGATTTATGAAGTAAATGGCTAATATCCTTAAAAAGTGGGTCGAAAGCGACAATCGCGAACTTAAGCGATTGACTAAAATTGCTGATAAAGTAGAGGCCTATGCGCAAGACATGGCTGAGTTGTCAGATGATGATCTTAAGGCAAAAACCCCCGAATTCAAAAAACGTTACCAAGCGGGCGAAACGCTTGACGATCTCTTGCCAGAAGCGTTTGCAGTAGCACGCGAAGGGGCTAAGCGCGTTCTTGGACTTTATCCTTATCATGTCCAGATTATTGGCGGAATCGTCTTGCACGAAGGCAATATTGCCGAAATGAAGACGGGCGAAGGTAAAACTTTGACGGCTACGATGCCTGTTTATCTGAATGCTCTTGCAGGCGAAGGCGTTCATGTCGTTACGGTCAACGAATATCTTTCATCGCGTGATGCGACCGAGATGGGGGAACTTTACAATTGGCTCGGACTCAGCGTCGGCTTGAACATTACGAGCAAAACTCCTGAAGAAAAGCGCGAGGCATACAATTGCGACATCACTTATTCGACCAACAGCGAACTCGGTTTTGATTATCTTCGCGACAACATGGTCGTTTATCGTGAAGAGATGGTACAGCGTCCGCTCAATTTCTGCATCGTTGACGAAGTCGATTCCATCTTGATTGACGAAGCTCGGACTCCATTGATTATTTCGGGCCAGTCATCAGGAACGACGCTTCTTTATACGAGAACCGATCGTTTTGCCAAAACGTTGGAGAAGGATACGGATTTTAAGATCGATCTTGAATCAAAGACGGTTTCGTTGACTGAAAAAGGAATTCGCAAAGGCGAACAATATTTTGGCACGCAAAATCTGTTCGATCCTGACAATACGGCGTTGAATCACCACTTGGACAATGCGCTGAGAGCAAACTACATCATGATTCGAGACAAGGATTATGTTGTTCAAGACGGCGAGGTTTTGATCGTCGATCAGTTTACGGGCCGCATTATGGACGGCCGCCGTTATTCTGACGGTTTGCACCAGGCCATCGAAGCCAAGGAACACGTTGAAATCGAAGAAGAAACAAAGACGATGGCCAATATCACCTATCAGAACTTCTTCAGAATGTATAAGAAACTTTCCGGCATGACCGGGACGGCTAAGACTGAAGATGAAGAATTCCGTGAAATTTACAACATGGAAGTTATTTCGATTCCGACGAACAAGCCCGTAATTCGTGACGATCGTCCGGATATTTTGTATCCTAACCTTAAGAGCAAATTTAAGGCCGTGGTTGAAGATATTAAAGAACGTCATGCCAAAGGACAGCCGATTCTTGTCGGAACCGTTGCGGTCGAAACAAGCGAACTTCTTTCAGCGATGCTTGATCAGGCCGGGGTTCCGCATGCTGTTTTGAACGCAAAAAACCATGCCAAAGAAGCTGAAATCATCATGAATGCCGGACAGCGCGGTGCCGTTACGATTGCAACGAATATGGCCGGACGCGGTACCGATATCAAGCTTGGGCCGGGAGTCCGTGAACTTGGCGGCTTAGCCGTTATCGGGACCGAACGCCATGAGTCGCGTCGTATCGATAACCAGTTGCGCGGTCGTTCAGGACGCCAAGGAGATCCTGGCGTATCTCAATTCTATCTCTCGCTCGAAGATGATTTGATGCTTCGTTTCGGGACGGACAGAGTTAAGCGCTTCTTGGAAACAATGAATTTGGCTGATGAAGATGCCGTGATTCAATCCAAGATGATTACGAAACAAGTCGAGTCTGCTCAAAAGCGCGTTGAAGGCAATAACTACGATATGCGCAAGCAGGTTCTTCAATATGACGATGTCATGAGAGCTCAGCGTGAGGTCATCTATAAGCAGCGTCAGCAAGTCATTATGGAAGAGAAATCATTAAAGCCAGTCATCATGCCGATGATCGAGCGTACGGTTGAGCACGTGGTTCAGATGCATGCGGGCGGCGAACAAAGGGAATGGGATCTTCAAGGAATCGTTGATTTCGCCGTTTCGGCAATGGTTCCTGAAGACAGCATTTCCGTAAGCGATCTTGAAGGTAAGACCGTCGATGAAATGGTTTCGTATTTAATGGATCGTGCCGAAGCAAATTACAAGACGAAGGAAAAGCAGCTTTACGACGCAAGTCAAATGCTTGAATTTGAGAAGGTCGTTATTTTGCGTGTCGTTGACTCGCATTGGACCGATCATATTGACGAAATGGATCAGTTGCGCCAATCGATCGGACTTCGCGGCTATGGTCAGCTGAATCCTCTGGTCGAATACCAATCTGACGGGTTCAAGATGTTTGAACAAATGATCGGCGACATCGAATATGAAGTTACTCGTTTGTTCTTGAAAGCTGAAATTCGTCAAAACATCAAACGTTAACAAGTAAGAATCAAAAAGGCGGTTAACTAACGGATGGCATAAAGTGCTGATCATGCACTGGATTTGTCTCGGGGATGCTGCCTTTTTTATGGATAACCATTAGGAGGTCAATAATGGAATACAGTGATTATAAGAAAGAAATCGAGGCCATGAGTGCCAAGATTTCGGACTTTAGGGGGTCTCTTTGACTTAGACGGGTTGCAAGAGGCAATAGCCGACAACGAATCTAAGATGGCAGATCCTGATTTTTGGAACAATCAAGAAGAAGCCCAAAAAGTTATCAATGAAAACAACGAATTAAAGAACAAATATGACAATTTCAATCAGCTTGAAGAGGCAATTGAAGATTTGGAAGTTTTGCTTGAAATGGTTCAAGAAGAAGATGATGATGAACTCGTTTCGGAATTGTCAGAAAAGTTCGAGCTTGCCCAAAAGAAGATGCAGGAGTATCAGCTGTCACTGCTTTTGAACGGCAAGTACGACAAAGACAATGCTATTTTGGAACTTCATCCTGGAGCAGGCGGGACCGAATCTCAAGATTGGGGATCGATGCTGCTCAGAATGTATACTCGTTGGGCAGAACAGCACGGGTTCAGTGTTGAAACGGATGATTATCAAGCTGGGGATGAGGCCGGAATCAAGTCGGTTACACTGACTATTTCCGGGCACAATGCTTATGGATATTTGAGAAGCGAAAAAGGCGTGCACCGCCTGGTTCGTATCTCTCCTTTTGATTCGGCCGGCAGACGTCACACGTCATTTTGTTCAGTGAACGTAATGCCGGAACTGGATGATGACGTTGAGGTTGATTTGCGTCCTGAAGACATTAAGATGGAAGTTTTCCGTTCCTCAGGCGCCGGTGGTCAGCATATTAACAAAACTTCATCAGCTGTTCGTTTGATTCACATTCCGACCGGAATCGTCGTTTCGAGTCAGGCACAACGTTCGCAATTCCAAAACCGTGCAACTGCTGAAAAGATGCTGCGTTCAAAACTTTATCAAATGGAATTGGAAGAACAGGAGAAAAAGCGTGCCGCCATTCAGGGCGAACAATTGGACATCGGATGGGGTTCACAAATCAGATCATACGTGTTCCATCCGTATTCAATGGTCAAGGATCATCGAACAAATTATGAAACAGGCAATATCTCAAGCGTAATGGACGGTGATCTTGACGGTTTCATCAACGCATATCTTCAATGGAATCTTAAAAAGGAAAATCCGCGTTGATCAAGATAAGCAAATGATACCTAAATGTAACAACTGTGAAAAAAACGTTACCTTATAAATGATATAATGTAAAGTGTTGTTAATGAATTAGGAAGGGAGAAGTTCCTTTGATTGAATATAAGAACGTTGTCAAAGAATATCCGAACGGTGTTTTAGCAACTGATCATATCTCGCTTAAAATCGAACAGGGCGAATTCGTTTATGTCGTTGGGCCAAGCGGTGCCGGCAAATCGACTTTTATCAAGATGATGTATCATCAAGAAGTTCCGACTTCAGGTGAGATTAAAGTCAACGAATATGAACTTGAAAAAATGAAAAACAGCGAAGTGCCTTACTTGCGACGCGAACTTGGAATTGTTTTTCAAGATTTCAAGCTGTTGCCGCGGTTGACCGTTTTTGAAAACATTGCCTATGCTCTCCAAGTTATTGAAAAGAAACCGGAAGAAGTGCAAAAACGAGTCGTTCGTGTACTTGATCTTGTCGGTCTTTCTCATAAGGCAGACAGTTTTCCGAATGAATTGTCCGGTGGCGAACAGCAACGTATCGCGATTGCGCGCGCAATTGCAAACAAGCCAAGCATTTTGATTGCGGACGAACCGACCGGGAACCTTGATCCGGAAACGGCGGAAGGAATCATGGAAATCATGGAACGCATTAATAATGACGGCACGACCGTTGTTATGGCAACTCACAACAGCTATATCGTCAACGAATATAAGCATCGTGTCATTGAGATTGCCGATGGCCGCATTATTCGCGATCAAGAAGGAGGAGAATACGAAGATGAAATCAGTAACGATTAAGCGACATCTGCGCGAGAGTTTTAAGAGTCTCAAGCGCAACGGTTGGATGTCGGTTGCTGCCGTCAGTGCCGTAACGGTTACGCTTCTTTTGGTCGGCGTATTGCTGTCAATTTTGTTAAACGTCAACAAGGTTGCGACTGATATTGAAAATGACGTTCAAGTTCGAGTTATTATTGATCGCGGTACGAATAAGAAGCAAGAAGCTGCTTTGAAGAAAAAGCTTGAAAAAATCGACGGCGTTAAAAAGATTGAATTTTCGAGCAAGAAAAAAGAATTGGATAATGTCGTTGGTGTTTACGGCAAAGAGTTCAATTTATTCAAAGGCGACGACAATCCTCTTTCTGACGTCTATGTCGTAAGCGCGACAACGCCGAAAAAAACGATCACCGTTGCACAAAAAGCCAAGAAGCTGAGACACGTATCCGATGCGAAGTATGGCGGAGCATCAGCCAAAAAGCTTTTCAGCGTTGTTGCAAGCATTCAGCGTTGGGGCATTACGATCAGTCTTTTGCTGTTGTTTGTGGCAGTCTTCCTGATTTCGAATACGATCAGAATTACGATTTTATCGCGTAAAAATGAAATTGCGATTATGCGCTTGGTTGGTGCCACCAACGGTTATATCCGTTGGCCGTTCATTTTGGAAGGCGCATGGACCGGGCTTTTAGGGGCGATTCTGCCGATTTTGATCGTTGATGGCCTGTATTTTTGGATGTATGGCGTAATTACGGCGTCATTGTCCGGAACAAGCTACTCTCTTTTGACTCCTGGAACGTTTCTTTGGGAAATCGACGTTCTTTTGGCTACAATCGGAATTATTATCGGTGCGCTCGGTTCCGGTCTTTCGATGAGCCGTTTCTTGAAAATCTAGACAGAATGCAGGTGCTGTATTTTGATGCGAAAAAGACTTTCTCATTTTTGGGAAAGTCTTTTTTGGCTTTAAAACAAGTTTTTGTGTCCGATATTTAAAAGCGAATGAAAAAAAGGAGGATCCAAGCATGCGAATTAATACGAACGTTGATGCGATGCGAGCATATTCGAACTATGCGACCTGGAACGCTTCCAAAAGCAAGTCGCTTTTAAGAATTTCGTCTGGAAAAAGAATCAATTCATTTGCGGATGATCCAGCCGGGGCATGTATCGCAGTGAAGATGGGAGCTCAAGTCAGCGGACTAAAGATTGCCAAAAGAAATGCGCAAGACGGAATTTCACTGATTCAGACGGCAGAAGGTGCTTTAAACGAAACGCACAGTATTTTGGGAAGAATGCGCGATTTGGCAGTTCAAGCCGCTAACGGGACGTTGACTTATGAAGATCGTGCCGCAATTGATAAAGAATTTTAGGCTTTGCGCCAGGAAATCGATCGAATCGGCAACAGCAGCCAATTCAATACGATTAATTTGCTTGACGGATCAAGGAATAAGATTACTTTGCAAGTTGGTGCAAATGCCGGACAAACGATGGATGTCGAACTCAGCGACATGCGTTTTGATGCAATTTTCAAAACAACGAACGGCAAGCTCAGCGTAACCGATGCTAATGGTCAAACAGTCGATGTCGAAATGGGCCTTTGTGGCAGCCAGGAGACCATTAAAAAATATAACGATGCAAAAGATGCATATAATGCGGCAGCCAACAGTTTGGCTTTGGCCAAGGCAAAAGGACAAAATACTTCTGCTTTGGAACAAGAAGTTGCCGCAAAGAAAGCTGCCTTTGAAAAGGTGGGGCAAGATCTTAATCGTGAAGGACAAAATTATGCGACGATCGTCATGAATCAAGTCGACAAAGCAATCAGCACCGTTTCGCTTCAGCGTGCCGGACTTGGCGCAACGCAAAATGCGCTGCAGCATACGATTAATTATCTTGAAAACAGCGCAATTAATCTCTCTGATGCTCAGTCAAGAATTGAAGATTGCGATATTGCTGAAGAAATGATGAATTTCACCAAGGCAAATCTGATGTCTCAAGTGGCAGCAGCGATGCTTGCGCAGGCAAATTCAGAGCCGAACACGGTGCTTACGCTGCTTAACAGTTTGCCGAAAGCAAATGCGTTTTGACGGATTTGAATAGTTAGGGAAAAGATATGCCTCAATTAAAAAACCGGATGATTTGCAACTGATTGCAAATCATCCGGCTTTTTAATATGTGTTACAATTGCCTTATGGTGGAAATAGCCTAAAGCGACACGTGTCGGTAAATTTGACTGAGAGCTTGCATGCTTCTTGAGAAGGTGATGCACGGCACTGTATTTGGTAAAATATCATGCCGCTTATTTTCGCCCTTTCTTTTTTCTCTAATTTTTTCCTTTGCGTTGTTAATTTGTTATAATTAGGTTAAACGCCAAAAGAGGGGATAAATGTATGAGTTTGTTGGAAAGCTTTCTGAAATACTTTATTCAGCCATTGCTGTTGGCAGCCGTCATTGCAGTGCTGATACGGTACTTTTCAAGAGTCAAATATGAAAGAAAAACATTCAGGATAGCGATTGATCGCGATTTTTACGAAGGACGTCATTTCTTGAAAAATGCCTTGAGCTTTTTTTTCATCGCTGCAATCGTTACGGTGCTTTCAGGCGTTTCGATTCCTGAAAAAACGATTCTTATGTATCAGGCTTTGGGAATCATCGCGCTGCTTTTTGGTCAGGCCGTCGATTTGAGTCTTACGGCGGTTTTGGCAACAGGATTAATAACGCTTTTGTGTTGTCAATTTGATGTTCGGTCCTTTCTTTTGCCGGATTCGCTGAATCAGCATTTCGGATTTGCGATTCTTGTTTTGGCAGCTTTATGTGCCGGCTTCCAGGTTGCTCTTGCCAAAGAAAAAGAAACAGAATGGTTTACGCCTAAAGTCAAAAACGGCAAACGCGGTCGCAAAATCGTCGGCTATTATTTCAGAGAAATGACGATTGTTCCCTTGATTTTGCTGCTCCCGCTCAGAGATGGAACGCAGTCGGCATTTTTTTGGCCGCTTTCAGGAATCAGCGACGTACATTTTACGTTATTTTTGATGCCGCTTTTGGTTGCGACAAACGTGAAAACGTTCAAGCGGAGCTTTTCTTCGAGTCTCGGATATTACAGGCGACATAAATCGTTGCAATGCGGAATGGGACTGCTTTTTTCGATAATTGCCGCATTCGTTCCAAAATCAAGTTTGGTTTTATTGCTTGTAATGTTTTTAACCGAGCTTATTTTTATTGTCAAGCAGTCGTCATTTGATGGAAAAGGTCAATTCTGGTACGTTGAAACAAGTGACGGAGCAAGGGTTGTTGCGGTTAAGAGCGGAACTCCCGCTGCTAAGATGAAACTGGTTCCCGGTGACGTGATTTTGGAATGCAACAAAGTTAAGATTGCCAATGCGGACGAATTGTATCAGGCATTACAAAAAAATTCAGCGTACTGTCACCTGTTGGTCAAAACGATGGACGGGGAGCTTAAAATTTGCGAAAGTGCGCTTTATGCAGACGCACCGCATGAAATAGGGATTATTTTATTTGATTAGAGGTGTTTTTTTTTGAAAAAAATTTTGGTCGTTGACGATGAAAAGGCGATCGTGACTCTGTTAGAATATAATTTGAAGAAGGCAGGCTATAGCGTCGACACCGTTTCTGAAGGCGTCAGCGCTTATAATATGGCCGTGACCGGGAAATATGATTTTATTTTGCTCGATCTGATGCTTCCCGGAATGGACGGAATTGAAATAACGAGACGTTTGCGTCAGGAACGAATCGAAACACCGATTATCATTTTAACTGCTCGTGATCAAGAGTATGATAAGATCATCGGACTTGAACTTGGAGCGGATGACTATTTGACGAAACCTTTTTCTCCAAGAGAAGTTATCGCAAGAATCAAAGCAATCAGTCGCCGGATAACGTCATCATCAGATGAGGGTGGTGCAAGTCAGCCGGCCAAGGTCGAAAAGGAATTTTATGAATATGCCGGATTTACCGTTGATTTGGCCAAAGTTTCAGTGACAAGAAACGGAGAACGCGTAAAGCTTACGCCAAAAGAATTTGAATTACTGGCCTATTTTGTCAAGCGTCCGGGAAGAGTCCTCAGTCGCGAAAAGCTTCTGAACGGTGTCTGGGGTTACGACTACGTTGGCCAGACGCGCATGGTCGACATGCATGTCAGCCATCTTAGAGAAAAGCTCGAAGACGATCCGAAGCACCCTGTTTATATTCAGACCGCTAGAGGATTCGGTTATCGTTTTAACGGTGATGCTAAATGAAAGCAACTAAGATTTTTGGCTATAATGCGTTGATATGTCTTTTTGCAGGAATATTCAACGAAATTTTCATTAAATTTTTTTTAGACGGAGATTTAACGACAAAAGAAAAAATTTTCGGAGCATTGGCCTGGTGTTTTTTGCTTGAATGCGCATTTCAAATCGTGCAGCGCTTCAAACGCATAAAAACGTTGAACATGTTGACGCAAAAGCTGATTGAAATTACGAATCAAAAACCTTCAAGCCATATTTTATTGGAACGGGGGAATGATTATGTCGAGCTTGCTCGTGCAATCAATGCGGTTCAAAGCAGTTCCAAACGGTTTTTAAAGCTGTTCAGGCAACAAACGAGAGACTACTTGTCATTGATGGAATCAATGACTTCAGGAGTGGTCGTTTTTGATCGCAACAAGGAAATTACTCTTTACAATCATCTTTTGGAAGAGATTTTGGTTCTCCCTCCAAAGCCCAAGGGCAGACCTTTTTATGTCGTGTTTCATGATGCAAAACTTGTCAGCATGGCTCAAAAGGCTTATGAAACAAAAGAAGATCAGCATATGATCTGGGAAGATCAAACAGAAGGCGGAATCAAGTATTATGACGTCCATGCAATCTATGTTCCTTTGTCGCGACATCATTATTCGGTGATGTGCCTGTTTAACGACATCACGAGCGAGCGTCGCATTGCTCAGATGCAGCGAGATTTCGTGGCAAACGTCGGGCATGAATTAAAAACGCCGGTTACTGCAATCAGGGGGTTTAGCGAAACGTTGCTTGAAGGCGCATTGGACGATAAGGAAACGGCCTCTGAATTTGTCAAAATCATTCTTGAACAAAGCAAACAGCTTACGGATTTGATCAATGACATCTTGTCTTTGTCAAAAATTGATGCGTCAAAGGGAGATACTTTCGTCAAAATCAAACTCAGGAAATTTATCGAGCGAATCGTGCAACAGTTTGAGCCGGCGATTGGCGAGAAAAAAATCAGTTTTATCGATAAAATAGCGCCTGATGTCGAAATCGTCTGCGATGAAAAGAAACTGCAGCACATTATTTCCAATCTCATGCAAAATGCAGTACGCTATAATAAAGAAGGCGGTTCAATTGAAGTTTCTGCCGTGATTTTAGAAAATGAATGGTGCTTTTTGATTAAAGATACCGGTCAAGGCATCAAGCATGAAGATCTTGGAAGAATTTTTGAAAGATTTTATCGCGGCGACAAATCACGTTCGCAGGAAGGAACGGGTCTTGGTCTGTCAATCGTCAAAGAATACGTAGATTCTCTTTCGGGGACGATTGACGTGACGAGCGTGCCTAATGCTTGGACCGAGTTCATGGTAACGTTGCCGGAGTTCAGTGAAAACAAAGTAAACGAGGTAGAGAAGTGAAGAAAAAATTATATCGATCTAATCATGGCCTGATTTGCGGAGTATGCACAGGCTTTGCTGAATATTTCAACGTCAATCCGTGGATCGTCAGAGGAATTTTTCTGGCAATCGCAATGATTGCGGAATTTTTCCCGCCGATGGTTTACGTGGTTATTTTGGCATATCTGATTTTGGCGCTCGTGATGCCTAAGAAACCAGAACAGTATAATGACGTTTTTACGTTGTTAAAAGATCTGTTCAGCGGAGAAAACAGGTCAGGAAGTGACCAATCCAAGCGGTCGCAAGAACAGGGGAGAAAAATTGTGACTGATGCCAAAGAAAGAGACGTTAAGAAAAGAAAGGACGACAAATAATGGGGTTTTGGCAACGATGTCTGGTAAACGCATTGGTATTTTTAGCAACGGCAGGATTTTTTCCCGATGCTTTGCATGTCGCAAACGTGCCGACGGCTTTTTTAGCGGCAATCGTTTTAGGACTGCTTAATATGTCGGTCAAGCCGATTCTGCTTGTTTTATCTTTGCCGATTACGGTCGTGACGCTGGGGATTTTCTATTTGATCATCAACGGACTGATGTTGGAACTGACTTCTGTCGTGATGGGCGGCCTGTTCCAATTTTCAAGTTTTACGTCAGCGTTTATGATTGCAATCGTTTTGAGCATCGTAAATTTGATCATTACGGATCATTTATCATAAAAAGTCTGAAATGATGGTGATGAAAGCGCTTGAAAATGGTACAATTGACACAGATAATATAATTATAATTTGATAATGAAAATGACAGGGGTTGTTTTTGCATGGATAGCGTAACGGTAAAAGAACTTATTGATGCGGTAGGATTGACGGTTTATTCAGGAGATAAGCATCTTGAAGACAGAAAAATAGCAACTGACGATATTTCGCGACCAGGTTTGGAATTAACCGGATATTTTGATTATTATCCCCAAGAGCGCGTTCAGTTGTTCGGAATGACGGAAATCTCATATGCTCACAAGATGGATCCTGAAGAGCGTTTAGAAGTCATGGATAAGCTTTGCGGAGAAAATACGCCTTGTTTCGTCGTTTCGAGGTACTTGTCGATTCCTGTTGAAATGGAAAAAGCAGCTGAAAAGCACGGTATCCCGATTTTGCGCTCCAAGCTTCCGACGACGCGCCTTTCGGCCAAGATGACCGACTATTTAGGCGGGCGGCTGGCTGAAAGAAAGTCTTTGCACGGCGTGTTGGTCGATATTTACAGTTTGGGTGTTTTGATTACCGGTGATTCAGGCGTCGGTAAATCAGAAACGGCTTTGGATCTTATCAAGCGCGGACATCGCTTGATTGCGGACGATCGTGTCGAGGTCTATCAACAGGATGAGCAGACGCTTGTCGGAGAGGCACCGGAAATTTTAAGGCACATGCTTGAAATTCGCGGAGTTGGCATCATTGACGTGATGAATCTTTTCGGAGCAGGAGCCGTTCGTTCCAAGACCGACATCTCTTTGATTATTCATCTCGAAAATTGGGATAAGGATAAGAAATTCGATCGTCTTGGAAACGGTGAACAAAAGGTTCGCATTTTTGACGTTGAGATTCCAAAGATTACGATTCCGGTGAAAGTCGGGCGCAACCTTGCAATCATCATTGAGGCTGCCGCAATGAATTTCAGAGCCAAGACAATGGGATATGACGCAACAAAAGCGTTTGAAGACAATTTGAATGCCTTGATTCAGAAAAATTCGGTCAACTAGGGAATGGAGGAATGAAAGAATTGGGACTTTTTTTTGGTGAGATCGATCCGATCGCATTGAAACTTGGACCGATTGCGGTTCACTGGTATGGCGTCATCATCGGCATGGCGGTCTTGCTTGCTCTGTATTTGTCAATCAGGGAAGGCGAAAGAAGAGGCATTCATGAAGATAATTTTTATGATTTTTTGATTGTGGCACTTCCGGTTGCGATTATCTGCGCCAGAATCTATTACGTTGTTTTTGAATGGAACTACTATGCTTCAAATCCTGCTGAAATTATTCGCATCTGGGACGGAGGCATTGCCATTTATGGCGGGTTGATCGGAGCAGTTTTGACGCTGATTATTTTCTGCCGGGTGAAAAAGCTTTCACCGTGGCTTTTTATGGACGTTATGGCTCCAACCGTCATCATGGCTCAAGGAATCGGTCGTTGGGGGAATTTTGTCAATCAGGAAGCGCATGGCGTTCAGACGACAAGAGCGTTTTTAGAACGATTGTGCCTACCGGATTTTATCATTAATCAGATGAAGATTGACGGCATTTACTATCAGCCGACGTTTTTGTATGAATCGATCTGGGATATCCTGGGGTTTGGCATACTGATGTGGTTCAGGCACAAGAATCATTTGTTCAAACGCGGCGAAGTTGTTTTGAGCTATGTCATTTGGTATTCGTTTGGACGTTTCTTTATCGAAGGAATGCGGACTGACAGTCTGATGCTTGGTCCGTTGCGAGTTTCGCAGTGGTTGTCCGTCTTCTTGTTCTTTTTTGGCATTGGTTTGATTTTGTATCGAAGATATTGGCATCCGAACAATCCGTGGTATCTTGAGGGGAACGTTGATTATGAAAATTTTACTTAATTACATAATACTTTAAGTAAAATTTTAAGTAAATCAATCAAATTGCACGTGTCTTGTGTTAGAATATAGTATACTGAAGTTGAAGCTATTAATTAGGGGTGATTTTATGAGTTGGAAAGAAACTTATAACGCTTGGAAAAACTATCGGGAACTTGAACCTGATTTAAAAGATGAGCTTGCAAAGCTTGAAGGAAACGATGAAGCTTTGGAAGATGCTTTTTATGCTCCGATGGAATTCGGAACGGCGGGGATGCGCGGCGTAATCGGAGTCGGCATCAATCGAATGAATGTTTACACGGTTCGTCAGGCAACTGAAGGTCTTGCGTCATTGATGGATACTCTTGACGAAGAAACAAAGCGTCGCGGCGTTGCCATCAGTTATGATTCTCGTCATAAGTCTCAGGAATTTGCATTTGAATCGGCACGTGTTTTGGGGGCTCATGGCATCCCGAGCTTTGTTTTTGAAAGCCTGCGTCCGACGCCCGAACTTTCGTTTACGGTGCGTCATTTGCACGCTTATGCCGGGATCATGATTACCGCAAGCCATAATCCTAAACAATATAACGGCTATAAGATTTATGGCGAAGACGGTGCTCAAATGCCCCCAAAAGAATCAGACCTGATTACGAAGTACATTCGTGAAGTCGATGATATTTTTGCAGTTGAAGCAGCTGACAAGGATGCTTTGATCAATGACGGCACGCTGAAAGTCATCGGTTCTGAAATCGACAAGGAGTATTTGGCTGAAGTCAAAAAAGTAACGGTTGATCCGGAACTTGTTGCAGAAGAAGGCAAGACGATGAAGCTGATTTTCACTCCGCTTCACGGTACGGGCGCAATGCTTGGCGAAAAGGCTTTGCGTCAAGCTGGTTTTGAAGATTTCACGATGGTTCCCGAACAAGCGACTCCGGATGCTGATTTTTCAACCGTGGAACATCCCAATCCTGAATTTCCCGAAGCATTCGACCTTGCAATCAAGCTTGGCAAGCGAGACGATGCTGATTTGCTGATTGCCGTCGATCCGGACGCTGATCGTTTGGGTGCCGCTGTTCGTCAGCCGGATGGAGATTATAAGCTTTTGACGGGAAATCAGATTGCTGCGATCATGCTCAACTATATTTTGACCGCACGCAAAAATGCAGGGACGCTGCCTGAAAACGGTGCATTGGTCAAGTCGATCGTTTCAAGCGAATTTGCGGCTAAGATTGCCAAGGACTTTGGATGCGATACGGTCAACGTTTTGACTGGATTCAAGTTCATTGCCGAACAGATTCAGCATTTTGAAGAAACGAACGAGCACACGTTTATGATGGGCTTTGAAGAAAGCTACGGCTACCTTGTTCGTCCGTTCGTGCGTGACAAGGATGCTATCCAATCATTGGTGCTCCTTGCGGAAGTTGCCGCATATTACCGCAAGCAAGGCAAAAACCTTTATGACGGTCTGCAGGAACTCTTCGAAAAGTACGGATACTTTGCTGAAAAGACAACGGCACTTACGTTTGACGGCGTTGAAGGCGCACAGCAGATCAAGAATTTGATGGCTAAGCTTCGTGACGAGGCTCCGGCTGAGTTTGCGGGCGTTAAAGTCGTTTGTGCAGAAGATTTTGCAACTGGCAAAAAGAGCTTTGCCGACGGAAAAGAAGAGAAGATGAATCTTCCGAGCTCAAACGTTTTGAAGTATATCCTGGAAGACGGCACGTGGATTGCCGTTCGTCCTTCGGGAACCGAGCCTAAGATCAAGTTCTATATCGGAACGCAAGGCGATTCGGTTGAAAATTCCAAGGCAAACGTTGCTAAATTTGAAGAAGCAATTCAAGCGTACGTGGATTAAAAAGACAGCAAAGATCTTCACCGGATGAGGGCGAAGATCTTTTTTTAATCATTATTTTTGCGAAACTTTGTTCGAAGTGATACAATATTTCTAGATTTGTTTTATGGAACATGGGGGCGATTTTTTGTGATTGAACGACAACCTGATCGAAATTTTGAATTATGCTCGTCTTACAAACCAACTGGTGATCAGCCAGAGGCAATTGCTGAACTTACTGCCGGAATCAAAGCCGGGGAACATGCGCAAATTTTATTGGGCGCGACCGGAACCGGCAAAACGTTTACGATTTCAAACGTCATTGCAAACGTGAATAAGCCGACCTTGGTTTTGGCACATAACAAAACTTTGGCAGGTCAGCTTTATGGCGAATTCAAAGAGTTTTTTCCAAATAACGCGGTCGAATATTTCGTATCATATTACGACTATTATCAGCCTGAAGCCTATGTTCCTTCGAGCGATACCTACATCGAAAAAGATTCCAGCATCAATGATGAGATCGATAAGCTAAGACACGCTGCGACAAGCGCGTTGCTTGAACGAAACGACGTCATTGTCGTGGCTTCGGTCTCGTGCATTTTCGGATTGGGCGATCCAAGCGAATATCAGCAACAGGCGCTTTCTTTGCACGTTGATCAGGAGTATGGCCGCGATCGCCTGCTCAGGGAATTGGTTGAAATCCAGTTCGAGCGAAACGACATTGATTTTCAGCGCGGTCGTTTCCGCGTTCGTGGTGACGTGGTCGATATTTTTCCGGCGTCAAGCGATTCATCAGCGCTCAGAATCGAGTTTTTTGGAGACGACATTGATCGAATCTGCGAATTTAATCCACTGACCGGTGAAATTATCACCAATACGGATAAGGTGACGATTTTTCCGGCAACGCACTTTTTGACAAATGACGATCGAATGAAACAAGCATTGGAAGGAATCGAAAAAGAGCTGAAAGAACGACTTGAGGAACTGCGCGCGCAAGGCAAGCTTCTTGAAGCCCAGCGCCTTGAGCAAAGAACGACGTATGACATCGAAATGATGCGTGAAATGGGCTATTGTTCAGGAATCGAGAATTATTCAAAATATATGGATAATCGTCAGATGAACAGACCGTTTACGCTGCTTGACTTCTTTCCGAAAGATTTCTTGCTCGTTGTCGATGAATCGCATGTGACGATGCCGCAGGTCAGGGGGATGTATAACGGTGACCAGGCTCGCAAGCAAATGCTGGTCGATTATGGGTTCAGACTTAAAAGCGCACTTGACAATCGTCCGTTGAAGCTTGAAGAATTTGAAAAGCTGACGAATCAAATTATTTATATGTCGGCAACTCCAGGAGATTACGAAAAGAAACAGACCGACCACATCGTTCAACAGATAATTCGACCGACCGGACTCCTTGATCCTGAAATCGAAGTCAGACCGATCATGGGACAGATGGATGACCTTGTCGGTGAAATCAATAAGCGTACGGAGAAAAACGAGCGAGTCTTCGTGACGACTCTGACGAAAAAGATGGCCGAAGATTTGACAGATTATCTGAAAGAACTCGGCATAAAGGTCAAATATCTGCATTCTGATATCAAAACGCTTGAGCGAACAAGAATCGTTCGAGATCTGCGTCTTGGCAAATTTGACGTTTTGGTCGGAATCAACCTGCTTCGCGAAGGAATCGACGTTCCTGAAGTCTCGTTGGTAGCAATTCTTGATGCCGATAAGGAAGGATTCCTTAGAAATGAGCGTTCCTTGATTCAAACAATCGGACGTGCTGCCAGAAATGCCAACGGACACGTGATCATGTATGCTGACGAAGTGACCGAATCAATGAAAGCTGCGATTGACGAAACCAGGCGTCGTCGCGAGATTCAGATGAGGTATAATCAAGAACGCGGGATCGTTCCGCAGACAATCAAAAAAGAAATTCGTGCTGCAATTTCATATGGAGATAAAGTTTCCAAGAAGTCTAAAAAGAAAACGGAAGACTTTGATTTCAACGATTTGAGCCAAAAAGACCAACAAGAGATGATTTCAGGGTTGGAAGAACAGATGAGAGAAGCAGCCAAAAAGCTTGATTTTGAAGAAGCTGCACGTTTGCGAGACACGGTTCTTGAACTTAAGGCGGAAATTGAATAGAAAAGAGGAAAAAAGTTGGGTGTTGACAAAATTATCATTCATGGCGCAAGGGAACATAATTTAAAAAACGTCGACGTCGAAATTCCAAGAGACAAACTTGTCGTCGTGACGGGACTTTCGGGATCAGGCAAAAGTTCGCTTGCATTCGATACGCTTTATGCTGAAGGGCAAAGAAGGTATGTTGAAAGTCTCTCTTCTTATGCCAGGCAATTTTTAGGACAGATGGATAAGCCGGACGTTGATTCGATCGAAGGGTTGTCCCCCGCAATTTCGATTGACCAGAAGACGACTTCGAAAAATCCGCGTTCAACCGTCGGAACCGTCACTGAAATCAATGATTATCTGCGACTTTTGTGGGCACGTGTCGGAACCCCGATTTGTCCGAACGACGGCAGCGAGATTACGAGTCAGTCTCCTGAACAGATGGTTGATCGCATTTTGAAATTTCCGGAAAGAACCAAAGTCATTATTTTGGCGCCGGTTGTTCGCGGAAAGAAGGGGAAGCACAAAAAAATGCTTGAAAAAATCAAGCATGAAGGATTCATTCGTCTGATGATTGATGGAAAAGCCCATGAAGTTGACGATGAAATTGAACTTGATAAAAATAAGAAGCACGATATTTCAGTCGTTGTCGATCGTATCGTTGTCAAGGATGGCATCAGAACGCGCCTGTTTGATTCGTTTGAAGCAGCCTTGCGTCTTTCCGACGGATATGCAACGGCAGAAATTGTCGGTCAAGAAACGATTCAATTTTCGGAAAGCTTTGCCTGCCCATACTGCGGCTTTACGATTGGCGAACTTGAGCCGCGTCTTTTTTCGTTCAATGCTCCGTTCGGTGCGTGTCCTGAATGTGACGGGTTAGGCGCCAAACTTGAGGTTGACATGGATTTGGTTGTTCCTGATCAGACAAAGACGCTTCATGAAGGAGCCATCGCACCATGGAATCCAATCAGCTCGCAGTATTATCCGAATCTTTTGGAACAAGCGTGCCAAGCTTTTGGAGTTGACATGGATACGCCCTTTAAAGATCTTTCCAAAAAGGCTAAGAATCTCATTCTGTACGGTTCCGGCGACAAGGAATTTCATTTTCATCATGAAAACGACTTTGGCGGAGTCAGAGACGTCGACACTGTATTTGAAGGCGTAATCAACAACGTCGAGCGGCGCTATCGTGAAACGAACAGCGATTTTACGCGCGACGTGATGCGAAAGTACATGACAAGTCTGACGTGCAGCACGTGTCACGGATATCGATTGAACGAACGTGCGCTTGCGGTCAAAATCGACGGGAAAAACATTGGTGAAGTTTCCGAAATGTCGATTGGAGATGCCTTGCCGTTTTTCAAAGGATTGACGTTTTCTGAACAAAAAGAGCAGATCGCAAAACCTATTTTAAAAGAAATCTGCGATCGATTGAGTTTTTTGGTCAACGTCGGGCTGGCATATTTGACGCTCAGCCGTTCCGCACGTACGCTTTCAGGCGGTGAAGCGCAGCGAATCAGACTTGCGACCCAGATTGGCTCAAATTTGTCCGGCGTCTTGTATATTTTGGACGAACCGTCAATCGGGCTGCACCAGCGAGATAACGACAGACTGATTGATTCGTTGAAAAAAATGCGCGATCTCGGCAACACTTTGATCGTTGTCGAACATGACGAAGATACGATGAGGGCAGCTGATTACCTGATCGATATCGGACCTGGTGCCGGAAGTCACGGCGGAAAAGTCATGGCAAGCGGTACGCCCAAACAGGTGGCTCGTTCTGCCAAGTCATTGACTGGACAGTATTTGTCTGGCAAAAAATATGTTCCGATTCCAAAAGAGCGTCGCAAGGGAAACGGCCACGTGCTTGAACTTTTTGGCGCATGCGAGAACAATTTGAAAAATATCGACGTCAGCTTTCCGCTCGGGAAATTTATTGCGGTTACCGGTGTTTCAGGATCCGGCAAATCGACGCTCGTCAATATGATTTTAAAGAAAGCATTGGCAGCAAAGCTTAACCACAGCACGGAAAAGCCCGGCAGATTCAAGAAGCTCATCGGGACCGAATATCTTGAAAAAGTAATCTGCATCGACCAAAGTCCGATCGGGCGAACGCCGCGCAGCAATCCTGCGACATATACCGGCGTATTTGATGACGTTCGCGATCTTTTTGCGAAGACGAATCAGGCAAAAGTCAGAGGATACGGCAAGGGTCGATTCAGCTTTAACGTCAAAGGCGGTCGCTGCGAATCTTGCAAGGGCGACGGCATTATCAAGATCGAGATGAACTTTTTGCCGGATGTTTACGTTCCTTGTGAAGTTTGTCACGGTGCGAGGTACAATTCGGAAACGCTTGAAATAGAGTACAAGGGAAAGAATATTTCAGAAGTTTTGAACATGACCGTTGAAGAGGCGCTAGAGTTTTTTGCTGCAATTCCAAAAATCAAACGCAAGCTGCAGACGATTGCAGACGTCGGATTAGGTTACGTGACGCTGGGACAGCCGGCAACGACGCTTTCCGGTGGCGAGGCTCAAAGAATGAAGCTGGCAAGCGAATTGCATCGAAAGTCAAACGGCAAAACGTTTTATATTTTGGACGAACCTACGACGGGACTGCATACCGATGACATCAAGCGTTTGCTTGAGGTCTTGCAACGTCTGGTTGACAAGGGAAATACCGTGCTCGTGATCGAACACAACCTTGACGTCATCAAATCAGCGGATCATCTGATTGATCTGGGTCCGGAAGGCGGTGAAGGCGGCGGGACGATCATCGGATGCGGAACGCCGGAAGAACTTTGTCGAAACGAACACAGCTATACCGGAAAGTATTTGAAAGAAGTCATTGAAAGAGGTCATTATGAATAACGTTCAAGAAGAATTTCACGTTTTGTGCTCTTGAATTTTTCGAACAAACTGTTATAGTCATTAGTATAATAAAGTTTTGGAGGGATTACTTTGGCAAAAGTTGAAAGTTTTACATTGGATCATACTGCAGTCAAGGCACCTTACGTACGTTTGATTACGGTTGAAGAAGGTCCAAAAGGCGACAAAATTTCTAACTTCGATCTGCGCTTGGTTCAACCAAATGAAAATGCGATTCCGACCGCAGGACTTCATACGATTGAACACATGCTGGCAGGATATTTGCGCGATCACATGGATGGTGTGATCGACTGTTCTCCGTTCGGTTGTCGTACCGGCTTCCATCTGATCATGTGGGGAGAACACGACACTGTCGAAGTGGCCAAGGCTTTGAAGGCATCGCTTCAAGACATCGTTAATGCAACGTGGGAAGACGTTCAGGGAACGGATATCAAGAGTTGCGGCAACTATCGCGATCATTCGCTCTTTTCTGCTCAAGAGTGGTGCAAGAAGATTCTTGAAGAAGGAATCTCGTCAGATCCGTTCGTTCGCAAAGTTATTGATTGATCAAAAGCTGAGTCTGTGCTCTGCATTTAATAAAAAGCAGCGGAATGCATCGAATGGTGTTTTCGCTGCTTTTGGCGTTTTTTTGACAAAATACAGTGCAATGCTTAATAAATTTAGGTTTGCTTCGTTCTTTTAGGTCAAGCATGGCTTTCAAACTTAAAATCTATATGAAAAATATTAAATTTCTCACATATTCTTTTTTTGTCAGAAGATAAGTGTTAAATTTAATGATGTTAAATTATTCAGATTGAGGAAAATGACCATGAGTGGAAATTACAAGAGCGTTTTCGACATTATTGGACCAGTGATGGTTGGACCTTCCAGCTCGCATACTGCGGGGGCAGTTGCGATCGGACAAGTAGCCCATAAGCTTTTTTCTCAAAAAATCACGCAGGTTACGATCGATTATTATGAATCATTTGCAAAGACGCATCGCGGGCATGGAACGGATTTTGCGATTATCGCAGGTGTTTTGGGGATGCAAACGGATGATCTGCGCGTGCCTGATGCGGTCAGGATTGCTAAAATGAAGGGAATCAAGGTCAAATTCATTGAACACGAGGGAAAAAGCCCGATTAATCATCCCAATACGTCAATCGTAACTTTGGCAAACAAAGATAAGGAAGTCAAAGTTGCAGGATGTTCGATTGGCGGTGGGACGATTGAGATTCGAAAGATTCAAATTGACGGGCATGAATTTTTCCCGACAGGACCGTTGCCGATCATCATTTGTCTGGCAAAAGACGGCAAGCAAAACAGTATTCTTGAAAGTTTGGCCTGCGGTGACGATTTTATTGTCAAAAAAGCCGAGCGAAGCATCAGCTCAGGCTGCTGCCTGCTCGAATTCGATCTTGACAAAAAACCGGATGAGCAAATCTTGGAGCACATTGCTTCAATGAGCAAGGAATTGATTTGTCTTTAAGGGGGATTTTTGATGTACAGGAATGTTTCTTCCCTGATCAAGGCATGCGATGAATTAAATCTGCCAATCTGGGAACTGATGATTCGTTCAGAGATGAAATATGCGCGGGCAACGAGACAGGAAGTCTGGGACAAGATGAAAAACCAGCTTCAAGTGATGGAAAATGCAGCTCACAGAGGTGCAGATGGAAACGGAGTCCATTCTCCGACCGGATTAACCGGTGGAGAGGCTGCAAAAATGCGCAAATATCGAGAAAGCGGAAAGGGATTGTCTGGTGAATTGATATTATCCGCAATTCAAAATTCACTCGCTACCAATGAGGTCAATGCTGCAATGGGATTGATCTGCGCCACCCCGACTGCCGGTTCGTCAGGGACCATTCCCGGCGTGCTCTTTTCGATTGATCAAAAACTGCATTTGACGGAAGATCAGAAGATTCAGTTTTTGTTCACCGCAGGCGCCTTTGGACTCTTGACAGCAAACAATGCGATGATTGCTGGAGCCGTCGGCGGATGTCAGGCAGAAGTCGGAAGTGCCTCTGCCATGGCTGCAGCTGCAGCGGTTGAAATTTGCGGCGGCACGCCAAATCAGGCGGCAGAAGCTTTTGCAATGGCGCTCAGCAATTTGTTGGGACTTGTCTGCGATCCTGTTGCCGGTTTGGTCGAGATTCCGTGCGTCAAGCGAAACGTCGTTGGTTCCGTCAATGCGCTTGCATGTGCCGATATGGCGCTTGCCGGACTGACGAACAAGATTCCTGCCGATGAAGTAATCGGCGCAATGAAACGAATCGGCGAAAACATGCCGGTACAGCTGCGCGAAACCGGACTCGGCGGTTTGGCGACGACCAAGACCGGGTTAAAAATGAAAATCAGAATTTTTGGCGAAGATATGGATTAAAAGCCACGCGAGTCTAACATGATCGATTCGCGCGGCTTTTTTGCCGCATTTAGAAATGATGGCAGCGCAAGTATGTTATAATGTTGACAGTACTATTTGAGAGGATGAAGTCTGATGCATGACTCAATGCAATTAGTGATCGTTACCGGAATGAGCGGTGCCGGCAAGACCGTTGCGATGCAAAGTTTTGAAGATTTGGGATATTTTTGCGTCGATAACATGCCGCCGGCTTTGATGGGCAAGTTTTGGGAATTGATCAAGGAATCCGGCAAAATCAAGAAGGTGGCGCTTGTAATCGATCTGCGTTCGCGGGCGTTTTATGAAGAAGTCGTTGAAATGATTCGCAGCTTGGAAGATGAAAACGGCATCAGCGCCAAAATCGTCTTTTTGGACGCTTCTGATGAGGAACTAGTTGCTCGCTATAAGGAAACGAGAAGATTGCACCCGCTTGCGATGGATGGACGCGTGCTTGACGGCATCGTGCGCGAACGCGAGATTTTAAATGAAATCAAGTCAAAGGCCACGCTTTTGATTGATACGACGAGGCTTTCTCCGCGACAGCTGCGCGAAGAAATCTTCCATAATTTTGAGACCAGCGAAAACACTGCATTTCACATCAACGTGATGTCTTTTGGCTTCAAATACGGCATTCCGATTGATGCCGACGTCGTCATGGATGTCAGGTTTTTGCCGAATCCTTACTATGTCAAGGAATTAAAGGAAAAAAATGGCCTTGACGATGACGTCTACGAGTATGTCATGAATTCCGAGAAGACTGCCGAATTTTACAAGCAGTACATCTCAATGCTGCGCTACGTGATTCCGGGTTACGTTGCTGAAGGAAAAACGAGCCTGACGATCGCAATCGGATGTACTGGCGGACAACACCGTTCAGTGGCGATTGCGCAACGAATTGGCGAAGACTTGCAAAGCGATGGATATACCGTCAATTTCAATCACCGCGACATGAAGAAGCGGAAGGAGACGGTTAATCGCTCATGATCAGTTTAAGAAAAAAACATCGTCCGAAAATTGTCGTGATCGGCGGCGGTACGGGACTGCCGGTTGTTTTGAAAGGTTTGCGCAAGAAAAATGCAGACATTACGGCCGTTGTTACCGTGGCTGATGACGGCGGTTCTTCTGGAATCATCAGAGACTACATTAACGTTGTCCCGCCAGGAGACATCAGAAACGTTTTGGCGGCTTTGTCCGACATGCCGAAACTTTACAAGGATATTTTTCAGTATCGTTTTTCGTCAAACGATCAATTCTTTTCAGGTCATGCAATCGGCAACCTGATTATTGCCGCGCTGACTGAAATGGATAACCGCGGCATCTTTGAAGCCGTGCAGGATTTGAGCAAGATCATGCAGGTCGACGGACACGTCTATCCGGCTTCAGACAAGCCGCTGACTTTGAACGCTGCATTTACCGACGGAACGGTCATCTCAGGCGAAGCAGAAATTTCTGCTGCTGGCAAGACAATCGACAATGTCTGGGTAACGTCTGCTGACGGCAGCAAACCGGAGGCCAAGCAGGAAGTTGTCGATGCGATTCTTGATGCCGATCAGATCGTGCTCGGACCCGGGAGCCTTTTCACGAGCATTTTGCCGAATCTGATGATTGAAAACGTCGGCGAGGCCGTGTGCCGAAGCGAAGCAGAGGTTGTCTACATCTGCAACATCATGACGCAAAAGGGCGAAACTGAGCATTTTACCGATGCCGATCACGTTCGGGTTTTGAACAGGCATTTGAAACAGAATTTTATCGATACGGTGCTCGTAAATACGGAGCCGGTTCCAAAAAATTATCTGGATCGCCAGAAGTATGACGAATACCTGTATCAGGTAAAATATGATTTTAAAGGGTTGAGGGACCAGGGGTGTCGCGTTATTTCCGACAACTTTCTAAAGCTCAGAAATCAGGGAGTGTTTCATAACGGGGACCAGGTCGTGGACGAGTTGATGTGTCTTGCCGGACGTCCGAAGTCCTGGCGAGCAGACGAATCTAACTAAAAGGAGGGAGCGTTTTTGTCATACGCAAGCGAGGTTAAAAAAGAACTTACGACATTGGAAGTTCATTTCGGCAATGCCAAAGCAGAACTCATGGCTTTGATTCGCATGAACGGTTCGCTTGGACTTTCCAATCATCGCTTTATCTTGAACGTTCAAACGGAAAACCCCGCCACAGCCCGCAGAATTTACAGTTTGCTGAAACAGTTCTATGATGTCGAAAGCGAGCTTTTGGTTCGGCGGAAGATGAAACTCAAGAAAAACAATCTCTATATCGTGCGCTTGAACAAGGGCAGCGATTACGTGCTGAAGGATCTTGATATTTTGGACGGTTTTCAGTTGAAAGAAACCGTTCCGCTCGATTTTTTGGATGACGACGCCAAGGTTCGCTCATATTTGCGCGGGGCTTTTCTCGCCACGGGTTCGGTCAACAATCCTGAAACAAGCAGCTATCATCTGGAAATCTATTCGCTTTATGAGGATCATAATCAGACGATTTGCGAAATGATGAATCGCTACGGCTTAAACGCGCGCACGGCCAAGCGTCGCAGCGGCTACATCACTTATCTCAAAGAAGCAGAAAAGATTGCCGATTTTTTGTCTTTGATCGGTGCGACAAGTTCAATGCTCAAATTTGAAGACGTTCGCATCATGCGCGATATGAGAAATTCAGTGAATCGAATCGTCAATTGTGAAAATGCAAACTTCAACAAGGTTGCTGACGCGGCCAACAGGCAGATTGAAAGTATTAAGTATCTCGACAAAAAAATCGGTTTGAACAATTTGCCCGTCAAGCTGCAAGAAATCGCAATCGCGCGCATGGCTCATCCGGAAGTCAGTTTAAAAGAACTCGGCGAATTGGTTCCGGGCGGTCCGATTTCAAAATCCGGCGTCAACCATCGTTTGAGAAAAATTATGGAGCAAGCAGAAAAAATGGGTTTTGGAAAATAGAGGCTTTGCTCTTTGAAGCACATCTAAAAAAGCGTTTTGTTTGGCCTGATTCGGCGTGTGCCTGGATCGGGCCTTTTGATTTGGGGATGTTGGAATAAAGATTAATTATGGAAAAATTTTGCAATTGATAAAACAAAAGATTGTGAGAAAACATTTCTTGTGATATCTTTTAGATAAATCAAAATGCTAACCGGTTTTATTTTTAAGGAGAGGTATTATTATAATTAAAAAAAATCTTTTTATTGGGGTCAACCTTGCTTTTTTTGTTAGTTTCTTCTTCAAGTGCTTATGCAGGCTCAACTAGCTGAGGGGATGTTGAACTGTCAAGCAGCAATTTGAAATCACCGGTATCAGTGATAAAAGAAGGCGGGCTAGCTCTATTTAAATCAAAAGTCAAAGGGAAAGGGCTGACTCCGTAGCAATGGCATTATATTGATGGTGGCAAATGGTTATTTGGCGTCTACGGTACAAAGGTTCAGTCGACTTATGTTCATTATGGACGAACTCATTCAGCAACTGCTAAAAACGGAATGGGTGCAGGAACACGTGTGAAAGTTCATGCAGGCATAACTGCTTTTTCGCAAGTTAATGCGACTATGAGAAATAATAAAGCATATTATAATGTTTATTAAGAAGCTTTTATGTGAATAGTGCTTTGCTCAGTGTGTTGTCATTTGTTGTGAAACACCTTATTTTTAAGTTTTTTCGGGGGGATTATGAAGAAATTATTTTCAATAAGCATGCTGATTTTTTTGATAATTTCCGGGATGGTCGTCATAAATAAAAGAATTGACGATTATTTCACCAAGCTTTTGTATGGTGACAAGACAGAAGTGTCTCTGCTTTTAAAAGATGATGCTGACTGTCTTGCATTGATAAATAGTCTGAAAAAAATATCTGAAGGCGAGACTAGTGTTTCACAGTACTTTTTTACCAGTGAAAATGAGTTGACTATTTACGATACTAATCCTGATTTTCTAATCAAAGGAAGAATTTCGCATGATGATTTGGCTACGAATTATATGAAAAATAAGCAGAAACTGCTGATCCCGAATTATAGGTATCATGTCAAGCTTTACCCCCTTGATAAAATCAAGAACATGGGGTTCAATAGCGTCTTTTATGTTTCAGGAAACGTAAAAGAAGTTTGTGATACCATGAGAGATTTTGGAAAAGTGCGCATAAAATCCCAGAAAGATATCGCTTCTTTTGAAGATGATCAGAGCACGTTGCTTTTTTTGGCAAATCTTTCAGGGATTGTTTCGTTGATATCGCTGATGTTCCTGTTGATGAAACAAAAGCGTCAAAATGATTTGATGCGACTTCTGGGAAGGAAATCGTATGAAATTTTAAATGAAACGATTAAAGATCTGATTCCATCGTTGGAGTTTTCAATCGGAATCAGTGCGACGTTATTATTCGGTTATGCTTCTTGGAAAAATTTGGTCGAGTATTGCAGCCGATTTTTGGTGTCGCTTCTTTTGTTATATGCCTGCTGCCTGCTTTTTATTTTGGTTATCATTATCGTTGCCGGCGCATTTCAGATGAAAACAAGACTGTTTCTGTCTTATAATGCGTTTTTTTCTAAAGCAGCATATGGTCTCAATGCTGCATTTTTCATTTTAAGCATTTTCTTAGTCAGCATCATGTTTCCGAAGTTTCACCAAGAATATAGTCGATTTAAGGAGCAGGCATCAAGACTTGAACGTTGGGAGGATGCCAAAAACATATATCAGACAAACTTGACCAATCAGATAGACAGAATGGATAATTCTGCTGAGGTTGAATATGATTTGAAAGCAAAGAATCTTTGGGAAAAACTAAGATCAAATTATCAAGCTTTTGTTGTTTTTTCAGACAATTTCTTATGGACTTCAGGACAAAACGGCAAGGAGCAGCCGTGGTATCTGGCAAATCCCGACAATAAGTCTTTAGATGACCGTATTTGCTCGGTTTCCGGTCGCGCGATAACCGCGGATAAGAATTATTTGCGACTTTCGAAGACGATTCTTTCGGACGGAAAAAGCGTTTCTGATTTGAAACCGACGCTTTTTACGAAGATTCTGATAGTTCCCAAAAAATACGGCAAGTATGAAAAAGAAATTCGCAATCGATACATGGATGAATTTTTGTTTCAACTCAATACGGATTTTAAGCTTTGGAAAAAGAGAGAACGTGTGCCAAAGTTTACGCACAAAAATCTGAAAATCAAAATTGTCTATGCAAAAAACGGGCAAAGTTATTTCACGTACAATCCTGATTCAGGTGATAATTTGCTTTCAAATACGGTCAAAGACCCGGTAATCAAACTGTTTGACGATTATCAAAACAGCTTGTCGTACGGAAATCTCTTTTGCTTGAATGGCGGCTTTTTCTTTAGCGACAAACATTTCGGAAAGGTCTATGAGAGACTTGAGCCGAAACTTCGTGAGAGCGGAATCGGTTCAACGATAAATTTCGTAACGTCCGTTTATTCGAAGAAGGCAGAGCTCGTTCAACAAAACAAACGGCAAGTCGCTTGTTCTTTAATTCGTTTGACGGTACTTGTTTCAGGCAGCTTTTTCTTTCTTTTTGCAATGATTGCTCAATATTATTTGCTGCATGAAAGAGAAATCGTCATCAAACGCTTGATGGGGTGCTCTTTTTTTAGAATTTTAAACGGACAGATTGCTTTTTTTAGCGGTGTTTTTACGTTGTCTTTTATTATTTCTTCATGTTTATTGCAAAAGATGGATTGGCTTAATTTGGCAGTTTTGGCATTTCTTTTTATCGGAACGGTTTTTGCGTCATTCATTTGGATTTCGTATGACGTTCTTCAAAAAAACAGAACTTTGGGGAGGGATTTTTAATGATTACGTTAAAAAACGTTTCAAAAAGATATGATAACGTTCCTGTGTTGAACGAAATCAATCTTGAAATCAATCGAGGATCTTTTTGCTGCATAACCGGAAAGAGCGGTGCGGGTAAGTCAACGCTTTTGAAGATCATCTCAGGGATGGAAAAGCCTGATGAAGGTCAGGTGTTTTTTGAGGGAAAAGATTTAAAAAAAATCAGGCACCAAAAATTATGGGGAAGGCATTTTTCATTTGTATTTCAAAACTATTTTCTTTTGGACGACAAGACCGTCAGGAAGAATTTGAAACTCGCTTGTCAAAAAATCGGGGAACCTGAGATGACGGATGCTTTGAAGAAAACAGGTTTGACTGCAGATGTTTTGGACAAGACCGTGTATAGATTAAGCGGCGGAGAAAAGCAGAGGGTCGGAATTGCAAGGGCGATCCTCAAGCCTTTTGACGTGCTTGTTGCCGATGAGCCGACAGGCAATCTTGATTTTCAAAATGCAGCGGCCATAATGGACGTTTTGAAAAAACTTCAAGAAGATAAAAAGACGATCATCGTCGTTTGTAAGCGGTCGTTAAAACAGCGGTGTGTACACAAATAGCCCGAGATAGTATTATTATCTCAGGTTATTGCGTATGCATCGTTTTTATTTTCTTATTTATGAGGTAAGATCGATGTTCCATGGGAGAAGTTGGCGGAACCTTTCAGGATCAAATACCTCAATGTTGGTAATCTCCGTTAATACTTTTCTCAAGTATTTTTCAGGATCCAACTGATTAAGTTTGGCCGTATATATCAGCGACAGCGCAACGGCATTAGCCCTTGCGCCTTCAAAAGTTGACGAAAACAGCCAGTTTTTTCTCCCCATC
>NZ_FOPI01000030.1 GCF_900113455.1 Ligilactobacillus ruminis DSM 20403 = NBRC 102161 | reverse complement strand
AATCTTCCCAAACGAGAACTCGCTGATGCGGCTGATGGGTTCCGTTCTGTTGGAAAGAAACGATGTCGTTAGCTCCAAGAAAGCCATATTCAGTCCGGCAACCTACGCAAAAATGATCAAGTCTAAGACGGTTGCTGAACTAAAAGAATTGGCAGAGGAACAACAAAAACTAAGAGCTGCGTAAGGTGTATCACTCTTTCCGAAGCTGTCAAGGGAACCTCTTCGAGGTGCGCAGATGGCGCACCCTTGACAGCTCCTTCAAGAGTGATAGTGGACAGACATGGATGCATTCGCATCCCCTGCACAACTTGTGCCTGGGAAAAATATTTTACACACAAATTAGGACTTGACTTATACTCTGTATTGGGGGTGACAAAATCGGACATGATTTTGGGAATTTTTGAAAAATAACTATTCCTCTACCTATAAAGCGTTGGAAATGGTATTTACCACCCCCTTTTTGCAAGTTTTTTATGCGTAAACGAAATATTTCTTCACTAATTGCAAGTTTCAAATGGTATTTGGACGGTGCTTGTCTAAAAGAATTTATTTTTCCACTAACCACATGTGGCAGGGTGTACAATGTCAGATGCTTTTTGAAAAAAGTCAAAAAAAGAAGCATTAACTTTTTACGATTAATGCTCTTTGGGTTAATCATTAAAAATTTATTTCGTCTGCAAGATCAGATACATGTTGAAAATGCTGTTGTTTAGGTTTTTCCTCTTGCTCTTTCAAACGATTTTCTCTTTCTTTAATTTCTTGTTCTTTTTTATTTGCTTCCTCAACACACAATAGCAAAGTATCTCTATGGTAATTTTTCACTTCATCAATTGTTGTTCCGTTTAAAATAATTTTTGATCCTATAACTGAAGCAATCCCTGGTCTATGCATAGTGGTAAATCTAGGTGGACTGTTCCATATTGCGACAAATATTTGTCCCCATAATCCACTAGGTGTTTTTGATAATTGAAATGGAACTGAATACAAAGCACTTCCTCGGCTTCCGTCCATTTTCGGAATAGTCACTTCATTTGTAATTATACCTAAGATATGAATTGCTTCTTCCTGATCTAAATTTTTTTGAAAATTCCCTACTGTAGATGGTTTTTTCCCAATAGCCGGCTTCTTCTTTTTTCCAAAGATAGTAGTCAGCAAGTCATGATATTGTTCTTGAGAAAATGGTGTTTCTGACAAGTCAATACTCAATTTTCCTGCACAAAATTTAGGCAATGCCGTCTCAAAAGTACCTCTTCTTAATACAGGAATAAACTTTCTTTCGTTATGATGATTGAATAATTCATCAGAAATTATATGCCCCTCATACCCTACACCACCAGTTCTTTTATCAGCTTTTTCCTTATACAATGGTGTACAGATAATCAAAACATAATCTGCATCCGTAATAGATTGTTCCATAAATTGTGGTAAACGATCACCTAATGATAAATCATATTGATCAACTACAACATTTATCCCATCAGATAATAATTGATCAGCAAAATCTTTTACCCATCTTTTATGCTCATCACCATCCCATGAATATGATATAAACACAGTTGGACAACTGGCATCCACGGTATATCTTTGTTCCATCTTTTTATCCTCTGTTACGATATCTGAATATGAACTGTATCTTTCTAGCAAAAATTTATGTAATTCTTTTGCTTCTGGATTATTTGCAAAAAACGGAAGTTCCGCTATCTCTTTTATAATGGAGAATTGTTGTTCTCCTGAAAATGAAGATAAATTTTGGTACATAGCAGTTCTTTTATTTTTTACTTTTTTCCCAAAATCTCCCCAATCTGTTGTAGCTATCGGAATATCTACCCCATATTTAATTGCATATTTATTGCATTGTTTAACCAATTCAGCTCGATTCAATCCTTGTGTAGTATCGGCCAAAACATCAGCGGCATATGATATAAATACATCCGGTAATTTATTTGTACTAATAACGGTTCACTCCCTTATTTATTGTCAGTTCCATAGCTGTTTTTCAGAATCATTTTTACATATGTTGAAATTCTGTCGCTCGTCTGCATCTATTTTACCATTTCCGGTGTCAACATCGAATTGAAACCTGCATATGAAGAAAAGCCCAGTATATAAATAGCCATCGCAAAAGTAAGATCAGTACCTTCAATAGAACTCTCTTTTGCAATTTCACGCAATTCATCAATAACTGTATCATGCGGAACAAGATTTTCTCCTTCCGTTTCAACTTGGATTACTTCTGGTAAGGGCATGCATATCTGATAGAAAGCATCGTCCTGTCCAGTTACCAATGCGTAAAATTTATCCATACTCACACGACGAATCAGCATATGTCCCACTTTCTGATTGTCCACTGAAGTTTCCCATTTAATGTTCTGAGATTTTTTTGCAATTGCCTCAACTAAAAAAACATGCACAGTCATCATCTTTTAATCACTGGCTCTGCATTTTTATAAACGTTTTTCCAGCTGCTGCTGAGTTCATCGTATTGTGCTTATTTTTCATTTCTACATATACTCGGTGAACTACTGATCCATCTGGTAATTTAATTCCATATGGTTTTGTATGTCTTTCCTTTATCATGCGATAATAGACCTCTTACATTTTCAAATAAAAACATCTTAGACTGTAACTTTTCCAAAAATATTGCATATAGAACTCATTCAGATCACTACATTTATTTGAGATTTCTGTCATATAGTCAAAAACAACTTTTCCCTGTTTTGGCGATAACTTCCGAATTACCTTTTGCACTTTCAGTTCCAGTTCTTCATTGAATGGATCATACTGCTCTCCATCTTTTTCCTGATAAACCTGTTCCATTCTTTTTCCGATCAGATCATTCAGGAACTCTTCCATATTTTCCGTTAATTCCATCTTTTTAATCTCCCATTAATCTGATTTTGATTGTTTCCGGACATATCACCGCCCAGCCAGAAAGTACGGACAGGATATAAAGTATAAAACCTGCCAAAAGCATTTTGCCTGCTTCTGTGCCTGTTTCCTGTCCGAATCCATAGCCTAAGATTGCTGTAATGCAGATGATTCCCGACAGGGCATGAAATACAGTTGCAGACAGCTATATGCTGAACATAGGCATCAGTTGTATCAACGTCAGCATATCCGCTGACTTTAGGTAAGCAATCTGCGACTTTTGAGCATAAAAAAACACCGGTTGCATTTCTACAACCGATGTTCTAGGAAACGCCTTTTTACTCTGAAAACTGTGTTTCTATGTTTTTCTTCGCTTCCTCAAGAGAGATTTTTCCAAGCAGTAGACCAAATATCCCGATGCTTAACCTATTAAGATAGTCCGGGCAAACTATTGTCAGAAAGTCTGCTGTTTCGATAGGCGTAAGTTCATAAAAGTCATACGGGATAACCATTGTATATGTGAGATCGTCATAACCATCTTCTGTTTTATATAATCTTCCCAAATACAGATACTGTGAATCATATAGCCCCTGCCCGACTCCATCTCCGGTACGCGGAAAGAACGTTGCATTGATATAGTTCAATAGCTCATAGATCTCCATCTGTTCACTACCCTTTATGATCTTAGATGCTGACTTCGTATAATAAACCCTTGCTTCTGCACTACCATCATAAAACCAGATGCAGGATTCTACAGCCCGTTCAGGAGCGTTCTCCATTCCTTCATATCTCATAGTTAGTCTCACTGTTTCTTCATCAATATCCTACTGATACTTGATGTTGTATGAATTCAGATACTCTTTAAACTTTCTGCAAGCTTCATTCTTATTCATGTCCATAACCGCCTTCCTCACAAAACTCAAGATAATTCAAATTCGGCAATGAGTGTTGCATGATCCGGATATCCATGAAGGTAAGACCAATCAGAAAAATCCGTTCCAGCTTTTTTATAAATACCCGATGTGTCCCATTTGATAAATTTTCTGTCATAGCGGTAATTTGAGACTTCTATACCTCTACTTACGATATGATCTTCCGGGAATTCGTAGTCATCGCTCATTGCATCCTCTTTATAAATACTCTGTCCGTTAGGTGTATACACAGTGTAATCCTGCTTACCACAGTTTATACATCCAACATTCCATTCTTCAAGATCTACACCTCTTCTGTAATTATTAAAATCGCCTACAATAAGGACATGCTCACATTTATCAGTGACAGAAAGTACATACTCCATCTGTTCTCTACGCAAAGCAGCCTGCTGTTTGTATTGCTTCTGTTGCTCTGCTTTACTTGCATTGTTATCAATGCATCTTGCCATTGTGATTCTTAACCCGCAGAATAGAAATTCTTTCTCCGTATCTTTCTCCTTTAAAATCACACTGGTAAAGTTAGGCATGTTATTTTCCCATGTCACTTCTGTAGTCTGGGCACTATCTAAAACTGCTTCAAACTTTTCTTTCTTCCAAAATAAAAGTAATTCGTTTTGCTTATTATCAGTGTTGGCTGTGGGTTCCTTTGGATAATAATCGTATTCATCGCCAAATGCGTCGTCGAAGAATTGCATATAATTTTTGCAAAAAGCAAACTCTGGCAATGAGCCGAGATCAGGCTTTTCTTCGTGAATCTCTGTGACAATTACAGCTGGCAGAGAATTTTTTCCATCTTTATTTGTTGCCTGATTTACGTTGTGTTCTAAAACTTTATACTTCATCATGTTGCATCCCCTTTCAAAAGATTCATTAAGTACCTTCCTTATTTTGTATAATGTCATAACATCCGTCGTATCTGTATCTGCTATTTTTTTGATTATCTGAAGACGAATAGAATCTATACTATCTTCCGTCTCCATGAAATCTTTAGATTCAATAGAAAGGGCACAGATCAAAAGAATATCTATTATTTGAGCTGGAAAAAATGATCTTCCAGTCATCTTATCTATTATTCTTTTCATAGATTCAAGATTTGTATTGGCTTGTGCAGTTATATTAAAGTTCACGGGAGTTCCTGATCCTTCCTGCTTGACATCAGATTCTTTAATTGCTTTCTTAAGAACTTCTTCGTTATTAACGTACTGCTTATATCCTTCCAATAAAGCAGTAAGAACATATCCCTTTGTCACTCGTAGATCAGGATAGTTATTTTTGGTAATCACTTGTAAATTGTCCAGTGTTCTCTGCTGCGCCTTTATTCTAAGATACATATATACACTCTCTTTCTATACACTCTAACATTATCTATTGCACTTTATTATTATCTTTAATGTATATTATAAACTATTTTTTCTACATGTCAACACTTTAATATGCACTTTTACGCTTTGATCGCTATTCCTCCATCATCGCCACCAGCTTGATATGTTCAAGGGCAGCCTTTCTGGCTTTGTCTGTCTTCAATTCCTTCAGCAAAGCAATAGCTGCTGAGATATACGGATCTTCCTCCGCAGGATTCGTGCTTTTAATGCCTCTGTTACACCTTCCACACTTCTCATTTGTGCTTCAATCAGCTCATACCGTTCCTGTGCCTGTTCGTTAAGATCTGCCAGATAGCTGTCCAGTTTTCCGGTCAACAAAAGATAAGAATACATTCCCGATTTATGTTTTTTCAGATATTCTTTCCGAAGCATTCCCCAGTACCCAATCGGTCTGGTTTCTTCCGGTAATGATAGCACTGGCAGGTAATAATCTCCTATCAACACATAATCTAATCCATTCCTGTCATCATGTAGTATTTTCCTCTGATTGCTCATGTCCTTCTCCTCCATCAAATCTTTCTCTGCTCTCGCAAATATGCTTCAAATATACTTCTTCGAATCAGCACTTTTTTTCTGATTTTATATACCGCCCCTGCTTCATGTGCCATACAGACAACGGGTTTGATTCCCAGTCTGTAGTATTCGCACGCCATGTTATAGGTCACGTAGTCATGACTCATAAATTCCAGATCTTCATCATCAATTTCATCTGAAAACATCCATACATTACCGCTCATCTTTTATCTCCTTACCCTTTCCTGTCGCTGGTTCATGGAATCGTTCCAGATAGGCGTCAAAAATATCCCGGTTGATCAATACGGTTCCATCTATTCTGTAAATCACACCTGCATCACTGGCGAGTTCAAAAAGTTTCTTATGAGAAATGCTGTAAATAATCTCTGCCTGTTGATAACGCAGATACTGTCGGCGCAATTTTCTAAGCTGCTCCGGTACTTCTTTCATACTTTTGATTGGTTTATAATTTTTATCCATGATGTTTTCCTCCAAAATTAGATTTACTGTTTTACAGAAGTTGACTGCCGGGATATATTTTTGTACGAAAAAAAGCACTTCTCAGATTAACTCTAAGAAGTGCTCTTGTTGTCATGCATATCAATCATTGATTCAGTGAATCAATTTTGATTTCATTCTCAAACCTGTGGCCTTTCACCTGAAATTCGTCATGCTTCATAACGATTCATTATTATCCCAAATTTTGTTGTCAACTGTGGCCTGACATCATGGTTTTAAAGATTTTACATTTGATTTTAATAGAGCTTTGCACCTGCTGGGATTCTGTCATTTACCATCAGAAAGTTCCGTCCTTCGTGACCGTCTTCCTCGTGCACTGCTGAAATCAGCATACCTTCGGAATCAATTTCCATCATCCGATGGTCTTCATTGTCGGGAACAACAAGACGTCGCGAATCGACTCTGCATTTGTCAACAGCATGACCAAACGGTCGATTCCGATGCCAAGACCGCCTGTCGGAGGCATGCCGTATTCCATTGCCTCGATATAGTCTTCATCGATGCCTTCTGCTTCATCGTTTCCGGCCTTGCGCTCTTCGACCTGGGCTTCAAAACGCTGACGCTGATCGATTGGATCGTTCAATTCCGTGAAAGCATTGGCATATTCGCCGCCAAGAATATAGAGTTCGAAACGATCCGTGAAACGCGGATCATCGGCATTCTTCTTGGCAAGCGGAGAAATTTCGACAGGATGACCATAAACGAACGTCGGATCAACGATCTTGTCTTCACAGAATTCTTCAAAGAATTCGTTGATGATGTGACCGACTTTCCAGTAGGATTCGTAATGAACGCCATGTTCGTCCGCAATCTTGCGAGCTTCTTCAACGGTCATTTCCTTCCAGAAATCAACACCGGTATATTCTTTGATCAGGTCAACCATATGCGCGCGCTTGAACGGCTTGTCAAAGTTGACTTCCGTTCCTTGATACGTCACGATGCTGTTATCGGAAACGACCTTTGCGGCAGCCTTGAAGATTCCTTCGGTTTCATCCATGACGTCCTTGAAGTCGAAATAAGCAGCATATGTTTCAAGCATGGTAAATTCAGGGTTGTGATGCGTATCGATGCCTTCATTGCGGAAAACGCGTCCGATTTCGTAAACGCGTTCCATCCCGCCGACGATCAGGCGTTTCAAATGCAGTTCAAGAGCGATGCGCAAATAAAGCTCAATATCGAGCGCATTGTGGTGAGTGATGAACGGACGAGCAGAAGCACCGCCGGCCTGTGTATGCAGGACGGGCGTTTCAACTTCAAGGAATCCGTTTCCGTCAAGATAGCGACGAATTGCCGTCACGATGCGACTGCGATTAACGAAACGATTGTAGCTTTCGCGATTCGTAATCAAATCCAGATAGCGCTGACGATAAATTTGTTCAATGTCTTGCAAACCATGATATTTGTCAGGAAGCGGACGCAACGCCTTCGAAAGGAAAGTAAGCTTTGTTACCTTTACGGTCAGTTCGCCCATGTCAGTCTTGATGACCTGACCTGTAATTCCCAGGAAATCACCGAGATCAGAACGCTTAAAGATGTGGTACATGTCTTCTCCGACTTCATCTTTGCGGATATAAAGCTGCATTCTGCCGGTTTTATCCTGAAGATCTGCAAAACCGACTTTTCCTTTGCCGCGTTTGGCAACCATGCGCCCTGCAATCGTTACGATAATGTCCTTGTCGTTCAATTCTTCCTTGTCCATGTCGCCATACTTCTCATGAAGTTCCTGGTTCATGGAATCACGTTCAAAACGATGGCCGAATGGATCAATGCCTGCGTCGCGCAATTCTTGCATCTTTTCGCGACGAACGCGCATTTGATCGTTCATGGTTTGTTCATTAGCCATTATTAGTCCTCACTTTCTTTTATTCACACTTTCTTAATTATATCACATGTTTTGCTTGCAAAGCTATGCTACTTGCTGTTCCTTGCCTGATAGTCAGCCAAAAAGCCGTCAAAAATTTCATGCATTTCTTTTTCAGTATCTGCACTGTTCAAAGCTGCTTTAGCTCTTGCAGAACGAGGGATGCCCTTTAAATAATACGCCGCCTGGGAACGAAATTCTTTTGGCCCCATTTTCTCGCCTTTGGCCAGAACAAGTCTGTGCAAATGTTCTTTTGCAACGATGATTTTTTGATCCGGCGTTGGTTCTTCCGAAAGTTCCCCCGTTTCGAGATAATGTACGGTCTGCTTTAAAATCCAGGGATTGCCCAATGCTGCGCGCCCGATCATGACGGCGTCGCATCCGACCTCATCAAGCATTTTTTTTGCATCCTGAGGCGTTCTGACGTCACCGTTTCCCATGAAAGGAATCGTCAATTTGTCGGCAACCTCATGCAGAATGTTCCAGTCCGCATGTCCTGAATATAATTGCTTTCTCGTTCTGCCGTGCATTGCTAATGCTTTGGCGCCGCCTTCTTGAGCTGCCAAGGCATTTTCAATTGCGTAAATATGATCTTCGTCCCAACCGGTTCTCATTTTAACGGTTACGGGTTTGTCAATCGAGTGCGTTACCGCATCCACCATTTCATAAACCTTGTCCGGATCAAGCAGCCATCTTGAGCCGGCATCAGTTTTCGTAACTTTTGGAACCGGACATCCCATGTTGATGTCAATAATATCGGCACTTGTATTTTCAGCCACGAATTGAGCAGCTTCAACCAAGGATTCTTTGCTTCCGCCAAAAATTTGAACGCTGACGGGATGTTCCGTCGGATCGACAAACAACATCCCAAGCGTTTTTTTGTTCCTGAAGTGGATTCCCTTGTCAGAAATCATTTCACAAACAACAAGACCTGCGCCAAACTCCTTGCAGATCAGCCTGAATGCAACGTTCGTCACTCCGGCCATTGGAGCCACGACGACCTGATTAGGAATCGTGACGTCACCGATTTTCCACTCCATTTTTTCACCTCATCAGCTTTCTCTTGCTTCTTTTTCGATTTCGCGCAATTCATCTTCCGTAAAATGATATTCATCGCAGCAAAAATGACAAATTGCAGTGGCATCATGATCTTTTTCAATCATTTCATCAATGTCTTTTTTAGGAAGACTTGCCATTGCTTCGGCAAAGCGTTCCTTTGAACAGTCGCATTCAAAGGAAACAGGCATTTTTTCAAGAATTTCAAGCTCATCCCCATCAAACAGACGCTTGAGAATGTCTTCCGGTTTCAATCCGTTTTGCATCATTGTCGAAATCGGTGCGATCGTTTGAAGCGTATGTTCAAGCTTGTCCAAAATTTCATCAGGACATCCTGGCATGACTTGAATCATGAATCCGCCGGCCGTTCCGATCGTATTATCGGAATTTACAAAAACGGACAATCCGACTGATGAAGGAATCTGTTCTGATTTCGCTAAATAATAAGTGAAGTCTTCGGCAATTTCGCCGGAAACAAGCGGCACCTGCCCAGTGAACGGTTCCTTCAAGCCGTAATCTTTCGTAACGGCCAAAAAACCTTCCGTTCCGACGGCACCTTTGACGTCAATTTTGCCTTTGTCGTTTAACGGCAGATGGACGTGCGGGTTTTGAACGTAGCCCTTGACCGTTCCCTTTGAATTTCCGTCAATTACGATTCCGCCAACGGGGCCGTTGCCATTGATTTTGACGGTCATCTTCTCATCACCCTTAAGTGACGACGTTGCCAGAAGCAGCGTTCCGACCATGCTTCTGCCGAGTGCTGCCGATGCGGCACTCCATGTATCCTGACGCTTTTGAGCTTCTCTGATCGTTTCTGTCGCATCAATTGCATATGCGCGCAAATGACCGTCGCAAGCCAAGCTTTTAACTAAATAATCAGACATTCAGTATCTTCCTTTCAATGTATCCAATCAGTTATTCTAACATATAACTTATCCTCAAAACAAGATAAGCACTCATTGCTGTTTCTAACCATGATTTCCACCGATCCATATAACAAAGAGTCTGAAAAAAAAGTCCCGGCTTCCTTTTGAAATAAATTAAATGCAGTACTGCTCAACTAATTTATCCAAAATCTCAGTAAAATTTACCGCCAAACTTTTTTTGGTTATTTCCATCATGGAAGGCGATCGTCATGCATAAGAAAAAACCGGATCAGATTTGCAACTGATTGCAAATCATCCGGTTTTTCAATTTGAGGCAGAGTTTTTTCCAAGCCTCTTCATTTAAAGACTCAACAGACTATTCGTCCTTATCATCGTCATTCTTTGGTTCATTCGTTTCATTCTCAGATTTGTTCGAATCTTCAGAATCAGCTTGCTTAAGGTTTTCTTCTGAAGGGAACTCGTCTTTGAGTTCATCACGATGGCTTTCTTCTTGCTTGACCGCATCTTTTCTGATGAGCGCTTCTTTAGCCTCTTCAAAAGTTGCAGCTTTTTCAGAAGGAAATTCATCTTCCGCTTGCGCAGGCATCTTGCCCGTCTTATACAAACTGAGGATTTGTCTTTCATCAAGCGTTTCATATTCAAGCAAAGCTTCCGCAATAATGCGATGCTGTTCTTTGTGTTCTTCGATGATCTTCTTGGCAGTTGCCATTCCCTCTTCACAAAGTGCTTTGACTTCAGAATCGATGGCGTTTGAAGTATCGATTGAGAACGGCTGTTGTCCCGGAACATAATCTCCGGCGAACATGCCGCTTTGCCCTTCATATTGAACAGGTCCAAGCTTTTCGCTCATTCCGTATTCAGTCACCATTGAGCGTGCAAGCTGCGTTGCCTGCTGGAAGTCGTTTGACGCACCGGAAGATTGCTGATTGAAAATCAGTTCTTCGGCTGCGCGACCGCCCATGAGCCCTGCTATTTGTTCTTTGAGATCCTTCTTTGAAAGAAGCATCTGATCTTCTTTTGGAAGCATGATTGCATAACCGCCGGCACGCCCGCGAGGAACGATCGTAACTTTGTGAACGACACGCGCATCATTCAGCACCAAGCCGACAATCGTATGTCCGGCTTCGTGGAAGGCAACCGTTTCGCGTTCTTTTTTGCTGATAACGCGATCACGTTTGGCAGGTCCTGCAATAACGCGATCTTCAGCTTCATCAACATCGGAAGCATCGATTTCCTTTTTATTTCGACGAGCGGCAAGCAAAGCTGCTTCATTCAGCAAGTTGGCAAGGTCGGCCCCGACAAATCCAGGGGTCTGCTTGGCAATGATTTTCAAATCGACATCCTTGGCCAAAGGCTTGTTCTTCGCATGCACCTTGAGAATTGCTTCACGCCCTTTAACGTCAGGACGACCAACCAAAATCTTGCGATCAAAACGTCCGGGACGAAGCAAAGCAGGATCCAAAACATCAGAACGGTTCGTGGCAGCCATGACGATAACGCCTTCGTCGCCTTCAAAACCGTCCATTTCGACCAGCAACTGATTCAAAGTCTGTTCACGTTCATCATGTCCGCCGCCCATGCCGTTTCCGCGCCGACGACCAACGGCATCGATTTCATCGATGAAAATGATTGACGGGGCGTTCTTCTTGGCATTTTCAAAAAGATCACGAACGCGACTGGCACCAACACCGACAAACATTTCAACGAAGTCAGAACCTGAAATCGAAAAGAACGGCACGCCCGCTTCACCCGCAACGGCTTTGGCCAACAAAGTCTTACCTGTTCCGGGAGGTCCTTCAAGCAAAACACCGGACGGAATCTTCGCACCCAAAGCCAAGAATTTATGCGGATCACGCAAGAATTCAACGACTTCGACCAATTCCTGTTTTTCTTCTTCGGCACCGGCAACATCAGAAAAACGTACTTTATTGTTCTTTTTGTCAACCGGTTTTGCCTTGGCCTTGCCAAAGTTCATTACGCGGCCGTTGCCGCCGCCTTGACCGGCTTGTCCCATCATCATATAGAAGAAAATGATGAAGAAGAAAAGCGGGACCACATATATGAGCAACTGAATCCAGATACTGCTTGACTCTTCTTCTTTTGCCCCGTACTTGACGTTGTTTTTCTCTGCGTACTTTTTGATCTGAGCAACGGAAGAATCATTCGTCAAAACGTTCGTTGAGAAGTGATCAACCTTTGATTCAGAGCTTGGGAAACCAACCAGGCCGCTGGTTCCTTTAGATTTTTGAGCTTTTTTATAAACACCGGTAACTTTATACGTGCTGCCTGACGGCTGCATCGTAAAGCTCTTGACGTTGCCTTTCTTAAGTTCAGTAATAAACTGACTTGACTGAATCTGCTGGGATTGGGAATTGGAATGATTTCCAAACACATAGTAAAGTGCCCCCATTATCCCAAGGAAGATTACGATATAAAAAAGGCTGTTGCGGAAAAGCCCATTTTTATTGTTATTATTCTTCAAGCGACTTCCTCCTTCATCCTGTTGGATATCCAAATAAACAGATATCGTAACAGTCTCATAATATCATATTTGACCTTTGTTAACCCAAAAAAGCTTTAAATATTTTCGTAAATTTCAGGCTTTAAAATTCCAACGTAAGGAAGATTGCGATAATGCCCTTGAAAATCGAGTCCATAGCCCACGACAAACTCATTTGGAACCTCAAATCCGACGTAATCCGGTTTGACCGTCTTGACGCGACGGTCGGGCTTATCAAGCAGCGTGCAGATCTTAACCGAAGCCGCATCCCTGCCCTTCAGCAATTCGACAAGGCTTGCCAAAGTCCGCCCCGTGTCAATGATGTCTTCAACTATCAAAACGTTTCTTCCCTTGACGGAAACGTCCAGATCCTTGATGATTTTGACTTCTCCTGAAGAAACGGTATTGTTTCCGTAGCTTGAGACGTCCATGAAATCAAGTTCGCAATAAGTGTCGATTTGACGAACGATATCCGCCATAAACAGAACGGCTCCTTTTAAAACGCAAATAACAAGCGGATTTTTTCCTTCAAAATCTTTCGTGATTCGTTCACCCAAATTTCGTGCAACTTCATCAATTTGTTCCTTGCTGTACAAAACAGCTTTGATATCATTATTCATTTGAAAATTCAAACCTCTTTCCTACTCTCATTTTCGAAAGACTGCTATGTATTGAATTTTAGCATTTACACAACCTCGTGACAAATCGGATTTTTTGACTCCAATAACCCATATTGCTTGGTTTTCGCCGTTTACGACAAGCCACAGTTTTTTTCTTTCATCTAGAGCAATTTTTTTATCTATCAAAATTTTTTTAATTTTTTGCGAACCGTTTTTCGTCTTCAAGACGTCTCCGCAATGTCTGTGACGAAGCATCAAATCATTTGGAGATGCAATCTCAAGGACATCATCTTCCGGCAAAAGATCGATTTTATCGCGTCTGAAAATGCCGATTTTCTCTCTTTCATTTAAACTATACCATTTTCCCGGTTCTAATTTAAAAATTTTATTCTCGCTTTCTTGATTGTTCTTTTCGGTTTTTTTGATTCCAAAAATCCCATAGGTTCTGAAAAATGCGCAGGAATTTCCCAACGCTAAGCTACCTTGCGGCTTTGCATCGTTTTCAAGCATTTTAACGCATTGCTCTTGTTTTTTGAGCGAAAAATTTCCCGCCTGCTTTAAAATATGCTTTAAAGTCAGTCTTTTCTGTGATTCATCCTGCTTGAGCCACTTTTCAAGGCTGTACCCGCCTTCAACCTTTAAAAGCAAGCAATCCTCAACAATCTTTTTATCGGAATAATCCAACAAGTCTTTCAGCTGAAGACTTAATTCTTCAACATGAGTCAAAAAATGCCGATTTTCCTTTTCAAGAAAAGGTACGACGTGATGTCGCAGACGATTCCTCAAAACGTCATCGAGAGCATTCGTTTCGTCTTCAAAATACTTGATCTGATTTCTTTCGGCGTACTCCTTCAGCGTTTCCTTTGAAAAATGCAGCAAAGGTCTCAAAAGCTTTCCGGCGCCAAAAGTTCTTGCAGACTTGATTCCGACCAATTGTTCCAGATCACCGCCTCTGACGGCTTTCATCAAAATCGTTTCAGCCTGATCGTTTGAATGATGAGCCGTCAGCAAATATTCGATGCCTGTTTCTTCCATGATTTTCTCGAAGAAGCGGTATCTGAATTCTCTTGCTGATTCCTCGATGCCTTTTTTCGGGTGAAACTCTTTTTCCCAAACGTTCTTAAATAAGACAAGCCCGTTTTTTTGACAATACTTCGTAATAAAGTCAGTTTCCTTTTTGCTCTGCTCACGCAACTGATGGTCAACGTAAGCGACTTGAACGGTCGGCCTCATTTTTTCAGGCAGTCTTTGCAAGAGACTCAAGAGAGTCATTGAATCACACCCTGTCGAAACGGCAACAAGCACCGTTTCATTTGCAGGAACGCCCATTTTTTTCCATTCGGCCTGAAACTCAACTTCCGTTTTGTCTTTCATGATCATCACCTACCTTAAAAAGACAATCAAGGAGTCTGTGAAAAACTCTGTTTCAAATTAAAAACCCGGATAATTTGCAATCAACTGCAAATCTGATCCGGTTTTTTGCGTATGCATGACAACTGCCTGCTATGATGGAAATAGCCGAAAATAGTTCAGCGGTAAATTTGACTGAGAGTCCGGCGCGCTGATTTATCAGTCGCTGCATTTGTCAAAATCACTGTCGTTTACGGCCACATCGATGAAAATAGGTGATTTGTCCGTAATTATCTTGCTCGAAAAATGGCGATTACGGACAAAATTGTCAAAAACAACCTTTGGTCCGTAAAACCTCATCATAATAGCCAAAAATTTACGGACAAATCTGCCAAAAAGAGCACTTTGTCCGTAAATCTGGATGAAATTTTGACTGAATTGGGTGATCATTTTTAAAAAGATAATTTTTCATACGCGCAAAATTAAAAAACACCTTACGAATTCAAGCGAAAACAGACCGCCTTCGTTCGGTACTTCATTTAATTCAAGTAAGAAACGGGACTTTTTCCCAGCCTCCTGTTTTTATGAGCGACGGCCGCCGCGGCCGCCGCGTTTGCCTTCCGTATTGCGTTTCAAAGATGTCAAACGTTCGTCGCTTTCCTTTAAAAATCCTGCAAGCAATGAATCGAAGTCTTTTCTTTTAGGTTCTTGGCGGTGAGATTGCTGTGGAAATTTTCTGTTCTGCATCGGACGATTACCGTTTCCGCGTTCATGAGAGCGACCGTCATTATGTCTGTCGCCTTCTGATTTGCGATGATGGTCCTTCTTGTTTCCCTCTGGCTTGTCCTGGGCCTTGCGAATCGACAAGCTGATCTTTCCGTCATCACCAACGGAAAGAACCTTGACGGTAACCGTGTCGCCAACCGTCAAAACATCATGAATATCCTTGACGAAACCATCGGAAACTTCGCTGATGTGTACAAGTCCGGTTTTCTTGTCTCCTAAATCAACAAAAGCACCAAAATTTGTGATTCCTGAAATCTTGCCGCTAACCTTTGAACCAACTTCAATTGACATAAAAAAATTTTTCCTCCTAGAAATTCTTGTGTCCCTAGTATAACATGATTTTACTTATATTTATACACTATCGATGATTAAAGCATCATTTTAGTCATTCTGATCAGTTTGAGAATTATCTTCTGGCAAACTGAAAATAATCTCATTATTCTTTGAATACAGATATTTTTTTCTGATCAATTTTTGAACATAATCCTCATCGTTCAGCTGCTTAATTTTAAAATTCAAAAAAGAATTAGTCTGTTGAGCATTTTTCAATGCCTCTTGCGCAACCTCTTTTTGAGCTTCAAGCCGATTTTTGTAAGCTATTCCGCGGCCGATCACCAGTGACGAAAAAACGGCACACAAAACCAGAATGCCTGCACAAGTCCTTTTAAAAAGGCGATACTTGTGTACTTTTTTTCTTTTGCGTTCGTCCCTTTGTTTAATTGCCATCTGTTTTTGATAATACTCGTTATCTAAAACAGTCACTTTTCTGCTTTTCATATCGCTGCCTCACTAACCGCATTTTGAGTAGATTATATCAAAAAAACGCTTTTTTATCCATCAAAAAACGGTTACATCCTGTAATCTTCCTTATATTCTTCGGAAACAACCTCATACATTCCTTCTGCTTCATCTTTTTTAGTCGTTTCTTTCAGTTCATTGACTCTGATCGTCAGCGTCTTGTTTCCGAAATTAATCACCAATTCGTCGCCAACGCTGACATCCGTTGATGATTTGGCAATCTTGCCGTTAATCGAAATCCTTCCTTTGTCGGCAATTTCCTTGGCAACACTGCGTCTTTTAATAACGCGTGATACTTTCAAATACTTATCTAATCTCATTTCATTTCCTCATTTCTTTAATTTTTGAATCAGTTCATATATTTTCCTTCCCTTGGGGAAGGCAAGCCACTCATCTTTTTCGAACAATTCAAGCGCCACGCTGCTCAAAAAAAACACGAAGCACCCCAAGACGATGCCTGCACTTGTCGCAACAACGGCATCAAATCGAGTTCCTGCACTGAATTTTTCAAACAGAATCATCAGCGTTTTGACCGATCCGCCCATCAAAAGACATGCCGCACCAAGCTTTGTCATGAACGAATCACCCGTAAAGACGCTGCCGACGCTCTTTGGCTTGAAAAATACGATCAATGCCAACGAAACGGCCAACGCAAGCACCGTTGAAATGCTGGCCCCGATAATTCCGAATTGTTCAATCAGCCAAACGTTCGTGCAAGCCTTGACAAAAATACCGCACAAAAGCGAAAATGCCGCCTTTGAGAAAAGATTCATGCTCTGCAAAATCGAATTGTAGGTACTGATCAAAGCAATAAACACGATGCTGACTACGTATGCGGAAATCGTCGAACTTAAAAAAGCATCCCCGAACAGAAGAGTATTCAGTTCAGGCATGATCGAAATCATTCCGACCGTTGCTGCCAAAGCAATCACCGTGCTGATCCGCAAGATAATTTTTGTCGTTTCCTTGAACTCGGCAACCTTTTTTTCAGCCAATTCGCTTGAAAGAGCCGGCAGAAGCGATGCTGAAAAGCCGGTCGCAAGCGCCATTCCGAGTTGAACGAGCGGTTGCGCCCTGTCATATGCTCCCTTAAGATTTTGAGCTTTTGACAGACTCATGCCGGATAATCTCAAACCGTTCATAACGGTAAACGAATCAACCAGCTGCAGCAAGACCATCATTGCAGCAAACAGACATAATACCAAGCCTTCCGTAAACATTTTCTTGAATAAAACGCTGTAGTCTTCATGAAAATCGCCTTGTCGGGCCTTGAAAAACTTTTTAAAATAAAAAGAACTCATGCAGATCATCGCAAAAAATGCACCAAAGGTCGAGCCGAGCATCGCATTTGCGCCCATGGAATAAAGATTCCAGTCATATTTTACAAACATCGCTGCACAAACGATAATAACCAAAACTCTGACGAATTGTTCAGCTACTTGCGACAAAGCCGGAGGAATCATGTTAAAGGTTCCCTGATAATATCCTCTCGGAACGGCCAGCATCGGCATGAACAAAAACATCCAGGAAATGCTTTTGATCAACCAAAAAAGTTCTGAATCTCCCATTAAAAAAGCAATCTGTTTTGAAAAAAACTGCAGAAAGGCAAAAACGAAAATTCCAAAACAAGCCAGCACCAAAAAGATTTGGCGCGACAGCTGCAGTCTGTGAAGCTCGTTTTCCTGCTCAGCAATCAATTTTGAAATATAGACCGGGAATCCGCTTAGAGCAAACGTCATTCCGATTCCATAAATCGGGTAGACCTGCTGATAGACGTAAAAGCCGGTATTGCCGACAATGTTTTGAAACGGGATTCGGTAAAACGCGCTTAAAATTTTGGCAGCAAGACCTGCACAGGACAAAATGACTGCTCCCCGCATCGTCTTTTGTATTTGTTCATTTTTCATCTATGCTTTGATTTCCTCTTTCTTTGGAAAATTGCCCAATGACTCGGCAATTTTTTTGGCAATCTGTTGCAATTCGTACAAAAGCTGCGTTTCTTTGGTTTTATCACCGCAAAGAAGCGTAATCAGCGTCTGATTGTTTTTCTCACCGAACGTCGACTTCAGATCGCAATCGTCCAAACTTGCCACTAGCTCTCTCAAGCCAAGTTTTTCAGCCGCCTTCTTCGACAGCAGAATTTCGATTTTTCTGTCATATTGCGTAATTCGTTCGATCATCGCATGGTCGGCATAAAACTTCAGCAGTCCGATTTCAAGCAGGTTGGCGCACTCGTCAGGATAATCACCAAAACGATCAGTCAGATCAGCCTGAACTTCTTCATATTCGGCATAGCTGTTAAGCTGATGAATTCGCTTATAGATTTCAATTTTTTGTCTCGAATCTTCAATGTATTCCGTCGGAACATATGCCTCAATATTTAGATTGATTTCGCAATCTGTTTTTTGCTCCGGCTTGATGCCGCGTTTTTTAGCCACCGCTTCGTTGAGCATTTTCGTATAAAGGTCATACCCGACGGATTCGATGAAGCCATGCTGTTGTTTTCCGAGCATGTTGCCGGCCCCGCGAATCGAAAGATCTCTCATCGCAATTTTAAATCCAGAGCCGAGCTCCGTGAAATCTTTAATGGCTTCCAAACGTTTTTCGCCGTCCTCGGTCAAAACTTTATCAGGCTGATACATGAAATATGCATATGCCACCCGATTCGAACGGCCAACTCGTCCTCTGAGCTGATACAACTGTGCCAGTCCCATCCGATCAGCATCTTCAACGAACAAAGTGTTGACGTTCGGAATGTCGACGCCTGTTTCAATGATCGTCGTCGTTACCAGAACATCGTATTCGCCGGCAATAAAGTCCGCCAATATTTTTTCCATCTGAGTTTCCGACATTTGTCCGTGAACATAGGCGATTCTTGCTTCCGGAACGATCGTATTCAATGTTTCGACAACCGTTTCAATGTCATGAACCCGGTTGTGAAGATAAAACACTTGCCCGCCCCGTGACATTTCGCGTCTGATTCCTGCTGCCACGACATCATAATTTTGTTCCATCGCATATGTTTGAATCGGATAGCGATTAAGCGGTGCAGTTTCAATTACGGACAGGTCTCTGACGCCAAGCATCGACATGTTGAGCGTCCTTGGAATCGGTGTTGCCGTCAGCGTCAAAACATCGACCGACGTTTTGAGTTCTTTGAGTTTTTCCTTGTGTTTGACCCCGAAACGCTGTTCTTCGTCAATAATCAGCAAACCTAAATCGGCAAATTTAACGTCCTTTGAAAGCAGCCTGTGAGTTCCGACGATAATGTCAATTTCACCGTTTTTCAGTTTCAAAAGCGTTTCTTTGACTTGCCTTGGCGTGCTGAATCTTGACAAAACGCCGATTTCAACCGGAAATCCTTCAAAACGCGACAGCATCGTTTCGTAGTGCTGCTGCACCAAAAGCGTCGTTGGTGCGATAAAAGCCACCTGCTTGCCGTCTTCAACTGCTTTAAACGCTGCTCTGAGCGCAACTTCAGTTTTACCGTAGCCAACGTCTCCGATCAGCAATCGATCCATCGGCTTTTCTTTTTCCATATCAAGCTTGATTTCCTTGGCGCTCCTTAACTGGTCCGGTGTCTCGGTATAAGGAAAAGCATCTTCGAACTCTTTTTGATAGCTGTCGTCTTTAGGAAATGCATGACCTTTTTCAGACTCGCGCCTGGAGTACAGTTCAACCAGCTCATCTGCAATGTCTTCAAGCTTTGACGCAACTTTTCTCTTGGTCTTCTCCCATTCGCTGCTTCCGAGCTTGTTGACTTTAGGCACCTTGCCTTCTGAAGAAACGTACTTTTGAATGCGGTCAAGCTGAGAGACGGGAATGAAAAGCTTCGCATCGTCTCGATAAATGATCGTCATGTAGTCTTGGTGCCTTCCTGCAACTTCAAGCGTCTCCATCCCCATGAAGCGGCCAATGCCATGGTTGACATGCACGACAAAATCTCCGGGCTTCAAATCGGCATAACTCTTCAGACGCTCCGTATTTCTCATGGTCTGATGTCTTGGCTGGCGTTTTTTGACTTTTGCGAAAAGTTCATTTTCCGTCAGCACGACCAGATGGCTTAAAGGCAATTCAAAACCTTTTTGAAGGGTTCCGTTGACAATTTGAAAAGCACCTTGTTCAATTCTGTCTTTGTTGGTTTCAATTGCTTTGATTCCCAAATCATCAAGCAGCTGCAGCATCTTTTTTGCGCGCTCCGTTTCAGAAATCAAAAAAACGACCGTTTCATTCGTTTTTTTATAGCGCAGCGTTTCAACCTTGAGAAGCGGCAGCTGTCCGAAGAATTGCTGCACGCTCCGCGATTTGATATCCGTCAAGGAAACAAACCTCATACGGCCCATTCCTTTTTGAAGGAGCGACATGAAAATTCTTTCATGCTGCTCTTTTTTCTCGAGTTCGGAAATTTTAAAACCGAGCGTTTCCTTGACATAGAGCTTGCGTTCTTCGATTTTTTCCAAGATCCACTGCGCATCGCTTTTTTCAAGCTCGTGATCTTTTTCTTTCAAGCGTTTGTAATCGTCAAAAACGATCATTCCGCTTTCTGAAAGGTAGTCAAAAAGCGAAGTCTTGCTTTTCCCGTAAAGTTCTTCTGAAAAAACAACGTGTTCGGGTTCCAAAATCCCGCGATGCCAATCGTCGGCGACCGTCCTCAGATTATCCGCCAACAGTTTCTTATCTTCTTCATCGTCGAGTTTTGCCAAGTAGTCCTTGACGTTTTTTTGCAGCACCGCGGCTCCTTTTTCAAGCATAGAGTCTGATGCGATAAAATCCGTTGCCGGCAAAATTTCGACTTCATCGATTTTTTTCAGACTTCTTTGATCCGTTGAATCGAAAAGTCTGAGAGAGTCGATTTCCGTATCAAACAAATCGATGCGCACTGGATTTTCCAAATTGAGCGCATAAATATCGAAAATCGAGCCTCTGACGGCAAAATCTCCAGGTCTTTCAACCATTTTAACCGCCCGGTACCCCATCGTGCAAAGCTCTTGTTTTAATTTTTCAGGAATGATCTCTTCGCCGAGCTTGAACTTAATGGTGCTCTTGAGCCAAAAATCCTTCGGACAAAGCATGCGTCTTATCCCTGACACGGAAGTCACGACGATTTTTGAGCTCCCGTCAGCCATTTTCTGCAAAGTTTTGACTCGCTGAGCCTTATATTCCGGCGAACTTGCGGAAATTGCCGCAGCAAAGTTTTCTTCAACCGGAAACAAATCAACGTCTTCTTCCGCAAAAACGTTTGTCAAGTCCTCTTCAAGCGATTGCGCATGAAACAGATCATCGCAAACGACGATCAACGGAACTTGAAATTTTTCTTCAAGGTCCGCCAAAAGAAGCGTGCGCACCGAGCCGCTCACGCCGGTTATCATATGGCGTCCCTTTTCCTTTAAAGAATCATGGAATCCGGTCATTTCGGCCGTATTCGACAGTAGCTCATTAAGCTGCATGGATACCTCCTCTTTAGCGTTTGTTGAATCTGTTCATCGTCTTCATGAAATCATCGTTTTCAAGCCAGTCATCAATCGCATCGACGGCTTCGTTCATTCCAACGTCAAATTCAGTGCGCTGATCCGAAGAAAAACGCGTCAAAACCCAATCAACGACCTTTTGTTTTGCCGGATGATCGATTCCGATCCGAAGACGCTTGAATTTTTCAGTACCCAGATGCGCAATAATGCTCTTGATGCCATTGTGTCCTCCGGCAGAACCTTTTTGGCGTAGTCGAAGTCTTCCTGTTGCAAGATCCATGTCATCATGCACGATCAGGACGTCTTCCGGATCCAGTTTGTAAAAATCAACGATCTGTCGCACGGAGCGGCCGGACTCATTCATATATGTCGTTGGTTTTGCCAAAATAACCTTTTCGCCGTTAATAATTCCGTCAGCAATCATTGCGTCAAATTTTTGCTTGTTAAATTCAAAGGCGTGCTTTTCGGCAAAACGATCGATCGTCATAAAGCCCGCATTGTGTCTTGTTTCATCATACTCTTTGCCGATATTGCCCAATCCAACGATTAATTTCATTTTTTATCCTCTCAACAAGTAATTTGAAAAATAATGTAAGCGCTGTCTGAATTTTGAATGATTTCATTTCAATCTCAAACCGAAATATGCCGCAACACTTTGCCCAAATTCCGGATGACGAATTATAAAAAGGCTCAACGATGCGGTTAAGATACATTATTTTCTAACATTTAAAAATCAAAAATAAAAATTATTTTTATCAAGTATAACATAATTTGAAGAAATAGCATGAAAAAAAATCTTTCCCTTTGAAAACATTCACCAATTTACTGAAATCCATGTTATAATGTGAATGTATCAATTTAGTTACTTTTTAAGGAAAGGATGTATTACTGTGTCAAAAACACAAAATCATCAAAAAGTTATGTTAGTCGGCGATGGCGCCGTTGGTTCTAGTTACGCATATGCAATGGCATTGCAAGGTATCGCTGAAGAATTCGGTATCATTGACGTTGTCAAGGAACGTACCGAAGGCGATGCATTGGATCTTCTCGATGCTACGGGTTACACATATCCTAAGAAGATCTATTCTGCAGAATACTCAGACTGCAAGGATGCCGACTTGGTTGTTATCACGGCCGGTGCTCCTCAAAAGCCAGGCGAAACACGCCTTGACCTTGTAAACAAGAACCTTCGTATCTTGTCAACAATCGTTAAGCCAGTTGTTGACTCAGGCTTCCAAGGCATCTTCCTGGTTGCCGCAAACCCTGTTGATATCTTGACATACGCAACATGGAAGTTCTCAGGCTTCCCTAAGGAACGCGTTCTTGGTTCAGGCACATCCTTGGATACGGCACGTCTTCGCGTTGCTATGGCTGATTTGACAGGCATCAAAGATCCTCGTTCAATGCACGCATATATCATGGGTGAACACGGTGATTCAGAATTTGCTGCATACTCTTCAGCATCAATCGGTTCACTTCCATTCTTGGATTGGGCTAAGGAACATGACGTTTCTAAGGAAACGCTCGACAAGATTGAAGACGACGTTCGTAACAAGGCTTACGAAATCATCAACAAGAAGGGCGCAACGTTCTACGGTGTTGCTGCTGCTTTGGCTCGTATTTCCAAGGCTATTCTCCGTGATGAAGATACGGTTCTTCCTGTTTCTGCATACATGGATGGCCAATACGGCATCAACGACGTATACATTGGTACACCAGCTGTTGTTTGCGCAGACGGCATCAAGCAAGTTATCGAAGTTCCTTTGAACGAAGAAGAACAAACAAAGATGACTGAATCTGCTAAGACATTGAAGAAAGTTCTTAACGACGGTTTGAAGAACTTGGAAGAAAGCCAAAAGTAATTTTGCTTCCTTAACAGCTGATTCTAAAGAGTCTCGCTTTGGCGAGGCTCTTTTTTTAAATGAGCGTTTTTCAGATAATTTTTTACTGTTAATCAGCCGCAAATTCCGTGACTTTAGTCAGTGACGACTGACCTTGACGGTATGAAGCAAAAAGAAATTTCAAATATCTAAATGACAATGTTCTTTTTTGGAGAAAGTTCTGCTGAATCAGCGTATCTTTTTTCATTAAGCAATTTGTCAAGGGCGGATTTAATTTGTCGTTTTATGGCGGTTTAAAAATGTATGATTTGGGCGGTTTAAGAACTGACCGATGTTAAACGGTATGACTTTCCCTTGATCTTAATCACGTGTGAGTGATAGACAAGGCGGTCTAAAATGGCTTCTGCGGTTGCCGTGCTATTAAGGACGGTTCCCCAACTTGATAATGGAACATTGGTCGTTATGATCGTTGATTTGCGTTCATAACGGCCATTTATTAGTTGAAACAGCATCTTGGATTCATTCGCCGATATCGGCAAATACCCAAGTTCATCAATGATTAACAGATCATACCTTTCGTATTGACGCATTACTCGTTCCAGATGCTGCTTTTCTTGAGCTGACTTCAATCTGAGAATTAATTCGTGACAGTTTATGAATAATGTTCGCACGCCTTGCCGGCATGCTTCGATGCCAATTCCGATGGACAGGTGTGTTTTGCCCACGCCAGGACTGCCAATTAAAGATAATGTTCCCTTAATTATCCAGAAATGACATGGTCGCAAACTCGTCGATTTGCTGCCGATTAACCAAAGGCTGAAATTGATAATTAAAATCACTGAGCCGTTTGACAATCGGGAAACGAGCCCGCTTTATTCTTCGCTTTAAGCTTTCTTGTCGCTGATAGGCAATCTCCTTATCCGTTAACTCTAATAGTGCCTCGCTGAAGCTGATTTGACTGTCATTGACTTGCTGCCGATAATCCGCAATTGATTCGGCCATATTATTTAAATTCAGCTTCGTTAAATTGTCGATTAGTCTTTGATATTGATTCATTTTATTCCCCTATCTGATCATAAATGCTGAGATTATTAAGCATATACTGATCGATTTCTTCATCCGTTTTGTCTTCCATCAAATCACTTTTAAGAATGGCATGTTTATCACGAGGATCGTAATTAAACTGTTTATTTGTTAAATCGTGTTTCTTGATTTCAGATCCTTGATAGAAGATACGAATAGATTTACCATCAGTATCCGGTTTGATTTCAACCTCTTTTCCGATATAATTAGGGGAGACAGAGTATTGATGGTTTTGAAATCTAATCATTGAGTCTTGCGATACTTTTCTGGTTTGGACGCTGTCGAAGTATCTTGTGAGATCGTAATTGAGAGGCCGGAAATGCTCTTTTTCTTTTGTCCATAATTCAACCGGCTTCCGGTTATTGCTTTGTGACTTCTCGTGATTTAGGCGTTTGGCTAATCGATTAACGATATCATTCAGGTCATTAATGGTACAGAACTCTCCATCGTAAGGCTTCAGTCGTCCCATCGTTCTTGCCAATGCTTCAACGCAGCCTTTGGTCTGCGGCCTAAATGGCCGACAAGCGATTGGATGA
>NZ_FOPI01000029.1 GCF_900113455.1 Ligilactobacillus ruminis DSM 20403 = NBRC 102161 | reverse complement strand
CTGAAAGGTTCCGCCAACTTCTCCCATGGAACATCGATCTTACCTCATAAATAAGAAAATAAAAACGATGCATACGCAATAACCTGAGATAATAATACTATCTCGGGCTATTTGTGTACACACCGCTGTTTTAACGACCGCTTACGGACAAGCAGTCCTGACTCCAATATTCATTATTTAAGCGTCTTTGCAAGATCTTTGATATACTTTGCAAGATCATCTTTAACTTCCGGATGACGCAGTCCAAACTCGATTGATGTCTTCAAGTAGCCAAACTTGTAGCCGACATCATAACGTTCGCCTTTGAATTCATGTGCAAAAACACGCTGAATCTTATTAAGACGATCAATTGCATCCGTTAACTGAATCTCATTGCCTGCGCCCGGCTTTTGCGTTTCAAGCATGTCAAAAATTTCAGGCGTCAACAAATATCGACCGATGATTGCAAGATCAGACGGAGCCTTTTCAACAGGCGGCTTTTCAACGAAACGCTTAACGTCATACAGACCCGGACGAGTTTCTGACGTTGGATCAATAACACCGTACTTGGAAACTTCTTCATGCGGAACCTTCATGACTGCAAGCGTTGAAGCATGCGTTTCTTCATAGCGATCCATCAACTGCTTGGTCAAAGGAACCTTATCTTCCATGATATCATCACCAAGCATGACAACAAACGGTTCATCCCCAACGAAATCTTTAGACATCAAAACCGCATCGCCCAATCCGCGCGGATGAGATTGACGGATAAAGTACAAGTTGATGTCCGTCGTTTGCTGAACAAGTCGCAAAAGTTCCGTCTTGCCCTTTTCCTTAAGGTTTTGTTCCAGTTCAGGAACGGAATCGAAGTGATCTTCGATTGGACGCTTGCCCTTGCCGGTAACGACTAAAATATCTTCAATTCCTGATTTCTTAGCTTCTTCAACAATATATTGAATCGTCGGCTTATCAATAATAGGCAGCATTTCCTTAGCCAAAGCTTTTGTGGCCGGGAGAAAACGAGTTCCCAATCCTGCCGCAGGAATAACAGCCTTTCTTACTTTCTTTTGGTTTTTCATAGTGAACCCCTTTGCGAAACATTTAGGTTAATCCAATCACTAAAATTGACCACCTAGGCTACATTATACCAGTATATAATTTTTTTACAACATTTAACCATAAAAATTAAGTAATTACTTAAGAAAACGGATTAAATTAACTTACTAGAATTCGTATAAATAAGGAGCATCCAAAATCGGATCTTGAGACGTCAAAATCTTCGGTCCTTGTTTTGTGATTGCAATCGTGTGCTCATACTGGCATGACAGACTGCCATCAGCCGTTCTTGCGGTCCAACCGTTCGGGTCGTCCATTTCTGCTTCCCATCCTCCCATGTTGATCATGGGTTCAATCGTAATCGTCATTCCTTCGCGCAAACGCACGCCTTTGCCCGCTTCTCCATAATGCGGCACGTTCGGACTTTCATGCATCGTTGGTCCGATTCCGTGTCCGATAAATTCGCGCACGTCTCCATAACCGTTTACGTCTTCGGTATAATGCTGAATCGCAGCTCCGATATCTCCGATGCGATTTCCGACCTGGGCTTGTTCAATACCCAAATACAGAGCTTTTTTAGTTACTTCCATCAATCGATCGATTTCCGGTGTTGATTTGCCGACGACATAGCTCCAGCAAGAATCGCTCATTGCGCCATGATAGTTGACAACCGTGTCAACCTTAATCAGATCTCCGTCACGCAAGATCAGGTTCTTTCGTGGAAACCCATGGCAAATTTCATCGTTGACGCTGACGCACGTTGCGTATTTATAACCTTCAAATCCGATTTGTTCTGCAATTGCGCCATGTTCTTTGAAATACTTGCGCGCAAATTTTTCGATTTCCCAACTTGAAATTCCTGGTTTGATAATCTCGCGAAGTCCGATATGCATCCCGGCCAAAATCGCACCGGACTTGGCCATTTCCTCGATTTCGCGCGGTGATTTTAACGTGATCATTATAATTGCCTCCAAAAATTTTCTTAACTATTCTATTATAACGCATCAAAGCATTTCATAACGATTATTTTGCAATTTAATGCTCTAAGCAGTTTTTCAATAATATTACCATTCGTTTCTTCTTTTTTGATATAATAGGCTTGTCAATTTAAATGGAAGAGGGTTTTTACATGGCAACAGCAAAAGTTGTTTTTGCGACGATCACCGGCAATAATGAAGACGTTGCCGACATCATCGCTCAAGAACTTGAAAAAAAGGGCGTTGAGGTTTCAGTTGAAGAAATTTCCCAAGCAGATCCCGAAGACTTCGCTGACGTCGACATCTGCGTCGTTTGTCCGTACACTTATGACGAAGGAGCGCTTCCTGATGAAGGTCTTGATTTTTACGATGATCTTGAAGATGTCGATCTGACCGGCAAAATTTACGGCGTTGCTGGCTCCGGCGATACGTTCTATGGCGAATACTTCGGACTTGCAATTGACGAATTTGGCAAAAAGCTTGCCGCATCAGGCGCCGTTAAGGGTGCTGAAAACGTCAAAATCAATCTCGCTCCAGACAGCGAAGAAGACGTCCAAAAACTTGATGCCTTTGCCGATGCATTGGTTGAAGCATACAACAACAAATAAGCCGCATGAAAAAACTCCCCGATCAAAAATCAGGGAGTTTTTTCATTTTCTTTTTTTGAAGCGAAGATAATCGCACAAAGCTAATGCCAAAACGAAAACCAACGAAAGCTTCGTGATTAAAAGACCTTGCCTGAGACCCGGAATCCTGTATTTCAAAACGATATCAGACTTGCCGGAAGAAAGCCTGAGACCGACAAAAGCATGATTCGTTTTGATGACTTTAGCCTTGCGCCCGTTAACGGTTGCACTCCAGCCTTTCGAATAAGGAATCGAACTTGCAAGAATTCCATCCCGACTCGTTTTGATCGAACCCGACAGCATATTGCGCGAAAATTTCACATTCATCAGAGCATGACGCTGCAATTTTTTGACTTGAGATCTGTAATCTCCAGAAAGCGGTGTCGCAATCACTCTCAGTTCAAACCCGTAACTGCCGAGTTTCGTCGGTGAAAGCGTCAAAGAATCAGGCAGCTGTTTGGGAAAATACCCCAAATTGAGCGTGCCGTTCGTAACCTTCTTGAAAAACGACAAAGCGCTTTGATCAGGCTGAGAGATTTTTTCCGTTCCGTACGGTCCATCGACTTTCAACGCATAACTGATGTTAGGGGATCCTTGCAGCACATGATAGCGAAGATAGCGATAATAGTTCAGACTCTTGTTTTGTGCCAAAATTCCTTGCTCCGGATCGTTATCCTTTGCGCGTTGCTCAATCGAAACCTGCTTTTTAAGAGAATACGGAACATAGTTGATATCGTTGATTTCAACATGCAGTTCGCAGTTTTGATATTCTTCAGGATTTTGCAAAATGATTCGATACGTCTCGTTTTTGTCTCTTTTTTCAAAATCCAAAGCAGAAACCACGTTGCCGCGACTTGAAACAAGCGTATACGGAACGTCGAAAGATTTGTTTGAAATATCGGCATGACTCAGACCTGAAGCGTTTTTCTCCGACACGTAAACACCATCGGCAAGCGCCCTTTCTTTTGCGGAAATGCTGAGGTTTTCAGTGTCTTTTTGCGTCAAGACCTTATCTTGCCAATAAACGAGCGGAAACGCACATTCATTTTTATAACGCTGGGTCTGCGAATCAAGCTTTGAATTTCCGTTTGGATCGGTTATTCTTCGGGTCGTCTTGTCCAATACGAATCCGGCCGGAATCTTATCGGCATTAGGCTGATTGATTCTGACAAAGAGATAGCGAACGCCAAAGAAATCATTTAAAATCGTCCGGTCCGAAACTTGCCCTAACGGAATATTTGATTCATATTGCGTATTTTGCATCAACGTTGAAAAATTCCCCAAATCTTTATTTTGTAATGAATAGTATGAATTCAGCGAATAAAGCTTATCGTTTAAAGCATTATACATATGATAGTCAGAACCGAAGAAATAATTTTGGCTGAGCGTCGATACGCGGTAAAAGTCATTCTTTTCATCAAGATCTTGTTCAAGGCCGGCATAACGGTTTTCGCTCAGACGAACATAGGCACCGCTATCGAGCATTTCATTCGAATACCCCCCGTTGAACGGTGCTTCAAAATAGACCGCATTCAAGCAAACGTTTCCTAGAGATACAAAAAGCATCACCAAAGAACCTGACCTGATGTCAGCCGTATTGATCACGTAAATCACGGCCCAAAAAATTGCGAGAAAAATAATCGGGATAAAAATTCTCTCGTTGTTTTGGAAATAATAAGTCGATGTGATAACGGCAAGATATGCGACAAGCGCAATCGTAAACAATTTCAGCATCTTTTTTGACAATTGAGTGATGTTTTGGACCAAAATCGCACTGGCCAACCCGACCGGAAGACAAAGCATCAGAGTCCAACGATTTGACGGAGACATCATGCCGTTGAAAAACGCACCGCATGCGGGGATTAAAAGCATCACGAAAGAAAAGCCAAAAAGCGTTGCAAGCACCGGATACTTTCTTCTTTTGACCAAAATATAAATAATTGCAAAAAAGGCCAAGCTGCAAAAACCAAGCGCGCTCCAAAAATAAAAATCACGATTTCCGCCATTGATCAGCTGCGACGGTAATGCCAGATAATAATAAAGCGGATAAACTTTTAATCCGTTCGCAAAGTCGCTTGCAGAACGAGTCGAATGCATTACGGCATAGATTTCGGGAATCAGCATGAAAGCCGAAGTCAACAACGAAAGCACCGTTGCGCTTGCCAACTTGCATAATTTTCCAAAGATCTTTCCTGATTTTCGATAACTGATGAACCAACGCAAAGCCAAATAAACCATTGCGCCAAGACCCATGACGTACGCAAAATAAAAATTGCTGATCAGCATCCATGAAAAGACCAGATAAAGCGGCCAAAAAGATCCATCCTGCAGTACTTTTTCAATTGCCGTGATTATCAGCGGAAAAATAATGAACGGCAAAGTGAAAAACGGCTGCGCAACGTTTGAATAAAGCAAGTAGGCATTAAACAGATAAACCAGACTTCCGCAAAGAATCGCATGGTCTTTTAAGTCCTTAAAATGCGATACAAAAAAGACAAATGACAGTCCTGCGCAATACAGACGCAAAATAATCAAAAATTGATATGCAAAGACCATTTTTCCGACAGGGAACAACAACGTCAAATAGGCAAAAACATCACCTATCAAGTAATACGAATATACCGAAAAAGTATCGGTTCCAAGTCCCATATGCCATGACCACTGCTCAAACGGTTTGGTCGGGTCAGTTAAAAAATCTTTCAGTATCTGCCGGTATTGCTGCATGAGCGGCAAGTGCTGATTGGCACCGTCCAAATGCCAAATCAGCTCATGACCGGTCAAAAAATAAGTTCCATAGACAAAAACGGCGCAAATCAAAAAGATTAGGGTGAAGCTCAGATATAATCTGCGTCGCTGCTTTTTTTCGAATGTGAACTGCACAAGAAAACCTCCCTTAATCTCGCTTATAATTGTACCCTATATCAAGGAAGATAAGCAAAAATTTAAGGGAGGTTTAAGAATTTTATCGATGAGCATCAGGCATGAAATAGTGATGCGATTTACAATCCACGGGATCCGCCTTATACGAAGTCTTTTGGTCTGACATCCGTTCGTTTAAAATAATATGCGATCGCATCAAGAATTCGCTCACAAGCATGACCATCACCGTATGGATTCTTGGCGTTTGCCATTCGTTGGTATTCTTCTTCATCATCAAGCAGTCGAAGCATCTCTTTTTTGACGTTTTCTCCATTCGTCCCGACAAGTTTGAGCGTTCCGGCCAAAACTCCTTCAGGTCGTTCCGTTGTATCGCGCAAAACTAAAACCGGTTTATGCAATGCCGGGGCTTCTTCTTGAACTCCGCCTGAATCGGACATGATAAAACTGCTTTTTGCCTGCAGATTGTGGAAATCGACCACGTCAAGCGGGTCAATCAGATGAACATCTTTTACGTCATCAAAGACCTCATGGGCAGCTTCTTGAACTTTGGGACTCAAATGAACCGGGTAAACAACTTGCACGTCGTTTCTTTTCAAAACGACTTCCCTGATTGCTTCAAACGTTTCCTTCATTTTGCTGCCTTGATTTTCGCGGCGATGCATCGTCAAAAGAACCATTTTTTTCTGGGAATCCAAGTCATTGAAAATTTCATGCCGATAGTCATCTTTGATGGTTTCGTGCATGGCATCGATTGCAGTATTTCCCGTTACGTAAATTTGATCTGAAGGATGATTTTGCTTAAGCAGATTTTTCTTTGACAATTCCGTCGGCGCAAAGTAAATATCGCATAAATCATCTGTCATCTGTCGATTCATTTCTTCCGGAAACGGTGAATATTTGTTCCAGGTTCGAAGTCCGGCCTCAACGTGTCCCAAAGTTTTTTGATTATAAAAACCGGCCAAAGCTGCCGCAAAAGTCGTCGTCGTGTCTCCATGAACCAAAATAATATCCGGATCGGCTTTTTTGATGACGCCATCGATTTTAGTCAGCACGTCTGCCGTAATTTCCTGCAAAGTCTGTCCTTTGTGCATCAGATTCAAATCATAGTCAGGTTTAATTTTGAAAATTTCAAGCGCAGAATCAAGCATTTCGCGATGCTGTGCCGTAACCGTCGTGATTGCTTCAAAACGCTCGTCTGCTCTAAGAGCCAAAACAAGCGGAGCCATCTTGATTGCTTCCGGACGCGTTCCGAAAACAGTCATTACTTTAATCTTCATTTCAATTCCTCCGATAGTCTGTTAGATTAATTATAACAAAATTCGCCAATTGTTACTCTGTATTTTCAAAAAGAAGGCGTTTCATGGTAAAATTACTGTAATTCAAAATCCAGGGGAGGAACCCAAATGATTGAAAATTTCTCAGAAAAGCTCAAAAAATATGCCGAATTAATCGTTAAAGTCGGCGTCAACGTTCAAAAAGGCCAACCGGTCGTTCTTTATATTTCCGTTACTCAACAGGAACTTGCTCATTTGATTGTCGAAGAGGCCTATAGAGCCGGAGCATCTGAAGTCATGATTGAATGGAAAGATACTTTCTCAGAACGAGCATTCCTTAAGCATGCTTCGGAGGAAAGGCTTGAAAACGTCCCGGAATACATCGTTAAGAAAGGCAACTACATCGCAGAAAAAAAGGCAGCGCGTATTTCCGTCATGTCGGCCGATCCCGGTGCATATTCAGGAATCGATCAAAAGCGCATCGCAAAAAACCAGGCTGCTATGGGCAAAGCATTGAGACAAGTCAGAAAAGCAACGCAAAACAACGACTTGAGCTGGACGGTCGTTTCTGCTGCCGATCAGGCATGGGCAGAAAAAGTCTTTCCTGAAAAAAAAGGACAGGCAGCAATCGACGCCTTGTGGGAAGAAATTTTCAAAACGACTCGTATCGACAAATCAGATCCTGTCAAAGCATGGCACGAACATGATCAAAAACTTCACGAAAAATCAGACTGGCTGAACGAACAGCAATTTTCAGCCTTGCATTATGTTTCGCCCGTAACCGACATCACGATCGGTCTTCCGGAAAACCACGTCTGGGAAGGAGCCGGAAGCTTTACGCCGGAAGGCACCGAATTCATGGCCAACATGCCGACCGAAGAAGTCTTTACTGCCCCTGACTGCCGTCGAATCGACGGCTACGTGACGTCAACCAAACCTCTTTCTTACGCAGGCAACATTCTCGAAGACATGAAATTCACGTTTAAAGACGGAAAAATAGTTGAAGCAACGGCAAAAAAAGGGCAGGAAGTTTTGAAACACCTTTTGGAAACCGATGCCGGAGCAAAATCACTCGGTGAAGTTTCTCTCGTCCCTGATCCTTCACCGATTTCGCAATCAGGCATCATCTTCTTCAACACGTTGTTTGACGAAAATGCTTCTGATCACCTTGCTCTTGGAGCTTCTTATCCATTCAACGTTGCCGGAGGAACCAAGATGTCCGATGAAGAATTGCTTGATCACGGAATGAACGTCAGTCAAACCCACGTTGACTTCATGGTCGGATCAGCCGACATGGACATCGACGGCATCAAAAAGAACGGGACCATCGTTCCCGTCTTCAGAAACGGAGACTGGGCATAGTAAAAGTTTGCAATAAAAGAGGTTAAGAAAAAACGATGCCTCAAATTGAAAAACCGGATGATTTGCAATCAATTGCAAATCTGATCCGGTTTTTTTGCGTATGCAGGATGATTGCCTTCCATGATGAAAATAACCAAAAATAGTTTGTCGCGCTGATTTATCAGGCGCTGCATTCGGCACGGGAGAGAATCTCTGCTTTGATGAATTCCGTTCCGTGAACAGCACCATGTCATTCATCTGCTGCGACGCTGAAGGAAGTCATGACATCGTGGCTATTCTTGAAAACAGATTGACGAAGACAATCAGGGAGCACTTCATGAACCGCTACACGAACCGGGAAAGAGCTGCGGTGAAATCCGTAGTTGTCGACCTGAATGCCCAGTACATCAAGTTCATCAAGGTATTGTTTCCGAATGCCCGGATCATCATCGACCGCTTCCACATCGTACAGCTGGTCGGAAGAGCGCTGGGCAATGCAAGGATAAGCCTGATGAAGAAGATGAACGACTGCCACTGCAGGGAATACAAGATACTGAAGGCACACTGGCGTCTGTTTCACAAGAATTCCGCTGACCTTGAAGCTGCCAGGTCGGTTTATTTACGGGGAGTCAGTGAATACATGACGCAACAGAATGCCCTTGACCTGATTGTCAAAAATCACCCGCAGTTTGAAAAGGTCTACGATGCGTATCAGGATGTATTCAATGCACTGAAGAAAAAAACAGGGAGAGGCTCATTGATGTTCTGGAAAATTACCGTCGTTCGGGTCAGAACACACAGCCATCTCCACCTTGAAGAAGAACATGACAGCTGTTCTTAACAGCGTCGAGTATGATTTCTCCAACGGTCCGGTTGAAGGAATAAACCGCAGAATCAAGAGTCTGAAACGCAGTTGCTTTGGATTCAGGAATCTTGATAACTTCAGGAAACGCATTGCGCTGATTAGAAGCTGACGCTGGAAGTGTTTTTGAGACAGCCTCTCTGAATACACTTCCTCCAGCCGTAGTTTCCGGCGGGTAAGCATTGTGATGTCAACCGCAACCGGGCAAAGTCGTGGAGCGCGCGGCAGAGACAAGGTGTTGAACCGTGCGCTTAGCCTGCGAGCGCCAGGCCTGCTCGAACGCCAGCAGGCGAGCCTGCCAAGTGAGAGTACCTGGGCGGAACGGGCTGCGAGGTGAAACCCAGTTAGGTCGCAGCGCGTTCGAGCTTTGCGAATCAACGGCAGGAATTCATACATGAATCCACGCCATCGGAAACGCAAGCGGTGTTGATACGTAACTGTACCAATTTGAAAAAACACAGGAGAAACCGATGGGAAAAAAACTCCACTCCATTTCTGAAGTGAAGTTTTCGAGGTCATCAACACCATTTGACAAAGACCCTTTTATTCATTGGAAATTAGAAATGCCGGACAAAATCAGTCGACTTGCGATTTCCTTTGTTCGGCATTTAATTTATTTAAAGAGGAAAACGGGACTATTTTACCAACCTCTTTTATATATCTCAATCTTTTCCGATAATTCTGACCTCTGTTTCCAGTCTTACGCCAAATTTTTCAAAAACGACGTCCTGAACGTGCTTGATGACGTTTTGATAATCAGTTGCCGTAGCATTGCCAACATTGACGATAAAACCGGCATGCTTTTTTGAAACTTGCGCACCACCGATCGTAAACCCTTGGAGATTTGCATCATGTACAAGCTTGCCGGTATAGTGTCCGACCGGACGTTTAAAGACGCTGCCGCAGGAAGGATATTCAAGCGGTTGTTTGGAGGCACGAAGAAAACTCAGCTCTTCCATGCGCGCATGAATTTTTTCCTTGTCGCCGTGCTTAAGCAAAAACGTTGCCTCAAGCACGATATCGTCTTCGTCTTGCAGCCGACTGTGACGATAGCCGAAATCAAGCTCTGCATTTTTATAAGTCCTGATTTCGCCGGAACGAGTCAGAACCGTCACCGATTCGGCAATATCTTTGATTTCACCGTCATATGCCCCGGCATTCATGAAAATTGCGCCACCGACGGATCCCGGAATTCCGGATGCAAATTCAAAACCGGTCAGGCCTGCCTCATACGCAGCCTGCGTTGCATCAATCAAAGCAGCTCCGGCCATTGCAACCACTTTGTCCCCGTCGATTCTGACGGAATCCATCTTCGTCAAAATCATGACGACGCCGGAGATGCCGCCGTCCTTGACAATCAAATTGCTTGCATTGCCGATAACGGTCAGGTCAAGGCCGTTTTCTTTAGTGAAAAGAACTGTTTTTCTGGCTTCTTCAATGCTTGTCGGGAATACGGCAAAATCTGCCGGACCGCCAGTCCGCGTATTGGTATATTTGCAGAGCGGCTCGTTTGGCTTAACGATGATTCCTTTCAACTCTTGCATGATTTTCGTTTCAATATTGTCCATTTAAAATGCTTCCTTTTGCTAAATTACACTTGCCATTTTAACATGGATTGCATTCAGAAACCAACCTCAAAGAATTTTGACCATCGAAATCTCATCGCAAAAACTGCCGTCTTTCATCAAGTAAGCATTCGGCATGCGTCCGACCGCAATGAATCCTTGTCGCTCATAAAGACTGATTGCCCGCTTATTTTCTGACATGACGGTCAATTCGAGCTGTTTGGCACCGTTTTTTTCAGAAAATGCAGTCATGCCTTGCATCAAAGCAGTTCCAAGCCCCATCCCCCAGAATTCCTTTTTGACTGCAACGGAAACGGTTGCGCGATGACGGCTCTTTTTTTTATTGCGAAAAACGACCTGACCCATGCCGATGACTTTTCCGTTTGATTTGGCGACAATAAACAAAGAATTTTTTGAACGTTCCGAAACTCGCAAAAAGCGCCAGATTTCGCCCGGAGAACTTGCTTCGTCTGCTTGTTTTGACAAGAATTCCGTTTCTTCGGTCACCGTTTTAAAGAAATCGGCAACCTCGTTCGCCTCGCTTGAAAATGCAGGTCTGATCGTTACATGCTGATTGTTTTTTAAAAAGATGTTAACCGTTTCAAAATCAATCATTGCTTCCTCTTTTCATTGTGATACTGCAAAATAAGTCGCATCAATTCAGCGTTTTCCTTCTTCTTGCCGATCGTGACTCGAAGCCAGTCCTTGCGCAGACCGCGACGAACCTGATAACCATGCTTTAAAAGATATTCAGCGAGCTTTTCCGCATCTTCAAACTTAAAGAAGACAAAATTTGCTTGACTTTTGAAATAAAAAATGTCGTTTTCTTCGAAAAATTTTTCCAGCTTCTCACGTTCGCGCGCATTTTTTCCCGCGCACTTTTCAACGAATTCCTGATCGGAAAGCGCCGCCAGTGCCGCCGTTTGAGACAACGAATTCAGATTATACGGACATCTGACCGTTTGCAAAACGTTTCCTGGTTCGCTCGACATCACGATATATCCGACACGATAGTTTGCCAGACCATAAATTTTCGAAAAAGTTCTCATAACGGCTGCATTGTCGTATTTTGAAAGCAAAACGATTGCCGTTTGGTTTCCATCGGCAAATTCAATATAAGCTTCATCTATCAAGACGATAACGTCTTTTGGAACTTTGGCCAAAAAAGCATCAATTTCTTCAACCGGGTTGAGTGCACCGGTCGGGTTGTTCGGATTGCAGATCCAAATCATTTTGGTTTTATCCGTCATTTCTGAAAGCATGGCTTCAAAATCCGTCTTGCCGGTTTCTTCACTGCATTTTGCATGCTTGACGACTGCGCCTTCAATCAAAGCATTGAGTTCATATTCAGAAAAAGTCGGATCGGAAACGATGACCTCGTCTTCTTGATCAAGAAACGTCCGTGACAAAATTGCAATAATTTCATCCAGACCGACGCCTAAAATCAGTTGGCTTTCCTTGCAACCGATATGCTTCGCAATTGCCGTTCTTAATTTTTGCGCATATCCGTCCGGATAACGATTGCTTTCGGAAAAATTCCAGTTCTTGACGGCTTCTTCAACTTTTTTTGAAGTTCCGTAAGGATTCTCATTTGCCGAAAGTCGATAAACCTTTTTCAGATCATACTTCTTTTTGACCTCATCAAGCGAAGCTTCCGGAACGTAAGCGCATAGGTTCTTAAGATTTTCACGCATCGAAAAACTCCTTTCCGACTACAAGTCTTTAATTTCCGGACGATCCTTCGTTTTGCTCATTAAACCGACTCTGCTTCCGAGTTCTTCTTTGATTTCGTCAAAAGAAACGCCTTGTTCAACCAGCAAAACCATCAAATGATATAAGAGATCGGCCGTTTCGTAACGCAGTTCGCTTTTGTCCGGATTCTTGGCTGCAACAATGACTTCAGTCGACTCTTCGCCGACTTTTTTCAAAATCTTGTCCAATCCCTTCGTAAATAAATAATCCGTATAAGAACCCGGTTTGGGATTTTCCTTGCGCTCTACAACAGATTGATATAATTCGTCCAAATCTTGCATAAATTACTCCTCCATTTCAACTTCATTGAAAAAGCACGTTTCATGTCCGGTATGACATGCGGGACCGGCAGGAATCACGCTGACAAGCAGCGTGTCGAAATCGCAATCAAGCGTCATCGAAACGACTTCCTGCGTATTTCCGCTTTCTTCGCCCTTATGCCAAAGTTTTTGGCGAGAACGTGACCAAAACCATGTCTGGTGCGTTTTTTTCGTCAATGCATAGCTTTCCTCATTCATCCAGGCCACCATCAAAACCTTGTTCGTTCTGGCATCGCAAACAACGGTTGTCAGCAGCCCGCTTTTGTCAAATACAGGTTTCATCGTCTGACGTTCACCCCGTTTTCTTCAAGATACTTTTTGAGTTCTTCGATTTTAAGTTCGCCGAAGTGAAAAAGCGAAGCTGCCAAAGCACCTGTTACGGGCGTTTTTTGAAAAACGTCCAAAAAATCTTCCTTTTTGCCTGCACCTCCTGATGCAATGATCGGAACATGAACAGCCTCGCCGATTTGCTGATAAAGGTCAATATCAAATCCTTGTTTCGTCCCGTCGCAGTCCATGCTCGTAACGAGCAATTCTCCGGCACCGAGCTCAACGGCTTTTTTGGCCCATTTTATGGCATCAAGTCCGGTATTTTCAGTTCCGCCCTTTGAATAGACCTGATACCGTCCCGTTCCGACGTCTTTTTTGACGTCAATCGCACAAACGATGCACTGGCTTCCAAAACGCTCGGCTCCATCCGTTATCAATTCAGGATCATTGATTGCGGCCGAGTTGAGCGAAATTTTGTCGGCACCGCTTTGCAAAAGCTCATGCATTGCCTCTTCGGATTTGATGCCGCCGCCAACGGTCAGAGGCATGAAGACTTGCTTTGAAACTTCTTCAACCGTTTCAGCCATTGTTTTTCTTTGATCAAGCGTTGCCGTAATGTCCAAAAAAACCAGCTCGTCAGCTCCTTGAAGTTCATATTCCGCAGCAATTTCAACCGGAGAACCAACATCAACAAGATTTTTAAAGTTGATTCCTTTTTTGACCTTGCCATGATCGACGTCAAGACATGGAATGATTCTTTTAGCGAGCATGACGGTTCACCTCCGAAAGTTCTTCAAGCGTCACCCTTCCTGCTGCCAACGCTTTGCCGACGATGATTTCGCGAACCCCACAAAAGAGCAGCTTTTTGACGTCAGCCAACCCGCTGATGCCACCGGATGCAGTAATTACGGCATTCGGAAATTTTTTTTTCAAATTGCGATAAAGATCAATGTTTGGTCCTGCCAAAGTTCCATCCTTTGAAGTGTCGGTCACGATAAAATACTTGGCACCGATTGCTTCCATTTCTTTCATCAGCTCTTCAAGCGTTACTTCGGTTTTTTCAAGCCATCCGTTGACGGCAACCTTGTCGTTCGTTCCGTCGATTCCGATCGCAATTTTTTCTTCACCGAATTTTTGCAAGGCATTCTTGACAAGTTCAGGATCAGTAACGGCAACGGAACCAAGAATTACTCGATCAATTCCGATTTCAAGACAGGCCGAAATATCTTCAAGCGTCCTGATTCCGCCGCCAAGTTCAATATATCCTTCGAAATTTCGTCGAATCTTTCTGACCGTTTCCGTATTGACCGGATGCTTGGCTTTGGCTCCGTCCAAATCGACGAGATGCAAAGCATTAAGTCCCGCTTCATCAATTGCTTTTGCCTGTTCTTCCGGAACCTGCGCCACCAGCATCTGCTTTGCGTAATCTCCTTGATAAAGCCTTACGCTGTGACCATCTTTAAGATCAATTGCCGGTATAATCATCACTCATCCACCCTTTCTATGAAACGTTCAAGCATTTCCAAACCCTTTTCCCCGCTTTTTTCAGGGTGAAATTGCATCCCGTAAACATTCTTGAACTCTACGCAAGAAGGTACCTTGACACCGTAATTGGTGTACGAAACAACATATTGCTGATCACATTTTGCATAATAGGAATGAACAAAATAAGTATAGCTTCCGTCTAAAACGTCTGCAAAAATACTTTGTTCATTGTTGACGACGTTTTGATTCCAGCCCATCTGCGGAACCAGCAGATCAATATCCTTCGGAAACGCTTCGACTCTTCCCGGAATCAAATGAAGACCTTCATGAACTCCGAATTCGTCCGATTCATCAAACAAAAGCTGCATCCCAAGACAAATACCAAGCAACGGCTTGCCTGCCTTGGCTTCTTCATATAAAACCTGGTTCAGCCGTCTTTTTTTTAATTCATCCATGGCACTGCCAAATGCGCCCACGCCAGGCAAAATGATTCCGTCAGCTTGACGAATCGTTGTCGGAGAAGAACTTGCCGAAACTTCTTCGTCCAAATAACGAAAAGCCTTCAAAACATTGGCAAGATTTCCTGCGCCATAGTCAACCGCAACAATCATCAGATAACCCCCTTTGTCGAATTCACTCCTTTGATTTCAGGATTGATTTCAACCGCCTGACGCATTGCCCTTGCCCATGCTTTGAACAATGCCTCAATTTTGTGATGAGTATTGCGCCCGTATATCACGTTGGCATGCAGATTCATCTCTGCAGAAAACGCTACGGCCTGAAAGAAATCCTCAACTATTTCGGTTTCAAAGTTCCCGAGCCTTTGATTTTCAAGATCCGCGTTAAATACAAGGTATGACCGACCGCTGAGGTCTATCGTTACCTGTGCCAATGTCTCATCCATCGGCACGATTGCATTTCCGTAACGTTCAATCTGAGCCTTGTCTCCCAATGCCTGTTTAAAGCATTCTCCGATTACGATTCCGGTATCTTCAACGGTATGGTGACAGTCAACGTCCAGGTCGCCAACTGCCTTTACTTTAAGCCCGAAACGACCATGTTTGGCAAAAAGAGTCAGCATGTGATCAAAAAAACCGATACCGGTATCGATTTCTGAGGGAAACTGCTCATCAAGATTCAAAAGCACCTCAATCGTCGTTTCTTTCGTCATTCGCTTGATGTTTGCTTTTCTCATCAAAAATCCTCCTTCCCGAAGCGGCTTTCAACAGCTCTCGCATGCGCTTCAAGTCCTTCTTCCCTGGCCAGCGTCGTAATCGCCTCAACATCGGATTCCAAAGCATCTTTTGAAAATTGGACGAATGAAGTTCGCTTGACGAAATCATAAACGCCGAGCGGAGAAGAAAAGCGTGCAGTCCCGCCGGTCGGCAAAACGTGGTTTGGTCCGGCTACGTAATCGCCCAAAGGCTCTGAAGCGTATTTGCCCAAGAAGACGGACCCTGCATTTTTTATCAAAGGAAGATACTGGGTCGGATTTTCAAGATTGACTTCCAAGTGTTCCGGAGCAACCTCGTTCATCAGATCAAACATTTCCTCTTTATCGTCCATGACTGCGATAAAGCCCCTGTCTTCGATTGATTGGCGAGCGATTTTTTCTTTCGGAAGCGTCCGCAATTGAATCTCGACTTCTCTTGAGACGCCTTCTGCCAACTTTTTCGAATCTGTAATCAGCATTGCACGCGCACGCGGATCGTGTTCTGCTTGCGACAGCAGATCTGCCGCAATCTGTTTGGCGTTTGCCGAATCGTCTGCCAAAATGCCAATTTCAGACGGCCCGGCAACCATATCAATTGCCACCGTGCCAAAGACCTTCTTCTTGGCAACGGCAACAAAAATATTGCCGGGTCCGATGATTTTATCGACCTTCGGTATCGATTGCGTTCCAAATGCCAGCGCGGCGATTGCTTGAGCACCGCCAATCTGATAAACTTCGTCGACTCCTGCCAGTTTGGCTGCTGCCAAAACGGCCGTTGAAATACCGTCTTTTTGTGGCGGAGTCACCATGACGACTTTTTTGACACCAGCAATCTTAGCCGGCAAAGCCGACATCAGAATTGTCGAAGGGTACGCTGCTCGACCTCCGGGAACGTATAAGCCGACGCTTTCAAGCGGCGTCACCTTTTGGCCGCGCATGATTCCTTTCGTGCCAAGATCAACGAAGCCTTTTTCGATTTCCAACTTGTGGAAACTGACAATGTTCTGCTTCGCAAGCTCCATTGCGTTTTTCAATTTATCGTCAATCGAATCATATGCTTTATTCAATGCTTCTTTTGGAACCCTGAAATCGTTTATTTTCACCCCGTCGAATTTTTCGCTGTATTTTCTTAACGCATCGTCCTGACTGACTCGAACGTCTTTCAAAATATCATCGACTGCCCTTTCGATTTCAGGATCGCTCGTCTGTTTCGTATATGTTGAAACGATTTTTTTCATTTCGTTTAAATTTTTGTTTTCGTAAATTTTCATTCAAATCCCCCGCAAACGTTTTCCAACGCATCAACCAACTCAAAAATTTCATGTTTCTTTTGCTTAAGCGAAATTGGATTGGCCACGAGCCTGGTTGAAATCGGTCCAAGTTCCGCATATATTTCCAAATTATTTTCCTTGAGCGTCGTTCCGGTTTCCGTCAAATCCACGATCGCATCCGCCAATCCGACCAATGGCGCCAATTCGACGGACCCTTCAATTTTGACGATTTCAACGTCTTCTCCGATTGATTCGAAATAGCGCTGCGTAATGTTCGGATACTTTGTTCCGATCACCTTGCGCCTTTCTTCTTTTGGATCAAAGCTTGACGTCGAAGCCAAAATGAAACGACATTTGCCGACGTTCAAGTCAAGCAACTGATTTTCGGTTCGTCCCTGCTCTTCCAAAATGTCGCTGCCAACAATTCCGATGTCGCAGGCCCCGTTCGTCAGATACGTCATAACGTCAGGGCCTTTTGCCAGAACGAACTGGTACTTGTCGGCAACGCTGACAATCAGCCTGCGTTTCTTGTTCAAAAGGCCGCTGCAATCGACCCCGCTTTTTTCAAGCAGCGGAATTACTTGTTTTTCGGTTCTTCCCTTGGTCAAAGCAATTTTCAGCAACGTCATCCCTCCTTTGTCAAATCAATCAACCCGCTGCCAAGTCTTTTGGCCTCTGCCATTGCCTCTTCCAACGTATCCGAAAGACTAAGCTGCAGGGAATCGCTGTTTTTCACCAGATCCATCGCTTGCTTGAGCTGTTCTTTTTCAAAATACACCAAAGTCGGCAACGTTTTTGTCCGTGGCAGCCTTTCCTTCAAAAGTTCGGACAGAAACGAAAGCTCGATTCCCATTCCGACTGCCGGTTCCGGTTCCTCTTGAAAGCTCTCAAGCATCCGATCGTATCTGCCGCCGCTGATGACGTTTCTCGAAGCGTTCGGCAAATATCCTTTAAAAACGATTCCCGTATAATACGGCTGCGGGCCCGGAGCGCTCAAATCAAGATTTGCCTTGTGTCCTCCCAAAACTTCGCAGGCCTTGGCAATTTCAAAAACTTCATTCAGACTATGTTCGATCGTTTCAGGAATTTCCAGCTTTTTGAGACTTGTTTCGACTTCTTCAACACTCCCGAACAATCTTGGCCACGCTTTAAAAAAATGGTAGCTTCGATTCGATCTGAACGGTTCGATCAGTTTGAAATAAAGCGGAAGTTTCTTCTCAAACAATGCTTCCTTGATGGCAAGCGTTTTTTCTTCATCAATGCTCAAAACCTTAAGTGCCTCATCAGCCAGTTTAGCATGTCCTAGTTCAAGATTTAATCTTCCGCCAAGAAAAGTTCGATTAAGTTCGCTTAAAAGTTCTAAACACTCAAGCTCTGCCTTTTTTGATGCATATCCGACAAGTTCGACTCCCAACTGATAAGCCTGATCACACAAACCTGACAAATCGCGATTTTTACGGTAAAGATCCCCGATGTAAAAAAACTTCGCCGGCAGCTTGACATTTTGAGTCGATAAAAATCGAGCAACAGGCAAAGTCATATCAGGTCTGATTACAAGTTCCCTGCTGTCTCTTGCGCCCAATCGATACATTTTTTGATTCGGCATTCGGTAATCTTCAAAAAGTTCAAAATACTCGAGCAATGGCGTTTTGATCTGTGAAAATCCGCGCTCATGCAATCTTTTGATCATCCAAAAAGAAACTTTGTTTTCAATTGACAATTGTTCGTCCAGCTCATCACCTAACCCTGGCGGCAAACGAAATTTTTTCACTCGGATTCCTTCCCTTCTTTTTTATGTAAAAAAAAACCGACATCCTAAAAAGGACATCGGAGGACGTTTTATCGTGGTTCCACCCCGTTTCATCCGCATTTCGCAATACGAACCTCATGTTGAACGAGTCAACAGCGATAACGGAACTAACCGGATAAAACTACTACAGTTCAATATTAATGGTTCATTTCATCAGCTCGCAGGCGTGTACGCTGCCACGAGCGGTCTGTTCACAGCTTCCAAGACTCTCTTAACGCTCTTTCTGACAGTTTTCTCCTGGTCATTACAATTAATTAAAATTCAATTAGGAATTAATTTACAATTAATAATAAACATTTATGCTTCAAAAGTCAATAAAAATCCTGAAAATTATTGAGCCAGACTTGAAAAAAGATGATAGCCTTGACCAACGGCATCGATTTCGTGCGCATCCGATCCGTAGATCAACGGAATCTGCATCTTTTTGGCCAAAGAAAGCACCTGAATTCCCGGATAAAACTCATTGCAATACGGCTTGTACATTCCGGCAAGATTAAAGTCAAGCTGTCTTTTAGTTTGCTTGATTTCTTTTAAAATCTCTTCGATAAGCAGCATGTTGCGTTCATCAAACTTTTCAGGAAATGAAAAATAATCTTGATATTTTTTAATTAAACTCATATGTCCGATTCTTTTCGGAGCATATTCTCCCAAATCGGCTTCGATTGAATCTTTGACGAGCATTAAATATCGATGATATATTTCTTGGGGATCATCCAACAACTCTTTTACGCCGGCTTCCAAATCTTCAGGTGAAAAATCGATGCAGTGGAATTTATTTTCTGAATTTTGAATAAAATGAACCGACAAAATTCCCGTATCGCAACGCGGGCCGTATTCATCAAGGAATTTTTTGATTTCGGATTCAAATCCTGGCAAATAATCCGTTTCAAATCCAATATGAACGTTGATTTTTCCTTTGAATCGTTCTTTTAAACATTCGGCATGCTCAAAATACTCTTCGAGCTGATCAAAACCAAGCGATGCAGTCTCATACCCTTCCCTTGGTCCTTCATATGACGTTTCAAAACCCGCCGGAAGCGGTGCATGTTCCGTAATGCAATAATCAGTAAACCCTAATCTGATTGCCTTTTCAATCATTTTTTCAGTTTTTTCTCCACTTCCGTGCGCACACAGCTGCGTATGCGTATGTCCGTCCATTTTCATCTGCTGCACCTCGCTTTTTTCGATAATTATATCCATCCAAGTGCTTAGCGTCAACAAATTTGTTATAATGAACACATCAAAAACAAGGGACTGAGATCAGATGAATTTTGTTTCATGGAACGTCAACGGCCTAAGAGCCGTACTCAAAAAAAATTTTAGCGAAGTCTTTGAAAAACTTGATGCCGATTTCTTTTGCATCCAGGAAACCAAATTGCAGGAGGGACAAGTCGAACTGGATTTGCCAGGATATCATCAATATTGGAATTACGCTGAACGCAAGGGATACTCGGGAACGGCAATTTTTACGAAACACGAACCTCAATCGGTCAGCTACGGAATCCAAAACAGCGAATTCGATCATGAAGGCCGAGTTATCACTTTGGAATATGCAAGTTTTTATCTTGTCTGCTGCTACTCGCCAAATTCGCAGCCAAAACTCAAACGCCTTGATTTTCGGATGGGCTTTGAAGATGCCTTCTTAAATTATCTCAATGCTTTAAAAGAGAAAAAACCGGTCATCATGTGCGGTGATCTGAACGTTGCGCATGAAGAAATCGATTTGAAAAACCCAAAAACAAATCATAAGAATGCCGGCTTTTCAAATGAAGAACGCTCCTGTATGACGCGACTTTTGGAAAACGGATATCTTGACACGTTTCGGTTCTTCCATCCTGATGAAACAGGCATCTACTCATGGTGGAGCTATCGTTTCAATGCCAGAAAAAACAATGCCGGGTGGCGCATCGATTATTTCATCGTTTCAGAATCGCTGAAGGATTCGTTGGAAAATGCAGAGATTCTGACAGACATCATGGGCTCGGACCATTGTCCCGTCTTGCTTGAAACGGCTGATTTGAAAATTTAAAGGAAGGGAAATATGAATTTTGTTGCATTTGACTTTGAAACGGCAAATGCTAAACGAAACAGTGCCTGTTCTTTAGCATTGACGGTCGTTCAAAACAATCAGATCGTTGATGAGCTCTACTCGCTCATCAATCCAAAAACCAATTTTGATTATCGAAATATCGCCATTCATGGAATCAAACCTCAAATGGTTGCCGATTCTCCGGATTTTTCCGAACTGTGGCCTCATATCGAAAGCTTTTTTACGCCTGAATCGCTCGTCGTTGCGCATAATGCCCCTTTCGACTGCAGCGTGCTGACGCGCACGTTGGAAAAATACGGGATAGCTGCCCCTCATTTTAACGTCATCGATACCGTCAAGACAAGCAAGCAATTCTATGATTTCCAAGACAATAAGCTTGATACCCTCTGTCAAAATCTTGACATTGACCTCGCACATCACCACAATGCCTTGGATGACAGTCAGGCATGTGCCAAAATTTTGCTTTCTCAACTTCAAAATTTTGGATCTGATACATTGAAATCATTTATTTACAAATACCCGCGAAAACGATAAGATTAAATTCGCTAAAAAATCCGGACTGCGTGCTGACGCAATCCGGATTTTTCCGTTATGGACTTTTACAACATGCTTGATGTTCTACTCAAAAATCTTCAACATCTCTTCATAGCGTTTTCCACGGGGTTCAAAGACTAACGTTCGCTTATCGTCATCCGTTTCATCTTTGATAAAATGAACGATCAAAAAGTCTTTCGGCAAATCATCTTCAACAAACTGCGACCATTCAACAACGCTTACTCCGTCACCGTTGAAATACTCTTCAAGGCCAAGATCATCTCCGCCCGTTTCTTCAAGCCGATACACATCCATATGGTAAAGGGGCAAACGACCTTCGTGATATTCGCGAATCAATGTGAAAGTCGGACTTTTGACGTTTTTCCTAATGCCGAGTCCGCGCGCCAACCCCTTTGTAAACGTTGTCTTTCCGGCTCCAAGATCACCGTCAAGCAAAATGACGTCGCCGGCATGGAGCGCTTTGGCAAGTTTTTCAGCGACTTTTTGGGTAAGCTCTGCATTTGATACGGAAAACTGCATGATCTTAGTCCCCCAGCGTTTGCGCTGCCGTGATCAAAGCAACCTTATAAACGTCTTCTTCGGAGCATCCGCGCGAAAGATCGGAAACAGGCGCATTCAAGCCTTGAAGAATCGGTCCGACCGCTTCGAAATTGCCCAAACGCTGCGCAATCTTGTAGCCGATGTTTCCTGACTGCAGTTCAGGAAAGACAAAAACGTTTGCGCTGCCGGCAACTTTTGAGTCTCTAGCTTTCTTTTCCGCAACGCTTTTGACAAATGCAGCGTCAAATTGGAGTTCGCCGTCGATTTGTTCATCAGGAGCAATTTCCTTAGCAAGCTTGGTTGCTTCTTGAACCTTTGTTACCTCATCCGATTTTGCAGAGCCCATCGTTGAAAAACTGAGCAGCGCAACGCGCGGATCAATATCGAACAAACGCGCAGATCTTGCGCTTTGAACGGCAATTTCTGCCAGTTCTTCAGCATTAGGATTGATGTTAATCGCACAATCAGCAAAATAATAGCGCTCATCCCCGCGACTCATGATGAATGCACCGCTCGTCCGACTGACGCCTGGCTTCGTTTTAATAATCTGAAGCGCAGGACGGACCGTGTCTCCCGTTGGATGAATGGCACCGGAAACGAGTCCGTCGGCATTTCCCATGTAGACCATCATCGTTCCGAAATAATTGACGTCTTTCAGCATCTTTCGTGCCTGTTCTTCAGTATTCTTTCCCTTGCGTCGCTCGACGAAAGCTGCCACCATCTTTTCAAATTCTTCCGAAGGATACTTGTCAGGATCGATTACTTCGATGCTTTCCGGCAAAGCCTGTCCATTATTCGAATCTTCGACCGTTGCTTTTGCTCCAAGAATGATTGGCTTGATCATGCCGTCATTTGCCAAACGAACCGCTGCTTTAACAATGCGTTCGTCGTTTCCTTCAGGAAAAACGATTTTGATGTTCTTGCCAGAAATCTTATTTTTCAAACTTTCAAATAAATCCATACCATCTGCACCTCTGTTAATAAATTTTTGCTTTCCTGATTAAAGTTCATCAATCGTTTCAGGAAGCTGCCAATCAATTGGCTCCTCTCCCATTGCGATCAATGCCTGATTGGTCTTTGAAAACGGACGCGAGCCAAAAAAGCCGCGACTCGCCGACAAAGGACTTGGATGCGCCGATTTCAAAACAATATTTTTCGTCGTATCAATCAAACTGATTTTATCTTGTGCGGCACGTCCCCACAAAATAAAGACAACAGGTCCGGGACGACTTGACAATTTTTCGATTGCAGCATCCGTCAGCCTTTCCCATCCCTTGCCTTTATGCGAAAAAGCCTGTCCGTTTCTGACCGTTAAAACAGAATTTAGCATCAACACGCCTTGCTCGGCCCATTTTTTTAGATAACCGTGCTTGACCGGCTTGATTCCAAGATCGCTTTCCAGCTCTTTGTAGATATTGCGCAATGACGGTGGAATATCTACGCCCGGAAAAACCGAAAAGCTCAATCCGTGCGCCTGATTTGGTCCATGATACGGGTCCTGTCCCAAAATGACCACTTTAACGTCTGAAAACGGGGTCAATTCAAAAGCCTCAAAAATATGATACATGTCCGGATAAATCGTATGACTCAAATACTCGTTCTTTAAAAAGGCATGCAACTTTGCATAATAATCAGATTCAAACTCCGATTCCAGCACTTCTTGCCATTCGTTATGGATAATTGTTTTCAATTTCAGCACCTCGCTTTTATTTTATCACAATGTTAACCTATTCACATATGTTTTCGCTTACATTTCAATTTTCATTTCATCCTTGGAAAATTATTGATTTTTATCCGCTCTTAATCGTTTTTCACGCGTTTTCATGTTAAAATTATAGTGATAGACAAATAAAGTGAGGTTAATTTCAATGGTTCAAATCATCGCATCTGACATGGACGGAACTTTGTTGAATGACGAAATGGTCATTTCACCAGGCAACGCCGCAGCAATCAAACATGCACAGTCTCTTGGCGTGCACTTTGTCGTTTCTTCAGGGCGCTCCCTTGAAGAAATCAAGCCATTGATTCAGGCTGCCGACATTACCTGTCCTATGATCACGCTAAACGGTGCAATCGTCTTGGATGAAAATGCCAAAATGATCAGCGCCGCCCCGATTCCTGATACGGTTGCCAAAAAAATTATTGTTTCCTTGCATAAAAAGGGACTTTACTTTGAAGTAATTACTGACAAGGGCGTTTGCTCCGATGATAAAGCTAAGCGAATCGAAAACTTTGCGGAACTTCTCGCAAGCATCAGTCCCGATACTTCTTATAAATTGGCCGTTACGCTTGCATCAGCTCGAATGGAACTGATGAACATCAACTATGTCGACAATTATATGGATCTCGTCGATGATCCGCATACAATGATTTGCAAAATCGTTGTTTTCAGTCAAGAAGGCATGAAAGTTCTCGGTCCTATCAAAGATGAGCTTTCAAAGGACAAGAATCTTGTCATCACCTCATCCGGTTCTCGCAACATCGAAATCAACCACGTTAATGCTCAAAAGGGCGTAGCGCTTGCTGCATTTGCCGACAGTCTCAACATTCCAATGGACAACGTGATGGCTATCGGAGACAACAACAATGATGCTTCGATGATCAAGGCCGCCGGCATCAGCTATGCCGTCGGAAACGCAACCGATGAAATCAAAATGCTTGCCAAGCATCTGACGGTCAACAACACCGAAGATGGCGTCGGCAAAGCAATTGAAGAAGTATTGGCAACCCAAAATTAGTCAAATCTTTCGATAAAAGAATCGAGGTGAGTTTCAAGTGCGCAAATTATATTCGCATCGCAATCGCCTGTCAACTCGTGGAACAACGACGATTACGGATGAAAACGGCTCAAATGTCTATCTTATCAACGGCCGTTGGGGGATGCACGCCGGCGTCATGTCGGTCTACTCTTCATCTAATTTGCTTGAAGCCGAAATCAAGCAACGCTCACTTGGAATGCTGCCAAAGTTTGATTTATACAAAAAACGCAAGTATGCCGGCTCGATTCGCCGATATTACGGTGTCAGTCGAGAAATGCTGTTCGTGAAAAAGCTCAACTGGCTGATCATGGGCAACCTTTCGACTTACAATTACCGCGTTTTTCATGGTCGAGAATGCATCATGACCATCAACGAGGTCCAATTGGCAAGCGGAGATTATCTTGAATTCACCATTTCCCATGAAGAAGATGAGGCATTGCTTCTTTGCATCGCTTCAATTCTTGATTATTGGGCCAAAACCGGGACGAAGGCGCGCAATCGGCGATTCGGCTGCGGCAGAAAACTTGCATTTGACTAAAGCATTAGAGAGAAAGGAACTTACAATTTGATAATCCGTCAAGCAGAAGAAGACGACGCCCAGCAGATAATGGCACTGTTCCATATTATTTTAAAAGAAATGGAGGTGCCTTTGCTGAAACAAGCCGATGACAAAAAACTTTGCAAAGCGTTGGAGCGTTCTTTCGAAACTCCTGAGTGTCGCAAAACGCTTGCGCAAATTATCGTCGCAGACGTTAGCGGAAAAGTGGCGGGAATCGCATTTGGCTATCCAAATGAAAACGAGCACAAAGTCGATTCTCTTTTATGCCGCTTCTTTCCTTCCGTTGGCCTTCAAAAGCGCGACAGCGTGTATGATCAGGATGATTCTGAGCTTCCTGACGAATGGTATCTTGATTCGTTGGTCGTTTCGCCCAAATACAGAGGGTGCGGCATCGGTACGGCCTTGCTTAAAGCATTGCCGAAAGTTGCGCACAAAAGAAACAAAGCCAGAATCGGCCTTGACGTCGACGTTAAAAATACCAAGGCTGAACACCTTTATCGTCATTTAGGCTTTAAGGGAAGTTCAACTTGCCTGATTGATTCTCATGAGTACAAACATTTGCAGATTGCCGTCTGACATCGATCGACTCGGATTAACAGCCGTATGCAAATTTACGGCTGTTTTATTTTACGATCAGAACGGGACCGTCGATGTTCATCGATTCCATGACAAAAGAGGCTGAGAAAAAAGGCCCGTGTCTCTCTTGAATTAAACGAAAAGCCGAACAAAGGCGGTCGATTTGCGACTGACTTTGTCCGGCCTTTTTAATTTCCGTAAGCGGTCGTTAAATAAGCGTTCTTCATAAACCTCCGATGTCTTGGTATGCTTTAAACATCAAGTATATCGGAGGTTTAAATATGAAATTGGA
>NZ_FOPI01000045.1 GCF_900113455.1 Ligilactobacillus ruminis DSM 20403 = NBRC 102161 | reverse complement strand
CTTGTGACCGGAGTTGCCGTACTTGATTTCAGTAGTGTCAGTAACCCAGACTTCATTTTTTCCTTTCCTGTCGAACTGTCCCTTCAACAGGTTGTCATTGATGTATTCTTCGTGTCTCTTGATACGGTTGCGTTTCTTTCTTCTCACGTTGGATGTGATTCCGTTGCTTCTCATACAGTTGGTGACGCGCTTGAGACCGGCCTTGAAGTACAGCCTGTTTTCCGAGGCAAGCTGCGTGGTCATTCCCAGATAGCCCAGAGTACCCTTGTGTTCCTTCTCCAGATCCATAATTGCTGAAAGAAGGTCTGACTGTTCCTGTTGCTTATTACTAAAACTTCCCATACCCAAAATGGGATTTGTTCTTTGAAAACTCAATAATACAGGCAATGAAATAGTTAACCGATAGCAAGTGTCGTCTTTGTTAAGACATGCTGAAGAAAGATCGGCAAGCAATCTACAAACAGGCTTATGAACATCTGGATTTGATCCCCTGTGACTTGAAACACTGCGTACAAACTTTCGATCATTGTTTCCAAGATAATTTGTAAAGACTCCGAGAAAGTAATGTCAGCGAGCTCGTCTGACATAAAGAAAAATATCTCTCCGAGTGTTCGATAATCTTCATCTTTTCGTTGTTCCAATGCAATCATGAAGTATCTTGTGAAGACGATAGCGATGTGTTGGGAAATTCCTACTACGCCTTTTCTATAGATCCAGAGGTTCGTGCTTTTATCGGTACCCTCGATAAGAATCTGGTAGGTAAGATCGTGAACTTTGGATCTGCTGCCATGCTGAATTCCACATATAAGAAGGTGAAGGCAGAAGCTGACAAAGTCGGTATTCCTATGGATGCGAAGGAATTCCACTGCACGGATGAATTCAAGGGCCTTCACAAGGGTAGACCAAACGCAAACGATTTGAAAGCTGCTACAGAGTTTGCCAAGGAGATGATGCGCTGACATAAGATACGGCAATGATTCCATGCCTGTATAAGGAGCTTGACTCTTACTGTCAGTAAGAGTAGACTAGAATTCGTTGTGTACTTATCCCGTGAGGATGTGCAGGAATTTGCATATGAAATATGCCGGTTTCGTTGATGCCGATTCTGTTCTCTTACCTCATGGGACAAGTTAAAATGTTGGACTACATGAACGGAGACTCGCTATGGAAAAACGAACAGGTTTGACAGGAAGTACTTTAAAGATTATTGCTTTGATTTCGATGGTTCTGGATCATATAAGCCGGATTGTTCTGACCAATGGTATTATGATGCGTGCAACCTATGGTCAGATTTCCAATTCACAATGGTCTACATTAGAAACCGTTGCAGATGTTACATCTACGCTCGGAAGAATTGCTTTTCCTATTTTCTGTTTTCTGATTGTGGAAGGGTTTGTTCATACACATAACCTGTTTAAATACATGCTTACGATGCTTGGGTTTGCGCTCCTGTCGGAAGGTGTGTATGATTATGTCTGTTCCGGAAGCATCTTTTCTATTGAGCAGCAGAATGTTATGTTCGAATTCCTTCTGGCACTGGTGATGCTGTTTCTATTAAGACAGTTGCAGAAGATTCCCAAACTTCCAAAGGTTCCTGAGATTATAGGAGACTTGCTGGTAGTGTTTCTTTTTTCAGTGCTTTCTGAACAGTTCTATCTTGATGGTGGTATGTATGGAATCCTGCTGATTGCAGTGTTCTATTTCTTTCGTTCATATAAGAAGACAAGGTTTGTGGCGGCTATTCTTGTGTTTTTAATATCGGCATGCCATATAGTCCTTGGCGGTTTTGTTTTTAATTGGGATAATATTCTGGATCTGACAGTAGCCGCAGAGATTGTCTCACTGATTCCTATATCGTTTTATAATGGGAAGCGTGGATTGAGACAGAAGTACTTCTTCTATGTATTTTACCCTCTCCATCTGCTGTTGTTGTATGGATGTATGCTTCTTATTATGAGAATGTTGTAACAGATGGATGAAGTCACGAAAAGGCAGGCTCTTATTACGTGAGTTTTGCCTGGAAGATTGCTGACTTTTTGAATATGACTAAAACTTTCCATACGCAAAATGGGATTTGTTCTTTGAAAACTCAATAATACAGGCAATGAAATAGTTAACCGATAGCAAGTGTCGGCTTTGTTAAGACATGCTGAAGAAAGATCGGCAAGCAATCTACAAACAGGCGAACATCTGGATTTGATCCCCTGTGACTTGAAACACTGCGTACAAACTTTCGATCATTGTTTTCAAGATAATTTGTAAAGACTCCGAGAAAGTAATGTCAGCGAGCTCGTCTGACATAAAGAAAAATATCTCTCCGAGTGTTCGATAATCTTCATCTTTTCGTTGTTCCAATGCAATCATGAAGTATCTTGTGAAGACGATAGCGATGTGTGCTGTTAACGCGTCGTAAGAAAGACTATGGCATTCCGTGTTCAGGTTCAGATAAGACTTACAGGTTTTGAAAAATACCTCGATCTACCAACGCTTTCCATAGATCCGAATGATTTCTTCTTCGGAGAGTTCCTGATTCGTGCAAGTGAAAGCTATCCAATCTTTCTTCTTGTTTTTGTTACGAACACACACAATCTTGGCAGGGATCTTTTGCTCTTTGCCAACCATAACATTAACAGAAAGAAGATATTTGCTACGGCCACGACGTTTCCTACAGATTCCAAAGATCTTTTTGATATCCATCATCTTGCCTTCGTATTCATAACGAATACGGGATGACTTTTTGATCATAGCTATTGCATCCAGACCCAGATTCTTCACAGCTACGAGCTGAGATGGATTTGCAAACCAGGTATCGAAGAGAACATAATCCGCGTGATGTCCAGCCTTTAAAGCTTCCTTCAGCAGTTCGAGCATAACAACAGTACCCTTGCTTTGCGCCAGTTTTCTGCGACGTACGGCAAGAGTTCTGTTTTCTTGCAACTGGATCTTTCAAATAAGGTATCGTCTACTACGAATGCATTTACGCGTTTTTCATCCGTAAGAGTTTCAATCGTTCCTGCAACTTTCTGTGAAAGAAGAGACGTAAACCGAAGCCAGTTGATTTTGCTGTTGCTCAGGAACCTGTAGAAGGTGTTCTTGGAAAAAGACTCACGGAAGGAACCGGTTCTCTGCTGCATGTACATACTTCGATCGGCAAAAATATTGCACAGTTTGTACTTGAAGATCTGAATAACTGGAACACCTTTTTCCTTCTGTGAATTACACATACGAAGAAGCTTTCCGATTCCAAACATCGAAAAAAATGAAGAAATCGCATTGAAAAGTTCCTGTCCATCGTTGTCCTGTGGTAGAATTGAATTTGGCATAGATTTGCTCCTTTGTTTGGTTGTTTCTCGTCAATTCAATTATACCAAAGGATCTGGCATCTATGCCTTTTCTATTGCCTTTATTATTGAGTTTTCAAGGTTCAACACACCTTTTCGGTGTGGGAAGTTTTAGTTATTACTTGTTCCACGCTTGAGCCACTTATAGTATGCATCTCTGGTTATACCGACTGTTCTGCACAGTTCACTGACTGACCAGCCGTATTCCTCGTTCAGTTCCCTGATGGTCTTCTGCCTGATCCCTTTTTCGCCTCCCTGTTGCTTATTTCGACGAATTTTTTTGCGACGGCTATCTCCATTTCCTGCTGATGAAGTCTGGCCTTGAGAAGTTTGTTTTCCCTCTTCAACCGGTTCAGTTCAGTGAGTTCTGATTCCGGTTTTGCCTTTCCCCTGTGGTCACGCAGCGATTCCGGATTGTTTCCGCTTCCGGTGTACTTCCGATACCATCCGTAGACCTGATTATAGCTGACATTGTAATGTTCAGCCGCCCAGTTGTAGTCAACATCGTGTCTTATCAGCTGTTCAATGATTTCCAGCCGTTCGTCAAAAGTTGTCTTTCTGCCCTTCATTCCTGAATCTCGCTTTCCGGATCTGTGATCCTCTAAGATAGATTCATTATACCTCATAATCCATTGACTTAGCTGGGTGCGGCCTCTCAGCCCGTGTCTGATGGCGAACTCTTCAAGCTTCTCATCTGACTTCTGATATTCTTCAACCAGTGATGCCTTGTATTCTTTGGAATATGTGTTATTTGAATGTGTGGGTTCCAGGCCCTGAATACCCTGATACTTATAGATGAGCTTCCAGGTTCTGATGGTATGGTCTGATATGGAATACAGCCTTGATGTTCTGGTGATTCCCAATGTTTCTGCTTCATGAATGATCATCAGCTTAAAAGCAGCAGAATATTTCGATTTCCTTTCCATATGAAAATGCCCTCCAAGCATACAGTGAATTTTCTTTTTTGCCTGTATACTTAAAGGGCATTATAACCACCACCTTATTCGGCATTTAATTCAATTCAAGAAGTGAACCGGAATTTTCCCCGTCTCTCTTAGTTTATTCTCTCTTAAGCATCGAATACAAGACGCCTTCTCTTACGCCCGACTCGGAAAAAATTATTTCCGGCGTCTGCAGGTACTCGATCAAAAAAATGATTGGCGAAAGCCCCGCAATGATAATATCGGCGCGTTCAGCTTCCGGGCCTAAAATATCCGCACGCTCTTTGCGATCCATTCCGAGCCATTCCGTATAAGTTTCGATAAAAGAATATGCTGACATCGAAACTCCATGGATATTTTCAAGATCCTTTCTTCCCAAGCGCATCAATTCTTTTCTGGCAACGGTTCTGTTGGCCCCGCCAAGCAAAACCAACGGAAGCTTTGTTCCTTGCAAAAGCCACGGAAGCTGTCTGAACTTGTACAAAATGAATCGATAGAATTTGAAAAGATCCTGCGCCGAAATTTTATCATGAGCATTGAATTTTTCAGCAAGACTGACTGCACCATATGGTATCGATACATAACTGACGGCCTCTTTGTCAACAACAACGGCCAGCTCAAAGCTTCCGCCACCCATGTCGCAAATAACGCAATCCCTGACGTTCAGCGAATTAATCACTCCAACGTAGTCATAATAGGCTTCGGCACTTCCGGAAAGCACCTCAATGTCAACCCCGGTCAATTCCTTGACGCGTTCCAGAAATTCAAGGCTGTTTTCAGCCGAACGAACTGCGGCCGTGGCAATCCCGCGAACCGTCAGATTGGGCATGTTTTGATATTCTTTTTGAAAATCTCGCAAGGCTTTCAGTGTTCGCTCAATCGCCTTGTCTTCAAGCTTCTTCGTGCCGCTTGCACCCATGCCTTCTGCCATCCGCGTCATCTGCTTCATCCGCTTGACTTCCGTAAAATTGCCCTTGTCATCCACCTGGTTGATCGACATTCGCGTCGAATTCGAGCCGAGATCCAGCATGACCAAATTTTTCATTACCTGTCCCTGCCTTTACTTCAGAATGTCAAAATAATTGACGCCGATTGCGGCACGAACTTCTTCAAGCGTCTGATTGGCAACTTCATTTGCCTTGTCGCTGCCGTCTTTCAGCATTTGGTAAACGGCAGGAATATCTTTTTCAAACTCTGCTCTGCGCTTGCGAATCGGTCCGAGTTCTGCTTCCAAAACCTCATTTAAGTAACGTTTGATTTTGACGTCGCCTAAACCGCCATCCTGATAGCGTTCCTTCAAATCGGCAACATGTTCCTTATCGGAGTCGAAAATGTCAAGATAAGCAAAGACCATGTTTCCTTCAACTTGACCAGGATCTTCAACATGAATGTGATTCGGATCCGTGTACATCGACATGACTTTCTTTTTCAGCGTATCTGCATCGTCAGACAGATAGATGCAGTTACCAAGTGATTTGCTCATCTTGGCATTGCCGTCAAGTCCAGGCAACCGTCCGCTGCCTTTCTTCGGGAAAACTCCTTCAGGTTCAACCAAGACTTCGCCATAGATCGAATTAAAGCTGCGCACGATTTCTCTTGCCTGTTCAAGCATCGGCTCCTGATCATCACCAACAGGAACATATTTGGCTTTAAATGCAGTAATGTCTGCCGTTTGACTGACAGGGTAAGTAAAGAAGCCAGCAGGAATCGAACGTTCAAAATTTTTTTGCTGAATTTCCGCCTTGACAGTCGGATTGCGCTCAAGACGAGACACCGTCACCAAATTGAGATAATACAAATTAAGTTCTGCAAGCGCCGGAATCTGCGATTGGACGAAAATCGTTGATTTCTTCGGATCAAGTCCGACGGCAAGATAATCAAGCGCAACCTGAATCAGCGAATTTTTGATTTTTTCCGGGTCGCGAGCATTGTCGGTCAAGGCCTGCTGATCGGCAATCATGATGTACGGAGTGTATTTCCCCGTATTTTGCATCTCAACGCGTTTCTTAAGCGAGCCGACGTAATGACCGATGTGAAGTTTTCCCGTTGGACGGTCGCCCGTCAAAATAATATTGTTTTCCATTACGAAACATCCTTTCCTTCTTCGACATATGAAAAAACGCCCTAATCCAAAAGGAATAGGACGAGTTACCGTGGTGCCACCTATTTTGCAATAATGCCGCTCTTTTTGTTATTCAACTATCGTCTCTCAAAGCCCCACTTCAGGTCATCGCTGCGCATCTCAGCCAAAAGCGCATCTCTGTCTTTGACTCCCCTACTATTTCTTCTCATTGAAACATCAACTAAATTTTAATCAAAAAAATCAAAATTGTAAAGACATTATTCAACATCCCCGCCTGATTTGAAGCGCCAAACAAACGTCGTTCCGATAACGGCGCAAACTGCGGCCAAAATCATTCCAAATGCTTCGCCAAGCGGAAAATCGCCTTGCTTGTTTTCGGATTTTTTCTTGACGGTCACTGCCTGCTTAGGCGCAATCTCATGCTGCTTGTCAGATTCGCCTGAATTTTTGCCTGCGGATTTTCTGGAAAATACAGGGTTCTTATTTTCGCCAGGCTTTGGCCAAGTTACAATGCTGTTGCCGATTTTTGTCGTCAAGGTCTTGTTTTCATGCTGATAAAGCAGCTGCTTTGGAGCATTTGTGGGATGATTGATCAAATAGCGTTTCAAATTAAGCTGTGCCTGCCGGTACATGTCCCGATACTTTGCAGCGAGATCTTGCAGAAGCTTTTGGTCATCAGCTTTTAATTTATCCAAAGCTGCCTTGTTTTTGGCAATCAATTCGGCCAATTTTTGCTTATTTTGATTGATCAGATTCTGAAGTTCTTCAGCAAGTCGCTGTTCCAGTTGCTTTTGCTGATCAGCCAATTCCTGTGCAAGCTTTGCATAATCATCTTCCTGCTTTTGTTTAAAATCCTGAAGCTCTTTGTCGGCTTGTTCGATTTTTTCGTTCAATTCGGCCAGCCTGTCCTGATAATCGCTTGCCTCCTTGTCAAGTTCTTCAATTTCTTTTTTCAATTCCGCAACTTTTTCATCATGTTCGCTCGTTGCCTTTTCCAAATCGGCAGCTTGTCGTTGTTTCAAATCATCAAGTTTTTTTTGCGCATCTTTTTGAAAATTATTGATTTTTTTAATGTTGTCGGCTTTTTTTAAAGCCTCGGCATCGGCATTCTTCTTTTCAAGCACTGCTTCTTCCGCCTGATTTTTCTTAAGCAGCGCTTCCTCCTTGTTTGCTGACACGGCCTTTTGATTGTTGTAGCTGAAGTTGAAACTGTTTTTCAATGAAAAAAGCGAATCGTTCGATTCGACGTTCAAATCAAACTCGTTGTCCGCATGAACAGTCGCAGGCTTCGCAAAAGCAAACGAAACCATCGCTCCAAAGCAAAACGGTGCCAACAGATATTTTTTTCTCACTCGATCACGCCCCTTCACTCCTCAAGTAACATATATTATAATTTTAACACACAGTTCATATTGTTTGCACTTTCAGAACGCTCAATTATAATTAAAACAATGAAAGAAGGTGACTCCAATCAGCCAAATCGACAAACATTTAAAAAAAGAATTTGAAGACTGGGAAAAAATCCAGCAAAAAGAACTAGGCAAACTGATTTCAGCCAAAAGACACCTTTTCATAAATATCGGTGCCTACCTGCTGATTTCCGTCATTGAAGGCATTCTATCTTCAATCAGCGGCTCACAGACATTAAAAGCCGATGCCTTCAACAATCTTTCGGGAATCATCTCAACCGTGCTTTTGATCATCGGCATTCACATTGCCTCAGATATTGATGACGACGATATCGCCGGAATCCCGCTTCCCAAAATTTCGCTGCGAAAAACAGGCAACGATCAGCGTATTCAATTTACGCGTTGGCGTTACGAAACGATTTTCACGCTCGTTACCGGCATCATCATGATCGTCATCGCATCAAGCGTCATCATCGATGGCATCAGGGCGCTGCTCAACCCGTCAGAACGCATCGTTCCTCAGCCGATTGCCTTGCTTGGTGCCGCAATTGCAAGCATCATCATGGCTTTAATCTGGATTTACAATAAACGTGCCGGTCTGCGCCTGAAAAATGCAGCTCTGACAGCCTCTGCCAAAGACAGTCTGAGCGATGCCTTTACCAGCATCGGAACGCTTTTTTCAATCGGCGGCGCTTTGCTCTTTGACGTTGCCTGGCTTGACGGAGCCGCCAGCATCGTTGTCGGAATTTACATTTTCTATTCGGGACTCTGCATTTTCACGGACAGCAGCTTGAACCTTGCGGATTATTTCGATCCGAAAGCTGAAAAGCAGTTCAGAGAATATATCGAAAAAATTGACGACATCAAGGAAGTCGACGAGCTCAAGGCTCATTACAACGGAAATCTCGTCACGCTTGACGTGGTAGTCATCGTTGATGGTACAATGAGCGTCTTGGAAAGTTATCGTCTTGGCGAAAAAATCGAATCGCTGATGCTGAAAAATTTCGGCATAATCGACACGGACGTTTCTTTCATCCCAGATTCCGCTTCAGACGAAAATGAATACAAAAATCGCATCAGACGAAACAGAAACCGTTTTTGATCATAAAGAAAGGGGTATCTTCTCTTGGATTCCGAAAAGAAAAAAGAGCAGCAGCGCGTCGATTACGTTATCGGCCGCATCAAGGAAAAAATCGAAACTACGGAAAACGAGCTTGAAAAAGCACGCAAAGAAACGTCTTCCGTTGAAAAAAACTACGTGCAAAATGCCAAAATCAATACGTTTGAAGTCGATGATCGCATGGAAACAAACGCAGAGGTTCAGCAGCAAAAGCAGCTTGTTGCAAAAAACGTCGAAAATGAGCGCATTTTAAAACAGGAACTTTCAAAGCTCACTCTTTTGAAAGATTCCCCTTACTTCGGTCGCATCGACATCCTTGACCAAGGCGAAGAAGAACCCGAATCGCTTTACATCGGAACGGCTTCTTTTGCGGAAAACAATCGCAATTTTCTCGTCTATGACTGGCGTGCTCCGATTTCTTCGATTTTTTACAACGGCACGCTCGGAAACGTTCAGTATGAAACGCCAATGGGGATACAGACAACCGAACTCGTCAAAAAAAGACAGTTCACGATCGTCGACGGCAAAATCAGACACATGTTTGATACCAACGAAACCATCGGCGACGAAATGCTGCAGGCCGTTTTAGGCGAACACAGCGATGAATACATGAAAAACATCGTTGCCACCATCCAAAAAGAACAAAACGACATCATCCGGGATACGAAACATGACCTGCTGTTGGTCCAAGGCGTTGCCGGAAGCGGCAAAACTTCCGCTATTTTGCAGCGCATCGCCTTTTTGCTTTACCACAGCAACCGCAAACTTTCTGCAGACCAAATTGTTTTATTTTCGCCGAACCTGTTGTTTTCACATTATATTTCAGAAGTTTTGCCAAGTCTTGGCGAACGCAACATGCGGCAGGTCACGCTTGCTGAATTTTTCAGTCGCAGATTCCAGGGCCTGAACGTCGAAACGATTTTTGCCCGCTATGAAAAAAGTCCGTTACTGACGCAAAAACAGCTTGCCGTGCGACAAATCAAGGAATCTGCCGAATTCATGCAAAAAATCTTCGCTTACGCAAAAAAACTAGACGCAAAAGATTTAAAATTTGCCGATATGACTCTTCCTGACGGACAGGTCATCTTCTCCGCAAAGGAGATCAAAGAAATTTTTGCCAAGCTTCCAACTGCCATGAAACAAAAAGACAAGTTCCTTGAAATCAAAAATGCTTTGATCAAGCGCCTGAACAGACTCATCAAAACCACCGCGCGGTCAAGGAAAATGCGCGCAGCAATCGATCTTCTCTCAGATGAGGAGTATAACGATCTGATCGGAAAGAAACGCAGAAATCATTTTCAAAGTCTCGATCAGGAAGTATTTTACATCGGTGAAAAAATTGCCGAAAGAAAGTTTGCCCAAATCTATGACGGACTTTACAACGGCTTCTTTTTTGACGTTTATGCACAGTATCAAGACTTTTTAACCCGCACGCTTCCCGATTCATCGCATGAATTTTCCGAGAACGTTGAATTTCACAGAATCTCTTTAAGCGACTGCGCACCGGTGCTTTACTTGCGCGATCTGTTGACCGGAGGAGGAAAAAATCGTTCGATCGAACACCTCTTTATTGATGAGATGCAGGATTACTCAATGGCAACCATGATTTACCTGAAACACGCCTTTCCGAATGCCAAACTCACGCTTCTGGGTGACAGCGAACAAGCTCTCTTCAATCCGCTTGAAGAGCCGAAATCACTGCTTCAAAGGCTAAACGAGAGCCTTCAAATCAAAAACTGTCGCATCATCGAACTGAACACCAGCTATCGTTCGACCAAGCAAATTACCGACTTCATGAAATCGCTTCTTCCAAACAAAGGCAAAATTCGCTCGTTTGCCCGTTCAGGCGCTAAACCGACACTATTCATGACCAGCCGAGAAAATGCACTCAAAGATTTGAAAACAACGCTTAAAAACGCATTTGATCAAAACGGGACGGTTGCCCTGATCACAAAAAACGAACGGGATGCAGAAGAACTTTTCTTCAAGCTTAAAGAAGATTTTGACGTCACGCTTTTAGACGATCAGGACGTTTCCGTCCCCTCAGGCATAACGATTCTTCCAATCTATCTTGCCAAGGGCCTCGAATTTGATTCAGTCATCGTTTGCGACGTTACAGAAGAAAAATTTCCTGAAGACACGCTTGGCATCTTCTATACTATCTGTTCGCGCGCCATGCATTCATTGACTTTGATCTGCCCGGAACAGATGCCTGAAATGCTCAGACAAATTCCGCCTGAGCTTTATACTGTTTCGTTCAGCTTTGAAAAAAATGCAGAATCATAATTTATTGTTGCATTCTTCATTCTAATCAGATATACTAAATAGGTAAGTCTGAATGCCACTTTAGCTCAGCAGGTAGAGCATCACCATGGTAAGGTGGGGGTCACCGGTTCAAGCCCGGTAAGTGGCTTAAGTTATGGAAATTACGCGTTTCTACTAGGCACAGAACGTTGATTTTACGGCATTTTAGTTACTAAGCGTTACTATATTCTGCTGACTTTGGTGACACTTTTGGTGACACTTTGAAGTGAGATGGAGAGCCGCATTCTGAATATACTATCACAAATACCCTCGGCCGTGAAAGCTGAGGGCATTTTTGTCATTCTTTGAGTTTTTCATCAATCATTTTACACAGTTCCAACAGATCATCCTGACTGGCAAACTCATTGATGAATTTCTTCGCTTGCAAACGATATCGATATATCTTCTGCTTCTCCTTGTTAGCAGCTTTCCATTTCTCGTTGGCTTTCTTTTGTGTATCTGATACTGGCATTATGCAAACCTCCTTACTAGCCATACGATAGCGATTACTAACACCCCTATCACCATCGCAGCACCTGTTTGTATCGTGATTTTTAGGCTGAAACGCTTATCGTTTATTTTCTACAAAAATCACTAAAAAACACCCTCACAAAAGTGAGGGTGAATAATTAATACATATTAACTTTAATAGCCAAAATTAAAACACAACCATCAAAAAGCCAAAAATTATTAATGCAGCGGATACTACAATGATAACAAGAGTGAAAGTGTCGCTCAAATCATATTTACTATTGCCTTCAAAAACTTTTTTCATACCTATAAAAAGCATCGACACAACTAAATAAATTAACAACAGATAAGCACCTGCTACAACCAGTACATAACCTATTGTCCTTATATTAGGATTGCTTACATTGCTCAAAAGGTTTCCAAAAACTTGGACAGATCCCATCAATGCAAAGGACAACGCTGTAAAAACTCCAAGAATACCAACAAACTCAGAATAAATCTTAGTCACCTTGTTCTGGGTTCGTTTTACTTTTTCAGAAACACTATCCGACATTTTAGTAAGATAATCCCTCTGTTGACAGCTAAGAATAACATGTCTCTCAAAGTGTATCATATTGTCTTTTTCTTTCTCAGTCAATTGCATGTTTTCAAATATTCCACTGAAAGTATTTTCTTGTCTATCATTAACACCAAAGAATTTCTCTAATAACTCAAACTCTTCACTCTCCATGCTGTATACAACTCTACTTATTTCTTTATAATCTTTGCATACTTCAACATGTTTGCTTATTTCTTCCAAAAAGTCTACAAAGTCACTGTCACGTTTATCGGGTCGATCATTTACATGATCAATACAAGATCTAAATATATCTTCAATATTACTCATTACTGCAACCCCAACAAATCGACATTATCTTTATAGCAGGATTCAATTTCTTCATAAGAATAATCAATAGCTTCATGATTCATAATATCTGATCTAAAATTTTTCCAACTAGAATGATTATGCGTTATATCAACCAATTCCCACGGCTTTTTTTTCATTATTTTTTTTACAACAGCAGTTAATTCTGATTCGATGGATTTATCAGCTAAATTCAATTTTTCACAAACGAATTCAAATTTATTATCCTTTTTAACAATCTTTGAACTTAAATGCGCTATTGGACCAGATGCATATATCTTAAACTCATCATACACACTAACTTGAACTGGACCATATTTCCATTTTGAAAAATTACCATTAATTATAGGTTCTCCATAACGCGCCAAACAATATCCTTGCAAAAAAAACATTATTTTTTGTAATTTAAGATTAGTAATGCTTTTCTTATTTTCATTTGCAATCTCGATTATAAAATTAGCAACGGCTATAGGTTCCTGAATTGCTATTCTCATGACACGTCACCATCCTTAATTGAATTTTATCACATCTGTCAAGTACTATATCTTGACAAGCATCGTAATCAAATCCAAGATGTAGTGCAGTAAAAGCAAGCCTAATACAACAATTGTTGCCCAACAAAAATTAAGTTAGGGTTGCCTATACGGTTAACCTGTACCAGATGACCGACCGACACTCCCAGTCTAGCAGAGATACCACTTAGCGTGTCCCCACATCTGACAGTGTAGGCACGTGTGGCGGTGACGGTCTGTCCACTGATGGTCAGATGGTCGCCCGGATGGATAACAGTGTAAATCGTCTTGCCGTTGCGTTGTGCCAACGTATACATAGAAAGTCCATACTTAGCAGCAATGCTCCACCACGAATCGCCAGGCTTAACAACATAAAAGCTAGTATTGGTATTTTTAACTGGCTTTGCACCGTTTTTGATCGTGCCCTTAACTTTAATTTTTTGACCCGGATGAATAACGTTGTTGATCGACATGCCATTAAGCTGTGCCAACTGATACATGTCCATGCCAAAACGATTTGCGATTGACCACCACGAATCGCCAGGCCGAATAGTATAGTAGCTCCCAGAAACAGTAACAGTTGGCTTAACCGCCACGTTGTTTTTAACATCTCCTTTAATAACAGAAACAAGTTCCACGTTTCCATCAGTACCATGCCAATTATCCGCAAATTGCCACATCGCTACATAGTTCATTGACGGGAAATAAGCAAAATCCGGAGCTAACTGTAACCCGGTTGTCTTATAGCTAGCAACCCACAGGCACGTTCCAAACTGCTTGCCAATGCGCTCAATATCTACATATTTTTTCATATAATAGGCACCGCTATATAGTAGCGGTTTATACCCCGCGTCTTTAACGGCTGACATAAACTCAATAATTGCCTCGGTATTAGCTGTGCTTGACATCGATGCTCCCTGCTCGTAATCCAGCGCAATAGCAGCTCCCTGTTTTAACCCTGTCCTGTGCGCATCCTCTACTGCATACCTGGCCATCTTTTGCGCGAGCAATCTATCTGATCCAAACTGTCCCCAGAAATAGCCTGCAACGTCCTGACCGCTTTTTGACGCATTGGCCAGCTGTGCCGAAGCTTTTGGATTTTGATAATGTTCTCCTTCAAAGCCACCGGAACCGCCTAGCTTGACAATGGTAAATTCAGACCCTAGCTGTTTGCGTTGTAGCATGTAATCAAAATCACTCAATTGATAGCTGGATACGTCCTGACCGTAAGCGGTCGTTAAAACAGCGGTGTGTACACAAATAGCCCGAGATAGTATTATTATCTCAGGTTATTGCGTATGCATCGTTTTTATTTTCTTATTTATGAGGTAAGATCGATGTTCCATGGGAGAAGTTGGCGGAACCTTTCAGGATCAAATACCTCAATGTTGGTAATCTCCGTTAATACTTTTCTCAAGTATTTTTCAGGATCCAACTGATTAAGTTTGGCCGTATATATCAGCGACAACGCAACGGCATTAGCCCTTGCGCCTTCAAAAGTTGACGAAAAC
>NZ_FOPI01000027.1 GCF_900113455.1 Ligilactobacillus ruminis DSM 20403 = NBRC 102161 | reverse complement strand
CTCGGTAACAAGAGCAGCCAATCCGTCTATCCCTTTGCGAAGATCGGTCTTACCGCAAATGAGATAGATTTTCATATTATTTATATTTGGAAACATTTTGATCACGATACCAAAGATAGTTGTTCAAATTTTTGAGAATCTCTCTCGAAGCTCCGTTGTAGATTCGGATTTCAACATCTTCCGTAATAATTTTCGCAGCCATTTCCCTGACCGGTCGATATGTTTCTTTAGGGCTTCGGTCAACAAGGTTGACTTCCACGACGTCATCCAATTTCATATTTAAACCTCCGATATACTTGATGTTTAAAGCATACCAAGACATCAGAGGTTTATGAAGAACGCTTATTTAACGACCGCTTACGCTTGTCCTGGCTTTTTTAGGTTCAAGCAAATTTTTTGCATAAATCTATGCAGATAAAGCAATTTTATAGTATCATGTTACTTAAAGGAATATATAAGCGACTGACGTCTTAAGGAGGTATTGGTGTGGCAAATCGTGCAAAAAATCATCATAAACGAAAAAATACGTTTAAAATTATCAGAGCCGCTGTAATTGTTCTTGTGATTGCGGTTATTTGCATTTTAGGATTTAAGAGTGATTTTGTCCAGGGAAGATTGGCTTCTTCTTTTGGCAATAATGCTGAAATTCAAAAGCGTGAATATAATAAGCAGCGAGAAATCGCCAAAAAGAAGTATGGCGAGTACAAGGAACCAAAAGGTGATTCCGAAAAGGTTTCTTCAAGTTTGAAAAAGACTTCCTCAGTTGTTTCTTCAAGTAGCGTTGCATCATCAAGTTCGGAATCGTCTGTTTCAAGGTCTTCATCGTCGACTAAGAAAAACAAGGGTGAGTATACTACATATACGGTCAAATCAGGGGACTATTTATCGACGATTGCAAGCAAGTACAGAACTACGACGCAGGAATTGATGGATTTGAACAATCTTACGAGCGGAACCATTAATCCTGGGCAGGAATTGAAGGTTCCGGCTAATTCAAGCAATAATCAGGATTCAAGCAGTGCTGACAGTTCGGGCCAAGGTGATTCCGATAACTAAGTTCTAAGATGAATGAAAGGAAGGCGAGTGCACGTGAAAGACGTTAATAAGGGTGTACGCACTTTCTTTTTATCTGCAGCATCACGTTTTAATCAGGCAAACGTTTCAAACGAAGCAATCGTAATTTCTTATTATGCGTTGTTGGCAATTATTCCTCTGATGATTTTTATCGGAAATCTCTTGCCGCTTTTGCATCTTAAAGCAAGTACCGTTCTGGCATACATCGAAATGGCAATTCCGCGTTCGATATATCAAACGCTCAAACCTTTTATCATTCAATATTTGGAAAATGGATCATCTGGCGGCGCAGCCTCGATTTCTGGTCTTATTTCAGTTTGGGCAGCGAGCCGTGGATTTAATGCAATGAAGAGATCGCTAAATGTTGCTTATGGAGTTGAAAACAGTCAAGGAATGCTTGCAAGGAGACTGTTTGCGTTTTTATTTACCGCGTTTCTTGGCGTGGCATTCGTGTTACTGTTCATCATTTATAGTTTTGGGCAGGCGGTTCTTGAATATCTGGCACCGTTGTTTAATTTGCCGATGGACATGATTGATACTTTTAATCAGGTCAAGTGGCCGACTATAATGGTCGGTATTTTTTTGATTATGGTATTGCTTTATGCGTTTATTCCGAATGCCAAGCTTCATTTGCGCTTTATCTGGCCGGGAGCTCTTTTTGCGACGTGCGGATGGATGGTCTTGACTCAGGGGTTTTCGGTATACGTCAAGTATTTTGCCAGAACCGTTTTGAGTTACGGAACAATCGGAACCGTAATTGTTGTTTTATTTTGGCTGAACTTTACATGTTGGGTGATTATGGTCGGAGGAATCATCAATGCCACCCTTGAAGAGATGTGCTTTGGTGAAGTCAAGCCTAAGCATGACCCGATTGAAAATTTTGGAAAAAATGCTTACAATCGCTTTTTAAAATGCAAAAAATAATATTGTCTTTGAAAGCGGAAATTTAAGGAAAAATGCCCTTTTCCAGATTTAATTAAATGAAACGCGGGACAATGCGGTCAAGTCAAGTTTCGACTGCTTTTGTCCGGCGTTTTTATTTCGATACGAAAAGAGCTTCTTTTTTAAAATATATTTCTGAAAACTATTTAGTCAGCATTTTATGGAAATCTACCGATTAGTTTTACTAAATGCGATTCTTTTTGGCTATTTTCATCACGGCAAGAGATTGTCACGCATATGCAAAAAAACGAATTAGATTTTAAATTAATTGCAAATCATCTGGGTTTTCAGTTTGAGGCATAGTTTTTCCAAGCCTCTTTTTAATTATGTTCAGTTAAACCGCTTCGAACTCAGTTTTCCGTTTCAGTATTTTCTAATTCATCCAGAATTCGGTCGCATTCATAGAGGTCAAATCCTTTGCGAAAAAGCGCAGCCTTGATTTTATTGCGTCTTTTTTTCAAGTCGATGCGGCTGTTTTTGTGCCAAAGGTTTTCTGTTTCCAATCTGAGATTTTCATGTTCCTGATCGACGTCTTTTGTCAGATTCAAGGATTGTCTGACTTGCGATGCCAGTTCTGATGAATATCCCTTGTTGAGCAAGGCTTGCGTAATTTTTTGATTGCACTCATTGAATGACTTTTTTTTCGATTTGGCGACTGTTTTTTTTGCAAGTTTCAAAGCGTTTTTCAACTGCATTTCGGCAGGATATTCAAGCAATGCATCTTCCGTGTCATACAGGCTGATGCCTTTTTCTTTTAAAGAATTAGCAATGAATCTTGGTCCCTTGTCAGTTGTTTTTGCCATTGTTCTGACGTAGCTTTTAGCGTATTCCGAATCGTTTAGCAATTTCATTTTTGTCAGTTTTTTGATAACGGTTTCGATAATGCTATCTTCCAAACCTTCTTTTGCCAATTTCTGACGTGTTTCTTTTTCAGTCCTCAATGAGTAGCTCAAATAATCTAGTGCTTTGTTCAAAGCCTTAGACAGATCATCCGCTTTAAAAATTTCTTCCAAGTCGGCCGAATCCAGTTCTTTTCCTTTTGACAGCTGAAATTTGACCAAAACATCTTCCGAAACGGAAAAAGCATAGTTTCCGTCTAAAAAAACGTTGAAGCGACCTGGGCGTTTTTGAGCGGTGATTGAGGTTATTTTTTGGTTCATTGTTCAAAAACCTGCTATATAAAATGTAGAATAATATGGAATTGTAAAACGTTTTCCCGCATTATTCAGAAAGAATATAGCTTTTCCTTTCCTAAATTTTATTTGCTGCCGTCAACGCTGGTATTCCCATATCCTAACGTGAGGTTAATGAAAGTAACCGGCTCTTGCAGCTTAAGGACGTATCCCGCCCATTTTGATTTTCTTATATCAAAGCCAACAAATTCATGACCGCATTTTCATCTCTGTCCATGACGACACCGCATTCATAACAAACATATTCGTTATGCTTGGTTTTATGTTTCATGTTGCCATCAAGACCGATTTTGTCATCACCAGTCTTGACGAATCCGCATCGAGAACAACGTTGCGTGCCTGGATAGAATTTGTCGGCTAAAAATAATTCTTTGCCGTACCATTGGTATTTATAAGCTAAAACCTGTCTGAAACAGCCAAACAACGACCGCTGCAATCCTTTGGACGCAACGTTCTGCATTCGCTTCACGTCCAAATCTTCAATAACGATTTCGTCATAATTGTTGACCAGCTTGGTCGTAAACTTTTGAACGATATCATGCTGAATGTTGCAACTTTTCGATAATCACGCCGCAACTTGGTTTTCGGTTCAACGTAATTGTTTGATTGAGCTGCCTTCTTCCCGTTTGTTTTCCGTTTTCTGGCTAACAAGCGCTGATAATGCTTGATGCGCTCATACAAGGTTTTGAGATTATGCGGTAAAGTTTTGACTTGTCCTTCCGTGTAGCTGAAATGACCAACGTTGACGTCAATTGCCGTTTTCAGCTTTTGTTTTGATTTCGACTTCAAAAGGCAGACTCGCCCAATATTTTCCGTTTTCACGGTAGATCGAAACGACTTTTAATTCGCCCTTCAAAGTTTTTTCGCCTTTGAGCCGAATATCGTACCAGTTTTTAACGCCGTGCGGTTTATCTAATCGCAACTTTCCATTGCCGATTTTGGCCCTGTCTGGGGGCTTTTTTAGACTTGAACTGATGTTTGTTAAAGGAATTTTTCCAAGTCTTGCCTAAATCAGAAACGGCAAGCTGAAGATATCTGGCTGACAACTGATACTGCCAGTCGGATTTATCAGCAACCAGTTCGTTACGAACCTTGCGTTCATTGGGCAAAAGTTCTTTGTCTTCCAAAATCAAAGAGACATCATACATATCGCTCCATAAAGCCAACCCTTGATTCCAACGGTAGCGTCTGTAATCGCACAAATCGTCAAGCAACTTTTTCATGGTTCGATTGGGATGCGGTCTTGCTTTTGAGTCTTTATCATTGCTTTCACCGCCTTTCAAAGGATTATCGGTTTGCTTTTTGCTATATAATCCCATGCAATTCTGTCTTTTTCTACAAATTAATTAACAATTAAGTTGCTCCTTGCAATCATTGTAATGCGAAAGTATATTAGCGTCAAATTCAAGCGCATTGTGTTATAATCTAAGAGCAAGAAATGAAAGGAAAAAATGATGCAGCAAAAGAAGTTTACAGGAAAAGTCTATTTAAAAAAGGGTCAAACGATTCACGTCAAAATCAAGCGCTTGGGAATCAACGGTGAAGGAATTGGATATTATAAGAAAAAAATAATTTTTATTCCGGGTGCGTTGCCAAAGGAGTTCGTCAAAGCCAAAATTACGGAATCAAACAGAAACTATGCAAAAGCAAAATTGCTTGAAATAGTAGAAAAATCAAGTCAACGAGTCGATCCGGCCGATCATTACGATGTTGGCGGAATCGAATTGGAGCACTTGAACTATGATGCACAGTTGGATTTTAAAAGAGACGTTATTTTGCAGGCTCTTGAAAAATTCAAACCGCGCGGTTACGAAAAAATTGAGTTGCGCAAGACAATCGGGATGGATGATCCGTATCATTATCGCAACAAGGCGGCTTTTCAGGTCAGGATGACAAAGACTGGCAAGCTGATTGCCGGTCTTTACAAGCCGGAAAGCCATCATCTTGTCGATTTGCCGACGTTTGAAACACAGCGGAAACTGACGCTTGAAATAATTCGCAAAACGCTTGCCTTAATGGAAAAATGGCATGTTTGTGCTTATGACGAGCGAACAAACAAGGGGACGGTAAAGACGATGGTCGTCAGGGAGGCGTTTGCGACAAAAGAGGCTCAGCTTGTTTTCGTCACGAATGAGCATTTCATTGCGCACGCTTCTGAAATCGCAGCGGAACTCAGAAATGAATTTCCCCAGCTTGTTTCAGTGATGCAAAATTATAATCCTGGCAAAACGTCGCTTGTCTACGGTGATGAAACGACTCGTATCTTCGGAAGAGATTATATCATCGAAAAACTCGGCGACGTTTCGTTCAAACTTTCAGCAAGGGCTTTTTTCCAGATGAATCCGATTCAGACCAAAAAAATGTATGATGAAGTTAAGCAGGCCTTGAATCTCAAGCAAGGGGAAATATTGGTCGATGCATATTGCGGTGTCGGGACGATTGGACTTTACTGCGGAAAAGAAGCCGGACTCGTATTGGGGATGGATGTTGTTTCAGAGGCGATTGCTGATGCAAAAGAAAATGCTGCAATGTCAGGAATTAAAAATGTCGTTTATGAAGAAGGAGATGCCAAAGAGATTTTTGCCAAGTGGGAGAAAGCCGGGCAAAAATTTGATGCATTGGTCGTTGATCCGCCGAGAACTGGGCTTGATGACGAGACGATCGAGGTCATTTTGCGAAATAAACCAAAGAAATTTGTTTACGTTTCCTGCAATCCGTCGACGCTTGCAAGGAATCTGGTCAGCCTCGTTTCGAAGTATGACGTCAGCTATATTCAGCCGATTGATATGTTTCCTCAAACGGCACGAACTGAAGCAGTGGTCAAGCTTGATTTGAGGCCTGAGTAAAAAACTTTAGGAATATTAATGAATATTTGGTATAATTAAAACGGTATCGGTGTAATTGCACCTGTGCTTATAACTCAGAAAGCAGGGATAATATGCGTCATTCGAACGGACCCAGGGAAGGCGAATTTATTACCATAAAAAGTTATAAACACGATGGCAGCTTGCATCGAACGTGGCGCGATACGATGGTGCTCAAAACCAGTGAGAATGCACTGATCGGGTGTAACGATCATACTTTGGTCACAGAGTCGGACGGCCGACGTTGGGTAACGCGCGAGCCGGCACTCATGTATTTTCACAAGCACTATTGGTTTAATATCGTCACAATGATCCGCGATAATGGAGTTTCTTACTATTGCAACCTGGCTTCTCCGGTGGTTTTGGACAAAGAGGCTCTTAAGTATATAGATTATGATTTGGATGTCAAAGTTTTTCCGAATGGCGAAAAACGGCTACTTGATGTTGATGAGTATGAGGAACACGGAAAAAAGTGGTCCTATTCTCCGCAGACAGACAAAATTTTAAAGCATAATGTACGTATTCTGGTTGATTGGATCAATAATCGCAAGGGACCTTTCTCAAAAGAATATGTCGAGATTTGGTACAATCGCTATTTAGAATTATCGCGGCGGCAATAGCTGTCGTTTTATGTTTGTAATGAAAAGACCGGGATTTTGTTCCCGGTCTTTTTTTTGCACAACTCAATCTGTCGCGGTATACTTATACATGAATTACGAATGAGGGGGTGTATCTTTGTTTTCTAACAAAAATAAGGACAGATTGATGTTTTGGACTTTGGAATTGCTGCTTTTAGCGCTGCTGATTTGGGTATGTACAAAGATTCAATTTTTGTTTGAACCGATTGGGACGTTCATTTCAACGTTGTTTGCCCCGATTTTGATTGCGGGTTTTTTGTTTTATCTGCTTAATCCGCTTGTCAATCTGTTGATGAAAATTAAAGTAAAAAATCATCATGTTTCAAGAACTGCTGCAGTTGCAATTGTTTTCTTGCTGTTGATTGCGATTATCGTGTCTGCTCTATCATTTTTGATTCCGAATATTTTGAATCAGGTTGAGCAGCTGATTCAAAACATGCCTGAATACATCAGGAGCTTCCAACATTTTTTAACAAAGATTTTTCAGCAAAAAAATCTGCCGCCGTGGATCGTTGACTTGACTAAAGACGTTGACATCAATGCGTATACGAAGGAAATTGAAGAATCCCTTTCTGGATTTGCCAAGAATTTTATGATGTCGATAACGTCGAGCATCGGATCGATTATCGGGATGGTTACGAGCGTAACGGTCACTATCGTTACGGTTCCATTCATGCTTTTTTACATGCTAAAGGACGGTCATAAGCTCGTTCCGACGGTTACGGGTGTTTTCTCGGAAAAGCATGCAAATCGAATCGGAGAACTTTTGGAAAAGATGAGCAAAACGATTTCAAAATATATCTCGGGACAAGCGATTGAATGCTTGTTTGTTGGGACATGTACCGCAATCGGCTATGGAATCGTCGGCGTTCCGTTTGCTCTTTTGATCGGTATTTTTGCCGGAATCACCAATATGATTCCTTATATTGGACCTTACATCGGTTTGCTTCCTGCGCTGATTCTTGCCATGTCAAATTCAGTCAGGCAGACGATTTTGGTGATCATCGTCTGCGTTGTCGTTCAACAGATTGACGGCAATTTGATTTATCCAAACGTAATCGGCAAGTCGTTGGATATTCATCCTTTGACGATTATCATTATTTTGCTTGTTGCCGGCAATTTGGCAGGATTGCTCGGGATGATTTTGGCGGTTCCGGTTTATGCTGTCATCAAAGTGATCGTCATTTATATTTACGACATTATAATGTTAAATCATGAAAATAACAGCGACAACTAAATATTTTATTATTAAAACGGTGACGAAAAACGCAATAAAGAACGAAAAAAACGTCAATTATTTTAAGATTGTGCAATAATGAACATTTGCCTTTTTGCTCAAGATGTGGTAACTTGAAAGTGGTATGAAAACAAATAATTGATAGTAAGGATGTAAGAAATGACAGAAAAAATTGCTGTTTTAGGCGCAGGTTCCTGGGGTAGTACTCTTGCAACCGTTTTGGTGGAAAATGGTCATGATGTGAAACTTTACACAAACATTCAAGCGCAAGCTGATGAATTAAATGAGAAACACACGAATGAACATTACATGCCAGGGTTCAAGTACCCCGAAAAGCTCTATACGACAACTGACTTGGAAGAAGCCGTTGATGGGGCAGATGCTATTTTGTTCGTTGTACCGACAAAAGTTATTCGTTTGGTTGCTGGCCAGCTTAAAGATATTTTGGCAAAGACGAATGCTCGTCCGTTGATTATTCACGCAAGCAAGGGTCTTGAAATCGGGACTCACAAACGGATTTCTGAAATTATCATGGAAGAATTGACAGAGCGTTATGCCAAGGGCATAGTCGTTTTGTCGGGGCCAAGCCATGCTGAAGAAGTTGCCAGAAAAGACATTACGTTGATTACAGCGGCTTCAAACGATATTGAAGAAGCTGAGTACGTGCAAGATTTGTTCTCTAACAATTATCTTCGAATTTACACTAATGATGACGTTATTGGCGTTGAAACAGGTGCTGCATTTAAAAACGTCATTGCGATTGGCGCAGGTGCTCTTCACGGCTTAGGATATGGTGATGACGCCAAGGCTGCTTTAATGACTCGCGGTTTGGCAGAAATTGCTCGTTTGGGCATGGCGTTCGGAGCAAGTCCGTTGACGTTCATTGGGCTTTCAGGCGTTGGTGACTTGATTGTAACGTGTACTTCGGTTCATTCGCGCAATTGGCGTTGCGGTAATGCTTTGGGTCAAGGCAAGTCGCTTGATGAAGTCGTAAGGGATATGGGCATGGTTATTGAAGGAATCAATACTTGTGAAGCTGCTTACCAGCTTTCGCAGCAAGAACACATTGACATGCCGATTACAACGGCTATTTATAACGTTTTGTTCAAGGGGGCCGATATCAAAGAAGAAATTGCTGACTTGATGGGTCGCGATAGTCGTTCTGAGATTATTGGCCACGCAAAAGATATCAGACGTAAATAATCATCTATCGGAATATGAAAAAGAAAGAGGCTGGGAAAAAGTCTCTTTTCCCTTTTGAATTAAACGAAAAGCCGAACGAAGGCGGTCAATTTGCGACTGACTTTGACGGCTTTTTTAAATGCAGTGCTGCTCAACTGATTTATCCAAGATTGCACTCAAATTTACGCACAAACGGCCCATTTTCAGCGATATGTCCGTAAACGGCAGAGCTTTTGCCAAATGCAGCTGATAAATCAGCGCGCCAAGCTCTCAGGAAAATTTACCGCCAAACTATTTTTGGTTATTTTCATCATAACAGAGAAATTGTCATGCATACGAAAAAACCGGATCAGATTTGCAATGATTGCAAATATAATCCGGTTTTTAAATTGAGACAGAGTTTCTTATCAGCCTCTTTTTGAATTCGGTGTTAGAGTGATTTGTCATTATTGGCCGTTTTTTGAGACATCAATTCATTTGTCTCGATCAAGATTGGGTTCTTTCCGTGTTTTATCATGTTGACGCTTTGACAAAACGTTTACCTGAAAACGATTCGTCGTGTTGAAGATAAACCATTTTGAAAAAAAATAATTTAATATACCCACGATGCACTGATCAATGATTTTTAACAAGTCGGCATTGATAGGAAAGATGCTGATACCGACGACCATGATAAAATTATCCAAAAAGAATGAGAAGAGTCTGACGTTGCAAAATGACAAAAACTCGCGAATTAATTTTTTGACTGAATCATACTCGGAATGAAATACGAGCCGTTTATTGGTAAAAAACGTAACGAGCATCCCGCATATGTAAGAAATGACATTAGCAACAACATAGTTTATGCCGATATTTTGATATAGAATATGGAAGACAATCAGATTTACTCCGCTTGCAAGTGTTCCGAAAAAAGTATAAGAAACAAAGCTTTGGTGTTTTCTGATGAAATTTTTCATTTTTCTTGCTCCTTAAAGTCAACTAGACAATTATAGCGATGATATCCTGAAAGTGCAAGTATTCTTTGTGATAGTTGCGCCAATATGTCGGATAGGGTAGTATTTTATAAAGAAAGAAAAAATAAATCAGGTGAAGATTGCATATGAAAAAACTTGAAATCAAATATATTGCAAAAAGCGTACCTTTGCATGCGGACAAAAAGACGAAGGTCTCGTGGTTATTGGATGAAAGCAGAGATTTTTGGCTTCTTCGTGGAATAACGTTTGACGTCACTCAGGGAGAGGCTGTGGGCGTTATTGGAGAAAACGGCTCCGGAAAAACTGAGCTTTTAAAAATCATTACGGGTCTTGAACGTCAGTCCACCGGATTTGTCACGACTGATGCAAAAATCAGTTACGCAGGTCTGGACAGTATTGATCCAAATTTGACCGGACTTGAAAATATTCGAAATGCAATTGAAGATTCCGGTGTCGATAAATTCAAGGGAGATCATTTGACGAACGGAATTATTGATTTTACTGAGGCAGGACAGCTCTTATATCGTCCTGTCAGGGAATATTCGGTCGGAATGCATGCGCGTTTAGTACTTGGACTTGCCTTGTATATCAATCCTGAACTGGTTGTAATTGATGACGTGTTGTCCATGCTCGATCAAACGTTTTTTGAAAAGACGATCAAGAGGATTCAAAAGCTGAAAGATACCGGAACGACATTCATTATTTCAGACGTGAAAAATATCGTGATTGAAAGTCTTTGTGAGCGCTGTGCTTGGATTTCTTTTGGAGAGTTGCAGGATTTCGGCCCGACAAAAGACATCATTCGACAGTTTGAATACTCGCTCGAATGGTATCGTTCTTTGACTTTGCCTGAGAAAAACGACTATTTGGCAAACAAGCAGCGAGAGCAAATGATGTTTGATGTCAGAGTTTTGTATGATGAGTTTAAGAGCGAACAATTCAAAAACGGATATACCAGGAAAGATGAACCGAAAATGCGTCGTGCTTTTTATGTTGACCATGGTGCAGATCCCGTTTCGGAAACTGGCAGAAAACTTAATCAGGAGCAAAAGAAACCCAGGAAATTAGGAATCGCGGTTCCTATTGTCGCATTTTTGATTTTGGTTTTCACAAGCGGAGGTTGGCTCGTTCATCGTTATATGACAAAAGAAACTGCTCAAAAAGAAGCCGTATCATTGAAAAGCGTTAACAAGAGCAGTTTAAAGAAAACCGCAAAATCTTCTGAAAGATTGGCAAAGAAGCAGTCAGAAGAAAAAGCCAAAGCAGAATCGGAGAGCAAAGCCAAAGCAGAATCGGAGAGCAAAGTCAAAGCAGAATCGGAAAGCAAAGCCAAAGCAGAATCGGAAAGCAAAGCCAAAGCAGAATCGGAAAGTAAGGCAAAAGAGGAAACACAAACGGTAACGGTTGGAGACGGCGAAACAATCGGGGAGTTGGCAGATAAATATGCAACCACGGTTCAACGCATCCAAGAATTGAACAATATGGGCGACAGCATCGATTTGGTTGCGGGGGCAACGATCAAAGTGCCGAAGTAATGGAAAAATCTGTCATGTAGGTGTATAATCTATCTTTAATCAAAACATTAAATGGAGTGATAGGTATGGGTGATCCCGGACAGCCCCTTTTATGGGTGTTGGTTGGTTTGGTAATAGTTTTTGTTTGTTTAACGTCGATGGCGACGGGATGTGTCAACGCAATCAATCGTCCCGTCGGCAGGAACGGGAGCAGCGAATCAGATGATAATGAAATGCAGTCTTTGCAAAAGTTGGCAGAAAAAAGACCGCAATTTTTGGCAGCGTTGCGTCTCAACAGCGTTTTTTTGATTTTAATGCTTGCGGGGTGCTTGGTCGGTTTATTCAGAGATGTTATCGGTTTTAGCAGTCTGTATGAAATGGCAGGCGTGATTGTTGCGTTATTGTGTGCCGTTGTACTATATGCATTTTTCATGGCGATTCCGCAATTGTTGACTGCGGCACATCCCGAAAAAACGGCTAAAAGGCTGTATTACTTCATCTATGCAATCTATGTTTTGTTTTGGCCGACGGTGACGGCTGTTTCGTTAATCAATAAACATTTTGTTATTAAACGTGACGTAACTGATACGGCAGACGATCCAACGGCATCGTGGCAGGATATTTTGGACATGATCGAGGAAGGAAGAAATAACGGCGAGCTGGATACGAATGAGTATGAGATGATCGACGGTGTGATTTCGATGCATGACAAGATGGCACGTGAAATCATGGTTCCGAGAACGGATGCTTTCATGGTGGACGTTACGAACGATAACAGTCGCAATATCGACAGTATTTTGGGGATGGACTTTTCGCGTGTTCCCGTTTATCACGAAGATAAAGATAATGTCGTCGGTATCGTTCACATCAAGACGTTGGTCAAGCTGGCCAGAAATTTCGGATTTGATCATATTACAATCAGGCAAGCGATGCGTCCGGCTTTCTTCGTTCCTGAAAGGATGACTCTGGATGAGCTTTTGTTTCAGATGCAAAAAACAAGAAATCAGATGGCAATTTTATTGGATGAATATGGCGGCGTTGTCGGTCTGGTTACCTTAGAAGATCTACTTGAAGAGATAGTTGGAGAAATTGATGACGAGTCTGATGAACCAGATCAGCTTTATCAGCAGATCTCATCGGATGAATTTTTAGTTCAAGGTAAGATGCCGATTGATGATTTTAATGATGAATTCGGAACGGATCTGAAAATTAATGACATTGATACCATTGCGGGATTCTTGATTGCCAAGCTTGGCAGAATACCTGATAACGATGAGGTTGTTTCGGTTACGGCCGAGTCGTCTGAAGGCGATGTTGTTTTGACTACCGCAAAAATCATCGATGATGCCAGAATCACTGAGGTCAAGGTGACGTTGCCTGATGCGCTGACTTCGCTCCATCGAAAGAAAGAGGCAATAAAAAAGCAAACCGAGCTTAAGCTCAGTTAGAAAAAAGAGCGGCTTGCATTCGTTGCAAGTCGCCCTTTTTTATATTATGATTAATAATGGATTATTTTAGCAATCAATGAGGTAAGGCCAATGTAAACATGTTTTTTTAGAAAATACAAAAAATAAACAACTGAAGGATTTGAGAGGTAAAAATGGATCAGAAACAACTAGAACAAGCAGTTGAAAAACGGCGAACCTTTGCGATTATTTCGCACCCGGATGCCGGCAAAACAACAATCACTGAACAGTTGCTGCTTTTTGGCGGCGTCGTTCGTTCGGCAGGAACGGTCAAGGCGAAAAAAACGGGAAATTTTGCCAAGTCCGACTGGATGGAAATTGAAAAGAAACGCGGAATTTCAGTTACGAGTTCCGTCATGCAGTTTGATTATGACGACAAGAGGGTCGTTATTTTGGATACGCCTGGTCACGAGGACTTTTCGGAAGATACCTATCGAACGTTGATGGCAGTCGACTCTGCAGTTATGGTGATTGATTCTGCCAAGGGGATTGAGCCGCAGACAAAAAAACTTTTCCAAATTTGTAAAATGCGGGGGATTCCAATTTTTACGTTCATTAATAAGCTCGATCGTGATGGACGCGAACCTTTGGATTTGACAGCGGAATTGGAAGAAGTTTTAGGGATTGAAGCCTATGCGATGAATTGGCCAATCGGAATGGGAAAAGGCTTTAAAGGAATTTATGATAGATTCAATAATCGAATTGAACTTTATCGCAGTGAAAATGAAGGAGAATCATTCCTTGAACTGGACGAAAACGGTGAAATCAAGGGTAATCATCCGCTTAAACAAGAGAGCATCTATCGTCAGGTATTGGAGGAAATTGAACTTGTCAAAGGAGCGGGCAGCGAATTTGATGAAGAAAAGATTGAAAAAGGAGAGTTGACACCTGTTTTCTTTGGTTCTGCGTTGACTAATTTTGGCGTTAAGACGTTCCTTGACGCATATTTGCAGTTTGCACCTGCTCCTGCAAAACATAGGACTGAAGAAGGAAACTTCGTTGATCCAGAAGATGAAGAATTTTCCGGTTTTGTCTTCAAGATTCAGGCGAACATGAATCCTAACCACCGTGACCGCATCGCTTTTGTCAGAATTTGTTCTGGCGAATTTGATCGCGGGATGGACGTTACGCTTCAGCGAACTGGAAAAAAGATTAGATTATCAAATTCTACGCAGTTTATGGCTGATTCAAGAGAGGTCGTTGAAACAGCGGTAGCGGGCGACATCATTGGATTATACGATACGGGTAATTTCCAAATCGGTGATACGATTTACTCAGGAAAAAAGAAAGTTAAATTTGAGAAACTGCCCCAGTTTACTCCGGAACTTTTTGTTCATGTTCGGGCAAAGAACGTAATGAAACAGAAATCGTTTCATAAGGGAATCGAGCAGCTTGTTCAAGAAGGTGCCGTTCAGCTCTATCAAAGCTATAGTACGGGTGATTATATTTTGGGTGCCGTTGGTCAGCTTCAATTTGAAGTTTTCCAATTTCGTATGGCTAATGAGTATAATTCAGAAGTAGTTATGGAACCGATGGGTAAAAAGATTGCACGTTGGATTGCTCCAGAACAACTTGATGAAAAGATGTCGAGTTCTCGTAATTTGCTTGTCAAGGATCGGCAAGGAAATCCGTTGTTCCTGTTTGAAAATGAATTTTCAGAACGTTGGTTCAAGGATAAATATCCTGACGTTGAACTTACGTCTAAATTATAATTAATTTAAAATCAATATTTTAAAGGTGCTTTGACGTATATGCACCTTTTTTATTGTCCGAAACGTAATCATGTTCGTGTTGAGAATTACTGGATTTGGGGAGTCTTTGAGTGAAAAAGTATTTTTAATCTCATTGATGAAGGATGTGAATTTAATAACATATATTAGTTATTGATAATTTATTTAAATTAATTATTCGCAAGGTGTGCTATGTCTGACATTTAATTTCTCGCATTCCAATAATATGCGTTAATACGTTATTAATGCAATCCAGAGATGATAAAGACATAAAAAAGAACGGCATCAAACTTGAAGAACATTGTTTAAAGAACTTATCGACATAGCCACACCCGATAAAAAAGAATTAGACAAGCTCGTGTCTGAAAAAATGATGTCAGACGAGGGTTTGACAAAAGTATACGGACATATGATTATCAAATTTGAAATGGTTGAAGCTTCTTTAAGCATGACGATAAACGTGAAGTAAGGTAAGCGGTCTTTAAATAAGCGTTCTTCATAAATAAAAAAATAAAAACGATGCATACGCAATAACCTGAGATAATAATGCTATCTCGGGCTATTTGTGTACACACCGCTGTTTTAATGACCGCTTACGATTGAATAAAGGCAAAAGCATCCAAGAATCTGAAGAAGGTTCTTGGATGCTTTATTAACGTGAAATTTACTTTCAAAATTTCAAATATTCAAAAATTGTCCAACCCAAGTCACCGATCTTAAACCAAATAATGCCATTTTCACGGTGGCGAGCAGTCAAAGTAACAATCTTTCCATCAGGAACGGAAGAAATTTTCGTGCCGAATGGTCGATCATAAAGAAACAGCTTCTTATTTGGAACGAAATCAATTTTGGCTTTGATTTTAAGGTTGATACAGTCTGAAAATCTGTTTTCAAGTTTTAAAGTTTTTTGAGGTTGAACTGAGCTGTATTCCATCAGATCATGGTTAAAGCAAGCCCAAATATTGCCTCCTAGACAATGCCATTTTTCGCCTGAAACAAGTTCAATTGTTTCAAAAATCTGCCAAACCGTATTTTTTGCGATGACAACGCGCGTTTTTCGACCATTCGGCGCATCCGAACAACAATAGAAATCTTTGAAACGAAGAAAACCGATGTCATAGCTGACGTCTGCATATTCATCGCGACGGTAATAATAAGTTACGACTTGTTGTCTTTCTTTAAAAAAACCAGTGACAGGACCGCTTGCATGCTTGACCGAATATCCCAAAACGGCCGGTGAACTCAGTGAATATTCATCATTTAAACCACCGCGGATAAAAACAGGTTTTTGAAGAAAGTGTCTGTCATCCATGTCTTGACAAAAAATCCAAACGAGTCCTGCGTTTTTTTTACGATAGGTTAAAGTAATTGCACCATACTCCATTGAAAAAACTGAGGTGAACCCTGTAATTTTAATCAAGTCAAAATTTTCAAATTCTTTAAACGTTATGTTAAGCTTATCACCGCGATTTCCAGAGATTATTTCCGGAGATCGAAGCGCATTGTGATTTTCGTCCTGGTAAATGATGATAATGGTCGAATCCGGTTCAGATGAAGTTTCAGGGAAGCCTGTTTCTGGTTCGGGAGCTGAAACGAAGACGGAATTTTCTTTTGGAAGAACTTGATTAATCATGGAAACATTCGGTGCGGCATGCTTTTTTGCAAAACGTGATCTGCGAATGTTTCGATTAAAAATTCTTTTAAAGTATGTTCCTAAAGACATCAAACTCCCACCTTTCAACCATTAAGCATAGTTCAATTATATCAAGCAACTTGAAACAATTCCACAAAAAAGACGGGTTTCCCCGTCTGATGACAAATTTATTTGTGGCTCTTCAAGCTGATTTCAGTGATGTTTTTCCGTGCCGTGATCAACGCGTGCTTAGCTTTTTCACCCAAAAGATGCTCTTTAACGAATTCGATTTCCTTTTCTGTAATCGGTCGAAGCTTATTCGAAATGATGATTTCAGCGTCATCTTTTTTCTTTTTAAAAACAACTTTTGAATTGCCTAAGGTAAAGACTTTAATAAAGTGAACGGGTGTATTCATCAATTCGCAACGGATTTTTCGCGCATAACTGTTGGTTACGTCAATTAATTGCATGGCAAATTCCTCCTAAATTATTACACAGTCCTCTCATATACCCTTATTATACGTTATTTTTGTGAAATACTAAATAAAAAAGAGCTCAATATTTAAAAAATACTGAGACTCTTTTTAAGAACATAAATTTGTCGGATGTTATGATTTGGCCGTACTTTCTGCTATGACAATCTGATTGTTTTCTATTTTGGCCGCAAAGTTTTTAACGGACGGATGCTCAAGGTAAAAGTCAGTAACCTTGTCCTCAATCTGCTCTTGAATCGTTCTGCGCAATGGTCTTGCACCCATCTTTTTATCATAACCCAGCTCAACGAGCTTGTCGCATACTGGACGCGTTACGGATAATGACATTTGCTTTTCTTGCAGCATCTTATTTACGTCTTGAAGCATCAAGTCAACGATTTTTCCAAGATCCTCCTTGGAAAGGGCGTTGAATTCGATGATATCATCGAAACGATTTAAGAATTCAGGTTTGAAATAGCGACTCAGTTTGTCCAAAATTGAGTTGGTCGTACCATTTGCTTCGGCGCCAAAACCAACATTGATAACGGAATCTCCGCTTCCGGCATTGCTTGTCATAATGATGATCGTATCTTTGAAGCTGACTGTCTGACCCTTGGAATCAGTCAGACGTCCATCATCAAGGATTTGCAGGAACATATGCATGACGTCGGGATGAGCTTTTTCGATTTCATCCAATAGAATCAAGCTATACGGATGACGGCGTACCTGTTCGGTCAATTGACCGGCTTCCTCATACCCGACGTACCCTGGAGGAGATCCGATAAGTTTTGAAACTGAGAATTTTTCCATGTATTCGCTCATGTCGAAACGGATCATGGAATCTTTGGATCCGAAAAGCTCCTCCGCCAGCTGTTTGGCTGTTTCGGTCTTGCCAACGCCTGTTGGTCCGACAAACAAGAAACTTCCGATTGGGCGATTCGACTTATTGAAACCGACACGATTTCTTCTGATGGCACGGGCCGTTTTGGTTACCGCCTCATCTTGACCGATAACGTGTTTTTTCAAGGAATCGGCAAGGTTGCGCAATTGATTTTGCTCTTTTTCTTTCAATTCGCCGACAGGAATTTGAGTCATTTCCTCAACGATTGCTTCCATGTCCTTATCGGAGACGATCGGAGCATTTTCGTCAGAAACGGAATTTTGTTTCATTTCCGTGAATTTGTTGACCTGATCTCTGTAATAGGCGGCTTTTTCATAGTCTTCCTCTTTAAGAGCCGCCTGTTTGTTGGCTTCGGCGTGTGAAATCTTGTCATCAAGAACTTTTGGATCAGCTGCATGAATCGTCAAATTCTTTTTTGAGCCAGCCTCATCCAATAAATCGATGGCCTTATCGGGCAAGAAACGATCCTGAATATATCGCGATGACAACAAAACGGCAGCGTTAATCGCTTCTTCAGTGTATTTTACATGGTGATAAGCCTCGTATTTAGGTTTGATTCCCTTGAGAATTTCGATGGCCTCAGCAGTTGATGGTTCGTCAACGCGCACCGGCTGAAGTCTTCTGGCTAAAGCAGCGTCTTTTTCGATTGTGCGGTATTCGTTCAGCGTCGTTGCGCCGACGAGTTGAAGTTCACCGCGAGCAAGCGCAGGCTTTAAAACGTTTCCCGCATCCATGCGACCTTCATTGTCGCCTGCACCAACGATTTCGTGAATCTCATCGATAAAAAGAATCGTATTTTGATCACGTTTGAGTTCGCTCATCAACTGCTGCATTCGTTCTTCAAATTGACCGCGATATCCTGTTCCCTGAACAAGCGAAACAACGTCAAGGCGAATAACGCGCTTGTCGAGCAATTTTTGAGGTACGTCACCATCAACGATTTTTTGAGCCAACCCTTCGACAACCGCTGTTTTGCCGACGCCTGCTTCGCCAATCAGAACGGGATTGTTTTTGGTACGGCGATTTAAAATTTCGATGACGCGGGATATTTCCTTGTCGCGGCCGATGACGGGATCGATGCGTCCGTTTCTGGCTTCTTCAGTCAAATCCAAACCGAATTTGCCGAGAATTGTGTTGCCGTTTCCTCCGGATACGTTTTGAGGCGCAGACTGCCGTTGATTTTGATTCGGCTGATTTCTTTGCGATATTGCTTTAAAGAGATCGTCAAGCGAGTTGAAACCAAACGGATCTTGCAATGGCTGGTTTTGCGATCTGGTCGAGCGTTCGCGAAATTCGCCATAACATTCAGAACAAAGGTCAATTGCTATTTGATGACCGTTGATGCTTGTTGTTAAATGAATTGTTGCTGGATTCTTACGACAGTTTTGACATAGCAAATGTTTCACGACCTTTCATAAATAATACAAAGTGTTTTGACCAACTTTGACCTTTTTATATTTCCAATTATACTATGGTAATTTTAAATCGCAAGCAAAATGATTCGAATATGTTATAATATGTTGAAATCAACATGAACGGAGGATCTTCATGGTCAGAGATTATGAAAAGCTTTTGAGCGACTTGCATGATGGCAAAATTGAAACGTTTGAAGTTACAAAGGAAGAGTTTATGGATTTTCAAAAGGTTTTTATGGAATCGAACTTCAGAAAAAAAGTAATTGGCAAGGCCAAGCGGGGTGGGGGAGCGATTTATCACTATGACAAAGGTGATGAATTCTGAGAATTGGTTAAAAAAATAAATTAGTCTTAATGATACCAACAAAAACTTGTCTAACTTTTAAAAACATGATATCATGTAGCATGTAGGGGCAGTATGTTCTTGTTGGCTTTTTATTAGCATTAATGAAAACGGTATTATGAACGACGACATTGTTTTTCATTCGTTTTCACAAGACGTATGGCCCGACTTTCATTTTATAATTCAAAGGAGCATGATCCACAATGGAAAAGAAAGATTTTCACGTAATCGCAGAAACAGGTATTCACGCACGCCCAGCTACGCTTTTGGTGCAAGCTGCAAGTAAGTTCAACTCTGACATTACTTTGGAATATCAAGGCAAGTCAGTTAACTTGAAGTCAATTATGGGTGTTATGTCATTAGGCGTTGGTCAAAACGCTGACATCACGATTTCTGCAGAAGGCGGTGACGAAGCAGAGGCAATTGCTGCTATTGCTGATACAATGTCTAAGGAAGGACTTGCTGAATAATGACGAAAATGTTAAAAGGGATTGCAGCTAGTGATGGGATTGCAGCTGCTAAGGCTTATATGCTTGTACAACCCGATTTATCATTTTCTGAAACAAGCATTGACGATCCTGAAGCTGAAATTAAGCGTTTAGACGATGCGGTTGAAGCATCTAAGAGTGAACTTGAACTTATCAAGCAGAAAGCAACGGAAAACCTTGGCGAAGAAGAAGCAAAAGTTTTTGAGGCCCATTTGATGATTTTGGCCGATCCTGAGTTGCTTGGTCAGATCAAAGATAAGATCAAGAATGACAAAGTTAATGCCGAAGCAGCTTTAAAGAGCGTAACCGACATGTTTATCGAAATGTTCGAAGCTATGACCGACAATGCTTACATGCAAGAGCGCGCAGGCGACATTCGTGACGTCACAAAGCGCATTATGAGTCATTTGCTTGGCGTTACTTTACCCAATCCTGCGCTTATTCAAGAAGAAGTCGTAATCGTTGCTCATGATTTGACGCCTTCCGATACGGCTCAGCTTGATCGTAACTATGTCAAAGGGTTCATTACTGATATCGGTGGACGTACTTCTCACTCGGCAATCATGTCGCGTACGCTTGAAATTCCTGCCGTGGTTGGTTCAGGATCTGCGACGACTGACATTCAGGAAGGCGAAATGGTCATCATCGATGGTATCAATGGTGATGCGTTGGTTGATCCAACGGATGCCGAACTTGCTGATTATAAGCAAAAGGCAGCTGAGTTTGCCGCACAAAAGGAAGAGTGGGCTCGTCTTAAGGATGCCAAGTCTGTTTCTGCAGATGGCAAGGAAGTTTTGCTTGGCGCAAACATCGGTACACCTGATGACGTTTTGGGTGCAAACGATAATGGCGCTGAAGCTGTTGGTTTGTTCCGTTCGGAATTCCTTTATATGAATTCAAATGAGCTTCCTACAGAAGATGAACAATACGAGGCTTACAAGGCAGCTCTTGAAGGCATGAGCGGCAAGCAAGTCGTTGTTCGTACGATGGATATCGGTGGTGATAAAGAGCTTCCTTATCTTCCGCTTCCTGAAGAACAAAATCCGTTCTTGGGCTATCGTGCTATTCGTATCTGTCTTAACCGTCAGGATATTTTCCGTACTCAGCTTCGTGCATTGCTTCGTGCATCCAAGTACGGACGTTTGGCAATCATGTTCCCAATGATTGCAACCGTACAAGAATTCAAGGATGCCAAGGCAATTTTTGAAGAAGAAAAGGCAAACCTTGTTGCTTCCGGAGTGGAAGTTTCTGATGACATCCAAGTTGGGATGATGATGGAAATTCCTGCAGCTGCAATGATTGCGGACAAATTGGCTAAGTACGCTGATTTCTTCAGTATTGGAACGAATGACTTGATCCAATATTCAATGGCAGCTGATCGTGGTAACGAACGAGTTTCTTATCTCTATCAACCATACAACCCGTCAATTTTGCGCTTGATTAAGAACATTATTGATGCTTCTCATAAAGAAGGCAAATGGACAGGTATGTGCGGTGAAATGGCCGGAGATCAAATCGCTGTTCCATTGTTGCTTGGTTTAGGCTTGGATGAATTCTCAATGAGCGCAACTTCAATTTTGAAGACGCGCAGTCTGATTAAGAAACTTGATTCCAAAGAGATGAAAGAATTAGCGGACAAAGCAGTTTCTGATTGTGAAACCGTTGATGAAGTCGTTTCCTTGGTAAAAGAATTTACTAAGTAAAGGTATTTTTTAAGGCTGGGATTTTACCCAGTCTTTTTTGTTTGGAAATCAAGCGTGTTTTTTAAGATTTTATACTGATTTCACGACTTGCCGCGGTGAATGATTGCAATTGGCAATCTAAAAACATATAATAAAAAATGACTAACTGAGAGTAGCAAGGGAGGAACTTACGTGAATATCGGGATATTTACGGATACCTTTTATCCGCAAGTTAGCGGTGTTGGAACATCGATTGCAACGCTTCGAAATCAGCTTGAGCGTATGGGGCACACTGTTTATATTTTTACGACAACCGATCCTAAAATCGAAAAAAAAATTTATGAAAGAAACACGTTTCGTTTTACGAGCATTCCATTTGTTTCTTTTACCGATCGGAGAATTGCAGTTCGCGGATTGTTTCAGGCATATGAGGTCGCAAAAGAATTAAATTTGGATATTATTCATACCCAGACTGAATTCTCAATGGGGCTGATCGGAAAATTTGTTGCCAAGAACTTAAAAATCCCTTGTCTTCATACGTACCATACAATGTATGAAGATTACCTTCATTACGTAGCGAAGGGAAAGATTTTGAAACCATCACACGTGAAAGTCATGACGAAATCGTTTTGTTCTAATATGAGCGGCATCGTTGCTCCCAGCGAAAGAGTTTTAAATACCTTGCGCGGATATGGAGTTTCGGAACCGATCAGCATAATTCCGACCGGGGTCGATTTGACCAGGTTTGAAAAAGGAAACAGAACTGGAATTCGCGCAAAATACAGTATTTCACCCGACACGCCGCTGATATTGACGTTAAGTCGCTTGGCCTTTGAAAAAGATATTGATCGTCTGCTGAACGATTTTCCTGAGATAAAAAAACGAATTCCTGATGCTAAGTTGATGATCGTTGGCGAAGGCCCCGCCAGGACGAGTCTTGAGCGTCAAGCAGAAGATCTTTGCATCTCAAAAGACGTTATCTTTACCGGAGAAATTCCTAACGATAAGGTAACCGATTATTATCATGCCGCTGACTTGTTCGTTTCAACGTCGGTCTCTGAGTCTCAAGGACTTACGTATATTGAAGCAGTAGCTTCCGGACTTAAAGTCGTCACGACTCATAGTCCTTATACCGATGATTTGTTTGATGATCCAAATATCGGAACGACGTTTGAAGACCAAGGAGAGTGCATTGAGAAAACGGTTGAATATTTAAAGAATCTTGAAAGATACAGTGATGAAACTCTTAGATTAAATAAATTGCGTGAGATTTCAGCTGACCTGTTCGGAAAAAGGATTGTTGAATACTATGATGAATGTCTTGAAATGTATTCAAAATCTGAAAAATATAAAGCACAAGCAAGATAAGGGGTTAAACTATGCTTGATATACACATGTTCTCATCGGCAACGAAGGTCAAAGGACAAGGAGTCGGCAGTGCGTACCTTGAGCTGATTCGGTTGCTTGAAGAGCATCATGCCGATAGCATGAAAGTTTCGATTAATAAATTTGGAAAAGCAGATATCAGTCACTATCATACGATTGATCCGCTTTTTTATCTTTCGACGATGCGGCCAGGACATGGCACAAGAATCGGATATGTGCATTTTTTGCCTGAAACGCTTGAGGGCAGTCTGAAAATTCCGCAACCTTTCAGAAGCATTTTTTATCACTACGTAATTGCGTTTTACAAGAAAATGGATGCGATTGTCGTGGTTAATCCCAGTTTTATTCCTAAGTTGAGCGCATACGGAATTTCTGAAGATAAAATTACTTATATCCCGAATTTTGTTTCGTCAAGTGAATTTTACGAAATGGAGACTTCTGAGAAAATGCTTTTAAGAAAAAAGCTAAAAATTTCCGAGGAAGATTTCGTTGTTGTCGGAGTCGGGCAGCTTCAGGAAAGAAAGGGCGTTTTTGATTTCATTGAACTGGCTAAGCGTCATCCCGAAATAAAATTTATTTGGGTCGGCGGTTTTTCGTTTGGAAAGATGACGGATGGTTACGAAGAATTAAAAAAAGTCGTTGAAAATCCGCCCGATAATCTTTGTTTTCCAGGAATCGTCGACAGAAACCAAATGAACAAGTACTACAATATGGCAGATTTGTTCTTGCTTCCTTCGTTTAACGAGCTTTTTCCGATGAGCGTTCTTGAAGCTTGCAGCACTAACACGCCCGTCATGTTGCGAGATCTTTCTCTGTATCATTCGATTATCGCAGGCAAGTATGAGCCATGCAAGGATTTGAGCGAAATGGATGAAAAGCTGACTGTTCTTGTTTCTTCTCCAAAACGAATAGCTGAGTTGAAAGGATTTGCGCGAGACGTTTCAAAAGAATATTCCGAAGAAAGGCTAGCATCGATCTGGCAGAAGTACTATGAGTGTCAGGCTAGAAAAAGTTCGAAATGACAAGGAAAAACAAAATTATGATCGGCATCATGTTCGCAATCGGTGCGTTGATCTGCTATGCGTCATTGAGGGGCGTTTCCTATGAAGAACTTGTTCATGATCTTCAAACCTTAAAATGGTCATGGGCAATGGTTGCAGTGCTGTCGATGGCTCTGTCAGTTGTTTTCGAAGCACTTGTCGTTAAAATTTTGGTGCAGCAGCATCTTCCTCATTATCCGATGAGGGATGCAATCAGAGTTCCGATGATTGAGTTGTTGTTTAACGGAATTACGCCTTTTTCAACCGGTGGGCAGCCGGCGCAATTGTTTGCGTTGATGCAGTCAGGCGTTGATGGCGGGCGTGCGACTTCCATGCTGCTGATGAAATTTGTCGTTTATCAATCGATGATCGTCGTGAATTTTATTGTTTGTATTCTGATTGGGTTCCGTTTTATTGCCGACAAGCTGCACGTGTTGTCAATGCTGATAATATTTGGATTTTTAATTCATTTTGCAGTTATCGCAGGTTTGATCATGATCATGTATTGGTATAATTTTACGAAAAAAATGGTCAGAGTAATGATCAAGCCGCTGAGTTTGTTTTTAAAGGCGGAACGCTTGGAAAAAATCAAAAAAAGCGTTGATGATAAGATTGACTCATTTTATGAAGAAAGTTTGAGACTTCGGGCGGACTGGGGACTTTTGATCAAAATTTCGCTTTTGACTCTGGTGCAGCTTTTCTTCTATTACTTGATTCCGTACTTTATTTTGCTCTCGCTTGGCGTAACTCACGTCAATTTTTTGCTTGTGATGACGATGCATGTTTTGATCGTGATGATTATTTCGCTGTTTCCGATTCCCGGTGGAGTCGGTGGGGCAGAACTCAGTTTTTCGATGGTGTTCTCAACGTTTATTTCAAGTCATGGAAAATTGGTTTTAGCAATGCTTTTGTGGCGTGCTGTCACTTATTACCTCGTAATTTTTGCTGGAATCGTTGCCTTGGCAGTCAAGCCTGACAAAATCAAAACTGAAGATTAAATACCGCCCTGAAGTTTTTTAGCTTCAGGGCATTTTTAATTAGCTTTAGCAAAGTTTTTCATAAAACTTGTGATAATACGTGTATGTTAGGCTTAAATTTGCTAAAATAATAATCGGTAAGCCAAAGTGATGGCTGATAATTTGAAAACGAGGAGAGTCTACTATGGAAAATTCACAACTTGTAGCAATCATCAAGCGCTTGGATGCAATGTCAAATAACGAAGGAAACGAGGTATCTTCGCGTCGTTTTGAAAAAGACGGTGAGGAACGAGGTTTTGTGACATTTGATCCTGCTACCAAAACATATACGCTTGAAGAAATTGCTTCAAAGCAAAAATTTGAATTCGACGATATTGATCTTGCTGCAATGGAAATCTACGATCTGCTTAATGACTAATTCATAAATAATTTTTAAATTAATGTAATTTCAAGAAATTTGATTTTACTTTCTATGAAAATCCGCTATAATCTGTTTCATAGAATAATTTTACAATTTTGATAATTGGAGGCAATTTGATGCGTTCAACGTTGAATAAAGTCCGTAATGTGCTAGATACGCGTGCAGGTTTCTTTGCGTTGGTATTTTTGATTTTCTGGATTAAGACATACGTTGTTTATGTCACGAAATTCAGTCTTGGGATTACCGGACCGATACAGAAGTTTCTGCTGATTGTCAACCCTTTGCCGTTCGGACTGCTGTTGTTCGGTATTGCATTGTATTTTAAAGGCAAAAAATCATATTGGATAATGATGATTGTCGATTTAATCGAGTCGCTATGGCTTTTTTCCAATGTTTTGTACTACCGTGAGTTCTCAGATTTCCTATCAATGGGGATTATCAAATCATCAGGTTCAGTTTCAAACAATTTGACGCTCAGCATCGGTGAAATTTTGCATGCAAGCGATTTGTTGATTTTTGCAGACGTGATTGTTTTGGCGTTGCTTTTGGCGACAAAGGTCATTAAAGTTGATTCAAGAACGATGAAGATGAGGTATCCGATTGCGATTACGATTATTTCGGCGTTGCTGTTTGTCGGAAATTTGGGATTGGCTGATAAAGATCGTCCGCAGCTTTTAACGCGTACTTTTGATAATAACTATATCGTCAAATATTTGGGCATGAATTTTTATGCCGGCTACAATGCTTACCAGACGCACAAAGAAAGTGCTACGCGTGCAAGCGCAAGCAGCAGCGACATGGATGGAGTTCTTAAATTTTTGAAGAATAACAGAAGTGTTGCAAACCCAGAGTATTTTGGCAAAGCTGCCGGCAAAAACGTTTTTATTTTCCATTTGGAAAGTTTTCAGCAGTTTTTGATCAACTATAAAGTCAACGGTAAGGAAGTAACGCCTAACATCAATAAGTTTTATGCTGATCAAAATACTTTGTCTTTTGATAACTTTTACAATCAAGTTGGTCAGGGAAAAACGTCCGATGCTGAGACAATGCTTGAAAACTCGCTGTTCGGATTGCCATCAGGTTCTGTTATGACCTCTTATGGTACTTCAAACACTTTCCAGGCAATGCCCGCCATCTTAGATCAGCGCGGATATTCGACCGCTGCATTTCACGGTGACGTCGGCAGTTTTTGGAATCGTGACAATACTTACAAATCTTGGGGGTATAATTACTTCTTTAGTGAAGATTATTATAAAAACAAGACCAACTATAGCGTTGGGTATGGGCTGAAGGACAAAATCTTTCTGAAGCAGTCGATTAAGTATATCGAAAAACTTCCGCAGCCGTTCTATGCCAAGGTGATTACGGTTACCAATCACTATCCGTATGAACTTGACAAGCAAAATCAACATATCGAAAAAACAAAGACAGGCGACAATACTGTCGATGGATATGTACAGACTGCCAAATACCTTGATGAGTCTTTTGGTCAGTTTGTGGATTATCTTAAGAAATCAGGTTTGTATGATAATTCGATGATTGTTGTTTATGGTGATCACTATGGTATTTCAAACAACCATAAGAAGGCCATTTCACAGCTTTTGAACCTTGATACGGTGACGAGCTACGATTTGGCACAATTCCAAAAGGTTCCGTTCATGATTCATTTGAACGGGCTTAAGGGCGGCATTAATCATACGTATGGCGGTGAAATTGACGTCATGCCAACGCTGCTTGATTTGTTGGGAATCGAAAACAAGGATACCATTCAACTTGGTAATGATTTGCTTTCTTCGCCAAATCGGAATCAGACCGTTGCATTCAGAAACGGTGATTTCGTTTCGCCTGGATTCAGTAAAATCGGAAGCAAGGTTTATAATAATAAGGGTGAAGATGTCACGGAAGATTTGACCCAGACGCAAAAAGAAGAAGTTAAGAAGCAAACTGAAAGAACTGACGAAGTTTTGTCCTTGTCTGATAAGATTGTAACTGGTGATCTGCTTCGTTTCTATACGCCTGAGAACTTTAAGAAGGTTAACCGAGCAGATTTCAGCTATAAGTATCGTGACGGCATGAAGCTCCTCAATGATTCTCAGTCTAAGAAGACAAGCGTTTTGCAAAAGCATGGTGGAAAGAGCACGCAGAGCATGTTTGTTACGGATGCTCCTGAACTCAAATAAAATAAAGAAAGACGGCTTGAAAGAAGGCCGTCTTTCTTGTTTTTTATAAAATACATGCTGGTCATTTTCAAAAGTGTTTAATGAAAGATGAGTGCGAAGAATAAGTAAACGTAAATGCAATAAAACATTATTGATTTTTCTTTAAAACAAAGCAATTACAGAGGGAACGATGAAGTTATCTAATTTTGAACGAGCGGAATCGTTTATTTAATATTTGGAGCAGAAAAGGATTTGGTTTCGCTGCAATGACAGAATTCATCCATTTCATTCAGCATGCAATGAGCTAAATGAATAAGAAAATATAAATTATAAAATAAGGAAATGAATCTTGGGGGAAACATAAAGTTAATCAACAACTAAATTGTATGACGGATTATTAATATGTGCAAAAACAGCTTAATGATTGACTTTGATTCATTTATGCGATAACAATGATTTATGGAATCGGAAAAGTTGAGAATAATCGCGCTTGGATTATTTTAATGTGTCCGGAGACTATTTTGCGGGAGATGAAACACAATCAATAATTTTGAATATATCATACGCAAGTTTTAAGGAGTCAAAATGTTATTGAAGGGATAAAAAACGTTAAAAGATTGATAACGAACTTAAAGCGTATGGCATTGTGATATTAGCAACGATAGAGAACAACGTTAAACGCGAAGGTAATCAGTTTGTTTTAAGCTTTGCGGCATAGATATCCTGGTTGAAAACTTAAAGGAATTAGTCGTTAGAACAGAATTTAGAAGTTAGTTTGTCCACTGTACAGATATGATATATTGTAAGTCGGCATATAAGTCATTGCTATGCATTAACGTCTCTATGCGAGTCATGTCATAGAGACGATATTTTTGCTATGATTTTTGATCTTTGAACTGGAACAGTTAATTATTAGAGAAATAACAAGTGGTGATACGAAAAAAGCGACTGACGTTTTTAAATCGCTGTTAATCTCAAATACAGATATGGATATGTTTTGGTTTGATCAGTTTATAAGTTGGATACGGGAAAATTTCTGAAAAAATTAGAAAAAAGCATTGACGTAAATGGATATAGTTGGTATGATTATATTCGTTGCTGATGCAAAAAAGTAACTCGAAATCAAGCATATAAAAGTTGTTGACTCAACGTTGTTTGTATGTTATGATTATCAAGTTGTCACATTTAGCAACTAAAATTTAATTATCGAAATTGTTATTGACATTTCTTTTGAAAGGTGCGATAATAATTTGGTCGGCAAATTGATTTTATTAAATCGAATCGAAAATAACTTTCAAAAAGTTGTTGACAAGATAATTTGTTGATGATATACTTAAGAAGTCGCAACGAGCGACTTGTAAAACAGATCTTTGAAAACTGAACAAAGTTTCGATAAGCAAATGTGCAGGGCTTCTTGTTTTAAACAGGAGCAACAATATTTGCGAAGTCAATTCGCTAGTAAATTTTGAGTCACAAACTATAAATTGAGAGTTTGATCCTGGCTCAGGACGAACGCTGGCGGCGTGCCTAATACATGCAAGTCGAACGAAGCTTTCTTTCACCGAATGCTTGCATTCACCGAAAGAAGCT
>NZ_FOPI01000026.1 GCF_900113455.1 Ligilactobacillus ruminis DSM 20403 = NBRC 102161 | reverse complement strand
ACGGCCAAACTTAATCAGTTGGATCCTGAAAAATACTTGAGAAAAGTATTAACGGAGATTACCAACATTGAGGTATTTGATCCTGAAAGGTTCCGCCAACTTCTCCCATGGAACATCGATCTTACCTCATAAATAAGAAAATAAAAACGATGCATACGCAATAACCTGAGATAATAATACTATCTCGGGCTATTTGTGTACACACCGCTGTTTTAACGACCGCTTACCGTCCACGGAACTAAAATCGTCAATCTCATGCATGATTAGATTATTGATTAAAAAAGCTGCGAATCAAAAATTTCGCAGCTTTTTTACATCCACTTTTCTTTTTTAAACAAAATAATTTCAACTGCAATTATTATGATTGAGCTGATAATTGCAATCAAATAACCGTATTTCCACGTTGTTTCCGGAATGTTGAAGTTCATTCCGTACCATCCCGTAATCAGCGTCAGCGGCATGAAAATCGTTGTCACGATCGTCAAAATCTGCATCACCTTATTTTGTCTGACGTTGATTTTAGCTTGATACGTATCAATAATTTGCGTTGCATATTCGAACATGCTTTGTGCTTCAAGATTCAACCGGCTAAGACGATTTGCAACCATCTGCATGTCGGTTAGATTGATTTCGTCAAGATAATCGACTCCGCTTTCAGCAATATTCGTGACAAGTTCCGTCATTTGTTTGTAGAATCTCATCAAATGCCGCTGTTCTTTTTTGATTTTAAAAATATATTCTTCAAAATCGTGTGGAATTTCCAAAACGTTGTCTGCCATGTTATCTTCAAGCAAATCAAGTTTGCGTTCGCAGTCATTGAAAAAAAAGTCATCACGATAAGTCAAATGATAAATACAGTTCAAAAACGCCTGTGCCAGATTATGGCTCTTTACATTCTGCAATTCAACGCAATCAGCCAAACAAGAAGCCATAATGCCGCTTTTGTCAATGAATATCAAACGTTCTTCAGAAAGGTGATACCGAACAAAAATACCCTTTCCTAGCAGATTACTTCTGTTCAACAATGCCATTGTTCCAAAAATTTCATCGCCAATAATATCGACGGTCGTGTATTTTTCACCGTTAAGCTTGTTCAGCCACAGCTTGACTCTTTCAGAAGCGTTCGATTCCTGATACTCTTCGGGAGTCATGATTACGATTTCAGGATTGTCTTTTTCTCCGCATTCCACGATTTTTTTGTCAATGATTCTGTATTTCAACGGGGCATCCTTTCGGACTTCGAAAGAATTTTCGGTCTCGGCAATTGGATCATCAAAATACTTGATGTTTTTCCAAAAAGATTTCTCATGCGCGTCATTTTCGCCAAAGTAGTAATAAAGGGAAAATCCGCTGCAAATGAAGTAAAAAAACAACTTTTCAAACGTAAAATCTGCCAAGAAAAGCTGCAGAAAAAAACTGACCATCGTCAGTGCCAACATAAAAACACTGACCGCAAAACATACAAAATGCCCGTTTCTTTTCAAGCCCCTCAAAGCCGCGACAAAAATAAAACAAGCCAGCGTCTCATTTGAAAATGCGGCAATCAACTCCGGAACATGAAGCCTTCCCCTGAAAATTTCAGCAATTATCATCAGAAACTCCCCGAGGCAGAGCAATTCGACTATCAAAAAACATGCTTTTCTGTGCTTAAACCTCTTTACAAACATTACGAACCTCGCTTACTTTCCCATCAAAAACTGCATGAAAAGCTTGGCAATGTTAAAATAGATCAAAACCGACGTTAAATCGCTCAAAGTCGAAATAAACGGTCCTGAAGCAACGGCAGGATCGACCCCGATTCGATCCATCAAATTCGGAATGAAGCTTCCGGCAAGATTGGCAACCGTAATGGCACACATCATTGCCATGCCGATTACGAATCCCAAAACGAAATTTTGCTTCCAAATGCCGACAATCAGACAAATTGTCAAGCCTGTAACGAACCCAGTCAAAAGTCCGGTGAAAAACTCTGTCAAAAACTGTTTATACCAAGAAGGTTGATCCTCTTCTTTTTCAGCCAGACGCCTGACGGCAACGGCTAAGCTTTGCGTCCCGGCATTACCGGCAGTCCCCGTGATGGAAGAGATGAAAATCGCCAAAATACTCGCCTCACCGATCATGCTTTCATAATGCGAGATAAGCGTCGTCGTTGACATTCCGAGCAAAAGCAGCACAATCAGCCAAGGAAGGCGATTGACAGCTGCCTTGAGGGGACTGTTCGTCTCTTCGTCCGTGTCAACACCGGCCAAACCGGAGTAGTCTTCCGCAGATTCTTCATCGATGACATCGATGATGTCATCAACGGTAATAATGCCAATCAATCTTCCGTCATAATCCGTCACCGGAATCGCCAAAAAATTATAATCACGAATCGTCTGTGCAACCTCTGCCTGGTCATCCGACACCTGAACGGACATTACCGGCGTCGTCATGATGTCTTCGATCATCTCATCATCGTCATGGGTCAAAAGATCCCTTAACGTCAAAACTCCTCGGAGCTTCTCATTTGAACCGATGACATACACGTAATAAATCGTTTCCGCATCATCTGCTTCACGCTTTATTACGTGCATTGCAGAACGGACCGTTTGATTGCCGACGATTTCGACAAATTCGGTCGACATGATGGCACCAGCAGTCTTATCTTCATAGTGAAGCATTTCTCTGATTTCTGCGGCCTTTTCTTGGGGAATCAGACGCAGATACTTAGCAAGATCTTTCTTTTGAGCATAGGCCAAAATATCAACAGCATTATCGGTATACATCTGATCAATAACGTTAGCCGCATACTGCGGAGTCATTTCTTTGAAATAGTTGACAACTTCTTCAGGCTCTTCTTCAATCGCATCAAACATGTCACCGACTTCTTCGGCCGTCAGATAACGATAAAGCCTCGCCCTTTGCTTTTCAGTCAGATCGGTAAAAATCTGTGCCTGCTCGTATACGTGCAAATCAAGATACTCTTCGCGAAACTGTCTTGCCTTTTGCGCATTGAGCAATTGAATGATGATGTCGCTTTTATCATGGGTTGTTTCGATTGTTTTTACCATGATGCTCACTCTTTCTTATTTTTCTTAATATACCCCTCAAAATCCCGAGGCGGATTGCAATATATTTCAAGCTGCTTTGCGAGAAACGGATGATAGAAGACAAGATGGAAACAATGCAGACCTTGACGCTGCAAAGGAAGAGAATTTTTGCCGTCATAAAGAGTATCTGCTACGAGCGGATGACCAATTGCTTTGCTGTGAACCCTGATTTGGTGAGTTCGACCAGAATGAAGTCTTACTCTGTACAAAGAAGCATCCCTCAGTTTCTTTTCTAAAAAGTATTCGCTTGAAGACGGCTTTCCGTCCTCAGTTATTGTTCGCTTAATCATGCTGCCAGGTTCTCTTCCAATCGGCAGATTGACAAAAAAGTGTTGTCGATTAACTTTACCAGACAGCAAAGCCAAATACTCTTTTTTAATCGAGTGGTCATGAACCTGTTTGTCAATTAACGCATGCGCATATCGATGCTTGGCAATCAAAACAATTCCTGTCGTGTCACGGTCAAGCCTCGTAATTACGTGAACTACCGTATCCTTGATGCCGCGAAGCTCGTAATATCCGACGACTCGATTAACCAACGAATCGTACCGATGTTTTTTATCAGGAGAAGGAATCGTTGCCAAATGCGCTGGTTTGTCAACAATCAAAAAATCTCGATCCTCATAAAGAATTTTAAGCGGCACGTATGACGGAATCACAGGCTCTTTTCTGACCCTTTCAGGCGGCATCGTCAATGTCACGACTGCATTGGGAAAAATCATGTCCAGTTTCCGACCGGAAGTTCCGTCAACGTCAATCGCTCCGCCTTCATGTCTGATTTTTGCCAACAATCCTCTTGAAATCCCCTGCTGTCTCAGAAAAGTTTTTAAATGACAGGGATTCTTTCCTTGATAAACCAAACTAATCTTCATTTTCTGTTCCTATGAAAGCTTCCTGGACTCGTTGCCAAAAATGCATATGACGGTATTTGGCAAAATGAATCCTTTTTTTAGATATCTTATATTGTATTTCAACAATATCACGATTGTGATACGAATCGGAATCGACCGTCAAAACAAAATCGCTTCCTCGCATCGGTCTAAAGGTGATCCAGTCATTTGGAGCAACAATCATCGGAGAACTCAACGTTCTGAAAACACGATTGTTAATTGAGCTAATTTCTGCAATCTGCAAAACTTCGAGATTCGGATGAACCACGGCTCCCCCCAATGATTTGTTGTATGCGGTCGAGCCGGTCGGAGTTGAAACGCACAACCCGTCTCCTCTGAACCTTTCAAACAATTCCCCGCCTAAATACACGTCGGTCGTCATCGTTGAACTGATGCGCTTCAAAGTTGATTCATTCAAAGCAAGGTAATGAACTCGTTTCGGACAGTCTGCATATTTAACGCAAACTTCAAGTAACGGATAGCTTACGGACTGACCGTTATCGGATTCCAAACTAATTACAAGATCATCAACTTCTTCATCACGCCAATCTGTATAAAAGCCCAAATGACCCGTGTGCACGCCAACAAAACGAATCTTGTCAAGACGATTTTCATAGTGATGAAACGCCGATAAAAGCGTCCCGTCCCCACCGATTGAAATAACGACGTCAGGCTCTTTGTCGTCTAAAACGAAATGTCGCTCAGTAAAACGTTTTTCAAGCCTTTGCTTGACGTTTTGAGATTGTTTTCCATCATTTGCAAAAATTGCAACCTTCATGACCGTTTCCTTTCATCGTGATATTCTTTAATCATCTCAAATTGACTTGGGGGCTGCCCCTTTTCAATAAACTTGATCTTGTTGTTGAATAATTCCTGAGCCTCTTGAATTTCTTCACGAATACTAGACATTTCATTATCAAGCAAAAATGCGGCTTCTGCGCTTCTGGCAAGCCTTTCTTTCAGTTCTTTAGGGAACATGCCGCGATATTTGTATCCCAAAGAATGCTCAATCGTTGCCCAAAAATTCATTGCAAGCGTTCTTATTTGAATCTCAACTTTAATGTTTGTCTGCTCATCAAGCAACTGTACCGGATAACAAACGACGATATGATACGATCGATAACCGCTCGGCTTTTGATTCGCAATATAGTCGCGCTCTTCGATTATCTGCATATCACTTCTTTTTCTGATGATGTCAACAACCGTATAAATATCTTCCACGAACTGACACATGATTCTGATACCGGCAATATCCTCCATGTCATCAGCCAAACGTTCCTCTCTTATCTGGCGTCTAACCATTTTTTCTTTAATGCTTGCTACGGGTTTAACTCTTCCCGTAACGAACTCAATCGGGCAGTGTCCTTCTTTTTCAAACTGGCTCCTCAAAGTTCTGAATTTGAGTTTAAGTTCCTTAACTGCTTCTTCATACGGAAGCAAAAAATTTTCCCAGTCTCTCTCCATAAAAACACCGCCTTTCACCTACTTATCAAGTTTAACACAACAACGCAATAAATTGTATGAACAAGATCAGGTAATATCGAAAAATGTTTTAAATAAAAAGATCGTTGAAAAAAGACAAGTTTCAACGTCTTCTAAGATATAAAAACAAGTGGCCGTTTTAAATTTTAATAGATTTCCATAAACTTTATAAAACATAGGAAACCTACGCAACCTCTTTTCAGAACTTGATGTTTTTTTGATTAATTTGAGCAAAATAATTGCAAAATTTCTTTTTTTTGCTAGAGTATAGTTAGAAATAATAATTCAACAAAGTGGAGGAATTGCCTTGCTTGAGTTGTATTTGTTCATTAATCCGCTTGGAAGCACTTGCTACCATGCAGAACAAAACATTTTAAAGCTCGTCGAATTGTCGAAGAGTAAGATTAGATTCAAATTTGTCCCGCTATTGAACATTAACTCAATCTCCTCGATTATGTCGTCGTACGGCATCGATGCTTGTGATTTGAAAAAACGAAATCAGATTTCCCAAGTCTTGTTTCGTTCAGCAATCGATTACAAAGCAGCGATGTTTCAGGGGACTAAACGCGGACGTAAATTCTTGATGACCATCCAACAAGAAATACATGAAAACCACCGCGATTACACGGATGAATTGGTTTTGGAATCAGCTGAAAAAAGCCGTCTCGACGTCGAAATGTTTTTAGCTGATCGCCAATCAGACCTTGCCGTTAAATGCTTCAAACAAGATCAGAAGTTGGCAGCAGATTTAAAAGTTCAAACGCACCCTACGCTTGTAGTCTATAACCTTGCCGGATATGATTGCGGTTTTTCCATCAAAGATTGCGATTCTTTGGAGGCCTTGGAAGATTTGCTCCTGTCAAATGATCCTAAGGATTTTATCTGTGATGATGCACGCGGTGCTTTGAAGAAAAATCTTCATACGAATCTTCATCCCCTTTTCAAACAAAAATAAGCTTGAAGGCAATGTCTTCAAGCTTATTTTTTATCCGTTATCAACCAATGAGTTTCTCCAATTCATTCAGTCGCTTTTCAAAGACGTCAAATGCTTTTTCAAGATACTCTTCATTCGTCATATCAACGCCAGCTTTTTTCATGATGTCAATTGGATATTCGCTCGATCCTGACTTCAAATATGTCAGATATGCTTGCGTATCGGCAGGATTATCATTTAGGATATTTTGTGCCAAAGTCGTTGCAGCAGCAAATCCCGTTGCATATTGATAGACGTAATAATTGTAGTAAAAATGAGGAATTCGTGCCCATTCAAGAGAAATTTCATCGTCATTAAAAATATCAGGCCCGTAGTAACGCTTATTTAGCTCGCCATAGTACTTGCTGATAACATCGGCAGTCAGCGGCTTGCCTGCAGCGTCTTGTTCATGGGACCATTTTTCAAATTCAGCAAATTGCGTCTGACGGAAAACCGTTCCCTTGAAACCATCGAGATAGTGATTTAAAACATATGCTTTAACTTTTTTGTCTTCAAAATGATCAAGCAAATATTGCGTCAATAAGTTTTCGTTTGTCGTTGAAGCAATTTCAGCAACAAAAATTGAATAATCCCCGTATTGATAAGGTTGATTATGACGAGTATAGTAGCTGTGAATCGTATGTCCCATTTCATGTACAAGCGTAAACAAATTATCAAGCGTATCCTGCCAATTGAGCAAAATGTACGGGGCAGTATCGTAAGATCCGCCAGAGTAAGCTCCGCCGCGCTTGCCCTGATTTGCCACAACGTCAATCCAACGATTGTCAAAAGCTTCTTTAACGTGAGAAAGATAATCGTCACCTAAAACAGCCAATGCTTTTAATGCTTCTTCCTTGGCTTCATCATACGTATATTTGAGGGTCGGCTCGCCCGTGATCGGCGTATACAGATCATACATATGCACCTCGTCAAGATTGAGCAATTTCTTCCTGAGCGCAACGTAGCGATGCAGTAAAGGCAAATGCTTATTCGTTACATTGATAAGCGTATCATAAACAGAGACCGGGATGTGATTGTTTGCCAAAGCGGCCTCTTGTGCCGTTGAGTAATTTCTGACTTTGGCAACGTAATTTTCAGTCCTGTTGTGTGAAGACAACGTCATAGCAAACGTATGACGAAACTGGCGATAAACCTTATACAAATTTTGGAAAGCTTCTTTGCGAACGCGACGATCCGTCGATTCGAGCAACGTTCCGTAGATCCCTTCTGAAAGCTCAACGTCATCACCGTTTTCATCCTTCATGACAGGGAATTTCAAATCAGCATCGTTCAAAACTTCAAAAGTGCTTTCAGGTGCACTGAAGATGTCGCTCGCACCGGCAAGCAATGCTTCTTCTTTGTCGCTTAAGACGTGATCTTTCATCTCAAACCATTCTCTGAGATTTTGTGAATATTCGTTAAGTTCCGGTGTCTGCTTCTTTGCCTCCTCAAGCTCTTCAATCGTCAAATGCAAGAGCTCCGGTTGAAACCAGGAAAGTTTTTCCGAAACTTCGGCCACAAGTTTTTGAACGGTTGCGTTCTTGGCTTGATTTTCAGCATTGGCAGTATCTTGATCATTCTTCATGCTTGCATAAACATAAACATTCTCAAGACGCCTTTGAATCGCAAACATTTCTTTAATTGCTTCGAGCAAGGTATCTCCGTTTTCCTTAAGCTTGCCCTGATATTTTTTGAAGCTCTCCGCTTCTTTTTTTACTTTGGCAAAATCTGCTTCGAAGTCCGTATCCGTAGCATAAATTTTCGTAAGATCCCATGTCAGTTCAACCGGAACTTCTTCACGTTTTGGAAGTTGTTTTACTTCAGCCATTTCTTTACCCCCTGTGGTTACAATTCTCAAATTGGTCAAATCAATCTGACAACTGAAATTCTACTAATATTTGAATTAAAAATCAAGTTTCTGCTTTCTCATAATTCGAATTTATCTGCGATTTCTTTATGACGTAACTGATATCTTTCTTCAGGATAGAATCAACTGAAGAAACAAACGGCATGAAGTAACAGTTTTCGCGCTTAATTTTAAAATATTTACTTTGCAGGCTGAAACTTTCGCCGCTAAACAAAGTCAAACTCAGGCTTGATTTCCAATAACACGAGTCTTCGCTATAAATAGGCTGATAATAATGCGGACTAACCATATCCCAAATCAATTCCTTGGCATCAATACACTTGGTATAACACGCCATTTGTAATTTTCTAATCTTGCCCTTTGAAAAATGAAGTCTCACTTCTAATTTTTTGCTTTGTTCTGCCCTCAAATCTGCGCTAAGACGATACATTTTCCACGAATGATTCCGGTTGAAAAAATCTCGCAGCTCTCTGAGACTTTTGACATAACCACGTAAATATCTGACTGGAAGAAAATCGGCTTTTTGAATCCCATAATCAATCTCGATTTTCTCGTTGATTGGATCTAAAAAAAGCAAATAAAAACCAAGCGAAGCATTCCAACGAATAAATTTCGCCGTAGCGTTCGTCAATTTTTTTCCTAACTTATATTTCTGCCCCAAAATCCAAAAAAAATTAAGTCCAATGCTCCTGTATCCGTTTGAACGCTCAACTAGTCTTTTAGGTGTTATCGGAGCGCATTGGTACTCCAACGCCAAATCATTCCGCCCTTGCCTTTTTACCAAAACATCCGGACGCTGTTTTAAATCGCTTAAATACGCTTCTGGCTGAACGCTATAACCCAAATCTTCCTCCCACTTTGCCAAAAGTTTCTTTCCTTTTAGATGAGCAACTGTCTCACCTTCCGTAAATAAATTGCAAGTCGATTTATAATGAGCAAAATGCACGGCTTTTTTTTGACCTTTTTTCAAATAAAGCTTTGCACCGCATCCTGGGACAGTAATAATTTTGATTTATTTTGGCATCCGTTGCCGAAACAAATTTTTTCATTTCATCTGCAGCATATAACAAAAAAACACCTCCACACATTATAAATGCGCAAGAGGCGTCAAAAATTTTTTATTTCTTTTGATTGAAATGATAACGCGCGATTTCAATTGCAGCGTGCTCCATAATCAGTTTGCCACGTTCGCGGACAACGTCAACTGAGAAGTTGACAGGATCACCGTATTCATATGCCAAAGACAAAGCATCCTTGACTTGATCTGAAGTCATCTCTGATTCAAAGAAAACTAATTCAAGAAAATACTGTCCGTCATATGCATAAAGGTTGGATACGACGTTGCTATACGGGAAAACGCTCGCCAATCCTATAAAGTTCTCAAAATTAACAAAATTTACCAAAAAGTGCTTTTGAGACTCATCTTCTGCATTCAAGTATCCAGAAACCCCATCTCCGTCATCATCAACAGTTTTGTTTCCTGCTGAATGAATGACGGATTCTTTTTTATCTTTTTCCTCTAACTGACTGCGTATGTAATCAGCCAACTCATTCGTAAAGACATCGCCGTTCTCGGTACCGTTGTTAAAATCATCAGGATCCTGATTTTCTGAATCATCATTTTTGATTGAATCCTCAATAGGTTTGTTCTGACTCGGATTACTTTTTGTAATCAACAGTTCCAAACCATTGCGATTAGGCATCAATTGAAAAGTAACCGCCTCATTGTTGCGAAATTCATGATCCTTATCCACTTCATCCAAAATACTGAAAAAGAAGCTTTCAATTTCACTTTGATTGCCAAGCAAATCGAGAACAGTAATCCCTCGTTCGGTTAAATCTTCATTTTCAAGCAACACTCTGATCGTATTGTCATTGATTTTTTCCATTTCCATAGGGACGTCCTCCTTTTCGATAATCTTGCAATTGAATTAAGTTGCAACCATTATCATATCAAAAAAAACAAGAAAAGGCTACCCAAAAAGGCAGCCTTGATTGAATTCTCAGTTAAAAACCTGCCAATTCCTGGGCACGGCGCAATTCCAACGCACGAACTTCGTGCGGAAGGAAACGACGAATTTCATCTTCGTTATAACCTACTTGCAGACGTTTCTCATCCATGATAATCGGACGACGCAACAAGCCAGGATGTCTTTGAACCAAATCCAACAAATCTTTCAAAGACAAATCATCGATATTGACATGCAAATCATGATAAACCTTTGAACGTGTCGAAATAATTTCTTCTGTACCGTCTTCCGTCATTTGAAGAATCTGTTTCAGTTCATCGACACTAAGCGGATTAGAAAAAATATTGCGTTCCGCATAAGGAATATTGTGTTCTTTCAACCATGCACGCGCCTTACGGCAAGATGTGCAACTTGGTGAAGTATACAAGGTAACCATTAAGAATCGCCCCTCTCAGATTTAAACTGATGCAACCATACAATATATATCCTCATGTACTATTATACACCACTTTAAAAAATTTGATACCACTTTTTGTAATATTTTTGCAATAATCTTGATTTAGATTGCGTTAGAATGATTTAAAACACCGCCAAATATACGTTTACGTTCAAATTCTTTACCTTTACTTAAAAAGTTAAGAAATAATTAACATATATTCAGCCATCCATTTAAAAAAGCATCCTTGAAAATATTGATTAAAAGAAATCCAAGCGCTATAATTCCTATTAAAACATATCGGATGGTGTTAAAATGGAAAAAGAACTGACAGGCTTTACGAACATTCAGAAACTGGATCCGGAAATCATCGTTGATCTTAAGTATGCAACGCCCGACAACTTTACGGGAAAAGTCGTTTATGACTTTCAAACCGCCATTGCTCGAACAGGGACAGCAAAAAAACTTGCGCATGCCAGCAAATTAGTCAAAGACCAAGGATATCGCTTAAAAATCTGGGATGCATATCGCCCTGTTTCAGCACAAAAAAGACTTTTCGAAGTCTATCCGGATCCTAAATTCGTTGCGAAACCCAATCCTGACTTCAGTCACCAAAAAGGCGTCACCTTTGATTTAACGCTGACTGACATGAAGGGCCGCGAAGTCGAAATGCAAACCGGATTTGACGACTTCACCGAACATGCATTACGAAATGCAAAAAGAACCCCTCTCCAAGAAGAACATTACCAAATTTTGGACAAGGCTATGACTGAAGCGGGATTTGTCGGCTATGTCAACGAGTGGTGGGACTATCGTGACTCTCAAATGGATGAATATAAGCCTTTGCTTGCAGATCCGAACGATTATAAGATATGAAAAAGAGGCTGAGAAAAAAGTCCCGTTTTCCTCTTGAAATAAATGAAATACCGAACGAAGGCGGTCAATTTGCGACTTTTTCCAGCATTTTTTAAATACGGTGCTGCTCAACTAATCTAGTCAAAATCTCATGCAAATTTGCCGCCAGCCTCTTTTCGGATATTTCCATCATGGAATGAGATTGTCATACATGCAAAAAACCGGATCAGATTTGCGATTGATTGCAAATCATCCGGTTTTTCAATTGAGACATAGTTTTTTCCCAGCCTCTTTTCTTATCTGACCAGACCTTCCCAAATAACGACCTCGCCCTTTTCAAATGATTTTTTAACATCAACGATTCTTTGATTGGAACTTCCCCTGAATTGCAGCGTCAAGTCCTTCAGATCTTCTCTGAAGCGTCCGTCAACAAGAATATCGATACTATGTAACAGTTCAAGCTTGTCTTCTGAATCAAGCAGCAGTTCATCCCACGTATAACCGCTCCAAGACCAAATATCCTTGATATCTCCGTACTCTTTTCTGATTCTCTTGACCAATTTCAAACAAACATCAGTATTTAAAAATGGCTCACCGCCAAGCAGCGTTAATCCTTGAACGTAATCTTCGCCAAGATCCTCAATTATCTGATCTTCAAGCTCTTGCGTATAGGGTTTGCCGTAATGAAAATTTTGTGCAACCTTGTTATAGCATCCAGGACACGCAAACAAACATCCGCTGACGTAAAGACTGCACCTGACCCCTTCACCGTCGACAAAATTGAATGGTTTGTAGTCAGCAATATAGTTTTGTGACAACTCGCTTGAAAGCCACTCTTTCGGCTGTGGATTCCTGGGCTTTTTAGGTATGCGAGAACGTCGTTTGAAATTTTTTTTGTCGGCATTTCCTTTATCCAGATCGGATTGAGTAATAAAGCAAGTATCACCGCCAATGCTTACCCGAATCTGACTATCATTCAACATCTTCAGCCATCCTCTCGGTCATGTTCTTGACGCGTGACGAAATCTCAACGTGACGTCCGTGCACCATCGGACGCTGCAAAGGATTCCCAAGATAGCCGCAAGTTCTTTTGACGCAATCGCAAGTCTTCGGATCGTGATTGCCGCACGTTGGACACTCAAAGCCGCGCTCCGTCGCTTTGAATTCGCCTTGAAAACCGCACTTATAGCAATGATCGATCGGCGTATTGGTTCCAAGATAGCCGACCTTATCATAAGCCCAATCCCAAACGGCTTCCAAAGCTTTCGGATTTTGACGCAAATTAGGGTATTCACAGTAATGAATAAACCCGCCTGAAGCATATTTCGGATAGTCCATTTCGAATGAAAGCTTCTCAAATGGAGTCGGATGCTTTCTGACGTCATAATGAAAACTGTTCGTGTAGTATTCCTTATCCGTAATATCTTTAATCTTGCCGAATTTTTCAGTATCCAACCGACAGAAACGATCCGTCAGCGACTCGCTTGGAGTCGAGTAAACACTATAATGATAGCCGCTTTGCGCAGACCACTCTACACAGGCATCGTGCAATTTCTTAACGATTGACAGCGTAAAATCATGAGCTTCCTTGTTATGTTCCCAGTTCGGCCCATAGAAGACTGTTCCGACTTCATATAGGCCGATATAGCCCAATGAAACCGTTGCACGTTCATTTTTAAACAACTCATTTACGTCTTCTCCCGGCTTGAGACGCTTGCCAAATGCACCGTATTGATAAAGAATCGGAGCATTTTCAGGAATGGCATCCAAAACGCGCTTGACTTTGAACTTGAGCGCAGTATGACATACGTCAAGGCGTTCATCGAATATTTCCCAAAAAAGATCCATGTCGCCATTTGATTCAAGTGCAATTCTCGGAAGGTTCATGGTCACGACTCCGAGGTTCATTCGGCCTGAATTGACTTCATTTCCTTCATCGTCTTTCCAGCCTTGAAGAAAAGAGCGACACCCCATCGGTGCTTTGAAGCTTCCAGTCAGTTCAACTATCTTGTCATACATCAAAACGTCAGGATACATGCGTTTCGTAGCACACTCAACCGCAAGCTGCTTGATGTCATAATTTGGATCGCCAGGCTTGAGATTCAAGCCTTTTTTCAACGTAAAAACGAGTTTCGGAAAAATTGCCGTACGTTTTTCGCGACCGAGTCCTGCAATTCTGATTCTCAAAATCGATTTTTGAATCTCACGAGAAATCCAGGAAGTTCCAAGGCCAAATCCGAGCGTTGTAAACGGCGTCTGTCCTTGTGACGAAAACAGGGTATTGATTTCGTATTCCAAAGCCTGCATCGCATCGTAGATATCTTTTTTGGTCCTTTTCTTGGCAAATTCGACTTGCTTTTCAGGATTTTCGATGTAATCCCTGGATTCAGCCAAATGTTTCTCATAATTACGCATTGCAAACGGTTCAAGAACCTCATCCACACGGTCTGCCGAACACCCGCCATATTGACTGGAAGCCACGTTTGCAATAATCTGAGACATTTGTGCCGTTGCAGTTTGAATCGAATGAGGACTTTCAACCTCTGCATTTCCGATTTTAAATCCGTTCGTCAGCATTTCTCTGAAATCAATCAGACAGCAATTCGTCATCGGACTCCACGGAGTATAGTCAAGATCATGATAATGAATGTCGCCGCGAAGATGTGCTTTGGCAACATGTTCAGGCATCAAGCGCAATCCAAGCGTTTTGCCAACCGTTCCCGCGGTCAGATCGCGCTGCGTATTGAAAACGTTGCTGTCCTTATTGGCATTTTCATGCACAAGTGTCGGATCCTTCTTTTGAAGCCGTGTCAAACGTTCAGTAGGATCCGTTTGTTTTTGCCATTCCTCTTCCTTGACCTTATGTTTAGTGATGAAACTTTCAGCTTCATCGTCAAAATTGTTTTCTTTCAAAGTCGCAATGACTGCATCATAGATTTCAGCCGTTTCAACCGTATCTTGATCGACAAATTTATTAATAACCGACCAAATCAATTCATCGCTTTGGTCTTCCAAACCGAGGGCGCTGAAAATATATTTTAATTTATATGACGCAAAGGGCATCCTGTATCCATCGCGCTTGATGACCGACCCCGGCCTTTTTGTCACTTTTTTTTCATCATTTTTTAATTCAATCATTCAAGTCAACCCCCGAGTCAAAATTTTCATTATCATTTGCCAATATAAAAACAAGCTGTTCCGTTCATGTAAGGTCGGTATGTCTCCCTGACCTTCCAGCATATTCTATATTATAACGAAAACAACAAAAACACAATATATAGGGCCTGAAGAAAAATAACAATGCTAGATATAGAGCGTGTGAAACCTTTATAAAAACCTTTTTACATTGGGGTTGACTGCCTGTGAAACATTTTTATTTCAAAAAACATGAAGCACCGACACATTATATGGTGTTATAATTGATACAATAACTCGGGATGACGGAAAGTTTCCCGATAATTATGAGAAGGTGAAATTTTGGAAATCGATTTAAACAAGATTACAGAACAAATACGGAGCGGATTAACCGAATTGCTGAATCAAGCAAACCTTCATGAGGGCGATCTGGTTGTTTTAGGATGCAGCACAAGCGAAATTCAAGGTAAGCACATTGGAAAATACCCCAGCGTCGACGTTGGCCGTACGGTTGTTTCTGCCGTTATGGAAGTTTTAAAACCGCGAAAGCTGTATTTGGCCGTCCAAGGATGCGAACACTTGAATCGCGCCCTTGTCGTCGAAAGAAAAATCGCTGAAGAAAAAAACTTCGAAATCGTCACCGTTTTTCCAAGCGAACATGCCGGCGGATCTTGCCAAATCGCCGCATTCGAGCAAATGGACGATCCCGTTGAAGTTGAACACGTCATCGCGCAGGCAGGAATGGACATCGGAGATACGTCAATCGGCATGCACGTAAAATTTGTCCAAATTCCGGTCAGAACGTCCGTCAAGGAAATCGGATTCGCGCATGCAACATATCTTCGCTCACGTCCGAAATTAATTGGAGGAGAACGTGCAAAGTACAAGTGGGATCCATTCGGATAGTGCTTTGATTCAGCCGGTTTTTTCAGTTCCGGCTTAAAATACAGTCAAATTTGCTGTGTGAAAAGCATAATCAAAAAGGCAGCCGTGCTCAAAAACACGGTTGCCTTTTTAGTCTCAATCTTCAATCAAGTCAAAACAATATCCGTACGCGTCGTTTTTCTATCTGTATCTTGGCCCGTTGTCCCCCATCAAATGAGCCAACTGACCTTGAAACTCGCTTCTGTATCGTTCGATCTCATGGCTGCCTGCAGAAGAATCAACGGCTTCCCCGTGTTCCCCGGCATCCAAACCAACAATTTCTTCTTCTTCAGTGACACGCATCGGAATAAAGCAACGCAAAATCGCAATCAAAATAAATGATAGCACGGTCGTAAAAATAATCGTTACGACGGTCCCCATGATTTGTATCAAAAACAAATGGACTCCGCCGCCGTAGAAAAGACCATTTTCAACGATGCCCGAGTTGGCAGCCTTCGTAGCAAACACGCCTGTCAATACGGATCCGGCAATGCCTGAAACGCCATGACATCCAAAAGCGTCAAGAGGATCATCAAATTTCATCTTTGGCTTGATGTGAGTAATGAATGCGAAACTCGTGCACGTGCAAATAATACCGATGAAAAATGCTCCAACGACCGTAACATAGCCTGCGCCAGGCGTAATGCCGACCAAGCCGCATAAAGCACCCGTACATACGCCGACAAGCGTTGGTTTTCCGTCAACCTTCATTTCAATCAGCATCCACGCCATCATTGCGCTGCCGGTTGCAACAGTAGTCGTAATAAACGCCTGCAAAGCAATCTTGTCGGCTGCCAAAGCCGAGCCGGCATTGAATCCGTACCATCCGATCCAAAGAATGGCCGTTCCAAGAAGAACCCAGGGAAGATCATAGTGTTCCGTTTCACGCTTCAAACGAGGTCCAAGACAAATTGAAAGAATCAATGCCGTGATCCCGGCATTAATATGAACAACGGTCCCACCGGCAAAGTCAAGCACTCCTGCTTTGAACATTAATCCTGACGGGCTCCAAACCATATGTACGAGCGGATAATAAATAACTAAAGTCCAGCAGATAATAAAGACAAGCAAAAAATTGAATCGCATGCGTCCAACAATGGCTCCAACAAACAATGCGGGTGTAATCAATGCAAACATCATTTCAAAAATCAAATAAGTTCCAAGGTTGATTCCGGCATCCTTATTCACGATTGAACCGATATTGACGCCGCTTAAAAACAAATGCTTAACTTGCCCGATAATGCCGCCAATATCGCCATTAAAGCAAAGCTCATATCCGACAAAGCAAAACAGCAAAACCGCCACTCCACAAATAATAAAAACCGAAAACATCGTATTGACAACGTTCTTTCTTGAAACCAAGCCCCCATAGAAGAAAGCCAATCCAGGCGTCATACAAAAAACCAAAATGCTGGAAACGATCAAAAAGACCGTATTAGCTCCATTCAACATATCAACCATTCCCTTCTTCTTTATGTCATAAATTCTAACACAACTTTAGCTAATTGCAAGCGATTTTTAAGAAAAACATTATAAAAACGTTTTCTTGTGTAAAAAGATATAACATAAATCGATTTATTTTGATTTTGAATTTCAGGTAAAAAAGAGACTGAATTCAATCATTCAGTCTCAAAAAATTATTTAATCTTTTTAATCATTCCGTTCAGACAATCAGTGATTTCTTCAGGAAGCTGTGCATGCGGATGCGTTTCTTCATATCTTTCGATCCAATCCCGACGAATTTCAAATCGACTGGCAAGTTCTTCTTTATATTCCTCATCTGAAAAATCCAGGGCATAGCCGTCAAGCGGCATATAGCTCATGTTGTCAAGCGGCCCGAACGGTTTCCAAACATCAGCACCGGTTGCAATATCTTCAAGAATCTTCAGCGTTAAGTTCTTATCGATATCCCGTCCATTAAAATCAGCAGTGTTGACAATATAGCAATCAACGCCATTTTCAAACAATTCCTTAAAATCGGCATAGTCTTCAGAAAGAAGATAAGCCCTGAAAGGATCGGCAAAAGGCTCAATCACTAATGCATCTCTAGCCGTTTTCGTAACGTTTTCAGCCGTCGAACGTTTGGTTGCAAGCGTCACGCCGAAAGTTGCTGCAGTCACCGGATCCTCAAGTTTGACGACCGGAGGCAAACTGTTGTCTTTCATGATCCAAAAAATCGACGTTATCGGTGCTTTTTCACGATCAACGCGGTTAACTGAAGCATAACGCGACTTAATCGTACGTCCATTGCCATTGCGAAGGTCTTCCGTTACCAAAACTTTTTTGCCGTCAGCGTCCAAAGTTACGCCAACATTCATCACGGTTGTAAAATAGTTCGTTTCCTTCGTCCCCGGCAGATAATCGTTTGTCTTATCAAAATATGACGGTTCAAGCGCAACTGAGCTCCCGTCTTTTCGATTGATCACGAACGCATCGTCATGCAAAACAGTAATATCGAACTTGCCGTTATGCTTTGCGTGAGTCAACGTTGACTTTCCGGACCCTGAAAGTCCGTAAAATGCAAAAACCTTGTCATCCTTGTCTTTGAAATGAAAAGCCTTTTCTCCGCCATGACAAGCAGCATAGCCGTTTCTGTGAGCAGTTGCCCAAGCAAGCGTCAAGGTCGCTTTCTTCAATTCCCCGAAATAGCGCAATCCCAAAACAGCCGCTGCGTTGTGCTTGGCATCGATAATTACGAGACCGTCAGGATAAGCTTCATCATGCCACGATGGATCGGCATAAAGATAGATATCGCCTTCATCATACTGTTTTGAATTTTCGTAACGTTTCTCATATTCGTCGTTTAAAAATTGAAAATTCAGCATGTATGACAAAAGATTGACTTCAAACCCTTCCGCAATCGCAAGGTGCGCTTTCAGCATAAACTCTTCATCAAGCCCTACGACCACGTCGGTCTTATAAAATTTACGACTCCTGGCAGAATAAATTGCTTCGCGCAAAACACCGTCAAGCTTGTCATCATCAGATTCAGGTGAACCGATGAGCCTCCTTGCTTTGGCCGTCCTTCCGACAACGTCTCCATGATTGTCAACGATCATCTTTGCGTCATCCGGAAGGCCCAGCTCTTTCGTATGAATAATCGGCAGATCGGTAACTATTGTCGCACTGGATTTTTCAGCCAGACGATAGGCTTGTTCAACGCTTGCGACATCAACGACGTTGTTTCCGTAAAATGCAGATTCAATCGTCGTTCTTGTTCTTGAGAAAATATGATTCTCCTTCGTAATCTCTTCTTCAGCAAATCTCTCACGCGTACTCATACAAACCACTCCTTAGAAATCGTTTTCACAAATATAGTATATCACTAGCCCTCACAACATACAATTTTTTCAATACTAATCGGAACAATTGTCTCAAAAAACTGCCGTTCTCTGAATGAAACCGGCTGTTAAATCATTAACCTTTTTTAGCGTTTATCTTATGGACGTCAACCAACGGGCATCCCTGATCATGACAAGAATCGCAATGTCCTTTGCTTCTTTTGATAAAACGCGTATATACAATATAGAAAAAAGCACCAAAAATCAAAACAGACAAAATTACCGTAGCAATCATTTAAATTCCTTCTTTCGCAAGCTGACTTTCAGCATCAACGGTCTTGGCTGGACGCTTGATAACCAATCCATAAGCAAAAATCAAAACGCCAATGGCTACGCCTAAAACGTTAAGCCACGTATAGCTTCCGGAGAGAATAACCGATGACTGGCAAATGACCAATGCGGCAAGGTACGCAAGAAGCGTCTGATATCCTACTGCTCTAAGCGTCCATTTGTAATCTCCAAACTCTTTGTTCATTGCACTGATTGCCGCAAAGCACGGCGCACACAGCAGATTGAAAACCAAAAAGGAGTAAGCGCCAAATGAAGAGAAATGCGACAGCATGAGTTTGTCGAAGACTGCGTTTGACGGATTGCCAAACGTAACCTGAATCGTGCTGATGCAATTTTCCTTGGCGATCAGGCCGGCAAAAACCGCGGCGCATGCATGCCAATCGCCAAATCCGAGCGGTTTGAAAATCGGAACGAAAATCGAACCGATCGTCTTGAGCATGCTTTCTTGCTGAGAAACCATCTGCATCTTAAAGTTGAACGAGGAAAGGAACCAGATAAGGACCATTGAAGCAAAAATAATCGTGCCGGCCTTTTGAATAAAGGCAATCGAACGTTCATAAGAATAACGCAAAATGTTTAAAGCCTTCGGCAGGTGATAGGCAGGAAGTTCCATGACGAACGGCTGCGTCTCACCGGCAAACAACTGTGTTTTTTTCAAGAAGATGCCGGAACAAACGACGGCAGCCATTCCGATAAAATATGCTGACGGTGCAACCCAGCTCTGGTGCGGAAAGAAAGTCCCCGAAATCAGACCGATAATCGTCAATTTGGCCGAGCAAGGCATGAAAGTCGTCAGCATAATCGTCATTTTGCGATCTTTTTCGCTTTCAATCGTTCTCGTTGACATGATTCCCGGCACGCCGCAACCTGTCGAAATAAGCAACGGAATAAAAGATTTGCCGGAAAGATTGAAACGGTGAAAAATGCGATCCATGACAAATGCAACGCGTGCCATGTAGCCGCAATCTTCCAAGATGCCAAGACACAGGAAAAGGACTGCAATTTGCGGAACAAAGCCTAAGACTGCCCCGACGCCGCCAATAATGCCATCGATTATAAGTCCCTGCATCCACGAAGCAACGTGCCAGCTTTTAAGCAGCGCAGTTGCCGTATCAGGAACAAGTTCTCCGAACAAAACGTCATCGACCCAGTCAGAGCCTGCACCGCCAATCGTTTGAATCGAAATATAGTACACGAGCCACATGACCAAAACAAAAATCGGCAGCGCAAGGATTCTGTTCGTTACCACCATATCCACATAGTCAGATGCCGTCATGACAAAGTCTTTTTCGTTGACGATGCTCATGTCAACGACGCGAGCGATGAAGTCGTAACGAGCATTGGCAACGATGCTCCCGGTCTCGTCGCCAAAAACTTTTTCAGCCGTTTTGATAAGTTCTTCGATTTCGCTGCGACGCGTCGAATCAAGCGCGACGTTTCCCCAAACGTCATCATCTTGCTCAAAGAACTTGATTGCATAAAAGCGCAGATCTTCATCAGACACAACTCCGCGAAGCTGGTCTTCGATCATTGACAGAGCCGATTCAAGGCGATCGTCATACTTGGGAAAAGAATATTCTTTGTGCTTTTCTTCAATCATCATATCGATCAGCACATCCAGATTAGTCTTCTTCAAAGCACTGATTCCGATTACCGGAACGCCCAACAGATACTCCATTTTCTTCAAGTTGATGTGCTTGCCCTGCTTTTTGAGCAAGTCCACCATGTTGACTGCACAGATTATCGGAAGTCCGGTTTCCATCAATTGCAATGTCAAATACAGATTTCGCTCCAAATTCGTTCCGTCGATCACGTTGACGATTACGTCCGGACGTCCATCAATCAAATATCTTCTGGAAACGACTTCTTCCGGACTGTATGGAGACAAAGAATAGATGCCCGGAAGATCTTGAATGACGACATCCTTGTGTTTTTTCAGGCGTCCGGATTTCTTTTCAACAGTAACTCCGGGCCAGTTTCCGACAAATTGGTTGGCACCGGTCAAAGCATTGAACAAAGTCGTCTTTCCGCAGTTTGCATTTCCGGCAAGAGCAACGTTAATCATAAGCTCGCCTCCTTAACCATGATGTTTGCGGCTTCACTCTTTCGCAACGAAAGTTTGTATCCGCGAAGAGTCAGTTCAACAGGATCGCCCAACGGTGCAACCTGCTGGACGGTCACGATCGTATTACGGGTCAGCCCCATATCCATTAAACGACGACGCAGTTCCTTTGATCCGTTCAGTCTGACGACCACGCCAGATTTTTTCAACGGAATCGAATCCAAAGAAACAAGATCCTTATCGTCAAGGCTGCCAAGATCCAAAACTTCGATGCACTCAGCCATTTCAGGACTGACGGCAAGTCTTTGACCTTGAAAATAAATCAGCAGTCCGCTGTTTGAATCAGCCGTCGCAATCACCGTAACTACTTTGCCACGAACCATCCCCAACTCTGCCAAGCGGTGCACCAACGTTCTTGAACCATCAATTTTTGAAATGATGCAACGCCCCTCGCGCTTGATTTGTGCCAATGTTTGCATTTCTCTTTCCTCCTGAACACGCCTGTTTTAGTTTCTAATTGAGAACTGTTATCATTTATGTTATTAAGCGTATCACGAAATCTATCTTTTATCAATGCAAAATTAGAAAAAAATGTGAATCTTATTCAAACCTCTCGCTGCCTGATTGATTGCTTTGCTGATAAAAACAAGATCCCCACTGATTTTAAGATCAGTGAGGATCTTTAAATGAGAATTATTCTAATCCGACGTTTTCAACAAAACGCATAAAAGCTTCTTGACCCTGTTTGTTTCGTTTGTACACGCCCGCGTCTTCAAGAACTCTGGCAAAAACTCTTCCGGTTTCCTGATTAACGATTTCCGTAATATTTTCTGCAGTCGCTTCCGGATGATTCTGCTTGATTTCATCAGCCCAAACGCGATGATATTCTTTCATTTCGTTTGATGTTCCCAAAATATGCTTTCCGACTTCGGCAAGCTCGTCTTTGAGGCGCGGAGGCAAAATCGCCAGTCCCATGACCTCGATCAGGCCAATATTTTCTTTTTTGATGTGCTGCACGTCTTTATGCGGATGGAAAATTCCGTCCGGATATTCCTCTGACGTTTGATTGTCGCGCAAAACCAAATCAAGCTCGTAATTGCCGTTCTTCATTCTCGCAATCGGCGTAATCGTGTGATGCAAAACGTCACCATCAAATGCTTTGACGTTAACTTTTTCGTCACTGTATTTGCGCCAAGAATCTAAAATTTTGGCGGATAATGCCACTAATTCTGCTTTATCGGAACCATTCAGACGAATCACCGACATCGGCCACTTGACGATTCCGGCAGAAACGTTTTCAAATCCGGCAAATCTGAAACTTTTTTCAACAGGCGCTTCTTCCATTGCAAAAACGTGACGACCGCCCTGATAATGCTCATGAGTCAGAATAGATCCGCCGACAATCGGCAAGTCCGCATTGCTTCCGGCAAAATATCCAGGAAACTTTTCGACGATTTCCAAGAGATTGCTAAACGTTTCCTTGGAAATTACCATCGGCTCATGCTTGCCGTCAAGGAAAATGCAGTGTTCGTTAAAATAAGCGTACGGAGAATACTGAAAACCCCAGACTTCTTCACCCAAATTGAACCGAACGATTCGGTGATTCGTCCTTGCAGGATGATCAACGCGACCATAATACCCTTCATTTTCCATGCACAGCTGACACAAAGGATATCCTGACGGCGCGAGTTTTTTAGCCAACGCGATCTGTTTTGGATCCTTTTCCGGCTTGGAAAGGTTGATCGTAATTTCAAGATTGCCGTAGTCAGTCGGCGTCTTGAAATAGATATTTTTAGCAATTGCCTTCGTCTTGACGTAATCATTTGCTTTGCTGAGCTCGTAAAAATCAGCGATTGCTCGTTTTTTGTCCTGAGCATACATTTCATTAAAACGCTGATTCAAAACGCTTGGAATCGGCGTTATCAGATCCATCAGCTCGCATCCCAAAGAATCCTTTGAAGAAGACAAGTCATCAATTTTTTGATTCAAAACAGCCTGTTCGACCAAAGCATCCTTTACGTCGATAATGCTTGCTTCCTGACACTCTTTCTCGCATTTGCCAACCAGATGCAAAACGTGATTATACAAATAATACTTATCAAGTTCAGTATAATCAGACTTCTCAATTACTTGTTCAACAAATTTTCTAATCAAATCCATTTCAATTCACCGCACTTTTCACTCTGATTAATCAAGCACCTTTGTTCCGTCAGCAACCTCTGCAATGTAAAACGATGGTGCATACCCGATTTTTTCCTCATATACCTTGCCGACATTTTCTTTGAAGTCTTCAACACAATCCTTATCAACGATTGCAATGCCGCATCCGCCAAAGCCTGCGCCGGTCATTCTTGCGCCAAGCACGCCCTTTTGCTTCCAGGCCTCATGTGCCAGCGTATCAAGTTCAACACCGGTTACTTCATAATCGTGTTCGAGTGAAACATGAGATGCGTTGATAAGCCGGCCAAAACGCTCAAGATCACCGGCTTCAAGGGCCTTTTCAGCCTTTAAAGTGCGTTGGTTTTCAAGCACGGCATGACGAGCGCGCTTCAAACGTGCTTCATCTTCAATCAGATAACCGTATTCGTCAAACGTTGACTCGTCAAGTTCACCCAAAGACTTGACATCAAGTTTTGTTTGAAGCTCTGCCAAGGCTTTCTCACATTCTGCGCGACGTTCATTATATTTGGAATCTGCAAGTTCGCGACGCTTGTTCGTATTCATGATTACGATGACGTTGTTTTTCAAATCAAGCGGAACCGGCGTATATTCAAGCGTATTCGTATCAAGCAATAATGCTTTGCCTGCTTGACCCATTCCAATTGCAAACTGGTCCATGATGCCGGAATTTACGCCGATGAACTTGTTTTCAGTCTTTTGTCCAAGTTTTACGAGATCGAGACGCTCCGTATCAAGACCAAAAAGTTCCTGACAGATGATGCCGATTAAAAGTTCAAGCGAGGAAGAAGAGGAAAGACCTGATCCGTTGGGAATATTGCCTTCAATAAAAATGTCCATTCCGGCATCAATGTCATAACCGTCTTCTTTCAAGAACTTGATCATGCCTTTTGCATAATTTGTCCAATTGTCTTTTTCATCATAAACAAGATTATTTAAATCGACTTCGATTATGCCCTTGTCTTCAAAATTGGCCGAATAAAAATTAAGCTTGCTGTCATCACGTTTTGAAGCCGCACCGTACGTTCCAAGCGTAATTGCGCAGGGAAAAACATGACCACCGTTATAATCCGTGTGTTCTCCGATCAAATTGATGCGACCCGGGGAAAAGAACGTCTTTTCCGGTTTTGCTCCAAAAACTTTTTCAAATTTCGTTTCTAATTCTGCCTTTTCCATAATTTATGCACCTCATTAAGTAAATACGTTATTTTCTACTTTTTCAGTTTACTATATTTTACTAAATTATGCAAGTGATGTTTTTACTGGTTTTTTATTTTTTTAGTAAAACTTGGATGTTCACCACTGTCTATGAATCCATCGAAAGCAAATCCCGCTACTAGCGAAAATGCGGTCCTGCCGCTGCATTTCTCAAAAGCGGTTTTTGTTCCATGAAAATACGGTAAAGATAATCGTTCGAACAAAATTTTATCTTCGTTTAGCGATTTAACTTTCCTCAAACCATTTTCTTCATAATTATTGTGCCGGCAACGACCAAACATTTTTCCGTTCGCTGATAATAAATTTTGATGAAATACAAAACAGAGGCTTGGAAAAACTATACCTCAAATTAAAACCCGGATGATTTTCATCTGCGTGACAATCGCCTACTACGGTGGAAACAGCCTGAGAAAGTCTGTCGGCAAATTTGACTGAGACCTTTGCGCGCCGATTTAGTAAGCACTGCATTTGGCAAAAAGAGTAATTTCCTGCGTGTCAAAATTGAAAAAATGCCGAACAAAGTCAGTCGCAAGTCGACCGCATTTATTCGGCATTCAATTTAACGCAAAAGGGAAACGGGACTTTTTTCCCGCCGCACAGAACCAAATCATGCTGTTTTCAGCATCTAAAAATTCTTAATTTTTTGCTGTTAATTGCTTAAAATAAGAGTTATAATGCATTTGACCTCTTGGAAGGATGAGGCACGGGTAATCCAGCGTTTACCCTAAAGGGGCTCTTTTGAAGCGCTCAGTGCTTCTTTTTTCTTGATTTATTTTAAATCAGATATAATTAGTGTATAAATTGTAATTAGAAAATCTAGTTTAATAATAAACGGGTATGGGACGTACCTTGGTAAAATAGCGGTGACCTCTACCAACTTAGTGAAGAACTAGACTGGCAAGTTTGCCGTGTTCCTAGAATCCCCAACTTCAAACCGTTAAAAAATGAAGTTTTAGGTTAAGTTGGGGTAGTTCAATCCATATCCTTCCGTACATAATATTAATGATGCATACATAGACAAGCGGTAAGCATCACGCTACCCTTGATTGTCGCGTATGCGTTTTTTGTTTTCTAAAAAAGGAGAACGGTTTTCGATTTTTAACGGAAAAACATTAAAACAGCCGCCTGCCAATCTCGAAAAAGGTGTAGGCGGCGTACCACTTACCGTTCCGTCGCGGAATGGAAGAATTGCCGATTGAGTAGGATCCTGATTGCCAAGCCGTTTTTCTTTTTCGACCATAACATTTTTCCTTTCAATCTGTAATCGCCCAGTTTAACGTCATGTGACAGGACAAAAAAAGCACTTTGTCAAGTGCTATATAACTTCAATTGATTTGATTTCATTTTCAAAAATTTTAACCCAGTCATATCCAATTTTCACTGAGAGACCGTCTTGATCTTCATCATACGTATCTTTGTCTTCAAAAATACAAATTCCTTGAAAGACCTGATCATCAATATCAATCAATTTAATTTCCTTATTATTGTATTGTTTTAAATCCATTAGTTGCCTCTTTCATAGTATGTTAGTATCAAATGTGCACCCGTTTTACTATATTTAATCGTCATAGCATTCACTGGATTGCCAGTAAAAATATCGATACCTACCAGCCTGTCCTCAAATAAATCAATTTTTTCATCAGAACTCTTGGCACCACTTCTTAATTTTCTAATAGTTCCTGTCATCTTGTATTTATCATACAAAGCTTCAACATCTACATCGTCAAAGAAATAGCTCTTACCTTTTTCTACCGTCGATTGAATATGCCATGCTTGCTTTTCAGGATTAACTTTATCTAACCACTCGCCAGCATTGAATTTATTTTGAATAAATGCTTTGTCTACTAACTTCTCATACTTTTCAACGTCATTATACTTCAAATCTTGAAATTCAGCCAACGAAATGGGGTATTTTTCTATCCCTAAAACATCAACGATTTTCCTGTATTCCAGAATATCGCTTTTCCTATGGTACTAAAAAAGCGAGTCTGTAAGGACTCGCAAAATTATTTGAACAACCAACCGATAAATGAAATAAATCCACCAATAGAGAAAATAATAAAAACAAAGAAAATACTACCAATGCCATCTATTATTTGACTAATAGACGGTACACCCAGCGCAACTAGGATGACTGCTACCACTGCACTTCCAAGGATATCGATAAACATTTTTTTGACTTCACCCTTTTGCGGCTTATATAATTTCATCTTTATCACTCACCTCAGTAGTTTTTTCATTATATCTATCGTTATTATACCATTTTCAAGGAGCTTTGCTTTCGCGGAAATTTCCGCATGAAAAAAGCGAGCCTTCAGAGACTCGCTTGATTTTTAGCTTACTTTTTCTAGTCGTTACACCTTCCCGCCGTTTCTGACGGGCTTGGCTCGGGATCAACATGTCATTTGAATAACCTATTTATAAACGAAATTACGCCGGAGACAGCAAGAAAAATGAATATTAATGCAAATTCAGCAGCTCTTTTAAAAATATCATCAATCGACGGTAAATCGCATATGCCCCAAATAAAGCCTGCGACTGAACCAATTACGCAGGCGACTACAAGAGCCACCATTGTCTTACCATCGCCCTTCTTCCACTTGTACATGCTATCACCTCCGTAAAAACGTTTATCATCTCGAGATTATTATATCATGATTTAGCCTTCCCCAAATTAACAAGGTTGTTTTGCAAAGCAATTTCTCGCTAAGCGGCCAGTTTTACCAAAGCCTTGTCCGCTTCCAAACCATTGTTTCTCAAAACGCCCATTGCACTTGCCGTTTCCGTCAAACTGAATCCGGTTTGATGTGCAGTTGATGAAAACGTAAGACATTCCTATGCCTAGAGACTTAAACGATGTTGATGTTACGTCAGATGAATATGCTAACGAATTGACCGCCTTTTTAGTTCTAGCCGTCATTTGTGTAGTATCCCGTTCTTGTTAGCCGTCATTCCAAAGCCTTCAAAGATTTGCGACGCAATTTCAACAACATCAGAAAACTCATCACTTGAAGCAATCGAGCCTTGCAACTCAGTATTCATTGAACCTATTGCCTGCTTGCTTGTATATCCGCGTTTCACAAGTTCAAGATAAGCATCAGCAATGTCTTTTTGTGATTTGCCGTATTTTAAAGAGTATTTCTCACCATCAGCTTACATAATAGCAACTGCTTTAGCTTTCTGATTCTGATATTCACGAGATGTTTCACCAGACACTATAGCAGTTGCTTGAAGAAGTGCTTTCTCTTGCTACAACTGTATTCCTAAAGAGCCAGACTTTTTAGTTCAGCAACGGCTGCTTCGTGGTAAGCGGTCGTTAAAACAGCGGTATGTACACAAATAACCCGAGATCGTATCATTATCTCAGGTTATTGCGTATGCATCGTTTTTATTTTCTTATTTACGAGTTAAGATTGATGTTTCATGGGAGAAGATGGCGTAACCTTTCAGGATCAAATACCTCAATGTTGGTAATCTTCGTTAATACTTTTCTCAAGTATTTTTCAGGATCCAACTGATTAAGTTTGGCCGTGTATACCAGCGGCATTAGCCCTTGCGCCTTCAAAAGTTGATGAAAACAGCCAGTTTTTTCTCCCCATCACGCTCTCTTTGACAGCGCGCTCTGCGCTGTTGTTGGACAATTCAAAATATCCTTTTTCAAAGATGTTCAGAATATTCATTTCTTGGCCCAAGGCGTAGTTTAAAGATAGTTATTCAAATTTTTGAGAATCTCTCTCGAAGCTCCGTTGTAAATTCGGATTTCAACATCTTCCGTAATAATTTTCGCAGCCATTTCACTGACCGATAGATATGTTTCTTTATGGCTTCGGTCAACAAGGTTGACTTCCACGACATCATCCAATTTCATATTTAAACCTCCGATATACTTGATGTCTAAAGCATACCAAGATATCGGAGGTTTATGAAGAACGCTTATTTAATGACCGCTTACGGACAACAATTGGCCAACAACTTCACGATTTTTAACGAAAATTAACGCTAACTATAAAACAAAAACCCCGTCAAAACGGGGTTTAAGCAATTTAACGATAAATTTTGATACCGGTGATCGGGGTCGAACCGATACGTCCTCAACGGACACTGGATTTTGAGTCCAGCGCGTCTGCCAATTCCGCCACACCGGCATAACAACAAAATATATTTTACCAAGTCTGGCCGCATTTGTCAAGCGACCGAAGGCGGTAACCGGAATCGAACCGGTGATGAAGGTTTTGCAGACCTCTGCCTTACCGCTTGGCTATACCGCCATTCTTTTTTCACGAGATATAAAACATCTCAATTGGGGTAACTGGATTCGAACCAGTGCATGACGGTACCAAAAACCGTTGCCTTACCGCTTGGCTATACCCCAATAAAGGGCGGTAGGTGGGAATCGAACCCACGCGTGCCGGAGCCACAATCCGGTGCGTTAACCACTTCGCCACTACCGCCATCATGGCAGGGATAGTAGGAATCGAACCCACACCGACGGTTTTGGAGACCGTAGTTCTACCTTTAAACTATATCCCTATCATGCAATGGAAGGGAGTGGATTCGAACCACCGAACCCGAAGGAGCGGATTTACAGTCCGCCGCGTTTAGCCAGACTTCGCTACCCTTCCATGGTGGCGCGGGACGGAATCGAACCGCCGACACAAGGAGCTTCAATCCTTTGCTCTACCGACTGAGCTACCGAGCCACAATGTTGATAATATAATATTAATTAAATTGTTAATTAATACTACGGTCCTAACCGGATTTGAACCGGTGATCTCCTGCGTGACAGGCAGGCGTGATAACCCCTACACCATAGGACCATTCGTATTTAGTGGAGGATACAGGGCTCGAACCTGTGACCCTCTGCTTGTAAGGCAGACGCTCTCCCAACTGAGCTAATCCTCCATAAGTGACCCGTACGGGATTTGAACCCATGTTACCGCCGTGAAAGGGCGGTGTCTTAACCACTTGACCAACGGGCCATAAAACAATAAAACGGAGAGTGAGGGATTCGAACCCTCGAAGGAGGTCATTACCCCCTTACATGATTTCCAATCATGCTCCTTCGGCCTCTCGGACAACTCTCCATCCAAGAACTCCGGCAGGCGGACTCGAACCGTCGACAGCCTGATTAACAGTCAGGTGCTCTACCAACTGAGCTATGCCGGAATAATAAAGCATGGCAACGTCCTACCCTCACAGGGGGCGATCCCCCAACTACTCTCGGCGCTATGGAGCTTGACTTCTGTGTTCGGAATGGGAACAGGTATATCCTCCATGCCATCATCACCACACTATTTTCCTTGAGAAAACCTTGTTCTCTCAAAACTAGACAATATTCATTTCTCTTTTCAAGAACCTGCGTTTTTTT
>NZ_FOPI01000057.1 GCF_900113455.1 Ligilactobacillus ruminis DSM 20403 = NBRC 102161 | reverse complement strand
AGTATTATTGTTGTTTGTTGATTTAATTATACCTGGGAGCTGAGCACTTGGCTCTCTTTTTTTTATCAATTTACACCATTATACGGGCATAACCAGAGTATATGAAGGGACTAACGAAAGTAAAAGAAAAAATGATAAAAATGTAAAAAATATCACGAATTTTTTGCATCATGCCAAGTCATTTGACTTTAGTAATTAGAGGACGTTTTGGAATGTTCCTTCACTGAAACTTGACACTTGATAAGTGCACCCTGAAAGCCTACCAGGAGTTCTGCCATGACCTTTCTTTTTCTGAAAGCAAGCGGAATCATAATGACACTCCCGATGATGGGCGGCTGATCAAAGCCTTATGATCAGTGACCTGTGTATGCAGGCAGATGCAGTCTGAGACGACTGCAGGCGACAGGAAAACGCACGACAGACTACCGCTCCCAAATTTCTATGCGGAGATGAAACGGAGAGGGAAGAATCTCTCCAACTTACAGGAGTTTGCAAAATCTATCAATTATCTTCTGACCCATAAGATAGAAACAATGGAGGAACTCCTGGGCAGGATTGGAATTTTGTCGCCGGAGACTATGTTTACATATTAGAAAAAGCCGGTGCCGTACCGGTCATAATTCCGCAGTATGAAAATCCTCAAAACGTCAAGTCGATTCTGGATTGTCTGGACGGAGTCGTCATCACCGGCGGACATGATGTTGATCCGGTTTGTTACGGTGAATTTCCTAAGGAATATTGCGGCAGAGTCATGTCAAAAAGAGACCGGCAGGATATCGAAATCGCAAACTATTTTCTGTTTGCAAAAAAGAAACCTGTTTTGGGAATTTGTCGAGGAATTCAAATAATCAACGTTGCCTGTGGCGGAACTCTGTACCAGGATCTTGTCAAGGAAGGAGGGTTTGAAAGCCATTCAGGAAGCAGATATCCGCGCAATGAGGGATGGCATCGAGTCGATTTTGAACCGCGGAGTCGCTTTGCGGATATCTTCGGAAAAAGCAGCGTCATGGTCAATTCCTATCATCATCAGGGAGTCAGCTTGCCGGGAAAAGGATGCGAAATCAAGGGAAAGTCGGAAGACGGAGTCCCAGAGGCAATCGAGGTGATGAATCATCCGTTTGCGCTGGCAGTTCAATGGCATCCGGAAATGATGTTTGATTCTGAAGAACAGGTGAAAATTTTAGCAGCATTCGTTGATGCTGCCAAGAAATTTTGAAACTGCGTCAAAAATATTTCCCGGGGAATAAATGATCTTTTTTTGGTCGTATTTAAATAAAGTTTGGTTGATTATTGAGATAGCGTACAATTCTAAAAAAGGTCGAGCGGCTGGCGAAAAAACATTTAAAAAAGTGCTTGCTATTTTATTCTGACATGGTATACTTAAAGAGTTGCTAATGAAGAGTGCTTGATTTTAAACTCGTAAAAGGTGTTGACGCATTGATTTTTACGTGTTATGATTATCAAGTTGTCACTTCTGGTGATAATGCAAAATAAAAATTATTATTGACATTTCTTTTGAAAGGTGCGATAATAATTTGGTCGGCAAATTGATTTTATTAAATCGAATCGAAAATAACTTTTAAAAAGTTATTGACAAGATAATTTGTTGATGATATGCTTAAGAAGTCGCAACGAGCGACATGTGAAACAGATCTTTGAAAACTGAACAAAGTTTCGATAAGCAAATGTGCAGGGCTTCTTGTTT
>NZ_FOPI01000031.1 GCF_900113455.1 Ligilactobacillus ruminis DSM 20403 = NBRC 102161 | reverse complement strand
TCGCTGATGCGGCTGATGGGTTCCGTTCTGTTGGAAAGAAACGATGTCGTTAGCTCCAAGAAAGCCATATTCAGTCCGGCAACCTACGCAAAAATGATCAAGTCTAAGACGGTTGCTGAACTAAAAGAATTGGCAGAGGAACAACAAAAACTAAGAGCTGCGTAAGGTGTATCACTCTTTCCGAAGCTGTCAAGGGAACCTCTTCGAGGTGCGCAGATGGCGCACCCTTGACAGCTCCTTCAAGAGTGATAGTGGACAGACATGGATGCATTCGCATCCCCTGCACAACTTGTGCCTGGGAAAAATATTTTACACACAAATTAGGACTTGACTACTTTCAGGGCCGCGCGACTCGGTTTCGAAGTGTCAGATAGACAAAAATCACACATTTATCCCGGTTTTTGTCTACTTTCAGGGCCGCGCGACTCGGTTTCGAAGTGTCAGGTAGACAAAAATCAGACGTTTCCCCGTTTTTTGTCTACTTTCGGAACCGCGCTCCCCAATTTCGGAGTGTCCGGTAGACAAAAATGAGCCATTCACTCCGTTTTTTGTCTACTTTCGAGGCCGCGAACCCTGAATTTGGACCAGCCGGTAGACAAAAAATGGATAAGATTTGCGATTAATCACAAAACTCATCCAAGTTTCAAATTTGAGACAAAATTTTTTCCAAGTCTCAGTTATCGTATCATCACCAATAAGCATTCCTAATATCCTACGCTTTGATATTGATTGACGACGGCAGCCTTATTGCCGGCATGACCAAATTGCGTCAACTGATTATCCGAAGAATTGTTCCATTGAAGAAAATCGTGCTCATCTTCCCAAGAGTTGATCAGCAAATATTCGTAATCTTGTTTGATCGAACGCAGCTCAACATAGGACTTGAGTCCGAGCGGACGCTTTTTTTCATCGTCCCATGAATCAAGAATCGACTGCATCACTTTCTGCTCATCGGAATCAAGTGTCATGTAGCGCAATTCGAGAATGGCATTTTCTGCAAGTTCGACTTCACCCAACGTTTGAATGACGCGATAGTTCAACCCCGATTGAAAAACGTTTTTTTCGCCGGAAACGTCAAGCAGCATGAACTTGCGATGATCGTCCGAAGATCTGTATTTCAAAAAATGACGTTCCGGATACTTCTCAATCAGCATGTTTATGGTTGCTTCAGGTCCAAGCGCAATATTGATTTCATGTAAAGCCATCTTAATTCCTCCTTATCGATACAGGTCCAGTATAACACTCAAATTCTTCATTTCATGTTACGAAGATTGACGTTTTTTTGACTAATTTTTTGGGTATACTGTAAGAAGATTAAACTAATGAGGTGTTCGTTATGAAAAAATTGCCTTTTTCCAAAAATAAAAAACAATCTTCCTGCCTGATCAGCCCAAAGGATTTTAAAAAATACAGAAAACTGCTCCTCACAGGCGTGGCCGTCATGCAGCTCGACAAGCTGATCGTTGCTTCCGCAAAAGCCTATGCAATCATCAAAAAAGCCAATCACGACTGCAAATGAAGAGACCGGGAATTTTCCCGGTCTCTTTTTTGTCAAATGCAGTGCTGCGCATCATCAAATGCGTTCTGCATATTTTTAAGCCGCTTATTTTTCTTTAAACTCACCTTCGATGACTTCATCATCATCGCGGTGACGATTATCATCATCTGCATCCGGCATTACGACGGCCGCAATCAAATATGCTAAAATACCTCCAAAAACATGTCCCGGGAAGACGCACAAGACAACCGCAACCAGACGGGTAATCGTCTTGTCCCAATCAAAATATTCGGCAATTCCGCCTAAAACGCCACTGATTACTTTATCATTTGACTTTGTAAGCTGTTTTTTCTTTTTGCTCATATCTCACACTTTCCTTTCTTTAATCAAATAAACCCAAATCTTCATTTAACGGAGTTGTCACCGTCTGAATTCATTAACACTAATATGTTCGCTGCATTCGGATTTTCTTCAAGCGTCGTTGCCTCACCATTCTTTGCGTGTAAAAGATTGTCTCCAGAGCTTGTCGTTGAAACGTACCCGTCCGCCTGGGCGTTTGTGACATTGATATCGCCGTCTTGCGAAATGAACTGGCATCTTCCCTTGATTGTTGCGTTGATCGCTGAAATGTCCCCGTCATTTGACTTGACCGAACTCTTCTCCATAACGGTATTGCTGGTGGAGAAATCCCCGTCGTTCAATTCGAATCCGATGCTGTTGACCTCGCTGTCGAACAGGTTGAGATCGCCTTCATCCACTTTGATCATACCATAACTGAGCTTTGATGAATTAACTTTAAGATCACTTGAAACGTCGATGTCGACTTTGTCTGCTTCAATGTTGTTGAGCATTATGTCCGAAACGTCGTACATGTGAAGCTTGAGATTTTCGGCCTTGAGTCCGCTGAGCGTCAAATCACCGTTCATCCCGTCATTTTCAACGCTGCTGAACTTGTAATCGCGAGGCACCGTAATGACCAAGCGGCTCGTCCAGTCGGTGCTACTGCGAAAACCATCGAAGTCAAAAACCACCCTGCGATAATTTCCGGACTTTTTGCCAGCATAAATTTTGAGCGCATCGCCTTCATTTTTGATTACGGGCGCCAGGTTTTTCGATCCGCTGTATTTGGCAGAAAAATCATTCCCTTGACGAACTTCGACGTTGACGATTGAACTGTAATCGCTGTTTGAACCGTCGGCCTTCTTATCTAAAGCCATGACCAGGTTCTTTGCTTCCTTGACGTCATATTTTTTGGTAATTTTCTTGTCTTCCTTAAGTTCGACCGGCTTGATCCCCATGAACTCGATCGATTTGGCACCGTCCTTGGCAACTCCGATCGCCGTCATCACGGCACCGATCAAAAGAACGATCCAACCTGCTTTAAAAAGTTTTTTCATTTCTCATTCCCCCCTTGGCGACGATTCTTGTAAATTTTTTTATATAAGAACTTTGCAAAATTTGCGATTCCTTGAATGATGGCGCGAAAGATCCAGTACAAAAGCGGAAAGCCGATCAAAACGGCGCCAAGTCCCATCAGACCGCACCCGAGATAGAAAAGACCCGTCGTGAAACTGCTGAACAGCATCACGATGCCGACATAAAGCGAAGCAATCATCAAAATGAAGAATGTGCACAAAACTGCCAGCGCGGCAACCATGCAGGCGCCAAAGACAGCAACTACGCAGGCAAGAATCGCAAACAACACGATTCCGAGCACGATGGCGGCAGGCGATGCCAGCAATGCCAGCAAAATCATCCAGATCATTTTGCCGTTTGAACGAACGGAAGCTTTGCTTTTCTTGCTTCGATGCGATTCAATGTCCGTTACCTTGATTGAATAGTCCGCCAAAACCTTGCGACTCAACTGACGCGGAGTCCCCAGACGCTTTTCGATCTCGTCCGTCGTTTCAAGTCCCGCATCATCAATATATTCATTGTAAAATTCAATTACGTCCGCTTTTTCATCCGCTGTCAGAGCATCCAAATACTCTTCGAGCTCCGTCAAATAGTTCTCCTTATCCATGTTCATTCCCCTTTGCATCGTTTAAATCACCGTGGCTTACGACAATATCCGCTTTGTAAAATACAGAGTCCAGACTTGTTTTGAAATCTCCCCACATCTTGCGAATCCTTTCCAAATGCGTCCGACCTTCAGGCGTAATCTGATAATAGCGCCGATTTCGTCCATGATACGGCTGATCATAAGTCGTCAGATAATTATTTTTCTGCAACCGACGCAATACCGGATACATCGTCGATTCAGAAATTGAAATCGCCGTTTGCATATCCTGCGTCAATGCGTATCCGTAGTAATCCTGCTTGTCAAGCAGCGCCAGCACCAGTCCGTCGAGCAAATCCGCCGTTACCTTGATTTCCATCACGCACCCTCCTTTTAAAACGTAATATCTTATCTGCAACTATATTATATGGCGTATAATATAAAAAGGCAAGCAATATTATTTAAAAATTAAAAAGGAATTTCCCAGCGCAAAAAATAAAAGACGCTGATTCCCTTGTCAAAAAACAAGCGACTCAACATCCTTCTCACAAAGCTATTCTTTTTCAAGCTCAATTCGAGTACCCTTTTCGTCCACGACACCGTAGACGTGGTACGAATCGGCAGTCCCCAAATCAACGCGGCCTTTGATCTCGGTTTCATCCGTCAGTTCGATGCCCTTGATGAGCGTTCGAAAGACGCGATGCAGCAAAATTCCCTCTTTGCGATGCAGCTCGGCCTTTTCGACTGCTTTTGCCAAAGTATACCCCTCATCCAAAAAATGCTTGATTGCAAAAATCTTGTACATCGATCCAAGACCGTATTTTCTTGCGCCCCCTTCTTCTTCATTCATCGCCTTGATGTACCCCTTTTGTTCCCAGTAACGCAACTGACGCGAAGAAACGCCCGTCATTTTGCTCATGTCACCGATTCCGATACGAAGGTTGTCGCCCATTTTTAATTTATCCACTGTTGTCCTTTTTCCTTTCAAGTGTTGCTTACGTTAATTGTAACTTTTCTCGCTATTTTGTCAACTTTTTTGACAATTTTATAAAATGCAGAGCTTGAACCAAAACATGATCGCAGATATCCTTGCTTTTCAAAATGCCATGATGCCGCAAGATAGCCGACCTTCTGCTCCGTTGCGGGTTACGGGAAAAACGTCGATTATTGAGGTTTGCCCGTAGATGCCTGTCCCCCGTTACGGACAAATCCTCGGTTTTTTCGATTCTGTCAATAATTGCCTACAATAAATTTCGGATTGCTCAGCCATGTTTTTCATTTTCTGATTCAGCACTGTATTTCATTAAGGAAATAAGCTAAAATTAAGTTGAAAAATGCCTTAGACAAGGGGAAATAATCGTGGAAAAACATCTTATTTTATTTGATATTGACGGAACTTTGCTGAATGACGACATGCGCATCTCAAAAAAAACAATCGACATCGTTTCAAGCCTCCAAAAAAAGGGTCATCTTTTCTACATTGCTTCCGGCCGTTTGCTTTCTTCTGCCAGATCATATTCTGAAATGCTCGGCAAAAATATCGGAACGATCGCCGCCAACGGCAGCGTTTATACTCTCGGAAACGAGATCGTCAAAAACAGATTGAAAGATGAAGCCGTTTCGGCAATTTTTGAAGCCTGCAAGATTTATCCCAAACTTCAGCTGCGACTGTTTTCAACTGACACAGCCTATGGCATGGGCGGGATGTTGCAGGCTTTCATGAACCTTGCATCCAAGACGAAATTTAAAAAAATCAAATCGAAGGCTGACCTGGATCGCCTGAATCCGTTCATCACAAACGGTATTTTGTGTGCGAACGACTTGTCGGTTCTGGCAGGCGCAAAAGAATTTTTAAAGGATGCGCCCTCTCTTTGCCTTTCATCATCAAACGAACACAACATCGAACTGATTCCTTCGGGGCGCTCAAAAGCAGCCGCATTAAAGGACGTGGCACAAAAATACGGCATCAAACCGCAAAATACGATCGCATTCGGCAACGGCGAAAACGATTTGCCGATGCTGATCGAAAGCGGACATGGAGTGGCAATGGCCAACAGTCCGAGACACGTCCTGGAACAGGCGGACGTCGTTACGAAGTCAAACAACGAAGACGGAATTTATGCTTTTCTTTCAAAATACTTTGCAGAAGATCTGGAATCTTAATTTAATTTTGAACTTTGCTTACGAGATTGTTTAGATTTCAAAGATACAATATGCATCGTAAGGTGTTTTGCGCCACGTTCCCGATACGAGGCGGCAAAAACACCTTGAACCAGATCGTCTCTGAACTCAGCAGACGGTTTCGAGCAGGCGACTACCCTAAAAACAGAAATAACTTATCGAGATCGAGTTTCTTCCGGATTTTAAAACTGATTGCCTGCTCGTTAAAAAGAGGCTCGATCTTTTGCAAACCAGTTTTTTGATTCCGGGCAACGCTGCTCTTAAGAAGTTGCTGAAGTCCGGCCGGATTGAAATTTTCGGTTTGCAGGATTCATAACCAATCCCCTATAAAAAGAGGCCGGGAAAAACCATGCCTCAAATTGAAAAACCGGATGACTTGCATTCAATTGCAAATCTGATCCGGTTTTTTTGCGTATGCACGACAATCGCCTCCATGATGGAAATATCCCAAAAGAGGCTGGCGGTAAATTTGACCGAGAGCTTGTGCGCGCTGATTTGGCAGACTCTGCATTTGGCGAAAACACTTTCGTTTACGGACACATCGATGAAAATGGGAAATTTGTCCGTAAACGGCCTGCCCGAAAAATAGCGATTACGGACAAAATGGTCAAAAATGGCCGTTTGTCCGTAAAATTTGCATGAGATTTTGCCTAGATCAGTTGTGCAGCACTGTATTTAAAAAATGCCGGACAAATTCAATCGAAAATCGACCTCCTTCGTTCGGTATTTCAAGTAAGAAACGGGACTTTTTTCCATCCTCTTTATTCTTCTTTTCCCAAAAGATACCCATTGATGAATTCCAGCTTATCGGAAATTTCATAAAGAACGTTGACGCATTCACGATACTCGCTTTCAGTCATCTCAATCGGAAGAACGCAATCCTGAATGTGATGCTTGACGTCATGTTCAAGACTTATCGCTTTTGGCGTCAGTTCGACCATCACGCACCGTCCGTCTTCAAGATTTCTGTTTCGAACGACCCAGCCTTGCTTTTCCAGACGATTAAGCAGCGGCGTCAAGGTCCCGGAATCAAGCTTCAGCCTTTCACCAAGCTCCTTGACCATCATCAGACGCCGCTCTTCCCACAAAAAAAGCATCGTCGCATATTGTACATATGTAAGTTCGTATCTTTTCAATACGATTGAATAAAAACGATTATACAGCTTCTGCGTCGAATAAACTGCAAAACACAACTCATCTTCCAAGTGTGACGGCTTATGCTTTAGCATCTTCCCCTCTTTTCCCCAAATCAACCTTATTTTGATTATCTTCTTGATCTTGCCGGCTCGATGACCACGTATCGTCTCGGTTCAGCACCCCTTGAATAGGTTTTGACCTTTGAATTGTCGGCAAGCGCCGAATGAATGACCTTTCTTTCGTATGCCGGCATCGGATCAAGCTGCATGCGTCGTCGCTGCGAAATGGCATCATAAGCGACCTTTTTGGCCAGATATTTCAACGTTTCAGTCCGACGTTCACGATAGTCTGCCACGTCAAGAATAATGTTCAAACGCTTGAAACTCAGCTTGTCAAAATAGTTTTGCGCCAATAATTGCAATGAATTCAGCGTTTTGCCATGCTTGCCAATCAAAAGTCCTTCCTGATTGGCGCTGAAATTATAAAAAACGTCGCGGCGCTCGACCGTAACTTCGATTTTAGTTTCAACGCCCATTTCTTTCGTAACTTCAGCCAGATATGAGCCCACCTCGCGCAATGCCTGTTCGACTTCTTGTTCCGATTCTGCCTCTTTTTTTTCATCGGACGGCTCTGGTTCAGCTACGGTCTCAGCTTTTTCTTCAACACGTTCCGTTTCCTTAGGCGTAATTTCGACCTCAGCCGGCTTTCCTCCAAAAATACCTAAAAATCCTTTTTTGCCTTCGCTGACAATGACGATTTCGACTTCTTCACGAGTCTTTCCAAGTTCCTTCAAGCCTTTTTCGATCGCTTGCTCAGCAGTTTGTGCGGAAAATTTCATTTAGAATCCCCCTGATTATGAAGTAATGATTAAATAGCGCTAATTTACGCTATCTATAGGTAAGTATACCATAGGTCAAAAACACCCGCATACTAATTTTCAAACTTTGGAAAAATCCACGGCTGAAACTTCTTTAAGAGATTCTGATGCCAAAATCGCAAGCAGAATTATGTACTTTAAACCAAAATTGTGCTTAAATTAAAACTGTATTTGATTAAATCTATCTAGGGGGTTTCTTATATGGGTGAAAAAAACAAGGTCAATGAAAGTCTCTTAAAAGACGATCTCTATCAAGCCGTCAACGGCGAATGGCTGAAAACAGCCGTTATCCCAGCCGATCGTCCAACAGCTGGAGGCTTTTCCGAACTGGATCTCAACATTGAAAAAATTTTAATGAATGACTTGGGCGAAATGCTTGAAGGAAAAAACGTTCCCGATGACAAGAATTTAAAAGAATTCCTCAAGTACTACAAGCTGGCATCAGACTTTGAAACTCGCAATGCCGAAGGATTTGAACCGGCAAAAAAATACCTCGATGCGGTTTTGGTCATCAAAGATTTACAAGACTGGCAAGACAAGTGGCTTGATTTTGCGCTGATCGACGCGGCAAATCCGTTCAGCTTCTTCGTTGACCCGGATATGAAGAATACGCAGGAATATGCTTTGTACGCAGACGTGACGCCATTGTTTTTGCCGGACAAGACATACTATGAAGAAGGCAACGAACAAGGTGCAGCCTTGCTTTCGGTCTTATCAGACATGCTTGAAAAGCTTTTTGAAAAAGCCGGATACGATGCTGAATTTGCCAAGAAAACAATCAGCGAAGCCATCGAGTACGATCGCTTGATCGCACCGTTCCAAAAAGACAGCACAGAACGTGCCGATTACGTCAAAGTTTACAATCCGTATTCGTTTGAAGACTTCTCCAAGCTTTCGACTACAATCGACTTTGGCGCCGTCGCAAAGAAAATCGTCAAGACGACGCCCGACAAGATCGTCGTTACAGAACCAAAATTCTATGAAGCAGCAGACAGGATCGTCAACGACGACACGTTTGAACAATTGAGAAGCTGGATCTTCGTACATACGCTGATGGATTCGACAGGTTTCCTGAGCGATGACGTTCGCGTCCTCGGCGGCACGTTCTCACGCGCGCTTTCCGGTGCAAAGGAAGCAATGAAACCTGAAAAAGCCGCATATCATCTTGCAACGGCACGCTACGACCAAGTCGTCGGTCTTTACTACGCACACAAATATTTCGGACCTGATGCCAAGGCAGACGTTCAGCATATGGTTGAAAAAATGGTTGCCGTTTATAAAAAACGTCTTGAAACAAACGACTGGCTCAGCAAGGAAACAGCCAAAAAAGCCGTGGCCAAACTCGATGCGCTCGGCATCAACGTCGGCTATCCGGATGAGCTTGATCCGCTCTACGAAAAGTATCTCGTTGACGAAACAAAGAATCTGCTCGACAATGCCATTGAATTCAGGCGCATTCAAATTGCGGACAACTTTGATCGTTACGGAAAGCCGGTCGATCGGACGCGTTGGGAAATGCCGGCTCATCAAGTAAACGCATACTATAATCCGTCGTTTAACATCATCGTCTTCCCTGCAGCCATCCTTCAGGCTCCGTTCTACAGTCTGAAACAGACCGCAAGCGAAAACTACGGCGGCATCGGTGCCGTAATCGCACATGAAATTTCGCACGCCTTTGACAACAACGGTTCTCAATTTGACGAATTCGGAAATCTTTCCAACTGGTGGACAGATGAAGATCTGAAACATTTTGAAGGCCTGGCACAAGAAATGATCGAAGAATTTGACGGTCTGGAAACGGAAGCAGGCAAATGCAACGGCAAGCTCGTCGTTTCCGAAAACATCGCTGATGCCGGCGGATTGAGTTGTGCACTCGAAGCAGCCAAGGGCGAAGAAAATCCTGATATCAAAGGATTCTTCCTCAACTGGGCTCGCACCTGGTGCATGAAGTCGTCGCTTGAGTGCCAAAAATTGCTTCTTGCAATCGACGTGCATGCTCCGAATGTTTTGCGCGCAAACGTTCAGCCTAAGAATCTTCAAGAATTCTATGATGTCTTTGACGTTCATGAAGGAGACGGCATGTGGCTTGAACCGGAAAAACGCATTCATATTTGGTAAAATATTTGCTGACAAGCAGACAAGAAGAGGCTGAAGAAAATGCCTCAATTTGAAAAACCGGATGATTTGCAATCATTTGGTTTTTTTATATGCATGACAATCGCTTTCCATGATGGAAACAAGTCTGTTTTCATTTCCATGTATCAAAGCTCCAAAAGGGGACGTTGTACGTAATCGTGGACAGGCATTTACGGGCAGATCTCAAGAATCGGCTTTTTGTCCGTAATCACGTCTTGGCATGCTGATTGAGCAGGATCTGCATTTTACAAAAAAACGGAATTCTGATATGGTTAAGGTAAATCTAGGAGAAAACAAATGACAGTAAAACTGATTGAAACAAAAAAAGATTCCAAAGACTGGAAGAAAATCAAAGCATTGTACCTGAGGGCTTTTCCAGCTGTCGAGCGCTTGCCTTTCTGGCTCTTGAAGAAAAAAACGCAGCGCAGGATCGCCGAATTTTGCAGCTTATATGATGACGACGAGTGGGTCGGCTTCATTTATACGCTGAAAAATGACTCCCTGGCGTACGTCTTCTTCCTTGCCATCGATGATGCCAAACGCTCGCACGGATACGGCAGCAAACTGATCAGGCTTTTGACCGACCGCTACGCCGGCCTTGTCATCGGACTCAGTGCTGAACGCCCCGACGATCAGGCTGAAAACAACGAGCAGAGAATCAGGAGACAGAAGTTCTATCAACGCAACGATTTTCTTCATTCGGGATACTACAGCGTTGAAAAAGGCGGCGAAAAATTCGACTTTCTCACATATCAGGGACGAAAAATCGATTCGGACGAGTATCCGAAAATCATGCATGAGTGTCTCGGTTTGTTCCAGCGTTTTATCCTGCCAGTCAAAATGATTGCGGACGGAAGTGAGTCAAATGGCCGGCATTCGTGATATTGCCAAAATTGCCGGCGTTTCTCCGGCACGCGCAAAATGCCGCTTTGCATCACTTGCAAAAGTCGGATGAATCTTCGAGGATCGGTCGGAAACCCGAGAAAATGGCCAAAATTTGATATTTGAAAAAAACTGCACCTAAAACTAAGAGCCCGGATGAAAACATGATTCTGATTGAAAAGTCCAAGTTCGCGCGCACGACTTTCAAAGCAGCGCGCCAAGCTGTTTTGTTTTATTCTCATAATTGAAGGTGATTGTCATGCATATGCAAAAACCCGGATTATTTGCAATTGATTGCAAGTAATCCGGGTTTTTAATTTGAGAAAGAGTTTTTTCAAAAACTTTTTAACTTCTATTTCGTATAATCGACGTCCTTCGTTTCCGGCGTCAATGCCCATGCAACAACGGAAACGATCGCCAACACAAACATGTACAGGCCGGCAGAATGCAAACCGTATTGCGCGATCAGCCATGTCGTGATCGTCGGAGCAACGGCGGCACCGACAACGGCTGCCAGGTTGTACGTGATTCCTGCACCGGAATAGCGCACCTTTGTCGGGAACAGTTCAGGCAGGACCGCGCCGACCGGTCCGTACAAAGTTCCCATGATTACAAAGCCGACGCCGAGGAACAACAGCATGCCGACCATATTGTGCTTGCCTTCAAGGAAAAACGGAAAGACCAAAGAAAAGACTACGAGCAAAACGGAGGCCGTCATCAAAACTTTCTTTCTGCCGATCTTGTCGGCAAGAACCGACGTTGACATGATCAAAACGGCAAATTCAACGATTGCGCCCATCAATAACAATAAAAATTCAGAATGGCTGAAGCCGAGCGCCATTGTTGCATATGACAAAGACCATGTCGTCAGAGTGAAGAACATTGCGTATGTCGCACCCATCAAGAACGTTCCTTTGATGATTTCCTTCCAGTTGGACTTGAAGACTTCTCGAAGCGGTGAACGCGTCGTGTTATCGCGTTCTTGTGCCAGCTTGAACAATGGCGTTTCCTGCAGGCGACGACGAACGTAAAGACCGATGAAGACGAGCACGGCTGATGCCCAGAACGGAATACGCCAGCCAAAGCTCTGCATTTGAGCCGGAGTCAAAATGTTTTCCAAAACGAAGAACAAACCGTTGCAAATGAAGAATCCGATCGGTGCGCCGACTTCAGGAAAGGCTCCGTACAAAGCCCGCTTGTCTTCCGGAGCGTTTTCGGTTGCGACCAAAACAGCGCCTGACCATTCTCCGCCAAGACCGATGCCTTGAACGAAGCGGCAAAGGCAAAGCAGCAGCGCGCCCCAAACGCCGATGCTGCCATACCCCGGAATGAATCCGATGGAAACCGTGGCAACCCCCATTACCAGCAGCGAAACGACCAACGTTTTCTTTCTTCCCAATCTATCGCCGAAGTGTCCGAATAAAAACGACCCGAACGGACGCGCGACAAAAGCGACGCCAAACGTCAAAAGACTCAGCAAAGTTGCCAATAACGGCGTTGTCTGCGGAAAGAAAACGGACGGAAAATATGCCGCTGAAGCAGTCCCGTATGCATAAAAATCAAAAAATTCAATTGCCGTGCCCATCATCGAAGCCAAGATTACCGTCTTGACCGGATCGCGTTCCAATTTTTCCTTTGGCAATGATAAGTTTGTCGTATTTTCCATAATTCAATCTCCTCATGTTTTAACCTATGTGTCAATCACTTCAATTTCTGGTTTAATGCCACTAATGTCGCTTTCCATAAAACCACCCCCTTAAACTCAAAAAAGCGACCGACCGTTCAATCGAACAGCCAGCCGCTTTCGTAAGAAAACATCCGTCATGCTGTCCGCATCTGCTGCTTAGGCGATGCGGACAATATCAAAACTATCCGCATCACCTAAATAATAATGCGAATAATGATAATATCTGCTGCGTTGTGGAACTGCATGACGTTTTTCATGTCTTCTTACCTCGTTTCGTATTTGATGTTTCTAACTTTACCACTGTTTAAATTAAAAATCAATAATAAAATTTATTTTTCCGTAATTTTACAATGATTCTGAGTGTTTTCTCTCACATATATAATAATATCTGATCATTTATACATTAAATGTAGCGCAACGGTCAAAACGCTGACTAGAAAGGATAGCAACCTTATTTTCATCCTTTTCCATTTCTCGGATTTTATCTACCATTTCTTCAAAATTCATCAATTGTTCTTCTTCCATTGCAGTATCTAAAGCATTTTCCATTTTAATCACCTCATTAAATATTGTATTCCTCAATTAGTATTCTTTATACCATTTCATTAGGAGACCTGATATTAATTTTCATGATTACACATCCAATTCCGTTGAAATCTTATTCGCAATTATTAAAGATATTCCCAAAGAAATATATATAATGAAAACAGTTATAGAATATTTCTGAATGCCACAAAAAGAAATAAACGTTGGAACTCCAAGCAAACCGATTGGCTGGCTTAAATTTATCAAAGCGTATAAACAATTAGATATTGCGCCAAAATCATCTTCAGGAATTTTATTTTGAAAAACGGTTTTCAAAGAAATATTGTATAAAGGAATTGACGCACCCAAGATTATTAGTCCAAACGCAGAAATCATCAACGATCTGGTGTTACCCATTAATAAAATAGCAAGAGGAACCTGCAGCAATGACAGCGAAATAAATTGATGTATCCTGATTCTGAATGACAAAAATCTATAGCCTATAGACGAAATCAAAAATCCGAATGAAAACAAAGAATCTAAAATACCTACAATTCCTTTATTATCAGCGTTAATTGTCGCTATTTGAGTAAGATAGACATCCAACGGTGCTAAAATTATATTAAAGATAACAGCGCCTATCAAAGGCGAGATTAAATATTTATTTTCTCTTATAAAGAGATACGCCTTGTCAAACCCGGAGACCAACACATTTCTATTCTCTTTATTTTTACTTGAAAATTTGTCATTGTCAGGAACTTCCAAAAATAAAATAAGACTAGTGACGATAACATACGATAAAATATCAATCTCAAAAACTCCCTTAAAATTGATCAACCCCAATAATACGGTCACCAAAACCCCTGAAAAAAGATTAGCACTTGTCATAGCTGTTGAAATATCTGCGTTAATCTTCATATATTCTCTTTTATCAAAAATTATCATTGTAATTTTGCTAATAATTGGAGTATAAAAATCACATAATACGCTATATAAAACGGCCAACAAAACCAACAAAGGAAAACTTCGAAGGTTGATGCAAAAAATAAAGAGTATTGTCAAAACAGATAATAATGAAAGTACAAGCGTTTCTACCAACAATCTTTTTAAATTTCGACAATTATCTACTAATGATCCAATCGGACTTGCAAAAACAATCCCTGGAACAAATAAAAAGAATGAGTATAATCCTATGTAAATGGGATTGCTGAACCACGTTGAAATCAAAATAACAAGAGATATTCTTGTCATCGCCGTGCCAAAATTGTTGATGAATTGTGAAAAACTGATAATTTTAGTATTTTTATCATTCATGTTCAATCACCATCTTTCGAAAAAACATAATCAAATTTATTGCCTGTATATTCATTCAATTTAATCACCCATGCCTTATCAAATACCTATTAAACTCAAAAAAGCGACCGACCGTTCAATCGAACAGCCGGCCGCTTTCGTAAGAAAACATCCGTCATGCTGTCCGCATCTGCTGCTTAGGCGATGCGGACAATATCAAAACTATCCGCATCACCTAAATAATAATGCGAATAATGATAATATCTGCTGCGTTGTGGAACTGCATGACGTTTTTCATGTCTTCTTACCTCGTTTCGTATTTGATGTCTCTAACTTTATCACCGCTTAAATTAAAAATCAATAATAAAGCTTAAAATAAAATGAAATCATCAACTTGGCTGCTGAATCGCAAACTGTATTTCCATATGAAACGACAGCTGCAGAAAAGCCCTGCATTTAAAATGAACCTCAGCCTTTGCGAATCTTGCGGACCCCGACCGTCAGCAACGGGATGATGATCAAGAAGATAGCAAGATAACCCATGTAGCCGTAACCGTACTTGATGATGTTCGTCAATCCTCCCAAAGAGATGACCACCGACAAAATGATGATGAATGCCGACAAAACGCAGCGTTTTTCAAACAGCGTCGGCACCTTGTCGACAACCTTGCTGTTTTCAAAACGATCGACGAAGGCAAACGTCAAAGTGATGGCAGAAGAGACCAGACATAAGAGCAGGATCACGCCGTAAACGACCAAAAGCCAGTTGACCTTCATAGTCTGCAAAACCGTAAGCGTTGGCAGAGTCGATCCGTTCGGCGTCTTCGTGAACGTATTTTCCCAGCAAAGAAGCATGAAAACCGCCATTCCCAAACCGAAAGTATTCATGAAAAACGACGCAAACATTGATTTGCCTTCAGCGTTATTGTTCTTGCCTTTAAAAATTGCCCCGCAGGCCAGCATCGTCGGAATCTGCACGCATTGGAAGCCGGCATAAACAAAAGCATTCCAGATTGCCTTTGGAAGTTCCGAAAAGCCTTCATTTTGGAAACGCACCGAGAAAAGATGACCGACGTTTCCGGCCTTCAAGATCCCGTAGCCGTATGCAACGAAAATGCAGAGCATGATTGCGGTTCCCATATAAGTACTGATTAATTGAACGGCTCGTTCGCCAAAAATCGTCGCAAAGAAGACCAGCAGACCGACCAAAACGATGCAGACATAGTAATTCCAACCAAAGTACTGCCCCAACGCGCTGGCTGCACCGGCAATCGCAACCGATACGGCCATAATAACCATGACGTAAAAGAAAAGTTCAAAAACAAGCTCCAATTTGTCAAACGGATGATACAGCTTCTCAAATAATTCCTTGTATGAATGCAGATCATATTTGTTGTATAACCTCATGGCAATCGCGATGATTCCGGTCAAGATGGCCATCGACAAAGCAAGCGACAACAGACCGGCCCAACCCGAACAGACAAAATACGTGTTCTCCTGATTGCCCGTCGCAAAGCCTCCGCCCGCATGGGATGCAAACAAAACCATCGCAACGGACAGAATCGATGCCGTTGAAGCCTTGGCCGCCGTGTGATTACCCTTTTTTTCCATAAAAATTCCTCCTCAATGTCTGATACCCTCATCAAATGCTCAAAAGCCATTTTTTCTTTATAAAACAGAAAAGCGGCCGACCGTTCAATCGAACAGCCAGCCGCTTTCGTAAGAAAACATTTGCCATGCCGTCCGCATCCATTGTTCAGGCGATGCGGACAATCACAAATATCCGCATCACCTAAATAATAATGACGCGAATAATGACGACGTTTAATTCTTTGTGAAGTCGCATGGCATTTTTCATTTTTTCTTACCTCGTTTCGTATTTGATGTCTTTTACTTTACCATGATCGTAATTAAAAATCAATAATAAAATTAGAAAAATCTTAAATTAAAATTCGCTTGCGCTTCTTGCGAGTCCAAAAAGCTTGATTTAACGGCTTTTATTTCTTGATTGATTTTCATCAAAAGGACATTTCCATGATTATAATAATAGGATAACCATTATATGCTTAAGTTTTTATCCAAATCGAAACATTTTCTTCATTTTTCCAGTATATATTGAACGTAACTGAAGATTGGAGGTATCGCATCGTGAAAAAAACAACTTCTCGATTGGTTTTGGCATTGTCATTCATATCATTCTTATTTTATCTGACTCCTGACGACTCAGCAGAAGCCAGCAGCGCTCCTCCGGTTTCCGACGTAACGATTCTCGGGCCGGGAACCTGGGACAGGGACGGTGTGGGAGAAGGCGACTCGTCACTTTGGCCGGGTTATCTCTATATGGCAGTTCAGGTCATGGGATACGGGCAGCCGACGGCATATCTTGACGGCAGAATAGTCAGAAGAGCCGTAAGTCAGCCTTATTTCTTCAATGGAAACATCGTCACCGGATTCAGGGACTTCTTTCACTTAAGCAACAAATCCGGTCTGACTCCGGGAAAGCATGTCTTTAAAGTGACATATACTTCGGATAACTTTCCATTCAATGAAACCAGCGCATCATATACATTTGACTATCCCTTGAAAGGAGGAAAATAACATGTCAGTCTCATCAGTAAACCCGACCTCTTCAAGCAGATATGTTACCTTCAACAAGACGCCGTCTGCATCAAAATTCCAGGTTCAGGAAACAAAAAGTGACAATCGACAGCCGGTGCTGCTTGACGAAGGCGTCTTCGGAACGGCCTTTGTCGGAGAACCACCCGTTCCGATAAAAATGGACAAATACGGAATTGATCTGTGGTATTCGGGAGGCTCGAAGAATGCCGGTAACGGCAGATACTATATCCAGCAGGGCGTTGCCAACTATACTGCTGACTCGACCGATGAAGATCCAACGGTGGCAATTTACGGAATCAACGATTACGGTGAAAAGTACAGCGAAATCGTCCATCTGAATGACATTGACCCGACAAACGCTACATACGGTGAGTTCAATGCCCTGTATCAGCATATTGCCGAAACGAGCAGTCCGCACATTTCGCCAAACGGAACATTCTTTGCCATTGATACTCTGGAGTCAATGCATTTTCAGTATGACAAGAAATACAACTTCCTTGCACAGCTTGACTTGATGTCAAAAAAATATCAGGGAATTCACGATTACAGGGATGTCTCTCAGATACAGGACATGAAGACGGCCTTGATCAACAACTTCAATGAAAAGAATTCGCAGGGCATAAAGGCCGGTGACAATCCGGCAGAGCCGATTTTCTATGCCAGCGACATAGAAAACTCCCAGAGTGGTGTAAGCCTTGAAACTGCAGGTGAATACAGCAAGATGATTCAGAAGATTGAGGAAAAAATTGACAAGGAGCAAAATGATGCCCTGCAGCGGATATTTGACAAGCTGCATGCACAGAGGGTGTACGGTGGAAATGACCGCAATGAACGGCTGATTCAGAAGAAGTAAAATGTCACGGCAGACGAGGTCTCCAAATAAAAAGAGGCTGGAAAAAAATCTGACTCAAACAAAAGCTCGGATGCTTTGCAACCAATTGCAAATTTCATCCGGGCTTTTTTATACAACGTTAAAATTCCCAAACGGCCTATTTTACTGCATTTTTCAAAAAATTCACACTGCACGCCCAAAATGATAACAAAAATATGGCAAAATACGACTAAGAAGGAGCGATTCTCATGAAACGAAAGAAACTAACCTGGCTTTTTTGCCTGTTTTTTGCAGCCTTTTTCTTCCTCGTGCCGGCCGTTGCTCATGCTTCAGCCAAAGATGACATTGGCAAATACGACGTCACCGTCAACATCTTGAAAAACGGCGATGCAAAAGTTACGCATGAAATTACATACAACCTCTCTAAAAAAGCCCATCAACTGACGCTTCCTCAAAGCATCAGCGGAATCGACGACGTTTATGCGGTCAGCGTTTCCGTCGTCTCCGGATCAAAAAAAATTCGGTTAAAGCAGGGAACTTCTCATAAGAAGAACACGTTTGAAACAAAGCAGACCAATAAAAACAGCGAAATCACCACCTACGGAAACTACGGTACCGATCCGCTAAAATTCACGTACGTATACAAGCTGCGCGGTTTCGTCACGAATTACAAAGATTGTGCCGAAGTCAACTGGCGCGTGATCAGCAACAATTTGACAGTTCCGCAGCGAAACGTCGGCATTCACTTTGTTTTGCCGCAAAAAAACGTCAGATTTTTGCGCATTTGGAATCACGGAAATCTTGACACGGCCAAAACAAACGTCAGCTTCAGCAAGGGCAAAGTCGATGTTTCGCTCAAACAAAACCCCGCACACCAAAGTTTAAGATGTCACCTGCTGTTTCCCGAAACAGTTACGTCAAAAAATAAAAAAATCGTCAAACAGCACTCAAAAGAACAAATTGAAGCAATTGAAGATAAAAAACTTGAAAGGTCGGTCCAACAACGCGAAAAGAAACAGAGTACCTATCGTCTGATTCGCTTTGTCTGGCTCGGAACGGTCATCTTCAGCATCTTCTTGTGGTTCATTTACTTGATCAAGCACCCGATCAAGCAAAAAATTGCCATGCCTGATCTTGAGTACTCGTATGATCTCCCTAAGTATCCTGCGGAATTTGCCGAAGTCATCCTGACAAACGACAAACCGACGCCACGCGCATTTGCTGCATACTTGCTTGAGCTTGCCTTCGAAAAGAAGGTGACGATCGAAACCGTCCCGAACTCTAAAAACGATTTCTACGTTAAGCTGGTCGATAAAAGCATCCTGCACGGAAATGAGCTGCTGAAAATGCTGTTCGGGCGCGTTGGCAAAAAAGGCCGATTCACGCTGAAAGATCTTGAATCTTTTTCTCAAAACGACAAGCAGCGTCTGCGGTTGTCCTCTGCATTTGACAAATGGGCGGAAAACATCCTCAAGCGTGCGAAAAATACAGGGTATTACGACCAACAAGGCGAAAAACGCACTCGCGTCGCAATCATCTGGTGCATCGCCAACATTCCGTTTGCGGTCGCTTGCATCTGTATGTTCCTGGATAAGCTTTCGATCGCAATTTTGCTGGTGATTCTGATCATCTTCTGCGGCTTTTTGCTTTCCAGGCTTTATCGCAACCGCGAAACCTACACCGCAAGCGGAATTGCCACGCGCTATCGCCTCCTGTGCCTGAAAAAGACGTTCGAAGACATTCGCCGCATGAATCTTGAGCCGGTCAAAGACAAAATTCTTCATGAGCAGCTCGTTCCGTATTCAATCGTTTTCGGATCTTCAAGAAATACGATCAAGGCGCTCAAAACCAACTTCCCTGCCAAAAGATTGCAAATCGTCTTTGAATCCTACTACTTCCCGGTCTTCATCTTCTCAGACGGCGATTATGCGGCTTCTCTTTCAGAGGGGCTGATGAACGCAATTGCGCCAAAGAAGATTGACAAGCTGAACACAAACGACGATCTGTCGATCAAGTTTAAGAAGAATCTGTTGAAAAAGCTTAAAAAGAAATAAAAAAGAGGCTTCGGAAAAAAGTCCCGTTTCCCTCTTGAATTAAACGAAATGCCGAACGAAGGATGTCGCAGGTCGACTGACTTTGTCTGGCATTTCTTCAATTTTGGATACGTGAAACGAGCATTGACAAACACCTTTACCCTAACACTTCTCTAAGTGGGGGATGAATCGCCTCTTTTGAAGCACTCAGCGCTTCTTTTTTCTTGATTCGTTTTAAATCAGATATTATAATTAGTGCATAAATTGTAACATGAAAAAAGGGAATAGCTTTCGCCATTCTCTTTTCTACAAACTGGAATTTATCTAATTCATCAATTCAAGAGTTTTTTCAAATGAAATACATTCTGCGTATCTTCCATTCCACATGAACTGATTATAATATCTATAAGATTTTTCCGCTGTCATATACGCATTATCAATGCGTACTGTTTGTATTTGCTGGAACAATCATTTTAAATCTATACTCAAAACCACATTTCACTGTTGCATCTATGCAGTAATCTGTTTGTAGCCCTACAATAATGATTGTATCTTCATCTTTTTCATGTAGGTAATCCAACAACCCCGTATCTTTGAAAGCACTGTTTATATTTTTATCAAAAACACGCTCATTTGACATTGGTTGAAATTCTTCGTATATTTCATAGCCTAATGCGCCTTTAGTTAATTTCTGTCCAACACCATCATCATGTCTAACATAAATAACTTCTATATTATTATTGCGCGCCTCTTTGATTAGTGTTTTAATACGATATACAAAAGTCTCAAATTCATATAAGTCATTATTCATAATTAAATTTTGAGTATCAACAATATCATTCTATTACCTCCCAAATTAGAATTTATCTTTTCTTATATGTCACCACAACTCCAACCACCGAAGTCAAAAAAACAATCGGTGCGAGTCTTACAAACAAGAATTCAAACCCATGCAGTATTGTTCCTGCCACTGCCAACTCAGGATCATTGTAATTCCAATTCAAATAAAAACTATTCATAGATGCAAGTGCGATAAATATTACCACTATAACCGCACACAATGAAATAAGAATCCATCGAATCGTTTTTACCTTTGTTATACTTCTTTTTGCAAGCTGCAAATTAATAACTTCTAATTTTTCAGAAAGAATCTTTAAATCATCGGTAGTAGGTTTTACTACAGGTTCTCCAAGTAATTCACTTACAGTAGTATCCAGTTCATTCGCCAAAATAATCAGCATACTGGAATCTGGAACTGACAAACCATTCTCCCATTTTGATACTGTCTGTCTTACTACGTTCAGTTTAATTGCCAGTTCTTCTTGCGACAGCCCTTTTGACTTTCTAATTCTTTTGATATTTTCATTTAGCATAATCTCTGCCTCCTTGTTTTTGATAGCTCAATTCTATATTCAATAGAGCCGTTGCCACAAGCAATACATATTAACATCCGCTTATTCACGGGCTTTTCACAGACAAATCTCGATTTGTTAAATTCATATCCACATTGTAGCATAAAAATAAAGACACTATATATCACTTTCGTAACATACAATGTCGTTACTTTTATTTTCTTCGATACACCAAACATAACATATTCCTGCATACGATAATATCATATACAGAGTTCGACTTGTTCAGCTTTAGTGGAGACGACGTTCAGGACAGAATGTTGCAAAAGGCCGGCTACATCAGCATCCACGATATGGAAGTCCAAAAAGACGAACACGGTGCAATGGTTAAAACCGGAAACCAGCCTGCAGCAAAATTGAATTTCCATTAATCAAAAAGGCCTCGCCCAATTGAACTCGGACGAGGCCTTAATTCACATTCTTTTGAAAAAATAAATCGAACCAAACAGCAATGCGCACATGATGATGAAAAGCTTGCCGAATCTTACGGGACCGATGCCGATGTGGCCTCGATGCGTCAGTCTGAAAATCAGCAGGATTCCGATTGCGAGTGCGGCACAGAACAAAAGAATTCCAAGCAATAGATTTTTAAAATCAATTTTTCTCATATTTTTTCCTTTCCTCTGAAGTGCGGAAGCAAAATCGCCTCTGATGCAATCATCAGAATCGTAAAAATCAAAAAGATCCAAAAAGTCCCTAATCTGGTCGATTCATCAACCGAACCGCTGCTTTCTTGCGCAATCGCCATCAACGTCGAACCAAGCGCCGTTCCCCCTCCGTCAAAATTTCGGGCGAAATAATCGAACACAACGGTTTTGCGGTCTCTCAAATCAATCTTCCTTTCTCAAAGTTTGATCGCTCTTCCTGGCTGCGGCATACATGAAGATTCCGACTACGGCAGTCAAAAAGTCAGCAACGGGCTGTGCGCAAATGATTCCGTCATAACCAAAGCATGCGGCCGTAATCAAGATTACGACGGTAAAAATCACGCCCTGTCTGCTGATGGACAGCACAAACGAAGGAACAGCCTTGCCCATGGCAATGAAGCACGTGGTCAGGACAAGCACGATGCCGCAGAACGGCGTCGTCAAAGTAAACCAGCGCAGCATCCCCGTTCCATATGCGACAACGGCTGAATCATCCATGAAAGATCCGATCAGATGCGGTGCAAAAATGATGATAAAAACGGCGGCAAGCGCTGAAAAGCCGACTTCGACCAACAAATCGAAGCGAATGATCTTTTGAAGGCGTTTGTTGTCTTTGGCGCCATACGAATACCCGATCAGAGGCTGCGCGCCAAAAGCAAAACCGACCATGATCATCATAATGATCATATTGACCTTGATTGCAATCCCCATTGCCGCTACGGCCTTTGAACCGTAATCAATCAAGTAGCGATTGATGATTGTCATGTTGTAGCTTTGCATCAGATTCGTCAGCGATGCCGGAATCCCGATCAAAAAGACGCTTGTCGCAAGCTGACGTTTGATTTTGACGTGCCTGACGGATACCGTCAGCTTCGTCGATTTTTTTAAAATATAATAAATCAGCAAAGCGTCGCTTAAGACGTAGCCCATCACCGTTGCAAGCGCTGCACCGCCAGCCCCCATTTTGAACGTAAAAATAAACAAAGGATCCAACGCAATATTGACAATGCTTCCGGCAATGCTTGCAATCATCGACTGCAGCGCCAGTCCTTCCGTTCGGATTATGTTGCTTGGCGTAAGCGACAAAATTATCAGCGGTGCGCCCCATGCGATGAAGAAATAGTACTGCGAGGCATATTTTACGGTCGCATCCGTTGCTCCGAGCATTTTCAAAATCGGAGTTTGAAACAAAAACATCAATCCGGTCACAATCAGACCGCTGATGATTGCCGCATAAAAGCAAAATCCGCTGACGTTTTTGGCAGTCGCATCATCTTTTTGACCAAAAAGGCGCGAAATAATCGAGCTTCCGCCAAGGCCGAAGATGTCGCCCAAAGCGAGCATCAGCGTAAAAAGCGGCGTGCATTGCGACACGCCCGCAACCAGGTCGGCATTTTGCGTCCCGGAAACAAAAAACGTATCGACCATATTGTAGATCAAAGTCACCAGCATGCTGAAGACAACCGGCAACGAAATAATAAAGTAGGCTTTCCAGACAGGTGCCTTTTCAAACAGTTCCTGCTTGTTTTCCATTGACAATTTCTCATCCCTTCTATGTTCAACATAGCTATTATAAGCAGTTTTTCAGCGTTTCTCTAGCACTAAGCGCAACTTCTTCAAAAAATATGCTCAAACAAATACTTTTTCAAAGCAGAACACGAAGCTTGTAAAGGAAAATTCAGAGCAGCCGGCACCTTCGCTTGTTTTTTTGTCAAATCAGTCGCTGAAAACACGCATCTCAATCCAAACTCTGCATTTAAAATCCTTATAGAATCTCGTTTTTTGAACTACCCCAACTTAACCTGAAACTTCGTTTTTTAACGGTTTGAAGTTGGGGATTCTGGGAACACGGCAAACTTGCCAGTCTAGTTCTTCACTAAGTTGGTAGAGGTCATCGCTATTTACCAAGGTACGTTCCATACCTGTTTATTATTAAGCCAGAGTTTCTAATCCTTTAGCTAAGATATTTTTGGCTGCGTTTACATCTCTATCAAGATGCGCATGACAATTAGGACAGTCCCATTCACGAGCAGCTAGCCATTCTGACTGAGAAAGGCTGTCAAACTCGTGATTTTTTTGTTTGCATTCATGACAAATACGACTGGTATTTT
>NZ_FOPI01000037.1:11696-17749 GCF_900113455.1 Ligilactobacillus ruminis DSM 20403 = NBRC 102161 | reverse complement strand
CTATCCGTGTCTTGAGCTCGCGTTCTCGAGTGCCGTTGCGGCTGTCCGTGCGTTCTTCTGACCGTTCGTAAGGCTCAGCCTTGAGTTGAGCAGTGGATTCCGCCATCAGAATACTATTGAGACTTTTACGCAGCAGTTCGCGAAATGCCTGATCGTGATCCTTTGAAAGAAGTTGTAGAATTTCCTCTTGATTTAAGGTAATATTTAATTGAGCCATTTGTTTGTCCTCCTAGTATTATTTTGTTAGGTGATTTAATTATACCTGGGAGACGAGCACTTGGCTCTCTTTTTTTTATCAATTTACACCATTATACGGGCATAACCATTTGTCTCAGCAAAATCCTGCTGTCATCCTTTCGATTACAGGCAGATCTTAAAAATCGCCGTTTTGCCCGTAATCCACTTTGAATCTCGAGGGACAGTATGTTTTTTTTTCTACCTGACTCCCCGAAGTTGGGGCGCACGGAACCAAAAGTAGACAAAAAACGGGGGAAATGTTTGATTTTTGTCTACCGGCTGATCCAAAATTGGGGCATGCGGCTCCGAAAGTAGACAAAAACCGGTGGAAATGTCTGATTTTTGTCTACCGCCTGCTCCAAAAACGGGGTGCGCTGAACCGAAAGTAGACAAAAACCGGTGGGAATGTCTGATTTTTGTCTACCGGCTGATTCCAAATCGACTCGCGCGGCCTCGAAAGTAGACAAAAACCGGTGGGAATGTCTGATTTTTGTCTACCGACTGATTCCAAATCGACTCGCGCGGCCTCGAAAGTAAAAAAAATCCTCCAAAATCGGAAAAATGTTCTACTCGGGTACCTTCGCCAAAGCAGTGTGATCTCAGATTACAAGCAAATTCCAAAAAGAACGTTTTGCCCGTAACCGAGGTCAGGTGCAGTGCTTGAGCAGATGCTGCGCAGCACTGCATTTGGCAAAATCACTGTCAATTACGGACAAATCAGTAAAAAAATGACGCTTTGTCCGTAAAATTTGAGTGAAATCTTGGCGGACTGCCCCAAAAATAAAAAATACGCGCCATCATGGCACGTATTTTAATCATTATTCAGTTGACCGTTCGGCTTCGCATCTTGTCTAAATCGGGTTCAGACCAGCAACAAGGCTCATGATAATTTCGTGCCGCGTCGTGACTGCGCTTGCGCTGATCACTCGCGCCCCTCCTTATCTACCGCCTTGTTGAGCGGCTGGTCTTCACACCTTGTCTTAATCGGGTTTCGCCTCACATTCCCCCTATCGCAAGCAAGGACTCCCTGGACGAGACGAGCTCGCCTTCGGTCGTCCAAAGCTTGCGTACGGGGTCATGACCGTTCGGCTTCACACCTTGTCTTAATCGGATTTAGCCTCACATTCCCCCTATCGCAAGCAAGGACTCCCTGGACGAGATGAGCTCGCCTTCGGTCGTCCAAAGCTTGCGTACGGGATCATGACCGTTCGGCTTCACACCTTGTCTAAATACTATCGCTCTTGTCAAACAACGCGTCCACCGATTGATTGTGATAGATGAGAGAAATTGCCTTTGCAAAAATCGGTGCGACAGAAAGGACGCGAAGCTTGTCAAACTGCTTTTCTTCAGAAATGGCAATCGTGTCCGTAACAATGACCTCGTCATAGGCTGAAGCTTCCAATTCTTTTACGACATTTCCGGAGAAAATCGGATGCGTTGCGCATGCATAAATTTTTGTAGCACCGGCAGCATAGAGAGCGGTTGCGGCATCGACCATCTTGCCGCCGGTATCGATCAAGTCGTCAAAAACGATGCACTTGTGTCCTTTGACGTCACCGATGATGTCTGCTTCATCAACACGCGCAGCATCACGTTTGTCAACGATCGCAATCGGTGCTTTCAAAAGTTCCGCCAAATTGCGCGCCAATTTAACGCTGTTATGATCCGGTGCAACGACAACCACGTCATCAGCAATGCCGCTTTCTTTAAAGTAATGAGCTTGCGTATAAATCGCTAAAAGATGGTCGACCGGAATATTGAAGAACCCTTGCAATTGGCCGGCATGAAGATCCAATGTCACGACTCGATCTGCACCTGCCAGGGAAATAAAGTTGGCAATGAGCTTGGCAGTAATCGGTTCACGACTTCTTGCTTTGCGATCGGCACGAGCATAGCCGTAATACGGAATAACGGCATTAATCGAACCCGCGCTGGCACGACGCAAAGCATCCATCATGACCATCAGTTCCATAAAGTTTTCGTTAACCGGATCAGAAATTGATTGGATGATGAATACGTCATCACCACGCACGCTTTCATTGATATTAATCTGAATCTCGCCGTCGCTAAAGTGCTTGACGGATGCATCGCAAAGTTCAACGCCCATTTCTTCAGCAATCTTTTCAGCCAATTCTTGATTTGAATTAAGCGCAAAAAGCTTGATTCCAGCATTTTCTTGCATGTCTTTCATACTTCCCCCATCTATTGGAATTTAAAATTGTCGGCACAAACATTCTCTTCGGATCGAATTTTCAGCTGCGCACTTACAAAGTTATTATACCATGCAAAAATGCGCATTTGTGTTTCAACTCTGAATTTTGTCAAAGAATTATCCGAAAATTACGAAGTATCTCCGCCGTCACTCTTGTAATCGTTCACAATATTGAAAAAAGCAGCCAGAAAGACTGCTTTGATGTTATTTAACTGAAATTCTCTCATACAAAGTTTCCTTGATGGCATCACCAAGGCGCCGGCAACCTTCTTCGATTTCTTCATCGTTGACGCCTGTGAAATTCAGACGCATGCAGTTTCTGCGATGCGATACCGGGAACAAAGTCGAGCTTTCAATAAACGTCACGTCGCCGTAATTGTCAAGAATTTCTTGCGCAACGACGTCTTCTGGAAGTTCCAACCAAATGAAGAAACCTCCAAGAGGCTCAGTGAAATCGCACTCCTCAGGCAGATAGCGCTTGAGTCCTTCAATCATCGCATCGCGACGATCACGGTACAGGTCGTTGATTTCTTCGATGTGTTCGTTGATATCGTTGTCTTCAAGGTATTCGTCAATCATCTGACCGACAACGGAAGAAGGATTGCAGTCGCTTGCGAGTCGCAGATTTTTCAAGGCATTCATCAGCGTTTCATCGGCTATTAGCCACCCTGTCCGAAGCGCCGGCGACAAAATCTTTGAGCAGCTTCCGAGCGTCACGACGTTGCCCGACATGTCGAAGGCCTTGATCGACGGAAGCCCGACCCCTTCATAACGCAATTCGCGATAAGGATCGTCTTCAATTACCAAAAAGTCATATTGTGAAGCCATCTTAGCCAAACGCTTGCGTTTTGCAAGCGACATGCAGATACCCGTCGGATTTTGAAAATTCGGCACGGTATAGAGCATCTTCAATTGGTGATGCTTGCAGACTTCTTCCAACTGATCGAGGTTCAAACCGTCATCTTGCATTTCGATTTCGTAAAATTCAGGGCTTCTGGCCGCAAATGCTTCCAAAGCACCGATATACGTCGGTGCCTCAACTGCCATGCCGTCACCGACGTCAAGGAACAGATCGGCCAAAAAATTAATACCCTGCTGCGCTCCTTGAGTGATCATGATATTTTCAATTTCGCAGTCAATGCCGTTTCTTTTCGCATATGTTCTAATTTTTGCGCGCAACGGTTCATATCCCAAAGCAGACGAGTACTGATAAACGGAATTGTCGGTCAATTCGCTGCGCTTTAAGAAGGCCGCATCAAGTTCTTCCTTAGGGAAAAGTTCTTCTGCCGGATATCCGCCCGCAAACGAAATCGCATCTTTCTTTTCTGATAATGTAAACAAACTTTCAAGTCCGGACGAATCGCGTTCAAAACGCTTTGAAAAACGTGGAATCATATGCTCTGCCTCCTGTTATAATTATAATTCGATTCTTATAAGCTAATAATTCATTTTTCTTTACAATCACTATCTTACACTCTTTTGTCAATTAAGTAAAATTCAACTTATTCATTTTTAAATGAAATAAATTCATCTAATCGAAAAAGGTTGACTTTCTTTCAAAAATAAGTTAAATTAGGTGCATGTTAAAAAAGTATTAAAAACGCGATGAAGAGGAGAGTAGCTCATTCAATCGTCTTTGCAGCGAGTCCCAGTTAGTGCGAGGGGACAAGACGCAAATGATGCGAAAGTAGCCTCCGAGCGGTCGATGCGACGTCACAGCGAAGTTTCGAATGGGAGCGCCCTTTACAGCGTCAACGTATTGCATTTGTCAAAAAATGCAGCACGGGGTGAGTTCAAGTCAGCAATGGCTTGTTGAAACAAAGGTGGTAACACGCTGAGGCGTCCTTTCAGATTTTTATCTGGAGGGATTTTTTTTACTTCAAAAAACGACATCTTAGCTAAGATCTCAAAATAACGAATTTGAATTATTAAGGAGATCACATTATGAAAAAAATATCCAAACGCTACTACTTCTTGATCGGATCGCTGATTTTCGGCATGTTCTTCGGTGCGGGCAACCTGATTTTCCCGATTCATTTGGGCCAATTGGCCGGTGCAAACTGGGGAAAAGCCGCAATCGGCTTCCTTCTTTCGGGCGTTTTGCTTCCTTTGCTTTCTCTTTTGGCAATCAGCATCACGCGTTCAAACGGCATTTATGATCTTGCAAAACCGATCAGTCCAAAATATGCATTGATTTTTCTGATTTTGGTTCACGCAACGCTTGGACCGTTGTTTGCAACACCAAGAACGGCAACCGTTCCGTTTGCAATGGGTTTTGCGCCTCATATTCCGGCACGCTATCAGACAATCGGTCTTTTGATCTACTCAGCCATTTTCTTTGGCATCGTTTATTATTTCTCAGTTCATGAAAACGGCATCGTCAATACCATCGGCAAGCTGCTCAACCCTGCATTTCTAGTCATGCTCTTCATCATCTTCCTTCTCGCCTTCATCAGCCCGCTCGGAAGCACGTCCGGACAGCATGCAGCGGCAGGATACACGACACAGGCAATGACAAGCGGCTTCCTTGAAGGATACAACACCATGGACGCCCTCGCAGGACTGGCATTCGGCATCACCGTCATCACCGCCATCCATGCGCTCGGCATCAGAAAGCAGCGCGAGACATCCGTCTTTCTCGCCAAGTCCGGCATCATCGGAGTGGCCCTGATCGGCATCATCTACCTTGCATCCATCTATCTCGGTGCGATGAGTCTCAACAACTACAAGATCTCTGAAAACGGGGGCATTGCCCTGGCACAGCTGTCACACCACTATCTCGGCGCGGCCGGCGACGCCCTGCTTGCAACACTTGCAACGGTCACATGCCTGACGACCGCCATGGGACTCGTCGTTGCCTTCGCGCAGGACTTCCATCACCGTTTCCCGAAGATTTCCTACCGTACATTCCTGACGTTCAACTGCCTGATTTCATTCCTGATTGCAAATCTCGGCCTGACGACGATCATCACCTGGTCAACGCCTGTCCTGATGTTCCTCTATCCGCTTGCAATCTCGCTGATCATCCTCGGCATCACTTCGCCCCTGTTCGGTCATGACAACCGCGTTTATCGCATGACGACAATCTTCACGCTGATTCCAGCCGTCTTCGACATGATCAGAAACTTTCCGCCTGTCCTTGCCGGAACGGGATTCGCCAAGGCCGCAGTTACCTTCGCATCATCCTACTTTCCGTTCTTCTCAATCGGATTCGGCTGGATCTCATTTGCCCTCTGCGGCTTCATCATCGGTCTGATCTGTCACTTCATCGCCAGAAGAGAAACGGCCACGGCAGCCGAGGAAGCCTGACATCCGCATATCAATAAAGAGGCCGGGGAAACCCCGGCTTATTTTTCACTCCCGAATTAAATGAAATGCCGAACAAAAGCTGTCGTAATTCGACTGATTTTGCCCGGCATTCTTTATTTTTTAAAATACAGTGCTGCTCATTGCCTGTTCAATCAATGCGTCAGGACTGGCTTACGGGCAAAACGCCGGTTTTTGGGATCTGCCCGTAAAATCCAGTCCGCGGTTACGGGCAAAATACTGATTCTTGAGATTTGCCCGTAAAATGTAGTCCGCGGTTACGGGCAAAACACTGATT
>NZ_FOPI01000037.1:0-11326 GCF_900113455.1 Ligilactobacillus ruminis DSM 20403 = NBRC 102161 | reverse complement strand
TTGAATTCTGCCCGTAAAATGCAGTCCGCGGTTACGGGCAAAATGCAGCGCCGACACGAAATTCAGCGTTTCATCAATATTTTTCAAGCAGACATTTCAAATACCACGCCGCATCGCAAAAATCGCTTAAACGGATATTTTCGTTTGGCGCATGCATCTTCTGCCCCGGATAACCGATGCCAAAACCGGCAATCGGAACTTTCAGATTTCTTCCGAACGCATAAGCCGGACCGGCAATCGGGCTGTTCAAAACGTAGGAAATGCCGTCTGCTCCAAAAATTTCTTCTGCCTGCTTCAAAACCATTTTGATAAAAGGCGAGTGAACGTCAGAGCGATAGCCGGGCTGTCCCGTCAGATACGTCAGTCGGATGTCGGGGTAGCCGTTTTTTTCAAGCTGAGCTTGGATTTTTTCAAAAGATTCCTCAGGATCTTGACAAGGTGCCAGGCGACAATCAAGTTTTGCTTTGGCAAAGCCCGGAATGATGGTTTTGATTCCGTCTGCTTCATATCCGGCAGACAAGCCGTTGATCGAAAGCGACGGTTCACAGACAAGAGCTGAGGACACGTCGTCCGTTATCAGATCCTCAATGATGCCGTCATTTTCTTTGAGTTCTTTTTGATTGCACCGCATCTTTTTGACGAGTGCTCGTTCGGTTCGATCCAAAGAATCTTCGGTGAGGTTCAATCCTTCGACCAAAATCTTTTCCGAATCATCAAATAAAGACGCAAGCCCTTTTGTCAGACGGACTGCCGCATTTGGAGCATAACATGACTTTGAAGAATGCAGATCACCGTTTGAAGTTTTGACCTCGGCCTCAAAAGCAACGATTCCTTTCAAGCCGCCGACGATTTCAAAACGTTCGTTTGCATCTTTTTGCCCCCCTTCCCAAATGCAGGCGTCACACTTTAATTCATCAAGATGGGCTTGGATATATTTTTCAACGTTCGGACTTCCGACCTCTTCTTCGCCCTCAACGAAGAACTTGACGTTTACCGGCAATCCTCCGTGTTCGTTGAAATATTTGAGCAAGGCCAGGCGCATGACGAGTTCTCCCTTGTCGTCGCAAGCTCCGCGAACGATGAGTCTTTCGTCTTCAATCGTCGGTTCGAACGGATCAGAATTCCACTCTTCGACGGGTTCAGGCGGCTGAACGTCATAATGATTGTAAAACAGAATCGTTTCTTTGATTTTTCCGGAAAATTCAGCAATGACGACCGGATTGGCTCCTTCTTCCCTGAACTGTTCAACCTTTTTGGCACCGAGTTTTTCAAATGTTTTTTCTAAAAAAGCGCTTGTTTCAGCAACTTTTTCATTTCTGACGGCGATGCATGCCAAGCGAAAATAGTCGAAAAAAGACTCTGCATTTTTTAAGATGATTTCGTCAAATTCTTGTCTTTCCATCCGTATCACCCTTTCAAAAAAATATCTTATCATAAAGTTGCAAAAAAATCGCTGCCATGTCGCATGAAGAAAACATGCAACGCGACGATGAGGTCTTGTTTTATTTAGTCAAAAGCACTTGGTATCTGATGAGGACATTAGCATAAAATTGTAAAAAAATTAAACTAAAGTGTTGACAAGATTTAAAAATGAGTTTAAACTTCAGTCAACAAATCAAATAACAAGAAACGTTGAAGAGAAGAGTAAGTGGCCTTCAATCCGACAGAGAGCCTTCAAGCGGTGAGAGAAGGCGGATTGGACAGACTGAAGATGAGCTCTGAGTTTAACCGAGGGTGCAAGCTCGAGGTTCGTGAGGATACGATACAATCCCAGGCATGATAGTGCCGGAAAAGGCTGCAGCTTGCAGTGAAGATGGGTGGTACCGCGCGGAATGCGTCCCTGTGAAAGATGTTCTTTCACGGGGGCGTTTTTTATTTGCTGCTTGTCCGATTCAACGTCTCTGAAAAAATACAGGGGGGTCTCTTTTATGAGCAATCAAGATTACAAATTTGAAACGCTGCAACTTCACGCAGGTCAGGTCATCGATGAAACGGGTGCCTGCACGACGCCGATTTATCAGGCAACTTCCTACGTCTTCAAGGACGCAAATGATGCAGCTGCCAAATTCGCTCTGCAGCGTCCGGGCAACATTTATTCGCGTTTGACCAATCCGACGACGGCAGTTCTCGATGAACGCATCGCAAAGCTGGAACATGGCACGGCCGGCATCACGCTTGCCACAGGACTCGCCGCAGTTACGGCGGCAATTACGAACATTGCGGAAGCAGGCGATGAAATCATTTCTTCATCAACGGTTTACGGCGGCACGTTCAACCTTTTCAACACGACGCTTGATGCGCTTGGCATCAAGACGCACTTCGTCGACCCTGACGATCTTTCCAATTTTGAAAAGGAAATCAACGACAAGACGAAGGCCATCTACGTTGAAACGATCGGCAATCCTGACATCAACCTCGTCGATATCGATGCCCTGGCAGAAATCGCTCACTCAAACGGTCTTTTACTGATTGTCGACAACACGTTTGCTTCTCCATATCTTTATCGTCCGCTCGAACACGGCGCAGACGTCGTCGTTGAATCGGCAACGAAATTCATCGGCGGTCACGGAACGACCCTGGGCGGCGTAGTTGTCGAAAAAGGCGACTTCGATTACGCAAAGAGCGGCCGCTACCCTGGATTCACGACACCGAACCCGCAATACAACGGTCTTGTCTATGCGGATCTCAAAGGCGCTGCATTTGTCACGAAGATTCGCTCCGGTGCTCTGCGCGACATGGGCGCTGCCATCTCTCCGTTTAACTCCTTCCTCCTGCTTCAAGGCCTTGAAACGCTGTCCCTTCGCGTTGAACGCCACGTTTCAAATGCCGAAAAAATCATTGATTACCTCTCCAAGCATCCAAAAGTCGCATGGATCAAATACCCCGGGCTTGAATCAAGCAAGTATCACGACTTGGCAGTGCGCGATTTTCCAAAAGGCGTCGGTTCCATCTTCACGTTGGGGCTTACGGGCGGCGAAGAAGCCGGCAAGAAACTGATTGAAAATCTCGAACTGTTTACGCTGCTCGCAAACGTCGGAGATGCAAAATCTTTGATCATTCACCCCGCTTCAACGACTCATGCGCAGCTTTCAGAAGAAGAATTGAAAGAATCAGGCATCACGCCTGATCTGATTCGCGTTTCCGTTGGCATCGAAAACGTTGACGATCTGATTGCGGATCTTGACCAGGCATTGGCCAGAATCTAACTTGGAACCGGGAAGTGACACGAATGGCAGAAATCAACAAAGACGGAACAAGACGAGAACTGAAGAATCTGAACGTTCAGATGATTGCCCTTGGAGGGAGCATCGGCACGGGACTGTTCCTTGGGTCCGGCAGTACGATTCACAGAACCGGTCCATCAATTCTGTTCGTATATCTGATCGTCGGAATCCTTTTCTTCTTCATGCTCCGGGCAATCGGCACGCGAATCTCACAGCCAAAAGATGAAGTTTTTGACGAAAGTTTCAAATCGAGGCATTCCCGTCAACAGCGTTTTGTTTTCTGCTTCATTCATGCTGTTTGCGCCAATGCTTAGCTGTTTTAAAGCTTTGAGCGATGCGTTTTCCTTCGTTGCTTCGGTTTCGTGCGATATTTATATTCTCGTTTGCATCCTGACCATGATTGCGCATTATCGCTACCGCAGATCGGATGCGTTTTTAGAGGAAGGCTTCAAGCTTCCTGCTTATAAATGCACGAATCCGGCCACCAACATATTCTTTATCTTTATTTTCCTGTTGCTTTTCTTGAACCGCTCTTCCTTTGGACCAGCACTCGGTGCAGTTTTGTGGTTCGTTTGTTTCAGGCTGATTCAAAAAATTCGCAATCAGCCCCAAGATGAAATCGCAATCAGCGAATAGTTAGTTTATAATAGAAGAAAAAAATCACTGGAGGAATTATTTTGGGAACACATCAAGAAAACGTCAGACTGGCACTGGAACTTGCCCAAAAAGCCATGAAATGCGCTGAAGAACAAAATGCAGGACTTGATCGCAAAATTCCGGAAGTCACGCGCATTGACGACCTGCAATATGGTCCTGATTCCAAGTGGAATCTTTTGGATATCTATCTGCCAGAAGAACACGCAAAAAAAGTCCCTGTCATCTTTTATTTTCATGGCGGAAGCTGGATTTCCGGAATCAAGGAAAATGCGCAGTTTTACGGAATGAGTCTTGCCAAGCACGGGTTTGCATTCGTCAACATCAGTTACCGTCTCCCGCCTGACGTTGTTTTCCCAGGAAGCCTCGATGACGTCGACCAGGCAATTCACTGGACATGCAACCACGCCAAGAAGTACGATCTGGATCTCAAAAACGCATTTCTCATCGGAGACAGTGCCGGAGGACAGATGGTCAGTCAGTACCTGACGATTCTGACAAATGACGTTTTCAGAGAAAAATTCGGATACAGCAAGCCGCAAATGACGGTCAAGGCCGCCGCGTTGAACTGCGCCCCTGCATTTTTAGACACGCCGGGGATGCTTTACGATTCAAGCAAAGCCTACTTTACGGAGGATATCTTGAAAAATCATCTCGACATGCTTCAGACAGAAAGCTACATCACACCAGCATGGCCACCGATTTTTCTCATGACTTCCAATGAAGACTTCATCCGCGACTGCAGTCTCGCATTCGCCGGATATCTGAAGGCCAGAAAGGTTCTCTATGAATTCCATGATTACGGTACGAAAGAAGCTCCTCAAAAACATTGCTTCCATTGCGACGTACGCAATCCCGTCGGTGAACGGTGCAATCTTGACGAACTCTCCTTCTTCAGAAAATATCTTGACTAGCTCAAAAAGAGGATGAGAGAAACCATATGCCTCAAATTGAACCTCGGATGATTAGCAATCAATTGCAATCATCCGTTTTTTTGTATACATGTCAATCTGCTGATGTAATGGAAATAATCAAAAAGAGTCCGTCAAAAAATGGACGCTGCCCGTATGATCATCAGTTCATACGGGCTTCATTTTTTCAGTGCGTGGCTCTGAAGGAGCGTGCACTGGATCTGGGTGACAAGGTAGACTATTTTCGACAAAATCCAGAATTCCGGTCTACTTTCCCCATTATATCCTGAGTTTGAGTTCCTGACAGATGTTTGTCCAAAACAAAAACACGTATGACCACAACTATGAATCATACGTGTTTCAAATTTAAGACAGAGTTTTTTCCCGGTCCCTCGTTATTTTAGTTCAAGCTCTTTAAAAAGTCCGTTTCGTGACGGAATGCAACCGTCTTCATGTTGAGCAGATCCGTTGCCGTAATGTTGTGAGAAACGGCATTGCCGCCGTATGTCCCGGTGCCAAGCGTCAACGATGGCGTCAAGTTGTTGTAAAGACCGCCAACGCCGCCAAGTGCTGACGGCGTGTTGACCAGGATGCGGCAAGCCGTCATTTCGATGGCAAATTTAACGATCAGGTTATGATCTTCGGAATGGATAGCAGCAGTATGACCGCGTCCGCCGTAATCAAGCAATTGCTGACAAATGAAGAATGCTTCCTTGGCATCTTTTGCCTTGTACATGCTCAAAACAGGTGACAGCTTTTCAGCTGAAAGCGGGTATTCTCTGCCGACGCCGTCAAGTTCTGCAACGATGATGCGCGTGTCAGCCGGAACTTCAAGGCTGCACAACGTTGCGATTTCCTTGGCGCTCTTGCCGGCCAACATACCGCGAACAGTGCCGCGCTTTTCATCGATAAATGCCTTGCTGAATTCAGGCACTTGTTCATCATTCAAGAAGTATGCCCCATGACCCTTGAGCAATTTCTTGACCTCATCATAGATTGAAGCATCAACGACGATTGAGTTTTCGGAAGCACAAATCATGCCGTTGTCAAAGGTCTTTGACGTCACGATGTCATCGATTGCCTTTGTAACGTTTGCACTTTCGGCAACATAAGCCGGACCGTTGCCGGGGCCGACGCCCAAAGCAGGCTTGCCGGAAGAATATGCGGCACTGACCATGCTTGGACCGCCCGTTGCGAGAATCAAGCTGACGTTTGGATTATGCATCAAAGCCGTCGTTGCTTCAAGACTAGGTTCTTCAATCCATAAAACGCTGTCTTTTGGCGCACCTGCAGCCTCAGCAGCAGCTTCAACCAACTTGCCTGCCATTACGCAGCTCTTTTGAGCCTGCGGATGGAACCCAAAGACAATCGTATTGCGTGTCTTAAGAGCAATCATAGATTTGAAAATGACGGTTGAAGTCGGGTTCGTCACAGGAGTCACGCCGGCAATGACGCCCATTGGTTCAGCGATTGAAACAAGACCTTTGTCTTCGTCTTCGCTGACGACGCCGACTGTCTTTACATCCTTTAAGCTTTCCCAAATGCATTCGCTGGCAAAAATATTCTTCGTAACCTTGTCAGCCACGACGCCACGACGCGTTTCTTGAACGGCAGCCTGCGCAAGTTCTTGAGCGTGTTCTTTACCGGCTTTTGCGATTGCCTCACAAATTTTGTCAACTTGTTCCTGAGTAAACGTTGATAAAATTGCTTGAGCATGTTGTGAACGCTTGATTAATCCATTTACCATCTCTGCAACTTGTGTATTTTCTTCAGCCATAAACAAATCCATCTCTTTCTATCCACAAATTAATCTTTATAATTGAATACAACTCTAGTATAATATTTTTACTCTTCATAATAAATGCTTTTTATTAAAAAAATATTAAAGAAAGCGTTTTCTTCGATACTTTATCGTCATAAATTATCAAAATGTTTGATACCTCAAACATTTTAACTATACAAAAAAATTCCATGACAGCCCCAAAACTGCAAAGAATTTAGTGCAAATATTGAAATTTTCTGATTCGTGCCCTCTTTTTTTGAACGTATACTGCAAAAACGATTCCGAAAATAAAGATCGCCGTAAAATCAACTTTGAATATGTTCAAAATTATCTCACCTAAAAGTTCGTCATAATATCCGGATTGATCCCTTGCGCTGATGATTCCGATTACATCGCCCTTAAGGCTGTACAACGGCTGATACAGCTTAAAAATATGCCGGTCATCTGCCAAGCTCGTTTTCCTGACAAATTTTCCGTCAAGAATTTTTTGCTTATCTTTTGCGTCGAACCCATCAAACAGCGTTTCATTATATTTTTCCTTTCGTTGCACTATCCCCAATGACACGCCGTTAGCTTCGCTTTGCATCATGTCAGCCTTGTTCTTATCGATCGAAATGATCGTCTTACCGTCCTTGACGTTATAGTCGATGCTTTTAATCTTGACATTCCAGGCATAATTTTCAAGTCGATTCCATTCGTTTTCAACAATTGCAACTCGATTAAGAGCAATCAGCAAAAGCTGCAGCAACGTTACGACGATAATTGTCAACCCCATCAAATGAAAGCGTATTCTTTTAACATCTTCATGCATATTTATAACTCCATATCAATTAATTTGCTAAATAAAAGCACCTTTATTCAACACCTATCCTATATCGGTTTCGTGTTAATTGTTTTTAACCTTCTTGCAAAAAATAATTCACTTTTCATTCAAAAATATTCAAAACAAAACGGGAATATTATCTAAAATTAGTAATATATTTGCTAATAATTCTATGCATTAAATGCATATCACAAAACTATTTTGTCCGGCGCAGTTTCTTTAAATCAAAATAATTTTATCTATTTTTAAACATTTTTTCCTTTTAATCGAACATTTTCCCCATTTACCCTGAAATTCAGAATTTCCTTTGATGATTCATCAATAAATTTGACGTTCAATCTTCAAAAAGCAAAGAAAAAGAAGAGGTTTCGAGAAAAGATAATTTTCCCAACCTCTTCTATTTTTTTTCTTTTTTAAACAACAAAGTCATTATAAACAAATCGTCTCTTTCTTCTATTCGGCACTCTCCGCACATCTTGCCCATCATCTTTTTGATATTCGAAAGACCGATCTTCGTGCTTTCTTCGTTTTCGGTATGTTCCTTAACGACGTTTTCCAATACGATGCCGCAATCGTCTTCCACATACAAAGAACGAATTATGATTGGAAATTCAGGATCGGCATATTTGACGATGTTTGAAGTAACGTTGTCGATAATTCTTGAAATATAGGCATCATGAACTTTTATTTCCGTATCTTTAAATAAAAACACCGGTCTGATCTGATAACCTTGCTGCTCTAAATAACCGCACATCTCAGACAACGGATCGAAGAAAATCTGCTCCAGCGTACCGCGCTTTTCAAGCTGAATTTCCTGATCAACGTTGATCAAGGAATAATTAAATAATCTGTCAGACATGACTTTGAGCTGTTTGGTCTTTTGGTCTATTTTTTCGAGGTAGCCTTGAAACTGGTCTTCATCCCTGCATTTTCCAGAACGAAGAATCTCTGAATAAAGCATGATTGACGTCAAAGGCGTCCTGATATCATGCGACATCTCCGTGACCATCTTCGAATTGGCCTTCATGACTTCATTTTTGACTTCAAACTGTTTTTTCAGCGATTTTCGCATGTCATCCAGTCCTAACGCCAGTTCATAAAGCTCATCTTTGCCTTTGGCTTGAATCTCGTAGTCGAGGTTCCCTGCTTCCAAAATTTTGATGTCATTGCTAAGCTGACGAATATATTTCATCCGGCGCCTGATTCCGATCATGACGATGCTGAAAAAAACGATGAACGTCAAAATAATCGAAAAGATTTCGGCATAATAATACAATTCGTAAGAATAAACACCTTGAATATATACCGAGGCCTTGCCATCGGCAAATTTCAGCTTATACGGCTTGGCCTGGTCTTCAAGCGCAGAGGCACTGACGCCGCTGCAATTGTACACGATGCGGTTTTTCTTATAGATTGCAATCAACAGCACTCTTTTTTTCAGCACCCATTTGTCAAGTTTCTTTTTGTCGGTCGACTTCAAATCTTTTTTTTCAATATAATTCTGGAACTGCCGAGCATAGCGATTCGTTTCACGCTCCTCGTAATCAATGCTGTCATAATATTCGTCAACAAGATTGTTGGTTACTCTGTCAACAACGATTAAAAAAGCGAACGAAATGACAAATGAAAGAATCAACAGTTTAAGCAGTTCCATATAAATCGTCGTTTTTTTGTTTTTTCTGTTTTCCAGCTGCCTTCTAATCCACTGTCGCATCTTCAAAACGATACCCCTTTCCCCAAACCGTCTTGATATACTGCGGTTTTTGAGGATCAGGTTCGATTTTTGTCCTCAGCTTTCTGATGTGAACCATTACCGTATTTCCGCAGGTATAAAAATAAGGTTCGCGCCAAACGCTTTCATAGATGTTTTGTGTCGAAAAAATCTTGCCCGGATGCTGCATCATCAAACGTAAAATCTTGTACTCCAAATCAGAAACTTCAACTTTATTTCCGTCCGCAAAGATTTCATTAAATGCAGTGTTGAGTTTGATCGAACCGATCTCGATAATTTTTTCCACTTCGTTTTCGTTCGTGCTCTTTCCTTGATAAACTTGGTAACGTCTGAGCAAGGCCTTGACTCTTCCGAGCAATTCGGCATATGAAAAAGGCTTTGCAAGATAGTCGTCTCCTCCAACCATCAATCCAAGCAGCTTATCTGATTCTTGTGACTTTGCAGTTAAAAAAAGTACGGGCACGTTGGAAGTTTTGCGGATTTCTTCGCAGACTTTGAGACCATTCAATTTAGGCATCATGATATCCAAAATAACCAAATCAATCGTCTCATCGAGCAATTTTAGCCCGACAACGCCATTTTCGGCTTCGATGACTTCATACTCTTCGCTTTCAAGCAGAATCCTGACGCCTTCTCTGATGTCGCTGTCATCTTCAACAACCAAAATTTTTCCTTTGTGCATTTTTTCAAACCTCATATTTCTTTTACTGTATTTTATACACCATCATTCAATCTTGCAAGTTATAACGACTTTTATTTTGACAGTCAATCCTTAACAGATTCTGAAAGCATTTCTTAATCACAATAAAAAACGAACCGTTCTCCCTCAGAACCGTTCGTCTACCTAATTATTTGATTCCCTTTTCACGCGAAGCTGTTTTATAATGCTGAAAGCAATTACCCCCAAAGCACCAAGCGTTATGGCTCCCCAAACAATCATTTTAAAAACCGACTTGCCACTTGATATAGCTGCAGGCTTTGCAGCTGATTTCAAGACTTGTTTCTTGCCTGATTTAGATTTGCCCGCCCCTGTATGCGGCAAACTTTCGGTTTTTCCTCCCAAATTGTTCAGACAAGTATTGATTTGTTCCAATGCAACGTCAACATCTTGTTTTGATCCTTTGTTTTCAAGAACCTGCTTTCCATAGTCGATTGCATCTTGCAAAGCTTTCTTCTTTTCATCAGATGCTTTGCCATATGCATCCCTGTTATGATATTCCTGTTGCGCATCTTCAGAAACCGCATTTTCAAGCGCAGAATACACGACCGTGTTTGAAGAAGATGTCTCATCTGCTGAGGCGCTGCCATTTATCATTGCAAAAACAGCTGCAATCACAGCTAAAAGAATTCCCATTCTCTTAAAGCCGGCTTTAATCATCTCAAGCCCCCCAAAAACAACTAATTGACATTAACAACAATCACTATTAGATTATAGTATAGCCACATATAATTAACAATTGTATATAAAAACAAAAAAAACAACTTTATTTCAAACATTTTTTTCATATTGAACAAGAAAGGATGATCTTATCTTGATAAAGCCTATCAACAAGGATGTTGGAATTCTCCGCAAAAAATCGACAACAGCTTCAAAAAAAGACCTTCAGACGGCATCAGATCTGATTGATACGCTCAAGGCCCACCAAAATGCCTGCGTCGGAATGGCCGCCAATATGATCGGTATCAACAAGCGCATCATTGCCTGTTTCTTCGGACCTTTTCCCGTTTTAATGATCAATCCCGAAATAACCAAGAAATTCGGGCCTTATACTGCTGAAGAAGGTTGCTTGAGCCTTGAAGGAAAACGCGTTGCTAAACGTTTCAAACATATCGAAGTAACTTATCTGGATGAGAATTTCGCCAAACAGCGACAAAAACTCGACGACTTCAATGCTCAAATCGTTCAGCATGAGATCGATCATTGTAATGGAATTTTGATTTGATTACCCATTGATTCAAGGCCTTTGAAAAATTCCCAGGTCCCTCTTGAATTAATTTAAATGCCTAACAAATACTGTCGACTTTTGGCAGGTTTGTCCGGCATTTTCTTAGTTTTGATGCATGAAACTCTTTTTGAAAAATGCAGTGCTTCGCATCGCTCAATCAATGCGCCAAAACGGAAGTACGGGCAAAACAACGATTTCTGGAATCTGCCCGTAAAATCCAGTCACCCGTTACGGGCAAAATGGCGATTTCTGG
>NZ_FOPI01000025.1 GCF_900113455.1 Ligilactobacillus ruminis DSM 20403 = NBRC 102161 | reverse complement strand
CCTTTGCGAAGATCGGTCTTACCGCAAATGAGATAGATTTTCATATTATTTATATTTGGAAACATTTTGATCACGATACCAAAGATAGTTGTTCAAATTTTTGAGAATCTCTCTCGAAGCTCCGTTGTAGATTCGGATTTCAACATCTTCCGTAATAATTTTCGCAGCCATTTCCCTGACCGGTCGATATGTTTCTTTAGGGCTTAGGTCAACAAGGTTGACTTCCACGACGTCATCCAATTTCATATTTAAACCTCCGATATACTTGATGTTTAAAGCATACCAAGACATCGGAGGTTTATGAAGAACGCTTATTTAACGACCGCTTACCGTGGACGGACTTTACGCCCAGTTCTTCAGCAATTTGCTCGCAATTTTCAAACGTGATGCCGCCTCCCGGCAAAATTTCAATGCGATAATCCGCATATGAAATCAGTTCTTTTAAGTGAGGGACGGTTTCTTCGATAGGAACTTCAAGCGGCCCGCCGTGAGTCAAAATTCGGTCGAAACCGGAAGAAACAGCCCAGTCAATGGCCTTTTTTTGTTCTTCAAAATCCAGCGAATCAAATGCCATGTGAAGTTCAAGCTGCATCCCGAATGCAGCCTGGGCAAGGTTTTCCATGGCCTCGAAATCAAGTCCGCCGTTTGAATCTAGCGCACCGATGGCTATCGTATCTGCGCCCAATGATTGTGCGGTAAAGATGTCTGACTCCATTATTTTGATTTCAGCATCATTGTAAACGAAATCACCGCCTCGCGGTCGAATCAACACCGTTACCGGAACTTTTTTTTCGTGCGCATACTTCAGTGATTCTGCCATAACGCCCTTTGAAACGGTCGTTCCGCCGCAGGAAAGATTGTCGCAGAGTTCGATGCGATTTGCGCCGCAGGAAATTGCACGAGAAAGCAAAGTATAATTTTCAAGACAAGCTTCTCTAATCAGCATAGCAGACTCCAATCAATCGTTGATATCGGCAAAACAAACGCAAACGCCTTCAGGAACAACGATGTCTTTTTGAATGCGCGTCAGCTTGCCGGTTTCTTCATTGCGTTCGTAAAGCGTTCCGTTGTCCGTATTCTGATTGACGCACACAACGAAACGTCCCGTTGGATCGATGTCAAAATCGCGAGGAAAATCTCCTTCGGTTGAAACGAATTCGACAAAATCAACCATGTGATCGTCATGAATTTCAAATTGGGCCAATGAGTTGTGGCCGCGATTTGAAACGTAGACGAATCTGTCATCATCAGAAATTCTGATGGCAGCGGCACCGTTATGTTCGGTCCAAGTTGAAGGAATCGTTTTGACTGTTTGTTCGAGCGAGAAACACCCTGTTTTTGCGTCATACTTTAGAACAGAAAGATTGCTTGAAAGTTCGCCTGCAAGATATGCATAATTGCTGTTGTGTGCAAAAACAATGTGGCGCGGCCCAAAACCTGGTTCTGTTTTAAAAACGGAAACAAGCGAAAGTTTGCCTTCATCTGAGACGTCATACGTCGAAACGGTATCGTTGCCGAGGTCAACAGCAATCAGCCGTCCGTCCGGAGCAAGGTCCGTGTAGTGAACATGTGCTGAATCTTGTTCAGGGCGCGGACCGTTGCCTTCATCTTTGACAGTATCCCTTAAACTGAGCGTTTGATCAGCGTTAATTTTGTAAACATCGATTTGTCCCTTATGATAGTTGGCCGTGAAAATCAGCTGCCGCTTTTCGTCAAAACCGACGTAGCAAGGGTTGGCACCAGGCGTTAAAGCTTCGTCATAAAACGTAAATGCCGAATTTTTTGCGTCAAATGCAGCGATTCCGCCAAGATCGTCTTTTTTGGCTACTGAGACGAGCGTCTTTTTATTTGTGACTTTCATATAAGTCGGACTTTGCAATCCGACGACGGGTTTAGGTTCAGAAATCGTTTTTTTCTCGGTATCCAAGGTTGCATAATAGATACCTTTGCTTGTTTTTTTAGTATATGTTCCGAACAGAATTTCTTCTTTCACGCATAAACATCCTCTCTGTAGTTATCTCTATCGATATCGATTATAACATATCCTTTCCAAGAAAACGTTGTCAAAGAATATTAATCTACAAAGAAAGAACAAAATAGGTTATAATGAATTTATTAAGCATTGAACAAGCGGATTAAGAGAGGAATTTTTGATATGATTAAGAGCAAGATTACTGCAATCGGTCCCCAGGCAATTGACGAAAAGCAACCATTGCTTATTTTATTTGGTGAAACGGCATCGGAACGTTTGCGCGAAGTATCATTGATTCATGATTTTGAAAATGATCCGATTGGCGGATATGACATCAAGAAGGGTTCAAAGGTCAGAATCGGTTCTTCCGAATATGAAGTCGAATTCGTCGGACAATTGGTTGAATCGAACCTGACTTCCATTGGACATACTGTTTTGGCCTTTAAAGAAGTTCCGGAAACGCCCCAGGAGAATGCAATTTATTTGAAACCGCACGCCATGCCAAAAATTGAAATCGGAACCGAAATCGTTTTTGACTAGTTGGTTGTTATAGGCATTGACTCAGTTTTTTGACGATTTGAATTTAAAAAACGGTCAAGAATCAATCAGGTTCTTGACCGTTTTTTCGTGATTTTTAAAGACGATGTTTTTTAAAAGGTATCTCCGTTGAAGATGGAGTTCTTAACGATTACATAATCAACTTTGCGAAGTGCCATCAGTTCTTTTCCGCCTGCATATGAGATGGAGGATTGAAGGTCTTCCTGCATTTCGCGCAAGGTATCGGAAATATGTCCGCGGTAAGGTACGAGCAATTTTTTGCCTTCGACGTTTTTATATTGTCCTTTTTGATATTGGGAAGCAGATCCGTAGTAGACTTTGTATTTTTGCCCGTCTTTTTCAATGACTTCACCGGGCGTTTCCTCATGTCCGGCAAACATTGAACCAATCATGACCATTGAGGCTCCGAATCTGACTGATTTGGCAATATCGCCGTTATTGCGAATTCCTCCGTCCGCGATGATGGGCTTGCTGGCAGCCTTTGCGCATAATCTGACTGCTGCTAATTGCCAACCGCCTGTTCCAAAACCTGTTTTAAGCTTAGTGATGCATGCTTTTCCCGGTCCGATTCCGACCTTTGTCGCATCAGCCCCTGCATTTTCAAGTTCACGAACGCCTTCCGGAGTACCGACGTTTCCGGCGATGACAAAGACTCCCGGCATTGCTTGCTTGATATGTTTGATCATTTCGATGACCGTGTCTGAATGTCCGTGAGCAATATCGATTGTGATATATTCCGGGACAAGATTTTGAGCGGCCAATTCATCAATCAGCGCATGCTCCTTTGGTTTGACGCCAACGGAAATTGATGCGAATAATCCTTGATCATGCATTTTTTTAACGAATGGCAAGCGTTCATCTTCATCGAAACGGTGCATGATGTAGAAGTAGCCGTTTTGTGCCAGCCAAACGGCAAGTTTTTCATCAATGACTGTTTGCATGTTTGCAGGAACAACCGGAATGTTGAATGTCATTGGGCCGAATTTGATGCGCGTATCAATTTCGGAACGACTCTTCACAATACACTTGTTAGGAACAAGCTGAATATCTTCATAATCAAAAACTGGCATGATATACCTCGCATTTCTAAAATATGTTGCGGACTTTCGACAAGGCGAATGCGTCCGCAAACACAAGTAATATACTTTAAATGAGACCAAAAGTCAACGCAAATAAAGTCGCTTTGAGAAAATTCACAAAAAATTAAAATACTATTTTATTATTGAGGATGAGGATCATGTTTTGTTCAGGCGTTTCATGAAATCAGTATTGATAATTTGGACTTATCTGATGCGAGATGTTAAGATTGGTAACATAATTGAATGGAAGGAAGCTGAAAAAAGATGGCTAAAAAAAAGAGCACTAAAGAAAAGAAGACAAACGATGAACGAATCCTGGATCAGCACCACATTGAGTATGAAGAAGTTTCTTTTGATTGGATCAATAATGGTGCTGATGCCTTAGCCGAGGCAAAGGAACAGGGAGTTCCGGCAGAAAGCATCTTGAAAACGATCGTGATGCAGGCAAATAATGATGCAAAAGATTACATCGTGGTATGCTTGTCTCTTATTCATGAAATCGATTTGAAGCTTGTTGCGCATGAACTTGGCAAAAAGCAGGTTCATCTTGCAGATAACAAAAATTTAATCAATATTACCGGATATGTTCATGGGGCAAATACTCCAATCGGCATCAATATCAGAAAAGGATTCCCCGTTTATTTTGACGAACGCATCAAGAATTTTGATGATATTTCCGTTTCTGCCGGAAAAGTCGGACGTTCCGTCAGATTGAAAAGGGATGATCTGGTAAGTCTTGTTTCTGGAAAATATATTAAAGTCAGTGAAAATTAATGAAATCAAAGTTAAACTTAATTTTCCGGCTTATATGTCATTTTCTTCGGCCTTTTTCCGATTATAAGTTTTTGCTTAACTAAAAACTTTGAGAAAGTCCTGAATGAAGGACTTTTTTAACGATGAAAGTCCCGTTTCAAGGCATTGCCGTCAGGAACGGAACCAAATTTGAAAAATTAAGATTTTTTAAAAAAGTTATCGAAAACCTATTGAAAATTAAAATATACAGTGTTAGTATAGTGACAAGAGATCGGTTGTTGGCAATTGACGGAACTGTCGTTAGTTGCTGTATGATTGTACTTCATTAACGTAACTGTTCGCCGTGCCCACACCGAACGGTTACGCTTTTTTTATGTCAAAAAGAGAGGAATCCTTAAATGACGAATCACATTGTATTGTTTGAACCTTTGATGCCGGCAAACACGGGAAATATCGCCAGAACGTGTGCCGGAACGAATACTGAACTTCATCTGATCAAGCCCCTTGGCTTTTCGACCGATGATAAATATATGAAAAGAGCGGGACTTGATTATTGGGATAAAGTAAAGATTACCTATCATGAGAATCTGCCTGAATTTTTGGAATCGATGGATGAAAACGACGAACTGTACGTCGTGTCGAAATTTGCAGAGAGAACCTATGCTGATGTCGATTATACCGACGAATCCAAAAACCATTATTTTTTGTTCGGCAAGGAGACGACGGGACTTCCGGAAATTTTTATGCGCAAGTATGAAAAGAAGTGCATCAGAATTCCTCAAAACGACCGGAATATTCGTGCTCTGAATTTGTCAAATACGGCTGCGATCGTGATTTACGAAGCGCTCAGACAACAATCTTTTCCAGATTTGGAGCGCGTTCACCGTTATGAAAACGATAAATTGAAATAGTTGTTAAAACCGCCAAAAACGGCGGTTTTTTGTTGCGAACATTTGTTTATTTCGGCAGGGGTATGCTATAATTGAAACCAAGACTATCAGGGAGGATTTTTTAATGGCTCAGAAGAGAAAAAAAACGCGCAGAAAAAATAACGGGATCGTTTTATCTGAGCATGTTATTGGGGCAATTTATATCCTGTTTGCGGTTTTGGGCTTTTTAGGCATGGGATATCTCGGGGTTTTGTTGTCAAATGTTTTGCGCTTGTTCGTAGGCGATACATATAAAGTCGCTTTTATCTTGATGATTATTTTGGGCTGTTGTTTGCTTTTAACCGGAAAAACTCCGAAACTGAACAAAAAACGAATTTGCGGGCTGTTCATTTGCTGGTCAGGCATCTTAGTCATGTTTTCAGCGCTGATGTTTGCGAGACTTGACCTTCATGCGCGTTTCGTTTCAATCACATGGCAATATTTATCAGCTGATCTGATGTATTCAACGCTTGGGACGACGGTCGGCGGGGGGCTTGTAGGTTCCTTTCTTTATACGCTGACGTATTTTTTGACGGCACAGTTAGGTTCATATCTTGCGGCAGATGTTCTGTGTTTTTTTGGTTTGTGCATGATGCTGAATTTATCAGCACAGGATTTGATCGATGCTTTCGGTCAAATGTGCTATGTTGTCATTTGTTGGCTGAAAAATGCAGCAGCTTGGCTTTTGAGAAAAATCAAAGAGATTCTTTCGCAGATTTTTGCAGAAAAGGGCAAGCTTCATAAAAAATCTTCAGACGTTTTGAAAAAGTACGTTCAAACCGAAGAAAGCCGATCGGAAGAAATTTTCGATCAGGACAAATCGGACGATGTGACTGAAATCATCGAAAAAGAAAAGGATGAATCCTTGAGTGATTCGCAAAATGAAGAAGACCTTGGATTTTCTGAAGAAACTTTTGAAGATTCCGATTATAAATTGCCTTCGATCGATTTATTGACTGACGGAAAGGATACAGATCAAAGTTCGGAACAATGCACAATCAGAAAAAACAAGGATGTTTTGATTCGGACGCTTGAAAGCTTTGGTGTCAAGGCTGAACTTAAAAACGTCATGCTCGGTCCTGCCGTTACAAGATATGAGCTTCATCCGGCAATCGGGGTCAAGGTTTCAAAGATTGTCAATTTGGCCGATGACCTGGCGCTTGCCTTGGCGGCCAAGGATATTCGAATCGAAGCCCCGATACCGGGAAAGCCGCTGATTGGAATCGAAGTTCCCAACCAAAACGTTGCGACGGTTGCATATAAAACGATCATCACCGAATTCAAGCGGCGCAAGGGTAAGCGGAAACCGCTTGAAGTTCCGCTTGGGCACAATGTTTCGGGCAATTTAGAAACGGCTGATTTGGCCAAAATGCCTCATTTGCTGATTGCCGGCTCAACCGGCAGCGGCAAATCGGTTGCAATCAACGTAATTATTACGAGTCTTTTAATGAATTGTCGCCCGGAAACGGTCAAGCTGATGATGGTTGATCCAAAAAAAGTCGAACTTGGAATCTATAAAGACATTCCTCATTTGCTCGTTCCCGTGATTACCGAGCCTCGCAAGGCCGCACGTTCGCTTGAAAAGGTCGTCGCTCGAATGGAGGAACGATATGAACGATTTGCGGAAAAGGACGTTCGAAACATTTCAGGATACAATCAAATGATTGAACAGGAAAATGCAAAAGACGGCGGCAAACGTCCGCTCATGTCTTATATTGTCGTTGTGGTTGATGAGCTTGCTGATTTGATGATGACGACCGGTGGCTCCGTTCAGGATCAGATCGTCAGAATCGCACAAATGGGACGCGCTGCCGGAATTCATATGATTTTGGCGACGCAGCGCCCGTCAGTTGACGTTATCACGGGGTTGATCAAGGCAAACGTTCCGTCACGAATGGCATTTGCGGTCTCAAGCGGAACTGATTCGAGAACAATCCTTGACAGTAATGGGGCGGAAAAACTGCTTGGTCGCGGTGATATGCTGTTCATGCCCGTCGGTCAAAATAAACCGACGAGAATTCAGGGGGCGTTTATTTCTGATGAAGACGTGGCGAATGTCGTTGAATTTGTTTCTAATCAGCGCAGCACCGCATTTGACAAAACGATGGAAGTTTCGGACGAAGAAATCGAGCAGGAAAAACGAGAAAATGATGTTGATGAATTGTTTGATGACGTCGTTAAGTTCATTGCGGTTGAAGGGAAATGCAGCATCTCATTGCTTCAGCGTCATTTCAGCATTGGATACAACCGTTCGGCACGAATCGTCGATGAACTCGAGGCGCGGGGGATGGTCGGAAAACAAGAAGGTGCCAAACCGCGGGAGGTTTACGTCAAGCCTGAAGAATAAGCGTCGAAAAATTCTCTTTCAGAACCCGAAAGAGAATTTTTTTGTTTGCTTTCTAAAAAGGGGGAAGCCTTGTATTTCCGTGCATTTTACTATAAAATGAAAAGTAATGCTAAATATTAGAAGGGGGAACTGTGTGTGCAAATAAGCATAACGGACGGGGTCGACTTGATTTTGATCCCTACACAACAGTTCAAAACAAATCGGATTGTCGTTTCTTTTATGACCGAATTGGCAGACGTGAGAAGCTTGAGCATCAGAACACTGCTGTCGAACTTGCTTGAGACAAGTTCAAGCGATTTTCCGACTCAAAGCAAGACGGCGATGGAACTGTCAAAGATGTATGGGGCCGGGTTTGGCACGACTGTCAATCGTCACGGAAATATCCATATGATTAATTTTGTTTTTAATTGCATTGATGATAAATTTTTGGAAAATCCGGTCGGATTGGTCGATGCCGGATTTACATTTTTGAAAAAGATGATTTTAAATCCGCTCGCAGAAGATGGCGAGTTCGACCAAGAAACGTTTTTGCGTCAAAAGCAAAATTTGATTGCATATGTTAATTCCATTAGGGATAACAAGCAAAGTTATGCTTCTTTAAAACTCCAAGAGGGTTATTTTAATGAAGCAGCACAAAAATCGCCTGTTTTCGGATCTGCAGAAGAACTCGAGAAACTTACTTCAAAGGATGTCTATGACGCCTATCTTGAAATGATCAAAAACGATCGGATTCAGATTCTTGTTTCCGGAGACATTGATGAAAACTTGGCTGCTGAGCGTTCAAAAGATTTCAATTTTGCTGAAAGAAAGCCTGAATATTTTGACTTGAATTATGCGCAGCCTTTAAAGAAAACTGTCAGTGAAAACGTTGAAAAACAAAAGCTTAATCAAAGCAAGCTTGACCTGGGCTATCGTTTGGACGTTCCGTATCGCTCGAACCTGCATTACGCAGCGTTGATTTTTAACGGACTGTTTGGTGGTTCTCCGCTTTCAAAGCTTTTCGTCAACGTTCGCGAAAAAGAAAGCCTGGCATATTATGCGAGTTCTTCATTTGATCCTTATAGACAATTTTTGATGGTTCAGACTGGAATTCAATCAGCAAACAAGGAACACGTCATTCAGTTGATTGCAGACCAATTGAAAGCTTTGGCAATCGGGGATTTTGAAGATGTTCTGGTAGAAAGCGTCAAGTCATCTTTGATAAATAATTTTGAGAGTCGGTTGGACAATCAAATGACGGCGGTTAATCGTGCTCAAAATGATATTTTGACCGGGAAGTATGTTTCAAATGAGGATTGGATTCGGAATGTTTTGAGCGTTTCAAAAGCAGAAATTATGGAAGTTGCAAGCAAGGTCAAACTGCAAAATATCTATTTTCTTGATGGAGGTAATTAGTCGTGGAAGAGATAAATTATCCGCGGTACAATGAGGTTCTTTATACCACTGTTCTTGCCAACGGATTGCGCGTTAATTTGTTGCCTCGAAAGAATTTTCATAAAACATATGGTGTTTTGACAACGGATTACGGCTCAATCGACAATACGTTCATTCCGTATGGCAAAGAAGAATTGATCAAAGTTCCGGACGGGATTGCGCATTTTTTGGAGCATAAGATGTTTGAAAAACAAGATCATGATGCTTTTGATCTTTTTGGACAGTATGGCGCATCCTCCAATGCTTTTACAAGTTTTACGAGAACGAGCTATTTGTTTTCTGCAACTCGAAACGTTGACAAGTGCATCGAGATTTTATTGGATTTCGTTCAAGAACCTTATTTTTCTGAAAAAACGATTGAAAAAGAGCGCGGAATCATTGGTCAAGAAATTAAAATGTATGACGATGACCCGAGTTGGCAGCTTTATTTCGGCATAATCGGGAATTTGTATCCTGAAGATCCGTTAGCAAGCGATATTGCGGGGACGGTTGATTCGATTGCGCAGATTACCCCTGATGATCTATACTCTTGTTACAGGACTTTTTATCAACCAAGCAACATGAATCTTTTTTTGGTCGGAGGATTCAATCAGGACAAGGTATTGGATCTTATTCAAAAAAATCAAGCAAACAAAACGTTTGATGCTCCGTTTGAAATTACGAGAGCAGCTTTTTCAACCGATAAAGAAGGAAAAGACGTCATCCCGTATCGGATGAATGAGCTAAACGTTCAAAGACCTGCAGCCATCGTCGGAATCAAAGGTTTGGATGACGTTCCGGGAGGAAGAGACGGACTTTTTTATAAGCTTTCCTTGGAAATGCTGATGTATTTGCTGTATGACGAAACGTCTGAACAGTACCTTGAATTATACAACAAGGGCATTTTGGATGATAGTTTCAGTTATGACGTTACGGTTGAGCGAGGATTTCATTTTGTGACGATGTCAAGCGATACGGAATTTCCGCAAGACTTTTCAAATTCGATCATCGGGATTGCTGAAAATGCTCAGAAAATTTTGGAAAATGCAGAGGAAAGATTCGAGCTTGCCAAACGTGAGCTGATCGGGCGCAGCATTTCGGCAATGAATTCGCTTGAAAATATCGCCAATCGCTATGAAGGAAGCCTGTTTGACTATGCAACGATTTTTGATATCGTTCCGCTGCTTGAAAAGATGACTTTGAAAGACGTCGAGAAAACGGCCGAATCATTCATCAGATCCGAAGCTGTCAGCGTTTATCAAATTCTTCCAAAGGGGGAAGAAGCGTGAAGTGGGCATTGATTTTTGGAGCATCGGGAGATATTGGCTCAAAAGTTGCGGAAGATTTGGCAGATGCAGGCTGGTCGCTTTATCTTCATTATTATCAAAATCGCGAAAAGATAGATGAAATTTCCCAAAAACTTACCAAAAAGCATCCAAAACAGGATTTCATCACTTTGCAATACGATATGACGGATGCGGACAATATTTCCAAAATCTGCGATTCAATTTTCGGAAAGCTGAATGCGGTTGTTTTTTCGGAAGGGACGACTTACTATGGCCTTTTTTCAGAGTTATCGCCAAACAATTTGGATATGATGATTACGATGCAGCTCAGAACCCCGCTTAGAATCGTTCAGTCGCTCCAGGATAAGCTTGCTGAGTCTGAATTCGGTCGCATTGTTTTTGTCGGCTCCGTTTATGGCGGTGCGGGCAGTGCGATGGAAGTCGGTTACAGCACGGTTAAAGGTGCTTTGAGTGCATTTTCAAGGGCATATGCGAAAGAAGTCGCATCGTTGGGGATAACGGTTAACGTTGTTGCGCCCGGTGCTGTTGACACCCAGATGAACAAGATTTTTTCTGAAAGCGAAAAAGCAGATATCGATGCTGAAATTCCGATCGGACGATTTGCATCTCCTGACGAAATCAGCTACTGGGTTTTGGTACTTTTAAGCGAAAAAGCAGGGTATCTGACGGGTCAGACGCTGTATGCGACCGGAGGATGGCTAAAATAAAGGTTTTCTTATCATTTTTAGTTGATAAAATATGTTATAATTATTAGTGGATTGAGTTTTCAAATATTTTCACAATCATTACGAAAAATACTGGAGAGATTTCAATGAATGGGATTGGACAAACTTTAAAAGAAGCTAGAGAAAAGAAAGGCTTAACGCTTGACGATCTGCAACAGACAACAAAGATTCAAAAGAGATACTTGATTGCAATTGAAGCTGAAAACTTTGATGCGCTGCCAGGTGACTTTTACGTGCGAGCTTTTATTCAGCAGTATGCCAAGGTCGTTGACTTGGATGGCGATGAGTTGCTTGCACAGCTCGAAGAAAAAACGGGGATCAAAGCTGAAACTCCGGTTGCTCATGAGACGACGACGAGGACAGAGGCGGTTAGAATCGAACAGGCAGAAAAGAATGACTTTTTGGGCAAATTGATGAACTATTTGCCAACGATCATTATCGTGATTGTCGTCGTTGCAATCCTTGGAACGATTTATGTCGTTGCTTGGGGCAATCACAGCAAAAATACCGAGTCTCAAAGTTCTTCAAGTCAGACGGTTTCGGTTTCATCTGATGTCAAGAAAGAGAAATCGTCTGCAAGCACGTCTTCTGCTAAAAAAACCGCAAGTTCAAAAACGCCGTCTGCTAAAAAGAAGTCAGCAGCTTCAACTAAGCAAACGATTGAGAACGTTTCTTCAGAAGGTTCAAAATTCGTCTATGACGTTAAAAATGCAGCGGATAAGAACAAATTGGAGCTTTCCGTCAGCGGCAGTGCTGCTTGGAGCTCCGTTTCATCAAACGGTTCTCAAGTATGGCAAGGGACTTTGAATGACGGTGGTAGCCATACTGTCGAACTTCCGGAAAGTACGACGACGATTACGATCAGTTTAGGCAATTCAAATTCAACTTCGCTTAAATTAAATGGCAAGAAGTTTGATTACAAGAAGGAAAATGACACGTTGACAGTCAGAACGATTACGCTTAATCTTAAGTAGGTAACATTAAATGGCAAGGCTGAAAGCCTTTTACAGATGCAAACACCTTTTGATTTGGGAGGATTATTATGAATTTGCCTAATAAGTTGACGGTTATTCGAATTTTATTGATACCGTTATTTATGTTGGTATTATTGCTTCCGCTTGATTGGGGAAGCATTATGGTTGCGGGAACTTCCATTCCGGTAACGCAGTTTATTGGCGCCGTTATTTTTGCATGTGCTTCAATCACGGATTTTGCTGATGGTCAAATTGCGCGACGCAATAAGCTGGTGACTAATTTTGGCAAGTTTGCCGATCCGTTGGCGGATAAAATGATCGTTATGACCGCTTTTGTTATCTTGGTTCAAATGGGCAAGGTTCCGGCATGGGTTGCAGCAATCATTGTTTGTCGCGAGTTGGCGGTTACCGGTCTCAGATTGATCGTGGTTGAAAACGACGGTGAGGTTATTGCAGCAAAAATGCCTGGTAAAATCAAGACGTTTACGCAGATGTTTTCAATCATATTTCTGTATTTAAACGATGTTTTTTTTACAAATATTCATTTCCCGATTGGTGAGGTTTTGCTTTATATTTGCCTATTCTTTACAGTTTACTCAGGGATTGACTATTTTTGGAATAGCCGGGCGGTTTTTGAAGATTCGTTCAGTAAATAATTTTGCAGGGTTGAGAAAATTTTCTTGACCCTGTTTGTATTTTTAGCGACAGACTTGAAAAAGTTCCGGTGCCGTGAAATAATTAACGGGAAAATAAAATGAAATAACGTTTTTTCGCGTATTTAAGAACAGGTGGGATTTTAATGCATGCAGAAGTTATTTCGGTCGGAACAGAAATTTTGTTAGGCCAAATTACGGATACAAACTCGACGTTTATCAGCCAACGTTTGGCCGAACTGGGGATTGACGTTTATTTTAAAACGGTTGTCGGGGACAATGAAAAAAGATTGCTTCAAGCTTTGGAGATTGCTTCAGGCAGGTCTGACATGGTTATTTTATCCGGTGGACTCGGGCCGACAAAAGATGACCTTACGAAGCAAACCGTAGCCAAATTTTTAAATTGCGGACTTTTGACGGATAAGGATGCTTTAGAGTCCATTGAGGAGTATTATCGTCAAAATAATCGGAAAATGACCGATAACAATCTGTTGCAGGCAAAATATCTCGAGGGTTCGGTTTCGCTTCCAAATGAAAGCGGCATGGCGGTAGGCAGCTATTATCAAAATCAAAACGGGCCTGACTTTATTTTGCTCCCTGGACCTCCAAGCGAAATGCGCCCCATGTTTGACAAGCAAGTAATGCACAGATTGAAAGAAAACTATGCAAGAGAACATCTGCTTTTTTCACGAGTTTTGAGATTTTACGGTATTGGCGAATCACAATTGGTGACTGAATTGGATGACTTGATCAACGGACAAACGAATCCGACGATTGCGCCTTACGCTAAAGTTGGCGAGGTTACGCTTCGTTTGACTGCTCAGGCAGATTCAAAAGAAAGCGCAAAAGAAATTCTTGATGAAACGGAGCAAGTTATTTCGAAACGCGTGGGTCAATATCTTTATGGGTATGGTGATGACAACAGTCTTCCGGAGGTTGTCGTTGAAAAACTAAAACAAAAAGGATTGACGGTTTCCGCTTCTGAAAGTTTAACTGGCGGTTCATTCCAGAAAGCAGTTACGGACATTGCCGGTTCTTCACAGGTTTTTCCCGGCGGATTCGTGACCTATTCTGCTTCCGCCAAGGAAAACCTGTTGGACATCCCGAAGGAAATAATTATTGAAAACGGTGTCGTCAGCGAAGCAACCGCAAAGTGGATGGCTGAACGAACAAGAATCAAAATGGATACGGATTTTGGCGTTTCATTTACGGGCGTTGCCGGGCCTGATACGTTGGAGGGAAATCCCGCAGGAACTGTTTGGATCGGGATATCGCAGCGAGACAGGCAGACTGCTGCTTTTGAATATCATTTTTATGGGGATCGAGATGCGGTTCGCATTCGCAGCGTTTTAGCCGGATTCGGCCTGATTAACAATGAACTATAATAAAAAAACAGCTAATCAAACTTTAGTTCGCAATATGCTTGCTTTTTTTTAAAGAAACAAGTATCATAAGGTATGTAAACAAAACAAATGTTCAATTTATAAGAGAGATGAGGGGTTTCGGTGAGCGACGATAGAAAAGCGGCATTAGATAATGCTCTTAAGAAAATTGAAAAAAATTTTGGCAAAGGTTCTATTATGAGGATGGGCGATAAAGCTGATACCAGGATTTCGACCGTGCCAACTGGCTCGCTTTCGTTGGATGAAGCGTTGGGAGTCGGCGGTTTCCCACGTGGGAGGATTGTTGAAATCTACGGTCCTGAAAGTTCTGGTAAGACAACTGTTGCATTGCATGCAGTTGCTGAAGTTCAAAAACGAGGCGGAACTGCAGCTTACATTGATGCTGAAAATGCTCTTGATCCTGCTTATGCACAGGCATTGGGTGTTAATATCGATGAATTATTGCTGTCGCAGCCTGACACGGGAGAACAGGGACTTGAGATTTGTGACGCATTGGTTTCATCCGGTGCGATTGACATAGTTGTTGTCGATTCGGTCGCTGCTTTGGTTCCACGAGCAGAAATTGAAGGCGAAATGGGCGATACGCACGTGGGATTGCAAGCACGTTTGATGTCGCAAGCTTTACGAAAACTTTCCGGCACAATCAATAAAACCAAGACGATTGCTTTGTTCATAAACCAGATTCGTGAAAAGGTCGGCGTCATGTTTGGCAATCCTGAGACAACTCCTGGCGGTCGTGCATTGAAGTTTTATTCGACGGTACGTTTAGAAGTGCGCCGTGCTGAACAGATCAAAGACGGATCAGATATTATTGGGAATCGTGTTCGTATCAAGGTTGTCAAAAATAAGGTTGCGCCTCCGTTCAAGACGGCTGAAGTTGATATCATGTATGGTGAAGGGATTTCCAAGACCGGTGAATTGATTGATATGGCAGTTGAAAAGGAAATCGTCAAGAAGAGCGGTTCGTGGTTCTCATATGGTGAAGAACGCATTGGTCAAGGGCGTGAAAACGCAAAGAAATATATGAAAGAACATCCGGATATCATGGAAGAAGTTACGAAGAAAGTCAGAGCAGCATACGGAATTGATGATAAGCAGGATGATGAGCAGCTTGAATTGAAAATTGATGATGACAAAGGGACAAAGTCGGCTGCTAAATCATCAAAAAAAGTTGAAGACAGTACAAAGTAGTTTCTGACATTCGTTCGGAAAAACTTATTTGCTTTTACTGATTTTAGAATCGGTAAAAGCTTTTTTCATTAATTTAACATTTTTTGTGTTTAGACGTAGATTGAATTTGTTAATCAATAAATTCGGTAATAGTAAGAAAGTGACATTTATTTATTTGAGATTGCTTTTTCTTTGCATTCGCGCAACCTGTTTTTCTAATAAGCATTGACATACACCACTGAAAAACATTAGAATATTATTGTGCGTAGAAACATTTTTAACATCTTAATAAAAACACAACAAGATAATAATCAATTCTTGAAACGATGACGGAGGGGCAAAATTTGGAAAATATGCTTGTCATCCTCGTAATCGCGATTGTAACATTGATGCTTGGGTTCGTGTTTGGCTTTGCTTATCGGAAGAAAAGCTATGAAAAGTCTCTTGATGCCGCCACTAAAACGGCCAACGGGATTTTGGACAATGCTAGAAAAGAAGCAGCGGCTCAAAAAAAGGAAGCCTTGTTAGAGGCTAAAGATGAGAGTCAACGCTATCGTAGCGAAGTCGAAGACGAATTGAAGGTTCGCCGTTCGGAAGTTCAAAAGCAAGAAAACAGATTGCTTGCTCGTGAAGAAAATATTGATCGCAAAGACAATACTTTAGAAAAGCGCGAGCATGCGATTGAAAAGAAAGAAGGCCAGTTGAATTCTGAACAGCAACGACTAGAGGCCAAACGTCAAAAAATTGCTTCGCTTGAAAAACAGCAAGAGACTAAGCTTGAGGAAATCGCTGCTTTGACCAAGGAACAGGCAAAGGATTTGATTTTAAAGGAAACAAAATCAAGTCTTGCTCATGAGTTAGCCGTAATGATTAAAGACAGCGAAAATGAAGCTAAAGCACAGGCAGATCGAACTGCAAAGGATCTGATTGCTCAAGCAATTCAGCGCAGTGCGGCAGACATGGTTTCGGAGACGACCGTTTCGGTTGTCAGTCTTCCAAATGATGAAATGAAAGGTCGAATTATTGGTCGAGAAGGTCGAAATATTCGGACATTGGAAACTCTGACAGGAATCGACTTGATTATTGATGATACTCCGGAAGCGGTAGTGTTGAGCGGATTTGATCCCGTTCGTCGAGAAATCGCAAAAATGGCCCTTGAGAAGCTGATTCAAGACGGACGGATTCATCCGGCAAGAATTGAAGAAATGGTCGAAAAGGCTACTAAAGAGATGGATGTTCGAATCAGAGAAAAAGGTGAAGAGACAATCTTTGACCTTGGAATTCATTCGATGCAACCGGATATGATCAAGACTGTCGGCCGTTTGAATTATCGAACGAGCTATGGTCAAAACGTTTTGGAACACTCGATTGAAGTTGCGAAAATTTCGGGTGTTCTTGCTGCTGAATTAGGTGAAGATGTTACATTAGCGAAACGCGCAGGATTATTACACGATATCGGGAAGGCCGTTGATCACGAAGTTGACGGTTCTCACGTTGAAATCGGGGTCGAATTGGCCAAGAAGTATCATGAAAATGAGACAATCGTAAATACGATTGCGTCTCATCACGGTGATGTTGAACCTAAAACGGTCATTGCCGTTTTGGTCGCTGCAGCAGATGCAATCTCGGCTGCACGTCCAGGCGCTCGCAGCGAGTCTTTGGAAAACTATATCCACCGTCTTGAGAAATTGGAAAATATTTCCAACGAATTTAATGGTGTCAAGAAGAGCTATGCCATTCAAGCAGGGCGTGAAGTCCGCGTTATTGTTGAGCCAAATGAAGTCAGCGATAACGGTGCAGTTGTTCTTGCACGCGATATCAAAAATAAAATCGAAGATGAACTTGAATATCCGGGACATATCAAAGTTACTGTCATTCGTGAAACACGTGCAGTTGAATATGCCAAGTGATATTTTAAGAACGGGAACGAAAGCATCGCAAGGTGCTTTCGTTTTTTTTCCGACATCACGGCTTTCTCAAAATATCGAAACCTTTGAAATAAAGGGTCTTTGTCAAATGGTGTTGATGACCTCGAAAACTTCACTTCAGAAATGGAGTGGAGTTTTTTTGTTCCCGTCGGTTTCTCCTGTGTTTTTTCAAATTGGTACAGTTACGTATCAACACCGCCTGCGTTTCCACTGGCGTGGATGTCACGCGACGTTAGACGGAAACGAAGGTGGGAATGATAGATTCAGCTGCATTTGTATAGTTTCATTTTATAGCATTGCGAAGATATTTTGTGAATACAAAAAATGGTGTTGAAAAATCATCATCAACACCATTTAGTATAGACCCAAAATACGGTACAAAAAGGGTCCATGCCACATGGCACGGACCCTTTGTCGTATGTTTTCAAATTACCGGAAGTTTAGTCAAGACAGGAAATTTATCTGCCAATGCATAGCAAATTTCTGCAAGCAGGACACCCGAAAAGACGTCAATCAGAATATGCTGTTTGGTTGTCAAAGTTGAGATGCAGATGGCAATTGCAATGGCAAATGATGCTTCCTTCCACCAAGAAGGGACTTTTGGCGAATTTCTTACACCGATAAAGCACATCCAACTGACGAAACAGTGAATTGAAGGCAACAAATTGTCTGCCGCATCGGTCCCGTACAACCAATTCATCATTTGGGAAAAGACGTCATTACCGACAATTTCAGGTCTGACGTTCGTAGTCGGCAAGAAGACGTAAAATAGAAGACAGACCGTTTTGCCAATTACATCAGCACTTGTGAAGCGCAGGGCCTTCTCCCTATTGTCTCGACAGCTTAAGATGTAGTTGATGATCCAAAAAAGGTAACAACCTAAGTAAATCACGATGGTCCATGGAATTAAAGGAATTTTTTCATCTAGTGACGTCGTAAAATCATAGTGATAAAGATTTGATGAAAAGATGCGGTTTCCAAAGTAAACACACATATTCCATGCAACGACAATCAAGAGCGGAAGAGCAGCATATCTAGGAATGATGCCTAAAATGGTTGTCTTTTCTTTTTCATTGGTTGATTGCACTAGCGATCCACTCTCCTTGACGAACTTTAATTTCATGCTTAAAAGCAGCTTCCAGATTATCGATCAGTTCGATCCTGTTTTTTTCGATCAAAAGCGTGATTGTTGATCCATGAAGCTCAAATCGTCCCATTTCTTCACCTTTGATAAAATGGCCGTTTGGATGATTGTTAGAGAAACCTCCGACTAAAAGGGCACCGATTTCAGTTTGGACGATCGGTCCGAAATTCTTTGTTTCAAGCAGGTTCCAAAGGCGCCTGTTCAAGGCAAATACCGGATAGTTTTCCAAGGCAATCGGCTGAACGCTGTGAAGTTCTCCTTCAATATAGTGGCTGTCATGCTGGTAGCAATCATCAATATAGCAATAGCGATGATAATCACGGGCCTCAAGCCTGAAAACAAGACAAATTCCGTTCTTGAAACGTTTAGCCAGTTCGGAATCGTTTAACAGATCAGATACGCGGTAACGAGACCCTTTGATTGCAAATGAAGAATCGTCAGATAAGCGATACGCTGATAAAAAGCCATCACACGGCGAGATAAGATGCTTGTCTGAAAAATCTGTTTTAGAGTATTTCCTCAGTTTTTGACGGCTGAAAAATTCAGCATATGAATGATATGAATAATTTCCGTACTCGGTCATGTCGATTTTGTTTTCAGAAATAAACCAAGGAATAAGGTGTTTGGACGATTCTGATTTGGCATATTTTTCAGCCGCCTTCAAAACGCCGGACTTCATGATTCCCTTTAGAATCATGCGTCCGGCAGCGGTCTGATATAAAAAAGTTATGAAAGAATTATTGGGATTATTATTCACTATGATCTTCCTGTTCGTTATTTTTTTGATGACCGATTGAAAAATTCAGTTTGGGAACCTTGATTGGTGCTATAAAAGCAAACGCGAGCACCAACAACGTAATCGTGCCGGGAATCAGCATAGAGCTTCCGCTGATGTTGGCCAATGCCAGAACAATCGGCAAAATAAATGCCGAAACCGTTACGGGCATGCCCGTATAGAATTCGCGACATTTGCTGGCAGAATCCTGCCGTTTTTCCTCGTCAACATTGAACCATGCCAAGCGGATGATTGCAGCTAAGACGTAAAAGCCTGCAACAGTCAACGTAACGTGATTTCTGAAACCACCGATATGATACATGATTGTTGCAGGCAAAACGCCGAAACATACCGTATCAGCCAAAGAATCAAGCTGAATGCCAAAACGCTTTTCGTGTTGAGTACGTTCCTTAGTTTGAGCAATCTTGCCGTCAAAAGTGTCACAAATCCCTGAAAGCAGCAAGCACACGCAAGCAGCGACGATTTTATTGTCAATTACGTAAGAAATCCCCCCGAATGAAATCAACATGCTGATGTAGGTCAAAATCACGGCATAATTATAATATCCTATCATAAGTATTCAAAACGGCATGCAAAAATACATGCCCCCCCTTTCTACAACACTTGCGAGTTTAAATTCATTAAAACAAATAAAGTCCACTTAATACAAAACACCATGTTATCATTGTACACCATTGAATGACCTTTTTCAGCCTACTTTTCATAAGAAATTATAAAGAATGTTCAAAAATCTTAAAAGCCATTAAGCTTTGAAAAAAAGCAGGATTAGAGTTAAAATGTCGAATATGTACAATGCTAAGCTAGGGGTTGATTGCTTGGGAGTAAAGCTTGAAGAGCTGATGAAGCTTCCGTCTTTGCAAGGTGCAACTGTTGTTGCCGGAAAAAGGGCGCTTGAAAGAGAAGTAATGTCGTTGTCATTTTTAGAAGCATGCGATATGAGTCAAGTGAGAAGGAACATTTTGAATCCGGATGAGTATTTTTTGGGCGAGTTGGACATCACTTCGTTGTATACCATAAAAGACGATCCGGAAAAGCAGTGCGAATTAATCAAGGGAATGCATGATTTGGGCGCTGTCGGCATCATTGTTTATTACGTGGGCGTTTTCGTTCCTCGTTTAGATGATTCTTTTCTTCAAACGGCAAATGAGATTAATTTTGCAATTATTCAAATGCCTGTGAATAATACGAATATTCGTTTCAATGAAGCCGTTACCGAAATATCTCAAATGCTTTTTGAATATCGAAACTCTGAATTTGAACCGCTTATCATGTGGAAACTTTCAGAAGTTCCGAAATGGTCGCAAACGATTGAAACGGCACTTAAAATGTTGGCTGATGCCTTAAATTCAAACGTTGTCATCACGAACGGGAGAAACGAAATAGAGTATAGCGCAAGGTGGCCAAGAAATTCTGAATTGAATCTGGCTGAATCAATCAACGGAACTGAAAAAATATGTGGAGGATCAATTTTTTCAGTTGAACTCGGAGAAAAAAATAACAACGAATGGGCTGAAGATCGATATGATTTGTGGCTTGTAAAGGAACGTGGACAGTTGACCGACAATCAACTGCAGCAGGCAAAGGACGTCGTGGAAAACGTGCTTGATATTTGGGGAACAAGCAGTCTGAACGTTACATACTATTCATTAATCTGGGGGATTCTGAATAATGAGTCGGATCGTTCGCAAAGAGTTGCGAGCAGATTTGGAATTGACATTAAAAAAATTAACGTGATGTGGATCGTTTCGATTAATTCCATCGGTGTTTTCAAGGAAGTCATCGACAATCTTGACGAATACTTAAAAGAATGTTACGAAGAAGTTGTCATTGATCACATTGACGATCATATCGTGGTCATGTGCGGAGGATATAAGAGAGACAAGGCTGAAAACAATGTCTTCAACGAATGGTTGGATGGTGATTTTGTCAAGAAGCAAATCGAGACGGTCGTTTATTGTCCGAATATGAATGAGTTGGCTGATTTTGGACGGTCGTATCGGTTAGTAATAATGCATCGGTTGGCGTTGAGAAAAGTTTTTCCTAATTTGCGTTTCTTTTCACTTATCAAGTGTGAATATGTTGTTAAAATCGCAAGAGGTTTAGAGGATAATTCCGATACGTATTCAGATTTGCTTGGATTTTTGAAGCCGGTCAAGGAAAATGAAGAATTGATGCACACGCTTTGCACCTATTTGTTGGATGCTCAGCGAGATTTGCAAAAGACAAGCGAATTGTTATTCGTTCATCGAAATACAGTAAGGTATCGCTTAAAACGGATCAGTGAAATTTTAGGATGCAATCTTTTGAGTTATGATGAGTGTTTTGCTTGCTATTTAGCATGTATTGCATATCGTTTGATAAATTGATGAAAAGGCAAGCTTTCCCGCTTGCTTTTTTTAGTTTGTAAAGTTCATATATTTTTCTATTCTATGTATACAAAAAAAGCCTATTTTTATTTTAAACTTAAATAAAATAATATATTACGATTAGAAGGAAACGGGTGAATCAGCATGTTGGACCTTGAATATAAACAATCACTTCAAATAATTTCTATGCTGACGGAGGCCGGACGAGATAAGGAAGCATTAAAAATGGCACGGGAAACGTTCGGAAAGTTTAAAGTGATTGACAGCGAGTTGATTTTTTTGTTGTACAAATTGAATCTGAGACAAGGCGATACAAGAGAAGCAAGTGTTCATTTGATGTATTTGGCATTTTTCGTCAGCGAAGAGTGCCAAGAAGGATTTAAGCGAAAACAAAACAAGATTTTTAAACAATCGGAAGATTTGTTGGCCTCATTGGGATATTTGATGATGTTGGATGACATCAACCATGTTTCGTCGGCTAAGTTGTATATGACCAGCGAAACTAAGGCTGATTTTGATTTGTTTGTTAAAAGCCAATTTGACAAGGGCTTGGAAAAAAAAATATGCGCAGTCAGTCTGGCACGTTTTCGGAGCGAAGATTTTCGTGACGAAGCGATAAGTCTTGGAGCAAGACGAGTCTATGACTTGTTGGCAATGATAAATGACGGGTATGAAAATCAGATGAAGCTGAGATTTATGCGCGAAATTTTCAGTAAAATGCCTTTAGAAGAATTTCATCGTAAAATCAATGCGTTGAATAAAATCGGAGAGCGTTACGATTTATATGCGACTGAGACGGGAATCAAGCAAAAGGCCGCGTTTTTTGTCGAAAATTCCGAAAGAACTTTAATGGATGAACCAACAGCCGAAGAATATGCATTGCTTAAAAATGTTGAAAACGAATTTAATGCGATTGCCTATTCTCGTTATGATGATGCCATAAAATATGCAACTCAATTGCTGAAAAAACATGCTTTTATTGAGGCATACCGATTGCGTGCTCAAGCATATGAAGCCAGAGACGAATTTAAACTTGCATTTGACGATTATTGTGTCGAAATGCTGCTTAGAGCATTTAGATATCAAAAATTAAGAACCGGGGACGATGTCAAGCTTTTGGATTTTTGTCAAAAAGTTGCAATCAATGTCGCTTTTGAGTACATTATCGCTTACAATCATTACGCATGGACGGTCAACATGAGCAAAGCGTTTGCGTATGCGGTCAAAGTGTCAAAAGCCAGCGTTTCCGGAAAAGCTCTTTTGATGCGCGAATACCCGAATGAAGCTTCTTCAGATGAGTTGGAAGAATGCGAAAAAATGCTTAAGGACAAGGAATTCATGGGGAATATTCAGCAGTTGGGAATTGATTTGATTGAAAGATACTTAATACCGCGTTTTTCAAGGTCAAATTACGGAAAGCTCCCGGATAATGTTAAAGATGAGTTGGTAATGACGATCAGCGACGTTGAATATTGGGAATCATTTCAAGCATTGGAAAAAATGCCGGGGATTCTTGGAAAAAACAACTAATACTTTTGCTGCTCGGCTGTTTGTTAAAATAGCCGGGCTTTTTTGTGGTAGAATGAACTTTAATGAATGTTGGGGTGGTTTTTTGAAAAAAGTCAGATTAACGTCTTTTCAGATAATTATTCTTGGTTTTTTATGCCTGATACTTTTAGGTACGCTACTGCTGATGCTGCCGATTTCACAGGCAAACGGAAACGCGACGTCTTTTAAAGATGCCTTGTTTACGTCAACGTCGGCAACATGCGTTACGGGTCTGGTCGTTAAGAATACGGCAACATACTGGAGCTTATTCGGAAAGTGCGTTATTTTATGTTTGATACAAATCGGAGGACTTGGCATCGTGACCGTTGCAATGGCATTTTCGCTGTTGGGTCGAAAAAAAATTGGTTTGATGCAAAGAACGGTGATGCAAGAGTCGATTTCTGCTTTTTATGTCGGCGGAATCGTCAAGTTTACCTCTTTTATCATTAGAACGGTCGTTTGTTGCGAGCTTTTAGGGGCTCTGCTGATGATGCCGGTATTTTGGCATCAGTTTGGCGGGATTCACGGTATTTTTTATGCGGTTTTTCATTCGATCTCTGCATTTTGCAATGCCGGTTTTGATCTTTTTGGAATAACGCATCCTTATGCGTCATTGGCTGGATACGTCGATAATTTGCCAATCAACCTTGTAATTATGAGTTTGATTTTGATTGGCGGACTAGGTTTTCGCACGTGGGAAGACGTTCGCCAAAACAAGCATCATTTTTCGCGCTACTGTTTGCAATCAAAGCTTGTTTTGGCCACAACTGCTATTTTGATCATTATTCCGTTTTTATATTTCTTTTTTGCCGAATTCGGACACTATCCGTTAAAGGAACGAATTTTGGTAGCCCTTTTTACGACCGTCAGCCCGAGAACTGCGGGGTTTAATACGGTCGACTTGAATAGATTGAGCGATGATGGTGTCGTGATGAATATTATGCTGATGCTGATCGGAGGAGCTACGGGATCCACTGCGGGTGGGATGAAACTGACGACGGTTGCTGTTTTGGCAATTTCTGCACATTCTGTTTTGCATCGTAAAAAAGACGCCACTGCATTTGGCAGAAGGATCGGAACCGGCGTAATTTTTGATGCGGCAGCAATTTTCAGTTTATATTTTGTAACTTGCGTCATCAGCGCAATGGCTATCAGTGCGATTGAAGGACTTCCTTTTTTGAAATGCATGTTTGAGACCGCCTCTGCAGTGGCTACCGTTGGATTGACTCTTGGAATCACGCCGCATTTAAGCACGCTTTCGCAGTTGATTTTGATTGTTTTGATGTTTATGGGGAGAGTCGGCGGAATGACGCTCGTTTTTGCGACGATTGCAAGAAGGCACGTCGTAGATCCGCTTAAACCGGAAGAAAAAGTTCAAGTTGGATAAAGACAGGAGGAAGATTTTTTGAAATCAGTTTTAATCGTTGGAGCAGGTCGTTTTGGAAGACATATGGCGCAAAAGCTGAATCAGCTTGGTCATCAGGTAATGATCGTTGACGGTGACGAAGAAAGGGTCAGAGTGGCACTTCCTTACGCTACGCGTGGGTTGATTGGAGATACGACAAGTCCGGAATTTATGAAAACGCTTGGCGTAAATGATTATGATCTGTGCGTTGTCGCAATCGGTGATGATTTTCAAAGTTCGCTTGAAACGACGCTGTTATTAAAGGAATTAGGCGCAAAAAAGGTTGTTTCAAGAGCCGCACGCGGGATTCATGCCAAATTTTTGCTGCGAAACGGTGCGGATGAAGTCGTTTATCCCGAAAAAGAACTTGCCGAATGGTCCGCAATCAGATATATTTCTGATCATATTTTTGATTACATCAAACTTGATGACGAGAATTCGATTTTTGAGATTGACGTTCCTAAAGCTTGGCTGTACAAAACGCTGTCCGATTTGAACATCAGGAGGAAGTACAAAATGAACGTTGTTGGCTATCGCAAAAATGGACAACTTTCGATGAATGTTGATCCGTATATAACGTTGGAAGAAGATATCAGATTGTTTGTAACGGGGACGCCAAAAACAATCCAAAAATTGTTTAAAGATTGAAATTTATTTTTAAGTAGAGTATTATGGTGCTTATGGAGAAGGGGGATTTAAATGAAAACCAGAAGCGAATTAAAAAGCGAATCAAAAGAACTTCTCAAGGGTCACTGGGGAAAAGCAATCTTGCTCAATATCATTCCTATTGTCGGATCAATCATCAGCATGTCGCTGATCGGATTATGCGTCTTTTTGATCGCATCGTTTGTTGATTCGGATTCTGCAAGGCATGTTGCTGAAGCAATCGATTCAACAAACGGCAACGTGTCTTCAGGAAGTTCCGGAGCGAACATCGGAAGCTCCGTTACTTCGATTATCGGAACGTTGCTGACTGTTGGCGTAATGTTTACGACGATTGATTGGCTGAGGACCAAGAAAGCCGATTTCAATACCGCCAGCGGCATTTTTGCCGTTTTTTGCAAAAAATATTTTGTCGGTACGATTATTTTGGTCATTTTGACGACAATCTTCAAAGTACTATGGACCCTGTGCTTTGTTGTTCCTGGAATCATCAAATCTTATTCATATTCGCAGACCTACTATATCTATAAGGATATAACGGACAGCGGTCAAGATGAGAATTTGAATTTTCTTGACTATATTACCCTTAGTCGTTCTCTGATGAAGGGACATAAGCTCGACTATTTCGTGCTTCAGCTAAGTTTTGCCGGTTGGTTCATTTTATCCTGCATAATTCCATTTGGAATCGGGTTCATCTGGTATTGGCCGTATTATACGACAACGAAAGCCGCATTTTATAAGGATCTTTCGCAAGACATGTTTTTGAGAGAAAAAAACGGCTACAGGCAGCTGTTAGGAAAATAATTTTAATTATGTCTAGCCGGATGAGGATGGGAAAAAGCTCTGTCTCAAATCGAGAAACCGGATGATTTGCAATTAATTGCAAATCTGATCCGGTTTTTTTGTATGCATGACGCCTGATATAATGGAAATAACCCAAAAATTTTGGGTCTGTACTAAATGGTGTTGATGATGATTTTTCAACACCATTTTTTGTATTCACAAAATATCTTCGCAATGCTATAAAATGAAACTATACCAATGAAGATGAAGCTATCATTCCCACCTTCGTTTCCGTCTAACGTTGCGTGACGTCCACCGTTGATTCGCAGCGCGTTCGAGCTTTTGCGAATCAACGGCAGGAATTCATACATGAATCCACGCCAGCGGAAACGCAGGCGGTGTTGATACGTAACTGTACCAATTTAAAAAAACGCAGGAGAAACCGACGGGAACAAAAAAACTCCACTCCATTTCTGAAGTGAAGTTTTCGAGGTCATCAACACCATTTGACAAAGCCCCGATTTTTGTTACGTCAGATTAAGACCATTCCTTGTTTGGAAAAGCTAATAATTAAATAATCAGCCCAAACGTTTCTGACGGAGCGTTTCATATTCGTTGCAATCAATGTTCCCAAGATCAACCAGTTTCATTTCAATCATGTCTAAAATATGGTTTCGATCATCGATGTTTTCAACAAAATCAAATTTATCGCCGTCAATTACAAGCATGTCGGATTGATTGTAGTTTTTTTCAAATTCTTCATAATATTTAAGCAAACGACCGTAATAGTCGATTAGCGAAGGATCGTTTTCAATTTGTTCATATTCGCGACCGCGTTTTTTGATTCTTGAAACCATCGTATCATATGAAACCTTGATCAAGATCATCAGATTATAATCGTTTGAAGGAACGACATGGTTCAATTCTTCCAAAATATTTGTCAAAAGTTCTTGATAGATGGAATATTCGACTTGGGTAGCATTTCCCATTTCGGTATTCATTCGCATAAACATCGCATCTTCATAAATTGAGCGATCCAGAATATTGTTTCTTGATTGCAGAGCTTTTTTCATCATCATGAAACGCCTGTTTAAAAAGAAAGTCTGAAGCAGATAGGCGTAAGGATTAGTTGCATCTTTTTCGCCTGCTTGTCGTTTTTTAGCAGCGAGTTCGTTTCCCTTGTAAAACAGTGGAAGAACGGGATTGTCTTCGACCGGTTCATAAAAAGGAATGCTGCCCAATTCGCGTGAAAGAATTTCGGTCAGGCTTGATTTTCCAGAACCGATGATGCCGGCTAACGTAATCATTTCAATCGACTCCTTTGTTTTGAGTACCAACTAATGTTACAGCGTTTGCGCATAATGCGCAAGCTGTTTTGAGGAAGGACGAATGTCCGTTAAATTACGTGATTAACGTTTTTTTTTTAATCGATAGCAAGTCTATCACATTAAAACACGAACGTTATGCCGATTTTTAGGTTATAATTTGCTAAAATAGTTCGATTTTACTTTGACATGACCCTTCCTTTTTGTTATGCTTAAATCAATTGGGAGGTATCGCAACATGAGTAACGAAATCAGTCTTGTAATGGGCAGTTCCTCTGATTGGAGCACGATGAAAGAAGCTGCCAATATTTTGGATGAATTCGGCGTTAAATATGATAAAGCAGTAATTTCAGCACACAGAATGCCGCAGGAAATGTTTGAATTTGCACAGGGTGCGGTTTCTGCAGGCATAAAAGTCATTATTGCCGGAGCTGGCGGTGCGGCTCACTTGCCTGGAATGATTGCTGCCAATACCGTTTTGCCGGTTATTGGCGTGCCGGTGCAGTCACATGCTTTAAGTGGGATGGATTCATTATTGTCGATCGTGCAAATGCCGGCTGGCGTACCTGTTGCTACGACGGCAATCGGTGTTTCAGGCGCCAAGAACGCTGCTTTGTTGGCTTTGGAAATTATCGGAACCACAAATCCGAGAATTCAGCTTAAAATGACCGAGTATCGCAAACAAATGCACGACAAGGCTGCAGAAAGCGGTGATCAGCTTGTCTGAACTCATTGAGCAAGGTAAGACGATTGGAATCATCGGGGGAGGACAGCTCGGACAAATGTTGACGTTTGCTGCCAAGCAGGCGGGAATGAGAGTGGTTATTTTAGATCCTGATCCCGATTGCTCGGCTGCGCAGGTGGCTGATTCAAGCATTGTGGCTGAATATTCCGATAAGAAGGCAATCGAAGAATTGGCAAGACGCAGCGATGTCTTGACTTATGAATTTGAAAACGTTGATTTGGAAGCTTTGGAAGATGTTTCCGACAAAGTTTTGATTCCTCAAGGGACGGAGCTTTTAAGAATTACCAAAGATCGACTTCGCGAGAAAACTTTTCTTAAAGAGCATGGACTGCAAGTCGCTCCGTTTGCTGCTGTTAGCTGCAAAGAAGATTTTGTTTCGGCCATTGAAGAAATCGGTTATCCGAGCGTTTTAAAAACTTGTGAAGGCGGATATGACGGAAAGTCTCAATTGGTTCTTCACACTAGAGAAGATTTAAAAAATGCTGATGAATTGCTTGAACAAGGAAGATGCATTCTTGAAGGATGGGTCGAATTCTCAATGGAATGCTCAGTGATGGTTGCACGTAACATGGACGGAGCGATTTCTGTATTTCCGGTGAGCGAAAATATTCATCGCAATCAGATTTTGCATGAAAGTATTGTACCTGCCAGAATGAGCGGGGAATTGCAGTCGAATGCAAAGAAAATGGCCGAAAAAATTGCAAATTCATTGAATCTTTGCGGAATTTTAGGCGTTGAGATGTTTGTTGGGTCTGATGGTCGCTTATATGTCAATGAACTTGCGCCGCGGCCGCATAATTCCGGACACTATTCAATCGAAGCATGCAATTTCTCTCAATTTGCGGTTCATAATCGTGCTATTTGCAACTGGCCGATGCCCAAAATTGATTTGCTCAGTTCGGTCGTGATGGTCAATATTTTGGGGCAGCACGTTGACGGATGCAGAAAACTTGTTTTAAAGAAGCCGCAATGGCATTTCCATGATTACGGCAAGGGCGAAATTCGCATTGACCGCAAGATGGGACATGTTACAATTTTAACTGATGATATTGAAAAAACACTTGCTGAAGTAGAAGATACTTCAGTTTGGGATTAATCAAAGGAGCAAAAAAGAATGATTTCACGATATACGCGTCCAGAAATGGCCGAAATTTGGACAGATGACAAAAAATATGATTGTTGGCTTGCTGTTGAACTTGCTGCAGATGAAGCCTGGTCCAAACTTGGTCATATTCCGGCAGAAGACGTTGAAAAACTTAAAAAGAATGCTAAATTTAACGTTGAACGCATTCAGGAAATCGAAGCCGTTACTCACCATGACGTGATTGCCTTCACGCGTTGCGTATCTGAATCTTTGGGTGATGAGAAAAAGTGGGTTCACTATGGCTTGACGAGTACTGATGTCGTTGATACGGCCTATGGCTATCAGCTTAAGCAGGTAAACGATATCTTGCGTCAAGATTTAAAAGATTTTACACAAATCGTAGCTGATCAAGCCAAAAAGTATAAGCACACGGTCATGATGGGTCGTACTCATGGTGTTCATGCCGAACCGACAACGTTTGGGTTGAAGCTTGCTCGTTGGTATTCTGAAATGAAACGCAACATGGAACGTTTTGAACATGCTGCAAAGGGTGTTGAAGCCGGTAAAATTAGCGGTGCCGTAGGAACGTTTGCAAACATTGATCCATTCGTTGAAAAGTATGTTTGCGAAAAGCTGGGCATTCGAGCACAGGAAATTTCCAGTCAGGTTCTTCCGCGTGATTTGCATGCTGAATATTTGGCTTGTCTCGCTCTTATTGCGACAAGTCTTGAAGAATTTGCGACGGAAATTCGCGGTTTGCAAAAATCAGAATGTCGTGAAGTTGAAGAACACTTTGCAAAGGGGCAAAAAGGCTCTTCGGCTATGCCGCATAAGCGTAATCCAATCGGTTCTGAAAACATTTGCGGATTGGCACGCGTTTGTCGCGGACATATGCTGACTGCATATGAAGACGTTGCTTTGTGGCATGAACGCGATATTTCTCATTCAAGTGCAGAACGCATCATTTTGCCCGATACAACGATTTTAATTGATTATATGCTGCATCGTTTCGGAAATATTTTGAAGAACCTGACAGTTTTCCCTGAAAACATGAAACGTAACATGAAACGGACGTTTGGTTTGATTTACAGTGGTCGAGTTTTGTTGAAGTTGATTGACACGGGAATGAGCCGCGAAGATGCATACGATTTGATTCAGCCGTATACGGCAAAATCATGGGATGAGCAGGTTCCGTTCCGTCCGTTGCTTGAAGCTGATCCAACGATTTCAGCTCGACTTACAAAAGAAGAGCTTGATGATGCGTTTGATTATCATTGGCATTTACGTCATGTTGATGACATTTTTGAACGTGTCGGGTTATCAGATTAAAAAATGAAGATTTAGAAGTCAAGTCCTAATTTGTGTGTAAAATATTTTTTCCCAGGCACCAGTTGTGCAGGGGATGCGAATGCATCCATGTCTGTCCACTATCACTCTTGAAGGAGCTGTCAAGGGTGCGCCATCTGCGCACCTCGAAGAGGTTCCCTTGACAGCTTCGGAAAGAGTGATACACTTTACGCAGCTCTTAGTTTTTGTTGTTCCTCTGCCAATTTTTTGAGTTCAGCAACTGTCTCGGACTTGATCATTTTTGCGTAGGTTACCGGACTGAATATGGCTTTCTTGGAGATCACGACATCGTTTCTTTCCAACAGAACGGAACCCATCAGCCGCATCAGCGAGTTTTTA
>NZ_FOPI01000034.1 GCF_900113455.1 Ligilactobacillus ruminis DSM 20403 = NBRC 102161 | reverse complement strand
CCAATTTCATATTTAAACCTCCGATATACTTGATGTTTAAAGCATACCAAGACATCGGAGGTTTATGAAGAACGCTTATTTAACGACCGCTTACTTTTTTAATTTCCAATGAATAAAAACTATTTTTTCAAGCGGCAGTACTGTTCACCAATCTATCCAAGATCTCCCTCAAATTCATGGACAAAGTGCCTTTTTTGCTGATTTTTTTAATGTCAAGCGAATCTGTCCTTGATATTTTAACGCTTACATATTGCGATGTAGACAGGTATTATAAAAGAGCATCTATTAAAAACAATCATCATAAACCAATGCATAATTTTGGTTTACGAACTTTACGAGCATCTATGATTAGGGGGATTGAGCATGGGAGATTTATTTTCTAATATGTATATAATTGCTGTTGTAGGAGATATCTTATTTCCGGAAAAGGCAATGTCGTGGCCGGATGGGTTCTTCCGGTAATATCTCTTGCTGTTGTGACTTATTTGCAATTATTCGTATGGCTTACTAAAAGTCACGGATCTGATTTGCCGATCATCTACAGATCGGTCAATTACTTGGCTATGGTTGGTTTTAGTGCTTATTTTTTGTGCTCGAGGGCGATATAAAAATTCTCAAAAATAAAAAAGACGAACCGATTTTCTGATGATTGAAAGCCGGTTCGTCTTTCTTATCTCCTTTTTGCTGGAGAAACGCTGGAAATGTTCATCCAAAAAGGGTATTGTGATGTTTTGTAGAAGATGTCAAAGTATTCGTTTCCGATTTCTTCGCCATCGATTTGACCAAATTCAAGGGAATTGATGATAAGGTGAATCTGATCGCTCTTATAGTGGTGCAAATATGGCAGTTTTAATTGCTTTTTGAAGTAAATCGAAATTGCCAGAATAATAAACTTGAAGAAACCGAGATTATCAGCAATGAGCAGGTCAAGTTTATGATCATTGACGTTTGCGGTCGGAGATAAAACGATGCCGTTATCAAAGTAAGGATGATTGGCAACGTTGACGAATGCAACATGTTTGAAAAATTCGTATTTTTCACCGATTCTGATTGTTGCTGAGAAAGACTCTTGGTTGATTAGAGCTTCAAGCGCACTGACAATGTAAGCGAGAAATTTGAGATGAAATTTATTCAAGATTTTTTGCAAGCGCTTATGTTTATGTGCCTGCGTATTTAAACTGATTACAAATGCATCAAGGCCGATTCCGAAGTCATTAAAAAAGTAGCCGTGACTTTGGTGTGTTGTTTCCGTGTACTCGCCTATATCATAATAGACGGGTTCGGTTGCTGAAAGAATTTGCTCCAAAGCAGTCATCGGATTTGATGCAATGCCTATTCCTTGAGCAAAGCCGTTGTTTTCACCGATGGGAATGAAGGCAAGCGGAACGTGTTTATAAGGAGTCTCTTTGATTCCGTTGAGAACTTCGGTCAGAGTTCCGTCACCGCCAATGACGATAACAACGGTTTCATCAGCTTCTTCTTTGGTAAGATGAGAAACATATCGTTTGGTCAGAGACTTAGCGTTTCCAACCTGTTTTGTTTTACGGAAGATATATGAAATCTTTCGCGAATCAAGCCGCGTCCTGATATTTTGCCAAACATCGGCTTTTAAACCGTTAGAGGCTTGATTATTGACGATGATGAAAAATGTCTTCACCATTCTTTCCTCCATTCGAACGTTCTTCTAAAAATTTTATACCAAAAATGTAACTTATACAAGTTAACTTTATGCTAAGTTTATCAAGAAACAAAAGAAGGAGCCAAAAAGTTAGGCTCCTCCAATATTTTAAACGGTAACGAGCATCGGGATAATCAAAGGATGCCGCTCTGTCTGCTCAAATAAGAATGACTGCAAATCAGATACGATGGCATCTTTGAGCATAGTCTCTGAAATTTTCTCATTCTTCAAGGTTCGTTTGATTGAACGGAAAACTTGTTTACGACCTTTGTTGATCAATTCGCCTGATTCACGCATATAGATGAAACCGCGTGACAATAAATCCGGTCCCGACAATACCTCGCGATTCTTCATGTCAATCGTGGCAACAACGACAACAAGTCCTTCTTCAGACAGAATTCGGCGATCTCTCAAAACAACGTTGCCGATGTCCCCGATGCCGGAACCGTCGATATAGACATCATCAGCATTGAAGTGACCGGCAATTCTGGCTGAATCATGCGTCAAAGCCAAGACATCGCCATTTTCAAGAATATAGCAGTTCTCCTTTGGAACGTCGCAATTTTGTGCCAGGCGCGTATGAATTTTAAGCATGCGATATTCGCCATGAACCGGCATGAAGAATTTGGGTTTCATCAAGCGAAGCATCAGCTTTTGTTCTTCTTGTCCGCCGTGTCCTGATGCGTGAATATTGTTCACTTTGCCGTGGATAACGGTTGCGCCGGCTTCTTCAAGCTCATTGATAACCTTGTTGACGCTAAGCGTGTTTCCCGGGATCGGTGAACTTGAGAAGACAACCGTATCCCCCGGCTGGATTGAAACCTGTCTGTGAGTACCATTTGCAATGCGACTCAACGCAGCCATCGGTTCACCTTGGGAGCCGGTGCAAAGAATCATGACCTTGTTTGCCGGAAGGCTGTTGATTTCCCTTGCATCAACAATCGCATCTTCCGGAATATTAAGGTAGCCGAGTTCGCGACCGTTGACGATTGCCGCCTCCATGCTTCTTCCGAAGACGGCAATTTTACGACCCTTGTTGACGGCAGCGTCAGCGGCCTGTTGTATACGTGAGATGTTTGATGCAAAAGTTGCAAAAATGATTCGACCTTCGACTTTTTCGAAGATGCGTTTAATTGATTTTCCGACCCAACGTTCTGATTTTGTAAAATTGGGAATTTCAGCGTTAGTACTATCGGAAAGCAGACACAAAACGCCTTCTTCGCCCAATTTCGCCATCTTCTGCAGGTTAGGCGGCTGATTTGTAATCGGTGTCAAATCGAATTTATAGTCGCCTGTGCAAACAATTGTTCCTGAAGGGGTCTTGATTGCTGCTCCCAAAGTGTCCGGAATAGAGTGAGTCGTTCTGAAAAACGAAACGCTTGTCTTCCGGAATCTCAAAACAGTATCTTCGTTTATTTCGTGAAGCTCCGTTGTTTTAAGCAATCCGTGTTCTTCAAGCTTGCTTTTGATCAATGCAAGCGCAAGCGGACCAGCGTAGACAGGAACGTTAACTTGTTGAAGTAAGTAGGGGATACCGCCGATATGATCTTCGTGACCATGGGTGATAACCAAAGCTTTAATTTTTTGCTGGTTTGCAACTAAATATTGATAATTTGGAATGACGTAGTCGATACCCAAAAGATCGTCTTCGGGAAATTTGATGCCAGCATCAACAACGATTATTTCGTCCTGAAATTGAATGCCATAGGTGTTTTTCCCGATTTCTCCAAGGCCGCCGAGTGCAAAAACGGCAGTCTCATTATTTTTGACATTGAGTTTTTTCATTTATTAAAACTCCGTTATTTTGTAGTTGGGGCTGTTCTTTTCGTATTCCAAGGCAGCTTCGTCAAGTTGTTCAATGAATTCAACGTTATGATCCGTATTCGACTCAACGAGAATTCGCGCCTCTGGTTCAGAAGCAGCTTCAAGATACAATACTTCCGTGTTTTCGCGACGAGGATTGATCCGTTTTGTTGGTTGATAATATACTTTAAAAATCATTGTAAATCTCCTTAGTGGTTAAATATTTGCCAAAAGGCATTGCAAAAAATCAGCTTTCCGAACATTGATTGTTTTTCAACAGTTACCACTATTCTACCATATTTTAATTCTTAAGTATACAAAGCAATCTTCTAAGAAGGAAATGTCAGCTATATTGTCAGCTATATGCTGAAAAGATCAAGAAGAATGAGGTATAATTATCGTGGAAGGAAAGTGATGATGATGATTGCGATTATCGGCTTGTGCCTATTGATTTTTGCAATCGTATTCGCTGTTTTTAGAATCAGAAGAAACAAAGCGCTTACGATTATGCAAAATGCCAGTCTTGAGATTACCAATCAAGCATTCAAAGAAACAATCGCGATGATTTGCGTCCCTGAATTTGACGGTAAAAATGCAAAGGAGACCCATAAAGCGGAAATGATTTCCGATATTTGGGGAAAAGGCGTCATGGCCTTTGAATACTCCCTTGACGCTCCTAAGGTCAAGACAAATGAACTTGACGCAATAAGAAACAAGCTGGCTGAGGCATTGAATGAGTATGCTGAAAGAAACAAACTTAAGGGGCTGAACGGACTTCCGTGCTTCGTGGTTTCTGATATTTGGACTTTTGCAGGGGTTCTTCATATTGATATTTCACATGTCATCAATCAAGCAACGGTTGATTATTTGCACGACATTACGAAAAGTGAAAAAGACTGAAACTTCTGTTCCAGTCTGAAAATTTTTAAAGCAAGACCAAATCGTTCGGCTTAAAGAACGGGTTTTCTTGATTGATATGGTCATAAAACATGATGCCGTTTAAATGATCTATTTCGTGTTGGACAACGATTGCAGTATAATCGCGCAGACGTTCGACATGCTCATTTCCGTCAAGGTCATACCAACGAAGTTTGATTCTTTCATGACGAGGAACATATCCAGGAACTTCACGATCAACGGAAAGGCAGCCTTCTCCTTCCGAAAGTGCTGCCATCTGAACGGATTCGCTCAAAATGGTCGGATTTACCAAAACATGCTTAAAAAACGGCGGTTTTCCTTCTTCGTCCGGAACCAAAACAGCGGTCATTCTCTTTGATGCGTCAACTTGCGGAGCCGCAAGTCCGACTCCAGCGCGAAGCTTGTATTTTTTTGCGATTTTTTCGTCTTGGCTGTTTTCGAGAAATTCCATCAGATCATGAGCCAATTTCAAATCTTCATCAGATAACGGGAAAGCAATTTTTTCCGCACGCGCACGCAACGTAGGGTGGCCTTCGCGGATAATATCATCCATTGTTAGCAAAATTAATCCCTCCAATTTATTTTCTACATTACAGTTTAGCACATTTTCAATTTAGATTTCATTTTTTTGCAGCGTTTTTTTCTGGACATGATGTGTTATAATGTACTGATTATATTCTTAAGGATAAATGAGACGTATCTTGTTGGATCCTTGCTGAAAAGGTGGTGAACTGAATGAATCAAGAGAAGGGAAGCTTCAGCTATCCGTTAATGCCGGAATGGTCAACGCAAGAAATCATTGACGTTTCAGCGTTTTACGAAGCGGTTGAAAAACTCAATACGGTCGGAATCAAGCGAGCAGATTTTATGAAGCTTTACGGAAGATTCTGCGAAATCGAGCCTTCAAAAGCGGCTCAAAAGCAGCTTGATTCACGGTATGAAAAAGAATCGGGCTTTTCAATCTATCGTTCCGTCCGATTCGTGCTTGAAAATGATAAAGAAAATTTAAAATATAAACGGAGGTGATCTTATTGCAGTGGGAAAAAATCAATGTCTGCGTTCAAAAATGGATGAAGCAAGCGCGCAAAATAATTTTAGAGGGTCGTACTAAGGAACTTTGCGTTGAAGAAAAAACAAGTCGGTGCGATTTGGTCACCAATGTCGATAAGTTCATTGAAAAATTTTACGTCGATCGTATCAGAGAAACGTTTCCGAATTCTAAGATACTGGGTGAAGAAGGGGAGGCCGACAAAGATCTTGATAATTTTAAAGGACTGCTTTGGATAATCGATCCGATCGACGGGACAATGAATTTCGTCAAGCAGCACGATCATTTTGCAAGCATGATTGCCGTTTGTGAAAACGGTATTGAAAAACTCGGATATATTCTAGACGTGACAGAGGACAAACTTTACTGGGGAGGACCCGAATGCGGTGTATTTTGCAATGATCAAAAGGTGGAACCTCCGAAAAATCTTCCTTTGGAGGAGGGATTGTTCGGAGTGGGCGGCAAAATGTTGCTGAGCAATTACCGCAACGTTCAAAGCGCTGCGAAAAAAAGTCTTGGCGTTAGAATTTATGGCAGTTCAGGGATTGAATTTATTCATGTTTTGACCGGAAAGAACGTTTCATATCTCTCGCATTTGCGCCCGTGGGACTATGCTGCCGGAAAAATATTGGCGGAGACGCTGGGTTTAGTTGTGAAAACGATTGACGAGGAGTCACTTGATATGCTATCATCAAGTGATGTATTAGTAGCGACGAAAAATGCACATCAGGGTATTATCAAATTGATGAATAGTTGATTTGGAGCTGTGGCAGTGAGTCACAGTTTTTGTATGCCACGTTATGAAAATGTTTTTCTTTTTTCTTGAATAAAATGAAAACGGAACAGGTGGTTTCCTGAAGACATTTTTTGAGCATACCGTTTGAAAGGAAGAAAAAACTTTGGAAACACGTGATGATATTCGCAACGTTGCGATTATTGCCCATGTCGATCATGGTAAGACAACGTTAGTCAATGAATTGTTGAAACAGTCCGATACTTTGGATTCACACACGGAAATTAGCGATCGTGCAATGGATTCTAACGATATTGAAAAGGAACGCGGTATCACGATCCTTTCCAAAAATACTGCTGTCAAGTATAAGGGAAAACAAATCAACATTTTGGATACGCCCGGTCACGCCGATTTTGGCGGTGAAGTAGAACGTATCATGAAGATGGTTGATGGCGTTTTGCTTATCGTTGATGCTTTTGAAGGTACCATGCCTCAAACGCGTTTTGTTTTGAAGAAAGCTTTGGAACAACATTTGACACCAATCGTTATCATTAACAAAATCGATCGTCCCGGTGCTCGTCCTGAAGAAGTCGTTGATGAAGTTCTGGATCTGTTCATTGAATTGGGTGCTGATGAAGATCAGCTTGATTTCCCTGTTATCTATGCATCTGCCATGAACGGAACGACCTCGTTTGATCCTGATCCGGCTAAGCAGGAACACACGATGGATCCGATTTTTAATACAATCTTGGATACGATTCCTGCACCGGTCGACAATTCTGATGAACCATTGCAATTCCAAGTGGCAATGCTTGATTACAATGAGTTTGTAGGTCGTATCGGCATCGGCCGCGTTTTCCGCGGCAGAATCAAGGTCGGCGATCAGGTTACGGTTATGAAGCTTGACGGAACACAAAAGAATTTCCGTGTAACCAAGCTGTTTGGTTTCTTTGGACTGCAACGTTTGGAAATCCAAGAAGCAAAAGCTGGGGACTTGATTGCCGTTTCCGGAATGGATGATATTTTTGTCGGGGAAACGGTTTGCCCTGTAGATCATCCTGAAGCATTACCGCTTCTGAGGATTGATCCGCCTACTCTTCAAATGACGTTTATGACGAATGATTCCCCATTTGTTGGACGTGAGGGCGATTCCGTTACGGCTCGCAAGCTTGAAGATCGCTTGAAAGTTCAGCTTCATACCGACGTTTCGCTGCGTGTTGAAGATACCGATTCTCCTGACGCATGGACCGTTTCGGGTCGTGGTGAACTGCATTTGTCGATTTTGATTGAAATGCTTCGTCGTGAAGGTTTTGAATTGGCAGTGTCTCGTCCTAAGGTTATTTATCGTGAGATTGATGGAAAGCTTTGCGAACCGTTCGAAAGCGTCATTATCGATACGCCTGATGAATATTCTGGTTCCGTCATCGATTCGATGGCACAACGCAAAGGCGAAATGCTTAATATGGAACCTAGCCAAAATGGCACGACGCGTTTGGAATTCTCAACACCGACGCGTGGTTTGATCGGATATGATTCACAATTCCTGTCAATGACTCGCGGGTATGGTATTTTGAATCATACTTTTTCCGAATACAAGCCGGTTATTCGCAATTGGGAACCGGGTCGTCGCAATGGTGCGCTCGTTTCAATCAACCAAGGCAAAGCAACCACTTATGCTATCATGGGTGTTGAAGGTCGCGGAACGATTTTTGTTGATCCGGGTACGGAAGTTTATGAAGGAATGATCGTTGGTCAATCTTCTCGTGAACGCGATATTTCCGTTAACGTTACGAAAGGCAAGAACATGACAAATGTTCGTTCTTCAAATAAGGATCAAACTGCTACGATTAAGAAACCGACTCATTTAACTTTGGAAGAGTCGCTTGAGTTCTTGAATGAAGACGAACTTTTGGAAATTACTCCGGAATCCATTCGTCTTCGCAAACGTATCCTTGAGACAAATGCGCGTGAAAAGGCTGCAAAGAAAGCAGCACGTCAGACACAAGAATAAAAAAACAAGATGTTTCGTCTTGCCAAGTCTCGCTGTTCGTTGATCAGCGAGACTTTTTCTATTTCTAAAACACTGGATCGGCTTTGGCAAAATGAAACGGATTTGTAATTTTGCATACTGATTAAACTTGCTTTTTATTATTTAAACAAGGATAATTAAAACGGGATGGATTTTTTGTTTAAAATGGCTTGATTGATTTGATAAAATATCAAATAACTTGTTTGAGAATAACATATCAAGGCTCATTTATGATATAATTCGGATATAGGAGGAAATATAATGAGTGAAACTGTTTCAAAACAGAAAGCACTGGAAAATCTCCAAAAAGATGCTGATAATATTCGGTATTTGCTTAAAAAGCAACGCAGTTTTTTATGTTTGACGGAATGCCCGGCATTTGAAGAAGTTGCTGACACAAGAATCTATGGTTTCACTTGTGAGGTGCATTTTGCGGTCTCATGCGGTTTTTTGACGCTTGCAGACGGAAAGAAAATGATTCGCGAACTTGAAGACGACTTGGATGATATTCGTGATGAGGCGTTTAGAGGTCAAGAAGGTCGGAATGAATGATGAAATTTAGTTCTCGTTTAAAAAGAGCCTTTGTAAATTGTGATTGTTTGATTGTGATCCCCACCATCGTCTTGTGCATAATCGGGGTTTTGATGGTCTATTCTGCAAGTTCGACCAATTTGGCATATTCAAACGCAAGCACCACTTCGTATTTTAAGCGCCAGGTCATCTTTGACTTTGTAGGACTGCTGATAATGTTTGGAATTTTGGTACTCAGGGAAAATGGATTGAAGAAGTTAGGGACCAATTTGTTGAAATTTATCACGATTTTTTTGCTGATATATGTTTTGTTTTTCACGGCTCCGGTCAATGGCGCCAGAGCATGGATCAGCTTAGGAATAGTCAGCGTTCAGCCTTCAGAGGTTTGCAAATTTATGATGGTTTTGTGGCTTTCAAGGGAACTGAATAAAAGACACAGAAGTAAAAAGATAGGCAATAAGTTTTATCTTTCTTCCGTCATTGTCACGCTGCTTGTCATTGGAATGCTGATTATTTTTGAACCTGATTTTGGCGGATTTTGCATCAATTTTTCAATTGTGCTCGTCTTGTTTGCAGTGTCTTTTCTTTGTTCTGGAAAAAAAGGAAAGGTTAACAACATCTTGTTTTTCGTTTTTTCCTCTTTAATTGTAATGATGGGGTTGTTTTTGCTTAAGGCGGACAGCGTTGTTTCATGGATGAAAGAAAACATTCATTCTTACGCGATTCAAAGATTCATAGGCTATCAGGATCCGTTTGGGCATGTTGCGACTTCAGGCAAACAGTTGGTCAATTCGTACGTTGCCATCAGCAATGGCGGAATTTTCGGGCTAGGAATCGGCAATGGCATTCAAAAAAGAGGCTATCTGCCCGAGTCCTATACTGATTTTGTCCTTTCGGTGACAGCTGAAGAGCTTGGTTTTATCGGGGTTCTGGTTATTCTGATAGCCCTGGCAACTTTGATTATCCGAATCATTGTCATCGGCGCAAAAGAAAATGAATTGTATTACAGACTGATTTGCTACGGAACGGCAACGTTATTTTTTACTCAGTCATTTTTAAATATTGGAGCCGTCTGCGGGTTAGTACCAATCACGGGGGTGACGTTGCCGTTTGTTTCATATGGCGGATCCAGCGTATGGATTCTTTCTGCTTGCTTGGGTTTTGTGCTGATGATATCAGCAAAGCAAAAAGATCGAAGGAGACAGAAAGATTTAGAAGTTATGTAAATTATTTAATTTAAATTTTTTGAAAGTGGTGTTATCGATGAAGAAAATCTTGATTGCTAACCGTGGAGAAATTGCGATTCGCATTATCCGCGCGTGTCATGAACTCCATCTCAAAACAGTTGCAATCTATGCAAAAGAAGATGAGTATGGTGTTCATCGTTTTAGAGCCGATGAAGCTTATTTGGTCGGTGCCGGCAAAAAACCGATTGATGCCTATCTTGATATGGATGACATCATCAGAATTGCCAAGATGACCGGGGCTGATGCCATTCATCCCGGTTACGGTTTCTTGTCTGAAAATGAAGAGTTTGCACAAAAATGTGAAGATGCAGGCATTATATTTATCGGGCCAACGGTTAGGCAGCTCCAAATGTTCGGCGACAAGGTTGAGGCAAAAGAAGTTGCTCATGCTGCAGGGCTTGAAACCATTCCGGGCACTGAAAATCCGGTAAAATCATTGGAAGAAGTTCAGAATTTTGCGCATAAATACGGCTATCCTATTATGGTCAAAGCCGCAATGGGCGGCGGTGGTCGTGGCATGCGCGTCGTCAACAGCGATGATGAATTGCCTGATGCATACAATCGGGCACGTTCGGAAGCAAAGCAGTCGTTTGGCGATGACGAGCTTTACGTTGAAAAATATCTCGAAAATCCGAAGCATATTGAAGTCCAAATCTTGGGTGACAAGCATGGCAATGTTTTGCATTTGTTTGAACGAGATTGTTCAGTTCAAAGGCGCCATCAAAAGGTTATCGAATTTGCACCAAGCATTGTTCTTTCTGATGACCGACGCAAAGAAATTTGTGATGCTGCAGTTCGTTTGGCAAAGAGCATTCATTATCAAAATGCAGGAACGGTCGAATTTTTGGTTACGGATGATGCGTTTTATTTCATCGAAGTCAATCCGCGGATTCAGGTTGAGCATACGATTACTGAAATGATTACCGAAATCGATTTGGTACAGTCTCAGATTTTGGTTGCGGCGGGGAAGGATTTGTTCAAAGACCTTCATTTGCCGAAGCAAGAAGACATGGAGTATCGAGGTTGTGCCATTCAATGTCGCATAACTACTGAAGATTCGGAAAACAACTTTATGCCGGATACCGGCAAGATTGAAACATATCGTTCACCAGGCGGGTTCGGAGTTCGTCTCGACGGTGGGAATGCCTATGCTGGTGCCGTTATCACTCCTTATTTCGATTCGTTGCTGGTCAAGGTTTGCGTTCAGGCAAAAACCTTTGGAGAAGCCGTCGATAAGATGGATCGCGTCCTTGGCGAATTCAGAATCAGGGGCGTCAAAACAAATATCGAATTTATGCGCAATGTTATCAACAATCCTGTCTTTAGAGCCGGGGCAGCACATACTACTTTTATCGACAATACGCCGGAACTGTTCAAAATCAAGAAGAGCAACAACACGAACAATCAATTGCTTAAATATATCGGTGAAGTCACGGTCAATGGTTTCCCAGGCGTAACGCGGCATGATAAGCTTTTTGTTCCGGATATCAAATTTGTAGATAAGCTCAACATTGAAGAAGGTGTCGTGAATGCCAAATCTGTTTTTGATGCGGAAGGCGCAGAGGCTGCAATGCAGTGGGTCAAGGATCAAAATCGGGTTCTCCTGACCGATACTTCGATGCGTGATGCTCATCAAAGCCTGTTTGCCACAAGAATGAGGACTAAAGACATGGCTCCCGTAATTGATGTTTACGACAAAGCGTTCCCGCACGTCTTTTCTGCAGAATGTTGGGGCGGTGCGACGTTTGACGTTGCATATCGTTTCTTGAACGAAGATCCTTGGGAACGTTTGAAATTGATGCGCAAAAAGATGCCGCATACGTTGTTGCAAATGCTTTTGCGCGGTTCTAACGCAGTCGGCTACAAAAATTATCCTGACAACGTTCTTAAGGCTTTTATCGAAAAAAGTGCAGAAGATGGCATCGATGTTTTCCGCGTTTTTGACAGCCTGAATTGGGTCGAACAGATGGAAAATCCGCTCAAGTACGTCCGGGATGCCGGAAAGATTGCCGAAGGAACGATGTGCTATACCGGTGACGTTTTGAGCAAAGAAGAGACAAAATATACGCTTGATTACTATAAGCATTTGGCAAAACAGCTTGTTGATTGCGGTTCTCATATTATCGGCATCAAAGATATGGCGGGACTTCTCAAACCAAAGGCGGCTTTCGAGCTTGTTTCTGCCTTGAAAGAGGAAGTTGACGTTCCTATTCATTTGCACACTCACGATACGACCGGCAACGGCATACCGACATACATTGCTGCAACAAAGGCTGGCGTAGACGTCGTTGACGTTGCGGCAAGCGCTCTTTCGGGAACAACGAGTCAGCCAAGCATGGGGAGCCTGTATTATGCATTGGAGGGCGATGTTCGCCAACCGCAGCTTGACATGGAAAATCTTGAAAAGGTCAATAAATATTGGGCCGGGATCAAGCCGTTTTATCAAGATTTCATGAACGGAATCAACGCTCCTCAGCCGGATATTTATCAAACAGAAATGCCTGGCGGTCAATACTCGAATCTGAAACAACAGGCTTTGGCTCTCGGAATCGAGGATTTTGATCTTGTTAAGGCAAAATATCGCGAAGTGAACAAACTTTTAGGCGATATTGTCAAGGTTACGCCTAGTTCAAAAGTTGTCGGTGATTGTGCAATCTTCATGATTCAAAACAATCTTGATAAGAATAATATTCTTGAACGCGGCAAGGTTCTTGACTTTCCTGCTTCCGTCGTGAACTTTTTTGCTGGCGGATTAGGCCAACCATACGGTGGTTTCCCTAAGAAACTGCAAGAGGTTGTTTTGAAAGGCAAGAAGCCGATTACGGTTCGCCCGGGAAGTTTGGCAGAGCCTGTCGATTTTAAGGCCGTTAAGTCTGAGCTGGAACAAAAGATCAGACGCGAAGCAAGTGAAGAAGAAGTCTTGAGTTATGTTTTGTACCCGGATGTTTTCTTGACCTATAACCAAAATTCTGAAAAATTTGGTTCGATGCATTCGTTGGCAACGACAGTCTTTTATCAAGGGATGCGTCAGGGCGAGACGATCCATGTCGATTTTGCACCAGGACGTTCAGTAATCATTCGGCTTGATTCGATTTCTGATGCTGACGAAGACGGAAATCGCGTTGTCTTCTTTTCGCTTAATGGGCAAAATTTGCGGATTATCGTGCACGATAAGAGCAAGAAGGCAAAAGTCAAGGCGATTCCGAAGGCAGAGCCGACGAATTCCAATCACATCGGCGCAACGCTCAGCGGGTCTGTAACGGAGGTTCTTGTTGAGAAGAATCAAGTTGTCAAAAAAGGCGAGCCTTTGATTGTCACGGAAGCCATGAAAATGGAAACTACGATCAAGGCGCCGCATGATGGCAAAGTCACTCATATTTATGTCAAAGCTGGAGATCTTTTGCAAAGTCAGGATCTTTTGATGGAACTGGAACCAGTAAAATAAGCAGAAGGTTTTGCGGATGAAAAGGCTTCTTTTGAGATTTATGCTTGTTTTTTCGGCAGTTTTAATGATTAGTTATGCCGCAGCTCTGTTTGATTCATCAGACGGAGGACATGAAAAAACTGAGCGATCAAGAATCAGAAACTTGACGTCTCCAAAGATTCAATCGCTTCATACAGAGGGTTTGGCACGCTATATCGGCGTGTCAAATTCTTATTTTAAGGATAAATTCGGAGAACCGGACGAAAAAATTGATTCAATTGAAGGTGTTGAGTGGTGGAATTATGATGTTAATCAAAATGATTATTTGAGGGTCGGAATCGATAAATATACAAAAAAAGTCTGCGACATTATTGAATTAAGTGCTAAGCTAGGGCAACAGCTCAGCGTTGGGATGAGCATGGAGCAGGTTTTGAAGAAGACAACGCTTTATGCTAACTTTGCATTTGACGTTAACGAACAAACGGCACAAATTGAACTTTCAGAATATGATTTAAATAATCATCCTTTGGTATCGTTTGATAATGGCAGTTATGCAATTCTTGATTTCACGCCGAGAAAAAAGAAGGTCATCTATGCGATTCATTATCTTGACAAAAATGAGCTTCTGAGAGGAAAATATTACAGGGTTCTTTCAAAAACGCCGTTACCGTCGAGATATGTCAGCAAAATTAACTGGGAAAAACATGATGGTGATTTCAGCAAAGATCTGATCAGTCAGTTGAACGTCAAACGATTGCAAGAAGGAAACGTTCCGGTAGAGTATGATTACAATGCCGAATGTGTGGCACTGGATTTGATGAATAGTCTTGAAGCTAATCCCAGAAAGTATCTAAGCAAAAAAGAATTTGAAGAATATCGGCTGATTAGAGCGGAAACTTTTGAAAATACACGGATATTTTATCGTGTTCCCAAAAATATTTCGAAAGACCTTATGAAGGATGCGGATGTTTCTAGCGATTATCGTGTGTACATTGCGGGTCCAATCTTGACAAATACGTTATTTTATACTGATAATAATTTATACGAAAATATTTGGAAAACTTTAAGCGACTCAAAGACGGAAAAAATCAGCGTGGTTTTCAGAAAAACTTTGGTTGTTATTGTGGTCGAGAATTAGGAAGTGATTATTTTGGAATTTGAAATCAAGAGTCGTCAAGGCGTCTTTGTCTATCTTTATCACCTCAAACAAAGCAAACAGCTTCGCAGATTCGGTACGATCAGCTATGTTTCTCGCAGAATGAAGTATGTCGTTTTGTATATGGATTCGGCAGACGTTTCGGAAAATGTTAAAAAAATTGAGAAACTTCGCTTTGTCAAAGGCGTTGAATTGTCAGAGCGCCCAAATTTGAGAACGGAGTACGAAAGCAATCTCGATTCTGGATTCAAACAGACTGAGGAAGATTGCGAAAAAAATAACGAAGCAGGTAGAATCGTATGAGAGTTGTAGCAGGTGAATTTGGTGGCAGACGTTTGAAAGCCGTACCCGGGATGAAGACTCGCCCGACAACGGATAAAGTTAAAGAATCAATGTTCAATATTATTGGGCCATATTTAAATGGAGGAAACGTTTTAGATTTGTTTGGCGGAAGCGGAGGTTTGAGCATTGAAGCAGTATCACGCGGAGCTGATTCCGCAACGCTGATTGATCGACAGTATCAGGCAATCAAAACGATTAATGAAAATATTGAAGTAACCAAGTCAAAAGAAAAGTTTCGTATAATTAAGGGCGATACGAATAAGGTTATTTTTAAGCTTGCAAAAGAATCAAAGCGTTTTGACTATGTTTTTTTGGATCCGCCATATAAAAAACAAGAAATAGTCAAGCTCTTGGGTGAAATTTTTGAATTAAGGCTTTTGAATAAAGGTGCTTTGATAATTTGTGAAACGGATCAAGAGGCAAATCTTCCCGAAGAACTCACGGGGTATGAATTTATCAAAAAATCAGATTATGGGATTACCGAATTAACATTTTATCGTTATCTCGGAGGTGAACAGCATGAAGGTCATATTTCCGGGAACGTTTGATCCTTTGACGAACGGCCATCTTGATTTGATCGTGCGTTCAAGCAAAATGTTTGATGAAGTCATTGTCTTGCTTGCTGAAAATACAAGCAAAAAAACGTTGTTTTCTTTTGAGGAACGGAAATTGCTGATTGAAGATGAAATCAAAGCTTTGGGAAATGTTTCAGTCATATCATCACCCCATGAGTTGACGGTTGATGCTGCGCGAAGACTGGGAGCTTGCGGGATTGTTCGCGGAGTCAGAAATGCTGTCGATTTTGAGTATGAAAAATCGATTGCGTCGATGAATCGTCACCTGGCACCTGAGATTGAAACGATTCTTTTGACGACGGATGAAAAATATGGTTTCGTTTCGTCAAGCATGATTAAAGAAGTCGCTGGATTCGGAGGAGACCTGTGCGGTTTAGTTCCGGAAAAAACTGCGTTGGCATTGAAAAATAAGCTGAAAGAGGTTTAATCGCAATGGCAAAGAACAAGAAGATAAGAACCAAAATCATGCTGATTTTTGCAGCAATTGTTTTATTGCAGGCATTCTTGTTTATGCCCGTTCCATATTATCTTGAAATGCCAGGATCTGCTGAAAGCATTTCTGACTATATTAAAATTGACGGTAAAAAAGACAAGCAAAAGGGAAAATACATGCTGGTCTATGTTTCAATATGTCAGGCATCCCCGGCAAGTTTTTTAGCAAGTTTTTTCATGCCCTTTACGGATCGTCTTTCAAAATCAGAATTGCTTGGCGACTCAAATGCAAAAGAGTACGACATGGTTCAGCAATATTATATGGATGATGCGGTTAACGAAGCACAATATGTTGCTTTGAAAAAAGCAGGCAAACAGGTATCAAGAAAATACGTCGGAATGTATGTCATGTCGGTTGCAAAAAATTCTAATTTCAAGAACAAATTACAAATCGGAGACGTTGTGACCGCTATAGACGGAAAACATTATAACAGTTCGCAAGAATTTATCAAGTTGATTTCAAAATATAGAAGCGGAAAAGAAATCACCGTGACTTACCTTCATAACGGAAAGCCTAAGCAGGCAAAGGGGCAAACAATTATGTTAGACAGCGTTCATCGAGCAGGAATCGGGATTACGTTAGCTGACAGGACTGAGGTTTCGTCACCAATCAAGGTTTCTGCCGATATGGAGGGAATCGGAGGCCCATCGGCAGGTTTGATGATGACTCTAGCGATATATCAGCAGGTGACGGGATTGAATTTACGACAAGGGCAAAAAATAGCAGGAACTGGGACAATGAATTCTGACGGAAGCGTCGGCGATATCGGTGGAATTGATAAAAAGGTCGTTTCCAGCTCAAAAGCGGGAGCAAAAATTTTCTTTGCGCCAAATAACCCTGTTTCCAAGGCTGAAAAAGAGTATGATAAAAACGCAAAGACAAATTATCAAGAAGCCGTTTCCGCTGCTAAAAAAATCAAGACTAAAATGAAAATCGTTCCTGTAAGAACTTTTGATGATGCCGTAAGATATCTTGAAAAAAATAAAATTAATTAGAAATTAAAGAAAAAAATTCCATCTTTTTGCGCCCTTAATAATAGGGAGGTGACAAGATGGATTTTTTTGAGCAGTTGAAAGATTTTTTGGAAGAACACAAAAAATTAATGGTGGCTTTGGCTGTTTTGGCAACTATTGGAGGAAGTCTGCTGATTCCTGATCTTTGTTCATTGCTAAGCAATCAGACGAAATTTTCAATGGACAGCCAGTCAAAGAGTGCTTTGAGCAGTTTTTCCGCAAACTGGTCAAGTGCTTCGACTATTTCAGCAACAAATTCGGTAAATTCTGATTATATCTATGTTGACGTTAAAGGAGCAATCAAGCATCCTGGTGTATATAAAGTTCCGAACGGAAAAAGAGTGGGGGACGTTTTGAGCCTCGCCGGCGGACCGCTTGAAGGAGCCGATACGACTCAAATCAATTTCGCGCATAAGCTTGAAGATCAGATGGTAATCTATATTCCCAAATTCGGAGAAAGTTCTCCGATTGAAAATATGGTCGGAGTTTCTGGTTCTGATGGCAAAAGCAATCAAAATGAAGCGAATTCCGCAGCTGAAAAGATATCTTCTGCTCAGACGCAAACTGATTCGACAAGCCAAGATCAAGGCGGAAATGATGGTAAAATTAATCTCAATACTGCAAGCAAGGAGCAATTGATGCAATTGACGGGCATCGGAGATAAAAAAGCTGACGAAATCATTGCGTATCGTCAGCAGAACGGAAACTTTAAAACAATTGATGATTTGAAAAACGTTTCAGGCATCGGAGATAAAACATTCGAAAAAATTTCATCACAAATAACGGTTTAAGGACGTGCAATCTCAAAAAGATTACTTTCTTTTTGGTTGCTTTGATATAATGAATAGTAAGATTAATGATAGATGAGGTGTAGAAAATGGCACAAGAGAGGATTTCATGGAATCAATATTTTATGTTGCAGGCAATTTTGCTTTCTTTGCGGAGCACGTGCACCAGATTGGCAGTGGGAGCAATTTTGGTTCGCGACAATCGTATCATAGCAGGCGGTTATAATGGATCCGTGTCAGGGGACGTTCATTGTCTTGATGAAGGATGCTACGTAGTTGGCGGTCATTGCGTAAGAACAATTCATGCTGAAATGAATGCAGTTTTGCAGTGTGCTAAATTTGGCATCGGAACTGACGGAGCTGTTATTTACGTAACTGATTTTCCGTGTCTTCAGTGTACGAAGATGCTCCTTCAGGCAGGGATAAAAAAAATCTACTATCTGCGTAATTATCACAATGACCCTTATGCGGTTAAGTTATTAAAATTGAAGAATGTTGAAATTGAACAAGTTGAAGTTGATCTAGAAAACCTTGATGCAGTTTTGAGAAGAATTGAATCGGATGAATAAGAACGGAAATTAAAAGTTTTTTCATCGCTTTGTGTCTGGCTGTGACAAGTTTTGCGATTGCTGGAGAAAACCGGATTTGGTGGGTTGTCTTAGCTCTTTTAATCATAAGGATCATCGTACTTGGAAACAAGCGGACTTTGTTGTTATGTCTTTTGAGCTGTTTTATTTTTGCCTTCAGGTTTGAGCAATGGCAACGTAATTATCACGAAGTCATCAAAACCTGTCAGGTGAATTCAGCCCAACATTTTTTGATTTATGCAGATAAAATAGCGGTTGACGGAAACATGATGAAGTGTGATGCTTTTTGGATTGAAAAGCGTGAAAAATTAAAATTGACTGCATTTTTAAAAAATAAGGAACAGCAAAAAGAGCTTAAGTCAATTGATGATTCTTTTACGATTGAATGTCAAGCCGATATTTCTCCTGTCAATCAGCCAACGAACGAAAACGAATTTGACTATCGAAAGTATTGTCAATCACAAAACATCTTCTTATCTGCTTTCATCAAGGATTGGGGCAGCGTGCAAAGGGTTGAAAACTTCCAATCTTTTGGACCGGTTTTGTTTTTGCACGATTTCAGAAAAAAATGTGCGCTTTCTTTTCAGAAACTGCCCGAACCGCTTGATTGGTATGCGATGATTTTGTTGTTGGGAATGCGAACCGATGATTTGTCAGACGTTTATTCATCAATCAAAAAGTTGGGACTGCTGTATATTTTTTGTCTATCAGGGATGCATGTTTTTTATCTGTCAAACTTTTTGTGTAGATTCGTTCAAAAGTTTGGTATCGACTATGAAACGGGACAGTTGTTAAATCTGATCGTGCTACCGTGTTTTATCTTTGTCGGAGGAGGGTCTCCCAGTCTTATCAGAGCAGTCATGATGAATGTTCTGGTGATTGGTTGTAATCGATTATTGAAGATTAAATTGACATCGTTAACCGCATGGTCATTTGTTCTTTTAATCAATCTGATGTCATGCCCCAAACTTCTGCTGAGTTTTGGAACTCAGTTGAGCTATTTGTTAACGCTCGCAATCATTTTGCGGCAAGATGAAAATCAGATAGCGGCGAGTTTGAAAATCAATCTTCTCAGTCTGCCGATAATTTTGTATCAGACGTATCAATGGAATCTTTTTACATGTTTGTTTTCATTGATGATTTTGCCGCTTTTTGAGTGCATGATTTTGCCTGCGACTGTTTTGGGCGTCATTATCCCCGGTCATTTTTTATCGAGACCGTGTGCTTTGATTCTCAGAACGATTTCGAATTTTTTGCAATTTTTGTCTAGGCTTCCAGGAAATATCGTATTCGGGAAACCTTCTTTGACATTCGTTTTAATAGTGCTGTTTTTAGCTGTGATGACTGAAACTCAAAAAAACGGACTGAAACTGTGGATTGTAATGTTTACGTGCTATTGTGCGATGTTTTTGGCAATCCATTTTCCGCCTTCATCTGAGATTGTGTATTTTGATATCGGCCAAGGAGACTGTACTTTAATCAGAAGTCAGTTTAATAGAGAAGTCATCATGATTGATACTGGCGGAAAAGTCAGCTTTAATACTCAGAAGTGGCAAAAGCGAAAGGGACGCACGAATGGAGAAACGATTGTAGCCAACTACTTGTTAAGCAAAGGAATCAAAAAGATTGACCGTCTTTATCTGACTCACCAGGATGCTGACCATGTTGCTAATTTTCCTAGCATAAGCCAGACTATCGAAATCAAACAGGTAATTGTTCCTAAAGGGATGGAAAATCTTGAAAGTTTCAAAAAAAGACTTGAAGAATCGACAATTGATCTTGAAAACGTTATTGGCGTTACGACTCAAGATGATGGCGTTGATAATGATTTAAGATTGCTTCATCCGTTTGAAAGCGGTCAAGGGACCAATGACGATTCGTTGGTTTTGTGGTACGATTTTAACGGTATTAAGTGTATTTTCACGGGCGATTTGCCTCAAGTAGGGGAAAAAGAAGTTATCACAAAGTATCCGGAAATAAATGCAGACATCTTAAAAACAGGGCATCACGGAAGCAAGACTTCAACGTCACCAGAGTTTGTCAGGAAAATGAACCCTGGGATTGCGATAATTTCATGTGGTAGGAATAATCGTTACGGCCATCCAAATCAGGAAACGTTGGAAACGCTAAACAATAACGGAGTTCCATATTTATCAACCGCAAATTGCGGAATGATCAAACTAAGGAAAAGTTTTGGGGAGATGCCGTATATATGTGTGTACGGTGATGGTACAGCAAGTCGACTTAACTTGCCGTTAAGGTAGCCTTTGCGACACAATTCAAAAAAATAAAGATTGCAAGAACTAACGCGGCAGATAATCAAGCAAGGATATTTCGCCAAAAACAATAAAGGAAGTGATAAATTGTCAACAGTTGCAGAAGTTATGAATCAAATTAAAAATGATAAGATAGGTTCAATCTACCTTATTTTAGGCAAAGAAAGATACTGTTCAGAGGAGATTAAGAATGCTTTGCTTGGAAAACTTTCTCCTCAGGAAAAAGAATTTAATTCAAGCATTTACGATATGGAAGAAACCCCCTTGGCATCTGCATTGAACGATGCGATGTCGGTGCCCTTTTTTGGAGATCGAAGAATCGTCATCGTCAATAATCCGTATTTTTTAACCGGAGAAAAAAAGAAGAACAAAGTTGAGCATGATATTGACGGATTATTGAAGTATTTGGAATATCCGCTTGAAACAACGACTCTTGTGTTTATTGCTCCTTATGAAAAACTTGATGAACGCAAAAAAGTCGTCAAAACATTGAAAAAAGTCGCAGATGTGGTTGAAAATCAACCATTGAAGGAAATACAAGTACGCCAAATAATCAATCAACGTCTTAAGAAAAATGGTTTGTCAATTGAGCCAAAAGCTTTTGATACTTTGATGGAACGTACTAATGCAGAGATATCATTGGCAATGAACGAGCTTGATAAGCTGATTCTTCTTTGCAAGGATGAACAAGTTATCTCAGAAGCTGAAGCAGATCGAATGATTTCAAGGAGTCTGGAGCAAAATGTTTTCGACTTGGTTTCGCTTGTTTTGAGTAGGAATACTCAAAAGTCGATTGAGATGTATCACGATTTGCTGCTTTCAAAAGAAGAACCGATTGCGATCAATGCGATTTTAATTGGGCAGTTCAGACTGCTTTTGCAAGTTTCCATATTAAAAAGGCATGGTTTCTCTCAAGGAAGTATTACAACTTCTTTAAAAATCCATCCTTATCGTGTCAAATTGGCTTTGAGAACCGTCCAAAGATTTCAACAGGAAGATTTAAAAAATGCATACCTTGGTTTGGTAAAGGTTGAAAAACGCCTTAAGTCGACGGATCAAGATCCTGAATTGTTGTTTCAGCTTTTCATGCTCCAATTTTGCCAGCATGCAGCTTGATAAAAATAAATCGGATACAATTGTGAAAAGACTGGAAAAAACTATGCTTCAAATTAAAAAAGCCGGATTACATTTTGAAGTGCAATAAAAAAGTTAGACAAAATTAAACAATTAAGCTGTCATGGCATGATTTCGGTATTCTACCGGAGTCATGCCTTTTGTTTTTAAAGAAACCCGTTCGTAATTAAAGAAATGGAT
>NZ_FOPI01000024.1 GCF_900113455.1 Ligilactobacillus ruminis DSM 20403 = NBRC 102161 | reverse complement strand
CAAGCTTCTCATCTGACTTCTGATATTCTTCAACCAGTGATGCCTTGTATTCTTTGGAATATGTGTTATTTGAATGTGTGGGTTCCAGGCCCTGAATACCCTGATACTTATAGATGAGCTTCCAGGTTCTGATGGTATGGTCTGATATGGAATACAGCCTTGATGTTCTGGTGATTCCCAATGTTTCTGCTTCATGAATGATCATCAGCTTAAAATCAGCAGAATATTTCGATTTTCTTCCCATATGAAAATGCCCTCCAAGCATACAGCAAATTTTCTTTTTTACCTGTATACTTAAAGGACATTATAACCGTCTAACAATTATAGGGCACTTCAGTGATGGCGCGGGTTTTTTCTTGTTCTGGGTGGTGCACCGAGATTTCACTCAAAATTTACGGACAAAGCCGGCTTTTTGGAACATCTGTCCGTAAAACAAGGTCCGAAACACCTTAATTTTTACGGATAACCGGCCGTTTTTGACCATTTTGTCCGTAATCGCCATTTTTCGAGCAGGCCATTTACGGACAAACGGCCCATTTTCATCGATGTGTCCGTAAATGACAATGATTTTGCCAAATGCAGTGCTGCTCATCACCTGCTCAATCGCTGCACCTGACCTCGGTTACGGGCAAAACGTTGATTTCTGAGATTTGCCCGTAATCTGAGTCCAAACTGCTTTGGCGAAGGTAACCGAGTAGAATATTTTTTCAATTTTTCGAGATTTTGTTCTACTTTCAGGGCAGCTCGGGCCGAATTTGGACTAGCCGGTAGACAAAAATCAGACGTTTCACCGGTTTTTGTCTACTTTCGGAACCGTGCTCCCCAATTTCAGAGTGTCCGGTAGACAAAAATGAGCCATTCACTCCGTTTTTTGTCTACTTTCGATGTCGCGCGCCCTGAATTTGGACCAACCGGTAGACAAAAATCACACATTTCCCCCGTTTTTTGTCTACTTTCGGTTTCGCACGCCCCGAATTTGGAGAGTCCGGTAGACAAAAATGAGGCATTTGTCCTGTTTTTTGCCTACTTTTGGTTCCGCACGCCCTGAATTTGGACCAGCCAGTAGACAAAAATCACACATTTCCCCCATTTTTTGTCTACTCGCATGACCAGATTCGACGCGCGCACACAAAATCAGAGTCTGCCTCATCAAAACCAGCCCTCATTTCTGTCTTTCTCTAAATTCTTAAATATAGTAAAATTGACGTATCGACTTGTTGTTGCTGGAATATTTAGGGAGGTATTTCCTTTGAACTTATGGAATAAATTTTTGGAAAACGTCCGCTTGAGACGTTTCGTCGTCTTGCTTGGGATTATCGGAATCCTGTACGTTTCACGAAGCATCATCAGCGTGATTTTGCTGACGTTTATCTTCACTTTTTTGATCACGCGCCTGATAATGTCGATTCATCGACACGTCAAAATTCCGTCACAGCTGATTGTGATTGCCGTATATCTGGCGCTGATCGGACTAATATATTTGGCAGTGACCGTTTACGTGCCGAAACTGATCAGTCAGTCGGAAGCGATGGTTGCTTCAGTGCTTCAGTTTTACCAAAATCCTCCAAAAGGGGCAAATGAGGTCATCAACTTCATCAGCGGATACGTTGGCAAGCTTGACGTCATGAATCAGGTCAAAGGAAGTTTTGGAATCGTGATGAAGTATGTTACGAGCATTGGTTCGATGGGATTCACGCTGTTCATGTCACTTCTTTTGAGTTTCTTCTTTACGATTGAGGAACGTCAGATGGCGGAATTTTCGAAAAGCTTTTTGACGAGCGGACCGTTTGCATGGATTTTCCAGGATATTTATTATTTTGCAAAGATTTTCGTGAATACGTTCGGCGTCGTGATGGAAGCGCAGTTCATGATAGCAATCATAAATACAGTGATTACGACCACATTTCTCGGATTCATGAAGATGCCGCAGCTTTTCAGTTTGAGCCTGATGATTTTCGTGCTCAGTCTGGTTCCCGTTGCCGGCGTTATCGTTTCTGCAGTTCCGCTTTGCTTCATTGGCTATACCGTTGGCGGTTTAAGAGATGTTTTTTACATCATTATTTTGTTGATCGTGGTTCATGCAATCGAGTCTTACGTGCTTAATCCGAAACTGATGTCCAGCCGAACCGAATTGCCGATTTTTTACACGTTCGTCGTTTTGTTCATTTCGGAACATCTTTTTGGAACGTGGGGCTTGATCGTCGGCATCCCGATTTTCACGTTCATGCTTGATGTTTTAGGAGTTAAACCCGTTCACACGAAACACAATAAACTTGAAAAATTAAGAAAGCAGGAAAAACAAAATGAACAAGGATGAGTTTTTAAGCGAATATGCCGTTGACAGACGCAACACTTGCTGCGTCAAGTGGGATGATTTAAAAGAAAGCTTCGGCGAAGATGGCTTATTGCCTTTTTGGATTGCTGATACGGAATTCAAGATTCCGAAACAGGCTCAAAAGGCGTTGGAAGAACGCGTCAAGCATGGTGTTTTCGGTTATTCGCTGACACCGAAGGAATATTATGAAGCATACATGAACTGGCAAAAGAAACGTTACGGCACTGAACTTCATCAAGAGTGGATGCGCTTCGGTTCGGGCGTTGTTCAGTCAATCAGCACATTTGTGCAAATTTTGACGCAGCCAGGGGATTCCGTAATGATTCTGCAACCGGTCTACAATCCGTTTGCTGAAGTTGTCAAAAATACCGGACGCAGGCTCGTTGTTTCTGAGCTTAAAAACGAAAACGAGGTTTACTCGCTCGATTTGGCGGACATGGAACGAAAAATCGGTGAAGAAAACGTCAAATTATTGATTTTCTGCAGTCCTCACAATCCTGTCGGAAGAGTCTGGAGCGCAGAAGAACTCGAAGAAATGCTTGAGCTTTGCAGAAACAAGCAGGTCCGCGTGATTTTTGACGAGATTCATCACGATCTGATCGTCGGCAAAAGACCGTTCGTGTCCGGACTTTCAATCAGAGACGGTTATTATCGCGACAATCTCGTCGTGCTTGATTCGACTTCAAAAACATTCAACATGGCGGCCTTTGACAACAGTCACGTGATCGTGCCGAATCCGCAGATCATGAGAAAGTACGATCGTTTTGTCGAAATGCAGAAAACGCCGAATGGAAATCTGCTTGGAAAAGTTGCCGGAGAGGCCGCTTACCGGAACGGTGAAGAATGGCTTGAAGGCTTGCTCGAAGTCGTGCGCTCAAACTATGCATACGTCAAGGAGCAATTAAGGTCTGCATTTCCTGAAATCATCTGTTCAGAACTCGAGGGAACATATCTCATGTGGATCAATCTTGAACCGGTCGTTTCAAGCGCAGATGTTGAGGACGTCATCAAGCGCGATGCAAAACTTGCCGTTGATTTTGGCGATTGGTTCGGAAAAGGCGGGGCAGGACACATCAGATTCAATTTGGCAACGACGCCTGAAAACGTCAAAAAGGCGACTGAAGCCATGATTTCTGCAATCAGACGCTATAAGCAACAATAATTTTTGTAAAAAGCTACCAATTTTCGCGTTTTCAGTGTAAAATATGGTTGTATCATATTCTAAGAAAGAGGTTTGTACTAAATGGCAAAATTAGTATTTATCCGTCACGGTCAAAGTGAATGGAACTTGAAGAACTTGTTCACTGGCTGGGTTGACGTTAATTTGAGCGAAAAAGGCGAACAAGAAGCAAAAGAAGCAGGTCGCAAGCTTAAAGAAGCTGGCATCGAATTTGACCAAGCTTACACGTCAGTTTTGACGCGTGCTATCAAGACGCTTCACTTCGCACTTGAAGAATCAGGCCAACTTTGGGTTCCTGAAACAAAGACATGGCGTTTGAACGAACGTCATTACGGCGCATTGCAAGGCCAAAACAAGGCTGAAGCAGCTGAAAAGTTCGGTGAAGAACAAGTTCACATCTGGCGTCGTTCATACGATGTATTGCCTCCGCTCTTGAGCGCAGACGATGAAGGTTCTGCAGCAAACGATCGTCGTTATGCAAACCTTGACCCACGCATCATTCCTGGTGGCGAAAACTTGAAGGTTACGTTGGAACGCGTTATCCCATTCTGGGAAGATCATATCGCTCCAGATTTGTTGGCCAGCAAGAACGTTATCGTTGCTGCACACGGCAACTCATTGCGTGCTTTGACGAAGTACATCGAACAAATCTCTGACGAAGACATCATGAACGTTGAAATGGCAACTGGTCAACCAGTTGTTTACGACTTGGATGACAAGTTGAACATCGTTTCAAAGGAAAAGCTTTAATCTGAGGCTTTTAAAAGAGATCGGTGAAAGTCCGGTCTTTTTTTGTGCTTTTTCCGATCAAATGGCGCTTATTCACTAAGAAATTCTTAAAAATATCGTCTCACAAGTGCTTTGACTGGTATTTTTTTCTATCCTTAAGATAAGGGGAAGCAGCAAAACAGAGCACGAGGGGGTATTTTTTCAAAAAAGGCGTGGATCTTTTGAAATTTGACTCCAAAACACAACAGTTCAACGCTTTGAAGAATGACCGCGGCGTGGCCTTGGCAGACGATAATTCATACCTTTATGCATGGGTCAAGAACCATCCAAAGTATACGGTCGGCATCAAGACGCTTGGACCGAACCAGTTTATCGCTCCAGGGATCAAGAAAGGAACAAGTCTTTGCTGAAGTGGACGAACAGGGAAATAACGAAACTCACGAAGAAGGGTTTCTTCAAGGATGACTTCAACAAGGAGCTCAAGCCTTACTTTGGCAAGGAAATCAAGGCATCCGACATCGTCATCGACAAATAGGCGCAGGTCATCACGGGGCCGTCCGGTAATGGGCGGCCTCTTTTTGCATTCATATCAGTAATTACACAGGAGGTGACTGTCTTTAATGTCACAATAGTTGACTGATTGGAACGGAAAACAATGAATGAAAGATTTTCATGAATTCTGCTGGTGTTTCCGGAACCGGCTTTGAAACCCATAGTTCGATTATTGAAAAAAAGAACAGATAGGTTAAGTTCTCAGCGTAGTATGATGGAACAGTTCGACAATCATATTCTGACTTGAAGGATGAAACCCATTTGCTGTAGTTTGCCTTCAAGTAATCAATCCAGTATGGCTGCAAGGGGCTGGTATATAGTATTTTCAGAATTTCACGATTCTCGTAGATTAAGGGAAGTATCTCATTGGAAATGACATCAATGATTCCAATCCCTTTGGTAACGCCATTGGGATGGTTATTGATGCATTCCAATATCTTTGCATCGACACTTTCTTCTATGCAGGAAATAACATCTCCGACAGAATTGAAGTGATTATAGAAGGTGGCTCTTGATACGCCGGCAACATTGGTTATGTCACTGACGGAAATTTCAAGTGAGTTGTGCAGGTCCACAAGATATAAATATGAATCCATGATTTTCTTTACTGACTTGTTCATGTGCTTCTCCTGAAAACTTTTTAGTTCATTATACACCCAGTTGTGACACCGATGGTAAAAGTGTCGTCAAAGGTGATTTTATTATCGTAAACGGTAGATTAGTTGACTTTTACTTTAATAGATTCGGGCCACCCTTGGTTAATAGTTATATCACGATTTTTTAACGTATTCATCATATACAGAAAAAATGATATATTTGTGAAATTGACACAAAAAACTTAAAAGTAATAGTTATATTTCGCCAAATTGCTATTGAAAAATATGTTTACACTGCATATGATGGGTCGTTATGATTTGTGATCTGGAAAAATATTTAAGAAAGTATTAAAAAGTATTTAAGAAAGTATTAAATTAATACATTCTTTTTTGACACAAGAGTATAGAATACAAACGGGATGTAGTATGTTAGCAAGGAAATGCTTTTGGCGCTTAGACAAAGTGTCCAAATTGAATTAATTAGGAAAAGTAGTTAGCATATGCTACATAGTGTGGGTCACTAATAAAATTAAAGTCGAAAATGGTACGCTGGATGTCAGGGCGTATCCATCAGCGGGTGCTCTATATCCTATCAAGGTTTATGTAGTAGCAAATAATGTTGAATATTTGAAAAAAGGGGTTTACCACTATAACGTGACAGACAATTGTTTAGAGTATATTTTAAATTTAAGTGAAAATGATTTGACAAATAAATTTAATATTCGCGATCAGTCAATTGATTGTGCACCTATTACAATTCTCTTAACAGCAATGTTTCGTAGAACTATATATAAGTACGGAAATCGTGGTTACCGTTTCATACTCACTGAATCAGGACATCTATTACAAAATATTGCGCTGTTGTCAACTTCATATGGAATGGGAACGTGTGATATCGGTGGATATGAGTATGACGAAATTAATGAAATGCTTGGTATTGATGGCATGACTGAATCCGTGATAGGTGAAGTGGCATTAGGATTATGTGGAGATAATGGTAATGAAATGCCGGGTATTTATGGAAAGGGAAATGAAGATGGCGGATTTAGTAAAAGTTGAAGACGTTTCCTTCAGGTATGGGAGAGATGAAGAATATGCATTGCAAAACATCACCTTTTCCGTTCGTGAAGGAGAGATATTAGGGATTGTAGGTCCAAACGGAGCTGGAAAAACGACACTGTTGTCCTTGTTGGAGGGATTACATCAGCCTGAAAGCGGCCGGATAATTGCCGCTCCGAATTTAAGGACAGGGATTCTCTTTCAAGTCAATGGTTATTTTGATAATTTGTCTGTTTTTGAAAATATTGATATGTTTCAATCCATGTATCACAATGCTTATGATTTTGAAGAGCTTGACAGGATTGTTGATCTGGAGGATATAAAGGGCAAGAAGGTAACGGAATTGTCTGGTGGTCAGCGCCAGAGATTTTTTTTGGCGCTGAGTGTTTTAAATCGGCCGGATATTCTCATTTTGGATGAACCGACTACAGGGCTCGATCCCAATGCTCGATTGATGTTGTGGAATCTTATTCGGAAAGTGACCGGGACGGTAATTGTAACTTCTCATTATATGGATGAGGTGGAGAATCTATGTGATCGAGTCTGTTTTGTTGACAAGGGAAGACTCTTTGCTGTAGATAGCCCGAAGAAGCTGATTAAGCTGAGTCATGTCAAAGGATATGTTACTTTTTCCTGCAAGGATAGGGATGTTATTGATGAATTGTCTGAAAGTGAGGAAATCTCCCGTTTGGACGTCGATACCTATCGCATAGGTACTGAACGGGTTGATGACCTGATTGAGACTTTGGTCGGTAAATATGGTGGTAATGTTTATAATATCAATTCCAGGAAACCCGGATTGGCAGACGCTTATTGTGAAATAACCGGCGGAGTCATCGAGGAGGGATGACAAGTGAAGACATTGAAAATAGTGGTATATATTTTAAAAAATGAATTTCGCAACAAGCAGGCAGTGATATTCTCGCTGATGCTGCCGATTGTTCTTTTGATACTGATGGGAACTACCGATAAAGCTCAAGTTGGTTATTTTTATCCGGGGATAGTGGCAATTGCATTTGGAACCATGGGGTTAGTAGGCATTTCGTCTCAGATTACCGGATATTTGGAACGGGGCGTGTTCAAGCGCATAATTGTAACTGATCAGCGGATAGGAAGCTTCATTCTTATGGATTGTATGGCCCAGGTTCTGTTCATGAGCATTCAATTCATATTGATTACGGTAGTGGCCAGGTTGGGATATAACGCTAAGTTTGACATTGATGCAAGGTATTTTTCGCTTATGATAGTAGAAATTGTCCTGGGAATGATTTCGTTGATGTCCATAGGGGTGATTATTGGAGGAATAGCTAAAAACACCAAGACAGCTTCAACTATAGGCAATGCAGTTATGGTGGTAATGCTCTTTGTCGGAAATACTCTTTTCCCATCCGATGGTTGGCCGAAAATCATACGTGTTGCCGCCAAATATCTTCCGATGAACAATTTAACGGATGCAATGCGAAGAACATTGATTTTACACACGCAGTCCGTTCATCAGGCATTTTTCCAAATATCATGTCTCTCAGTCTGCGCCATAGTCGGACTTTCGTTAGGCATCCTTCTGACAGGCAGGAATGCAGTTGCGACGCATTGAATCCGGGTGTCGGATGCCGGCGCCGGTGATTATCGTGAGGCTTATTTTTTCACCAAGTCTTTTCTTTTCATTCTCATTTTGCTATAATTGGACCGAATAATAAAAGCTGGGGTGCCGTTTGGCTGAGATGATACCCATTGACCTGATCTGGACAGTGCCAGCGTAGGGAGCTTTGACGATCAAGAATTGGTGCGCTTATTGGCGTTTATTTGAATTGCTGATTTGTCGAAAAAAGTCGAAGTCAACCCCCTTGCTTTTATTTTAAAAGACAAGGGGGATTTTTTTATGCAAACCTATGATGCAAAGAAGAAAAAGAAGACTTGGGCGCTTAAGGACGTCATTTTTTTGGCAGTCATCGGAATATTTTTCGGAATTATTTACCAAGTGTGGAGCTACGCATATTACGCAATGGCCGCAACTCCGCTCAAACCGTTCGCAAATGACGCAACGCTTGGCGTGTGGATCATGGCTGGCCCTTTGGCCGGTGTTTTGATTCAAAAAATCGGCTCGTCGGTCATCGGCGAAATGCTTGCTGCCGCAGTTGAGATGCTGCTGTTCTCAAGCTGGGGCGCTTCGACCTTGATTTCAGGCTTTGTTCAAGGAATCGGCAGCGAACTTGGTTTTGCGGCAACCGGTTATCGCGATTGGGGCAAGCGCGGTCTGCTCCTTTCGACGCTGTTTACGACGATCATCACTTTTGTATGGGATCTTGCCCAGTCAGGATACATGGAATATCATTTGCCGCTCTTGACGGTGCTGTTTGTCGTCCGCTTCATTTCAATCGGCTTTTTTGCCGGCGTTTTGGTTGCAATGATTGCCAAAATGGTTGACAAGGCTGGTGTCTTGAAGAAATGACGAGCCTCAGACTTGCTGACGTGACGTTTTCGTATGATGATTGCGAAGGCCCGATTGTGGAAAATTTTTCATATGAGCTCGACGAAGGCACGATCAGTCTGATCAGCGGACCGTCCGGCTGCGGCAAGTCAACGGTTTTCAAGCTGATGGCCGGACTTTTGCCGCAGTACGGCGGCAAGATCTTATCCGGCAAGGTTCTTTTGGAAAATGCAGAGATCGAATCCGTCGTGCCGTTTGAACGTGCCAAACGAGTTGCGATGTTGTTTCAAAATCCGAATCGTCAGTTTGCGATGAAAACCGTCTTTTCACAATTCGTCTTTGCGTTGGAAAATCTTCAGCTTGATCATCAGGAAATCGAAGAACGAATCAACGATGCTTTGAAGCGTTTTGAGCTTGAAGATTTCAAAGACCGAAATCTGCAGGAATTATCCGGCGGAGAACAGCAAAGAATTGCTTTGGCATTGGTCTATTCGCTTAAAAGCTCAGTTATTTTGCTTGACGAGCCGTTTGCAAACGTTGATCCCGAAAACAGGAGCAAACTTCTTGAAGATTTGAAAAGACTGCAAAAAGAACAACGAAAGACGATCCTGATTTCCGATCATGATTCGAGCGGATATTTTGGAATAGTCGATCATTGGTATCGTTTCAGTTCACAAGGCTTTGTCGAAAAAGACGTCAACGAGCTGAAAACAAGAGAACAACAGCCAAAAGTAATTGGAATGCCGAAGAATGACGCGAGACTTTTCTGGGATGACCTTGGCTTTGAAGTTTCCAAAAGAAAATTGCTCAGCAATTCTTCTTTTTGCCTGCCGACTGGTCAGATCGGACTTCTCTCCGGAAAAAACGGCTGCGGCAAATCAACGCTTTTTGCCTGTCTGTGTAAGCTGCATGAAAAAACTGGCAAAATAACGTTTGATCAAAAAGATTCAGATAAAATCAAGCTCTCAAAATGGGCGAAAAACGTCGGCTGCGCATTTCAAAACAGTCTTGATCAGTTCATCAAACTGACCGTTGAAGAAGAAATTTTGGCTTCAAGGAAAAATACGCGGCATAAGGATTATTGGAGCGAAGAAAGAATACAAAAGGCAATCAAAGCTCTGAATTTGACAGGCATCATGAAACATTCGGTTTATCGGATTTCCGGCGGACAGCAAAAGAAACTGCAGCTGTTGGTCATGCTGATCATGGCTCAGCCGATTCTGTTGATCGATGAGCCTTTTGCGGGACTCGATCAGGAGTCGCTTGAAGTTTCGTGCTCATTGCTGAAAGAAACGGTCGAAAATCTGCAGCTGAGCGTGCTGTTGATTTCGCACCAGCGCGTAAGAGTCGTTTCATTCATGGATTATGAAATTTCTTTGGAAAACGGAATTTTGAAAGAGGTGAGCGCATGAATCCGGCAGCAGTTTTTGTTTTGATGCTTGGCATCGGCATTCCGTTGACGTTCATCAAAAGCGTGATCTTAAACGTTGTCGTCAGCAGCGTTTGTCTGGCTTATCTTTTATTTTGCAAGGTCAAGCCCAAAACTTTGCTGACCATGCTGTTGGTGGCATTGCCGCTTGCTTTTGGCAGCTACGTTTCACAACGCTTTTACGCATCGCACGATCAGGTTCACATTGCCTGGATCTATGCGACGAGAATCATTGCTTATCTGAACCTTGGAGCAACGCTGACTTTGCCGAATTCGGTCGAAAATATTTTGTTTAATTTGGCGGAGCACCTGAATTTTTCAAAAACGTTCGTTTATGGGATGCTGTCATCGTTCAATATGATTCATACCATCAGAGTTCAATGGAAAAGAATCAGGTATTCTGCTTTGGTCAGAGGGGAGCGGTACCGTCTTTTTCAGCCGGCGCTTTATTTGCGGATCATCGTCGTTTCGCTGAATCTTTCCGGTGACCTGGCACAAGCGATGACGTCGCAGGGATTTTCGGAAGGTTTTCCCAGATCGCGCTATGAAAAAGATGAACTGCCTGTTTGGCAGTGGCTTTTGGTTTCAATATTGATTGTCTCATACGTGGCATGCGCAATTATTTTCAAGCCCTGGTAATTTGTTATTGACAAATGCAAATCATGAGCATAAAATGAGGACAATTAATAAATGATGATAACGTTGAAGAGAAGAGTAGGCGAAACGCGACACGAAGAGAGTCCCGCATGGTGAGAAGGGATTGTCGGCGTCAGCTGAAGATGAGCTCTGAGTCAGACTGGCGGTGCAAGCCAACAGTCCGTTTGGATACGATATAATCCTAGGCATGTCAGTGCTGAATTGAGGCCTTTTTGGCAAAAAATGGGTGGTACCGCGAATGACTTTCGCCCCTGAACGAAGCTAAACTTTGTTCAGGGGCTTTTTTTGACGCTATTGAAACATCAGGACATCAGGAGGAAAATTATTATGACAGAATTAAAATCACCGTTTCGTTATGACTATGTGGGAAGTTTCTTACGTCCGTCCGCTGTTAAAGAAGCTCGTGCCAAATTCGCAAAGAACGAAATCACGAAAGAACAGCTGACTGAAGTTGAAAATGAAGAAATCAAAAAATTGGTTGAAAAACAAAAAGCTGCAGGTTTTCATGGCTTGACCGACGGCGAATTCCGTCGCAGCTACTGGCATCTTGATTTTATGTGGGGGTTTGGCGGCATTGAGCATGTCGAATTGGATCACGGCTACTTCTTCCACGGTGAAGAAACGACTCATGGTTCAATCAAGTTAACGGGCAAAATTACGGGCGAAAATCATCCGTTCGTCGAACACTACAAGTTCGTAAAACAGTTTGAAGACGAAACAACGGTTGCGCGCCAGACTTTCCCGGCACCTGCGCAATTGTTGGCAGAACTTTTCCGAGAAGACAACGGCAAAGATACCGTTGCGGTCTACCCTGATGAAGACAAGCTGATTGAAGACATTGCTGCCGCATATCGTCAGGTCATCAAAGATCTTTATGATGCCGGCTGTCGCAACATCCAATTTGACGACTGTACATGGGGAATGTTTTGTGACAGGAAGTACTGGGAAGCTCGTCAAAAAGACGCAAGCGTCACGTTTGAGTCAGAAGCTGAAAAGTATCTGCGCGTAAACAATCTTGCGCTTCAGAATCGACCGGAAGGGCTGACGATTACGACGCACGTTTGTCGCGGCAATTATCATTCCACATGGGCCAGTCGTGGCGGCTATGCACCTGTTGCACCGTATCTTTTTGCCAAGGAAAACGTTGATGCGTTTTATTTGGAATTCGATGATGAACGTTCCGGTAATTTCGAACCGCTCAAGTACGTTCCGGAAGACAAGAAAGTCGTTTTGGGTCTGATTACGACCAAGTCTCCTGAACTTGAAGATGAAGAAGAAGTCAAGAATAGAATCAAGGAAGCTGCGCAATACCATCCATTGGACAAGCTGTGCCTGAGTCCTCAATGCGGTTTTGCTTCATGCGAAATCGGCAATAAGCTCACTGAAGAAGAACAATGGGCAAAACTTGCTTTGGTCAAGAAAATCGCAGAAGAAGTCTGGGGCTGATTTTCAGTCACTGGAAAAACTGAAGGTCATTGAAGTCGAGGATCCGGGGTATGGTGAATTCTCCGGATCTTTTTCTTTGACTGAGCAGATTAATGGCAGAAGCCAGTGGGAAATGATATTCTGTCAGAAGAAGTAAAAATCAGAGAAGGGGAATTTTGAAATGGATAAAGAGGTCAGAGAATATTGGGAAGATTTTTGTGCAGAACACGGAATTGAAAAGGATGTCCCGGTTGAGGCATGGGCTTTTGGCATCGGCGGAAAACAGGCGGATTACCTGGCTGAGCTAGTCAATCGGGGAAAAAAGACGGCCACGACTTCTGCATATGAGCCTTACGGTCTTGACGGAGAAGAGATTCCCAGGCCGGGTGAGTACAATATTATTCTGGACGGAAGGGGCAATCCGGTTTGCGTCACGCAGACCAAGGTTGTCGAAGTCATTCCGTTTGCGCAGATTTCTGCCGAACATGCATGGCATGAAGGCGAAGATGACCGCTCGTATGAAAGCTGGCGCAAGGTGCATGTTGAATTCCTGAGTGAGCAGCTTAAACAATATCGGCTCAAATTAACCGATGATACGCCATGCGTCTGTGAGGTTTTTGAAAAAATCGGGTGACGATGAAAGGAAAAAATCTGCCGAAGTCAGGCGAGATCGGAAAAAGTACTTTTCCCGCTTGAATTAAATGAAATGTGACTGGGAAGAAACTATGGCTCTAACAAAAGTCACGGATGAAATTTGCAGTTAACTGCAAATTTCATCCGTGACTTTGTTTGTGTATGCGGCGCTAAATATGTGCTTTGATTGCAACCGAGGGCTGCCATTTACGGGCAAATCCCAAAAATTGTCGTTTTGCCCGTAAATTCCAGTCTTCGTTGAAAATCATCTGGGGCTTTTGTTCGAGACATATTTTTTGCACAAAAAACCAGCATCCGCACGTTGCAGATACTGGACAAAAGTTAATTCGATTCAGGTTTCCTGCGTCCGATCAAGAAGACCAGGCAAAGCGCAACGACAGATTCGATGATGATCATGAGTCCGCGCCATGCAATCTTTGTTCCTCCGAGCCAGACGTTTAAAATGATTGAGCCGATGATGAGAACGAAAATTGCTGTCCGTTGCTTTTTATCAAAGGCAATACCGTATTTTTCTTCACGACGCCTGATCGACGGCAAAATTGCGCCAAGTCCGATTAAGACGACAATGGCGACGATGTTGATGATCAATTCGTACCACCACGTGTGGCTGAACTCTTTGACGTCTTGCGGAGCAATTCCGAGCACGGTTGCAAGAGCCGTGACGAGCAGAAGCAAAAGCCCGGCAATGTAGGCAAGCTTGTCGTTTTTGATGAAGACGTACTCTGACGGATACTTCTTCGAATTTTTACGAATCTGCATGAAAGCAAAGAAGATCCAGCAGGTAACGCCCGGCGAGATGATGCCGTTCAGGTTGAGCAGCCAGTTGAAGATGTCGTTCATCTCAGGCAAGAAGATGCCAAGCAGCATGATGAATGCCGAAAGTCCGCAAGTCAGCAGGTAACCGTTGATCGGAAGCCCGTCTTTGTTCGTTTTGCGCAAGAACTTCGGCATGTATTTTTCACCGGTATCAGAAATCAGCATGCGCGTCATCGCATCCAGCAAAACTGCCAGCAAAGCGCACATGTAAAGGACGGACGTCCAAGCATAAATGTACATGAACAGGTTGCCGACGCCGAATTGCTTTCCAAGCGCGCTGAAGGCATAATAGGAACCGTTCATCTTCAAGTCGTTCGGCAAGTGGTAAGCATTGAAATAGATTCCGAGCGCAAAAGATCCAAAAATCGTCAAGAAAGCAGTCATGACGGACAAAGCAATCATTGCTTTAGGAAATTCACGGCGCGGATTCTTCATTTGCGTGACGTACGGAGCAATCAGCTCGCAGCCGTTGACGGCATAAATCAGCATTCCGACCGTTGACCAATACTTAAGATCAAATTTAGGTATGATCGTGTGCCACGTCATTGGCTGCGTTGCCATGTGACCGCCCGATTTGGCCAGACCGAAGAAAGCCAGAATAACGAAAAGGATGGTCATGATGAACATCATGCCGCCGCCGATCGTGCTTAAGATTTCCATTGAATTCTTTAAATGATGCTGAATGAAAATGAAGATGACGAAAGTAACGAATGTCCAGAAAGTGAAACTGGCATTTGACATCGTGTCTTGGAATTTATTTGAACCGGTAAAGGCCCAACCGAAACCAACGACAACGGAGTTAGCGGAATCGACAACATAGGGAACTGAAGCGGCCCAGTAGGTCCAGGCGGTGAAGTATCCCAGGAATTCGCCCTTCGTACCGCGAATCCAGGAACTGAGTCCGCCGCCTTCATGATTGAAGACGCTGCCCAATTGGCCGACCATCAAAGAATAGGGAATAACATATAAAAAGAGCATCAGAATCCAAGAGGTGATCACCGTCATCCCTTGGTTTTGAAAATTGTACATGATGTCATCGAATCCGATAACCGTAACAAATGCCATTAACGTCAAGATTGGCCAAGTAATATACTTGCCATGCGTTTGCATATCATCCATGGTAAAAAGTCCTCCTAAAAATAAATCAATACAACAGATACTAGATTAGCCCAAATTGAAAATTTTTTCAATGAATATTTAATCAAATGTAATATAGGAAAATACGAAGATTCGCACTGAATTTTTCATGAAAAAAATTAATCAACGAACCAATCGACGTCATCGAGTCTTTTTTCAAAGAAACTGACGATGTTTTGGCAGGCGATTTCTTCAAGCATTACCATGGACGTTTGTGAATAAAAGGCGGCATGGGGGCTTAAAAGCACGTTTTTGCGTCCGACGAAAGGACAGCTTTCAAGATCCGGATGTTCGCTTTGGAGCACGTCCAGGGCGCACCCTTTGATAAATCCTTTGTCAAGTGCTTCGAGCAGTGCTTTTTCGTCAACTGATTCGCCCCTTGCAACGTTGATGAAATAAGGCTTTTTTTCTTTCATCATGAAAAATTCAGAGCTTGAAAAAAAGTTCTTGGTTTCAGCGGTCAAGCGCATGTGATTAATCAAAAGATCGCATTTTTTGAACGCATCTTCCTTTGAAAGCAGCTTGACGTCAAGATTTTTGGCGATTTCTTTTGGAAGATAAGGATCATAGGCAACGACCTTCATGCCTAAGCCGCGTGCGAGCCTGAGCGTTTTTTGCCCGATTCTGCCCAGTCCGAAAATGCTCAAAATGTGTTCCGACAAGCGTTTTTGCGGGGATGCTTTTGAGTAGTCCCAGATTTTTTGGTCATCGATTTGGCAATTGTAGGTCTTGATGTTTTTGACGAGCGCACAAGCCAAAGAAATCGCAAATTCTGCCACGTCGTCAGAGCAATAATCACGCACGGCGCAGACTCTGACGCCGTGGTTCTTGGCGGCATCAAGATCGATTGCGTTGTAGCCCGTGGCATCAACGGAGATGATTTTAAGTTTTTTCGCATGATTCAGGACTTCATCATCGATTTTGAGAAATGCAGTGACCAAGGCATCGGCGTCTTCCAAAACTCGGTAAAATTCCGTTTGGTTGTCATCGTATTCAAAAAAGACGGTCTCCCAGTCCGGGTGATTCTTTTTTAAGACTTCTTCTTCATGTTTGCGGCCGGCCAACAAGCCCGTTTCATAATCGGCAAAGAGGATTTTCATGAGATCCAGCTCCTTTTAAATAAGTATGTTATAAAATATAACATAAATTTCGCGAATAATCTCTGCTGTAAGATACGATGCTGGACGTGATGGTATGCGATTTTTGAATATTCACTCAAAAAACGCTCTGTAACAAGGCTGATAGTCCATGTTAGAAATATTGACATGGGTTCAAAGTGAAGGTAAACTTTGATTAAAAGTTTCAAATGATTCGCCAAGAGAGGAAGCTGATGTTCATGAGTGAATTTGATGAAGCAAAATATATCGAAAAAACTGCAATCGAACTCGTTGAAACCAAAAGCGTCAACGGAACGTCGGGCGAAGTTGACGAAGCAGAAAAAATCGTTGAGATTTTACGACGGATTCCTTACTTTCAAAAACACCGGGATGCGGTTTGGACAAAAGAACTGCCAAACGACCCTCTTGGACGCAAAAACGTCTTTGCGTTTTTGAAAAAGAAAGGCACGCAAAAAACAGTGCTGTACCATTCTCATTTTGATACCGTCGGAACCAAGGATTTCGGGCCGCTTGAAAGCGATGCGACTCATCCGGACGTTTTGGCAGAGCGATTCAAATCTTTCGAAGAAGACGAAGACGTCAGAAATGATGCAGAATCGGGCGATTGGGTTTTCGGACGCGGAGCCTTGGACATGAAGAGCGGGGATGCGGTCAATATCGCAAATATTCGTTACTTTGCCGAGCATCAGGATGAGCTTGAGGGCAACCTTTTGTTTATGGGAAATTGCGTTGAAGAAAACGATCATCTGGGAATCATTGCCGCGCTTGATGAGCTGGAGCGTCTGAAAGATGAAGAAGGACTTGAATATACGGTTGCGATCAATACCGATTTTATCAGTCCGAAGTATCCTGGAGACGGACAAAAATACATCTATTACGGTGCTGCCGGCAAAATTTTGACCTGCGTCTATGTTCGCGGAATCGAGACCCATGTCGGAAATACATATGACGGACTGAATTCGACGGTGATTGCCAGCCGGCTTAATTGTCTGCTTGACAACAATCCGGACCTGGTCGAAAAATTTCCGGGAGAAGAAATTTTGCCCTCGACCTGTTTGATGATCAGAGATCAAAAAGATTTCTACAACGTGCAGACTCCCAAAACGACGCACATGTACTTTAATACGTTTACTTATCAAAAACCTGCATGCGAACTGTTGGATTCGTTTGAAAAAGAAATCAAGGCAGAATGCCTTAAAATGACCGGTCTTGCCAAAAGAAGAAGGTCCGCTTACCTTTCCGGACTTGGCTTTCCGAAAGACAAGGATGATCGTGCAATCGACGTTTACACTTTTGCGGAATATGCCGAAATGATGAAAAAACGGATGGACTTTGAAGCAGAATGCAAACGTTTTGCGGAGCAACGCTCTGAATGCGACAAGCGCACCGCCGGGTTTGAACTGCTTGATCATCTCGAAGAACTTGCCGGTGACGGACGGGCTAAAATCGTCTTGTTCATTGCGCCGCCGTTTTGTCCGCACAATGCAATTTCTGAGGATTCAAAAGCGTACCGTGCTTTAAAAGCAACGTTTTTTGAACCGGAATATGTCTTGAAAAAATATTTCCCGTACCTGTCGGATTCAAGTTACATCGCGGTCGACGAAACGACGGCAGAACTTGAGCGGATGAAAGACGACTTCCCTTTGGAAGATTTTTTGTATCCGTTGCCGTACGAGACGATGAGAAAGCTGTCGATTCCTGCCGTTGATCTTGGTGTTTTCGGCAAGGGAGCTCATACGTTCAAGGAACGGGTCTATAAACCTTATTCATATGGGATTTTACCTGAAAAAATCAGAACATATACCAAACTGATGTGGAAATAATGGAGGAATTGAAAATGTACGTAAAAGATGGAACTTCAACTTTGAAACGCGTTTTGACGTGTCCGCCGACCTTTTTGAAAAAGGCGGCTCCGATTAACGAAATTTCAAAGCTTCATCCGGAACCGCTCAATTCGGAACTGCTTGCTTCCGAATATCAACGCGTGCTTGATGCTTATGAAGAAGCGGGGGTGAAAGTCGAAAAGCTGACTCCTGATGCTTCGATGACGAATTCGATTTTTGCCCGCGATTTTGGCGGATGCGTCAAGGAAGGATATATTTTGGGGCGTTTCAAAAAAGAACTGCGCTTCCCGGAACGAAAGGCTTATGAAGACAAGATGAAAGAATTGGGTATTCCGAAGATTGCGGAAGTGGAAGACGGTTATTTCGAAGGCGGCGACTTTGCCTTTTTGAGAGAAAACGTGATTGCAGTCGGCATGCTTGACAGAACCGATGAAAAAGGATTCGAGACAATCAAAAAAGCACTTGAACCGCTTGGATACGAGGTTCACCCGGTGCCGGCCGATCCGAGGTATCTTCACCTTGACATGTGTTTCAATCTGGTGGACGAAAATTTGGCGGTTGCTTATCTTGACGGCCTTCCTGATGAATTTAAAGCTTTGCTCAAGCGCTTGGAAATCGAAGTCATCGAAGTTCCTGAGGATGCGATTTTTCATCATGGCTGCAACCTTGAAAGTTTGGGTGATCACCGCGTGCTTTCGCTCAAGCAAAATGCAGAGGTCAATCAAAAATTGCGGGAACACGGAATGGACGTCATTGAGCTTGACGTCGTTGAAACGCTCAAAGCAGGCGGCGGTCCGCACTGCATGACGTTCCCGCTTGCACGCGGCTGAAAAGCTCTGCATTTGAAAAAGACGATGGAGGAATTAAGATAATGGAAGATTTGAGATTTCGCAGACAGGTAGACGATTGTCAGCCGTACGTTGCGGGCGAATCGGAAGCGTCCGTTTTGCGCCGCTATGATTTGGAAAAAGTCGTCAAACTGGGTTCAAACGAGAATCCGTTTGCGCCTTATCCGCATGAAAAAGAGGCAATGCAAGAAAGCTTGAACTTTTTGAACCGCTATCCTGAAGATGATTATCTTGAACTGACGAAAACGATTGCGAAACAAAACAGGGTCGAACCGGAAAACGTTGCGCTGGGGAGCGGAGCGGGCAACGTCATTGAGACGGTCTCGCGCCTTTTTTTGGACGAAGACGACGAAGCGATGATTGCCAAGCCGACCTACCGGCTTTACCGCGAAGTTTCCAGGCTGATGGGCGCAAAAGTGATCGAAGTTCCGGTCAGAGATGACTTTTCGTACGATTTTGATGCGATGAAAGCTGCGATTACCGAAAAAACCAAGCTGATTTGGCTGTGCAATCCCAACAACCCGACCGGTGCAATCAACGATCCTGCTGAGATTGAAGAATTTATTGACGAAGTCGGCGATAACGTCTGGATCGTGGTTGACGAAGCTTATGCTGATTTTATCGAAGATGGGATGCGTCCTGAACTTGTTTCGAGGATCAAACACAAAAAAGTAGCGATCATCCGGACGTTTTCGAAATTTTATGGCTTGGCCGGAGCTCGCGTTGGCTACGTGATTGCGCGCAAAGAAGCAATCAAAAAATACGACACTATCACCGAGCCGTTTTGCGTCAATCGAACGGGACTGTTTGCCGCAATTGCTGCTTTGACGAAAGACGTTGAATACTGTCGCAAAATCAAGGAAGTCATTTCGGCAGAACGCCATCGCGTTGAAAACGAGCTGCTCGGATTATCGCTGGAATTTGTGCCGTCGCATTCTAATTTTATTTTTGCCAAGTTGCCAGACGGGTTTGATGCGGATGTCGTTTGCGAGAAGATGATGTCAAAAGGCGTCATCATTCGTTCCTGCAGTGCCTGGGGATACCGAGACTGCGTGCGCATTACGGTCGGAAAGTCAGCGGAAAATACGGAAATGTTGCGCGTTTTGGGGGATGTTTTGGAAGAAGAAAAGGTTAGAAGCTGAAATTCGAATCGGAAAGCGAGGATTTTCATTTTTGGAAATTCTTGCTTTTTTTGTATGCTTTCTTTGTTAAATGCAGAGCAAAACATTCAAAAACGAGTTGATTATGTTATAAAAAGTAACAACAGGCATTTGCTTAAGGTGTTTTTATGCTTAATAAAAGAAAGAAATTTTTGCGATTTGTTTGAAAAAGAAAAGTTATGCAATGATATGCATTAAATAATGATTATAAAAGACTTGTTTTGAATAAATATCATGTTATAAAATTTGACACGAAAAGCAACCCAGAGTAGACTTACATTAACTTTTAATTTTCTAATTGAAACATAAGCAAGCAGAAAACTTGCAAATAAGGGATATCCCAAATGTCACAAAAGGTTATGCAAAGGAAGGGCAGGTTGATGAATTATGAAAAACAGGTTAGCAAAGATCTTTTGCTTGCTCGCAGCGGTTGGCGCAGCGATTTTTCTGATAAGCGGCTGCGGTTCAAAGAAAACGGGCGCAGTTGACACGATCAAGGACAAGGGAACCTTGGTTGTCGGAACAAGTGCTGATTATGCACCGTTCGAATTTCCAATCGTAAAAGACGGCAAGAAAGAAATAGTTGGTTATGACATGATGGTTGCTCAAAAAATCGCAGACAACATGGGGGTTAAGCTAAAAATCGTCAATACGGAATTTCCGTCTTTGATTTCGGAACTCAAAAACAAGAAAATCGATCTGATCATGGCAGGGATGGTTTCAACAGCGGAACGTCGCAAGGTAATTGCATTTTCCAAGCCGTACTACAAAGTGTACAACGTTGTTTTGGTTCAAAAAAAGGATGCCAAAAACTTTCCGACAAAGGCAAGTCTCGCCGGCAAGCAGATCGGCGTTCAGCAAAGCACGACTCAAGAAGCGATTGCCAAAGAACAACTTAAAGCAAGCAAGCTCGTAACAGAGTCGCAATTAACGAGTCTGACGACTGAACTCAAGGAAGGCAAGCTTTCAGGCGTTGTTTGCGAAAAGGCGATTGCCGACAACTATCTGGCGACGTATCCTGACAAGTATGCTGTTTCCAAAGTCAAGCTCGTTACTCCTGAAGAAAACAAAAATATCGACATTGGCATTCGCAAAGATGACAAGGATTTGAAAAAACGCGTGGACAAAGTTTTGACGAAACTTGAAAAGTCGGGTCAGCTTGACGAGATGTTCAAAAAAGCTCAGAAGATTCAAGCAGAAAATAAATAAAAACGTTGATTTGACTGTCTGGAGTGAAGGTTATGTTTGATTTTTTAAGCAAGTACTATCCGCTGTTCTTCTGCGGAACGGCACAAACGGTAATAATATCACTGATTGGCGTTGCAATCGGAATTTTGCTCGGATTGATCGTTGTTTCGATGCGGATGTCTGATTTTAAGGTTCTCTCATGGCTCGCGCGCTGCTACGTGTCGATCGTGCGCGGGACGCCCGCGATGATTCAGGTGATGCTGATCTACTATTCGCTTTCGAAACTGTTGGAACTGCCGGACGTTTCGATTCTTGGCTCAAGCATTGCGCGCATTATTCCAGGATCGATTGCTTTGGGAATAAATTCCGGAGCCTATACCGCCGAAATTTTTCGTTCCGGAATCATTTCCGTCCCAAAAGGTCAAACCGAGGCCGGACTTAGTTTGGGCTTGGATGAATTGACGACGATGACGAGCATCGTTTTGCCGCAAGCCGTCAGAAACGTTTTGCCTGCGTTGTGCAATGAATTCATTTCGCTGATCAAGGAATCCTCGGTGCTTTTTTACATCGGGGTTCAGGATTTGACGGCTCAAGCGCTCGGAATCGGCGGAACGCTTTATGATTTCGTGCCGCCTTTGATCGTTGCCGCAATCATCTACTTCATCTTGACGTTCCTTTTGTCGCAGGGCGTCAGCGTTCTTGAAAAGAAAATGGGCAAGAAGTACAGCAACGGAATCGTTTGATTTGGAAAGGTGTGGATAAGATGGAACCTTTGATCAATGTTATCGGATTGAAAAAATCGTACGGGTCAAATTCTGTTTTAAAAAATATCGAATTCAAAGTCTACCCAAAAGAAAAAGTCGTTTTGATCGGACCGTCAGGCGGCGGCAAAAGCACTTTGCTGCGCTGTTTGAATCGGTTGGAAGAGTGTGAAGGAGAAATCGAATTTGAAGGGAAAAACATCGTCAGCGTCAGCTCAAAGGAACTGCAGGTTTTGCGGCGCAAGATGGGAATGGTCTTCCAACAGTTCAATTTGTTTCCGAACATGACGGTGCTTGAAAACATTACGTTTGCACCCGTCAAGCTGAAGGTTTCAGAGCCAAAGGAAGCGGAAAGATATGCGCATGAGCTGTTAAGACAGGTCGGGCTGGACGATAAGGCCGATGCTTACCCGCAGTCGCTTTCTGGCGGGCAGCAGCAGCGCGTTGCGATTGCAAGGGCGCTTGCGATGAAACCTGAAGTCATGCTGTTTGACGAACCGACGAGCGCTCTTGATCCCGAAATGGTCGGTGACGTTTTGGACGTCATGCGAAGACTCGCCAAAAGCGGGATGACGATGATCATCGTCACGCATGAAATGTCGTTTGCAAGGGATGTGGCAGACAAGGTGTTGTTTATGGATCAAGGCAGAATTGCTGATGCCGGAGATGCCGACTATATCTTTTACAAGTCTGAAAACAAGCGGACGCGCGAATTTTTGTCGAAGGTCATGTAAAAATGCAAAAGTATCGAGTAAAGGATGGATTAAAATGAAAAGTTTGTATGAAAGGTCGCTCAAAGTTTTTCCGCCGGTCGCTGGTCGTGCGACGAGAATCGGAGCGGTTTCCGGACGAGGGACATGGCTGATTGACGAAAACGGCAAAAAATATTTGGATTTTGCGTCAGGGGTTGCAGTCGTCAATTGCGGACATAATCATCCAAAAGTCGTCGAAGCAATCGAAAAGCAGCTGCATGAGCTGGTTCACGGCGGACACAATGTCGTGTATTATCCAAAATACGTGGAGCTTGCAGAAAAACTTGTTTCAAGGGTCGGAAACCCCGGCGAATACAAAGTCTATTTTTCAAACAGCGGTGCAGAAGCGAACGAAGGCGCAGTCAAATTGGCGCTCAAAGCGACGGGACGCCCGGGGATAATCGCGTTTAACGGCTCGTTTCACGGGCGGACGCTGCTTTGCGCTTCGATGACGGCTTCAAGCGCATTATATCGAGAAAATTACGAACCGGAACTGCCGCAGGTTTATCACGCTGATTTTCCTGATGTTTGGAATACGGATTTGACGGAACAAGAAGAAATCGAGCGGTGTTTAAATTCCGTACATAAAATTTTTACGAATCTGATTTTGCCTGAAAGAGTCGCCTGCATGGTGATCGAACCGGTTCAGGGCGAAGGCGGCTATTTGCCGGCACCGAAGCGTTTTATTGAAGAATTGCGTAAAATCTGCGATGAGCACGGTATTTTGCTGATTTTTGACGAGGTTCAGTCCGGCTACGGCAGAACGGGTTATCTTTTTGCCAAAGACTATTATGGCGTTCAGCCGGACATTTTCACGTCTGCCAAAGCAATTGCAAACGGGATCCCGCTCAGTGCCGTCATCGGAAAAACCGAATACATGGATAAATGGCTTGCAGGAGCGCATGGCGGAACTTTTGGCGGCAATCCGTTGGCCTGTGCGGCGGGATGTGCAGTCCTTGACGTCATTGATGAAGATTTTTTGGAAGACGTTCGAAAAAAGGGCGCATTCATCAGAGAAAGGCTTGAAGATTTGAAGGCAACACATTCAAACGTCATCTTAAGCATTCGCGGAATCGGCATGATGAACGGCGTTGAATTCAGAAAAGACGGCAAGCCGTTGCCAAAAATCGTTTCAAAAGTTCAAGAGATTGCGCTTTCCAAGGGACTGATTCTGCTCAATTGCGGGACTTTCCACAACGTGATTCGGCTGATTCCGCCTTTGACCGCAACTAAAGAAGAGATTGAACAGGCAATTGGGATTATTGATGAATGTTTGAAAGAAATCGAGGGGTGAAAACATGAGCTATACTGCAATCAATCCGGCGACCGGAGAGATTGTCCGCGATTTTCCGACGGCAACCGATCAAGAGGTCAAGCAGGCGCTGGAAGCGGGATCTGCTTTTTACGAAAGCCAAAAAAGCGTATCAGTCGCAAAACGGGCAAAGCTTTTATTGAAACTTGCCGACGTCATGGACGAAAACGTCGAAGAACTGGCACACGAAGCTGCCGAAAACATGGGCAAGCTTTTGCGTGAAGGTCGCGGAGAAGTCGGACTTTGTACCGGTATTTTGCGATATTACGGAACAAAGGGCATCGAGTTGATGCGGCCGAAGACTTATGAATACGGAAACGGCAAAAAAGCCAGGCTTTATCATCAGGCGCTCGGAATCGTTTTGAGCGTTGAACCGTGGAATTTTCCCTATTCACAGGCAATCAGAGTGCTGGCGCCGTGTTTTTTGCTGGGAAATGCAGTGATTTTAAAGCACGCAGGCATTGTTTGCGGATGTGCCGATCTGCTCGAAAAACTGACGGTCGAGGCCGGTTTTCCGAAAGGCGCGTTCAAGAATCTCTTTTTAACTCATGAACAGACTGCAAATATTATGGAAGATCCTTGCATTTGCGGCGTAGCGCTGACCGGGTCGGAAAAGGCCGGCAGGATAATTGCCGGACAAGCCGGCAAGAATCTGATCAAAGCAACGATGGAACTTGGAGGAACCGACGTCTTCGCCGTGCTGGACGATGCCGATTTGGAAAAGGCCGTCAAGGACGCGGTCCAGGCCAGACTCAGAAATTGCGGGCAGGTCTGCACGTCTGCAAAGCGGTTCATCGTCGAAGAAAGCATCTATGACAAGTTCGTTGACGGTCTGAAAACTGAATTTTCCAAGCTTGAACTAAAAAATCCGCTCGATGAAACCGCAGACCTTGGCCCGCTCAGTTCAAGGGATGCAGTGCTGACGCTGACAAATCAGGTTAATGAAGCAATCAGTCATGGAGCAAAAGTCGAGCTTGAAGGCGGGGCGATTCCCGGCGGGTGCTACTTCAAGCCGATGATTTTAAGCGAAATCGAAAAAGGAAATCCCGCCTATGATGCCGAATTCTTCGGTCCGGTTGCTCAAATCTACGCAGCAAAAGACGATGCGGACGTAATCAGAATCGCCAATGATTCCGAACACGGCCTGGCCGGTGCCGTCTATTCAAAAGATGCGGAGCGTGCCAAAAAAGTGGCGCTTGCAATCGAAACGGGGCAGATTTTCATCAATCAGCCTTCAAGCGCGCATCCGGAATTGCCGTTTGGCGGCATTAAGAACTCTGGATTTGGCAGGGAGATGAGCGACATCGGGTTGTTCGAGTTTGCAAACGAAAAAATCGTCGTCGACTGATTACTTTTAAATATTTTCTTAAGAAATCCTTAACGTTCTTAGTGATGTTAAGGTTTTTTTATGCTATGGCGGCTGATTTAAGAATTGGTTTCAGAATCTATTAAGAAATTGACTCTAGAATCTTTGTTATAAACGTTAGAAGCGTAGGAGGAACTGCAATGAAAGAAGCATTTCGGAAAATCAGAAACAATGCGTACGTTGTTTTCGTTTCAAAAACAATTTTTTACTTTTTGATTCTGCTTGCGCTTGTCTACCTGTACAACTACAGCGGAATGAGTCAGTCGCACTTTATTTACAACGAATTCTAAGGAGCAGAACAATGGAAAACATTATCAGCAGAATCGATCGGATCGCAACGGAAAATCCCGATCGAATCGCCTATGATTATTTGGGGAGAACGAATACTTACGGGGAATTGAAGGAAAAGTCAGATGCCCTGGCAGCATATCTTAAAGCTTCGAATCTGCCAGAAAAGGCTCCGCTGATCGTTTTTGGGGGTCAGGATTTTCAAATGATCGCAACCTTTTTAGGCATTGTCAAATCCGGTCGGGCCTATATTCCGGTCGACGTTCATTCATCTGAAGATCGCGTCAAAGTCATTGAAGAAATCGCAAAGCCTGCAGCCTGCATCGCGTTAAGCGAGCTTCCCGAAACGGGGCGGGAAGTTCCTGTAATTTCCAGGGAACGCCTGGACGAAATCATGGCTGAAGAAGGCAAGCCAGTTAGCGAAGAAGATTACGTCAAGGGAGACGATGACTTTTACGTCATTTTCACTTCAGGGACGACCGGCAAGCCAAAGGGCGTCCGGATTGCGCATGACGATCTGGCAAGTTTCGTTGACTGGATGGACAGGGATTTCGGGCTGGAAAAGGAGCAGACGGCCTTATCGCAGGCACCGTACTCGTTTGACCTGTCAGTGATGGATCTTTATCCGACTTTGACAAATGGCGGCAAGCTCGAAGTCTTGCCTAAGGAAACAACTGATAATTTCAAGCAGCTGTTTTCGCGCCTGCCGGAGATGAAAGTCAATACGTGGGTTTCAACGCCTTCGTTTGCCGATATCTGTCTTTTGTCAAAGGAATTTGACGAAAAACATCTTCCTGACTTGAAACGATTCATGTTTTGCGGTGAAGAGCTGACGCATCAAACGGCTCAGAGATTGAGGGAACGTTTCCCGAACGCTCAAGTTTTCAATACTTATGGTCCGACTGAAGCAACCGTTGCCGTTACTCAAACGGAAATTACGGATGAAGTTTTGGAAAACTATCAGCGTCTGCCGATTGGTGTCTGCAAGGAAGACGCAAAAATCATTTTGCTGGATGAAAACGGCAATGAAGCTGAAGCGGGAAAGGCCGGGGAAATCACGATCGTCGGTGCCGGCGTTTCAAAGGGCTATTTGAACAATCCTGAAAAAACTAATCAGGCATTCTTTGAATATGAAGGCAAACGTGCATATCGAACGGGTGATCTTGGACGTTTTGATTCAAACGGTCAATTGATGTATATGGGTCGTTTGGATTTTCAAGTCAAGCTTCACGGCTACCGCATCGAACTTGAAGACGTCGATCAATGCCTGTCGCACGTAAGTCTGGTTGAACGTGCCGCAACCGTTCCGCGTTATGACGGAAATCATAAGGTGAGCCAGCTGATTGCATATGTCGTTTTGAAAAATGCAGAGTTTGAAAATGAATTTAAGATGACTCAGGCAATCAAGGAAGAGCTCAAAGAAACGATGATGCCTTACATGATGCCGCAACGTTTCGTTTATGTCGAGACGCTGCCGTTGACCCAAAACGGCAAGGTCGATCGCAAATCCTTGATTAAGGAGGTTAATCGCTGATGATCAATCTGCAGCCGTATCAGAATCCAACCTACTTCGTTCTGTTGGCAGTTGCACTTTTGCCGCTTGCAATCGGGCTGCTCTATGGCAAGCGGTTTAAAGTATATGAAATGATTGTTTCATTTGCTTTCTTGCTGTTGACGTTTGGCGGCGTCAAGCTGAATGAGGGCTTGGCCCTGTTGGGATACGTTATTTTTGAAACGCTGTTGGTCTGCGGATATCATGCCTATCGAAAGAAACAAAACTCAGGATACGTTTTTGTTTTGGCAGTTGTTTTGGCAATTGCTCCGCTTTTGATTTTCAAACTGACGCCTTTTGTTACCGGCAAGCCTTCCATTTTGGGATTTTTGGGCATCAGCTACTTGACGTTTAAGGTCGTTGGAACGGTGATGGAAACGCGTGACGGGATGATCAAGGAATTAAAGTGGTATCACGTGCTACATTTTCTGTTGTTCTTTCCGACGATTTCGTCAGGGCCGATTGACAGGTACAGACGATTCAGAAAGGACTATGAAAAGGTTCCTTCAAGAGAAAAATATCTGGAACTTCTGGGCAAGGGCGTCTGGAACATCTTTTTGGGATTTTTCTACAAGTTCATCCTGGCTTATGCCTTCGGAACGCTGATTCTGCCCGTTGTCAGCAAGTATGCGCTTGGACATGGCGGAATCTCCTGGTGGCTTGTCGCCTATATGTACGTTTACGCAATGGACCTGTTCTTTGACTTTGCGGGCTACAGTCTGTTTGCGGTCGGCATCAGCTACATCATGGGCGTTGAAACACCGGTGAACTTCAACAAGCCGTTTATCTCAAAGAACATCAAGGAATTTTGGAACAGATGGCACATGTCGCTTTCATTTTGGTTCAGAGATTATATCTACATGCGTTTCGTCTTTTTCATCATGAAGAACAAGCTGATGAAGAATCGAGTTCACATCGCATCAGTCGGATATCTGCTCTTGTTTTTGATCATGGGCTTCTGGCACGGACTGACCTGGTATTACATCGTGTACGGGTTGTACCATGCCTGCGCGATTATTTTGTGCGATGCCTGGCTCAGGTTCAAGAAGAAACACAAAGACAAGCTTCCGCATAACAAATTTACGGAATGTTTGGCAATTTTCGTGACGTTCAACGTCGTTTGCTTCTCATTTTTGATATTCTCAGGTTTTTTGGATACGTTGTTTTTTGCTAAATAAGAAAGAGGTTTTATAAATGAAAGATACAGTTTTGGGTATTTTGGAAGATTTGACGGGTTCGGATGAAGTTTCAAAAGATCTGGACGTAAATTTGTTTGAAACGGGTCTGCTTGATTCGATGGCAACGGTTCAATTGCTGCTTGAACTTCAGGCACAGTGCGGAATTGACGTTCCCGTTTCTGAATTTGAACGCAGCGAATGGGATACGCCGAACAAAATCATTGCCAAAGTCGAGAGTATGCAATAAATGAAAAAAGAGTTGTTTAAAATCTTTGGCCCGTTGATCTGCGCATTTTTGCTGCTGGGGATTTTCCTTGGGCTTCCGCTTTTCAACCGGGGCAAGATTTCAAAGGAAAAGATGCGCGAAATTTCATATTCGCAATCGACAAATATTTTCAAGGGCAGATACGTCAAAAATCAGGCATTTTCGGGCAAGTACGTCCCGTTTTTCGGATCGTCCGAACTTTCAAGACTCGATGCGCTCCATCCTTCGATTTTAGCTGAGAAGTATCATCGAAATTATCAGCCGTTTTTGCTTGGAAATGCAGGGTCGCAATCGCTTGCGCATTTTTATTCGATGCAGCCGGTCAATTCGGCTTTGCACGGCAAAAAAGCCGTGTTCATCATTTCGCCGCAATGGTTCGTAAAAGACGGCACAAATGCTGAAGCGTTCAGTTTGTATTATTCAAATCTTGAGGGCGTGAACTGGATCTTGAATTCAAAAGATTCGCGTGCAACGCGCTATGCTGCAAGCAGATTGCTTGCGATGCCGACGGGGTCAAGCGACGAGCTGATGAAAATGGCATTGAAGAAAAAAGAAAAGGGCAAGCCTTTGGGCAAGACGTTGCGCTGGTATCTTGAATATCGTCGCAATGCGCTTGAAAATGAAGATCATTTGTTTTCAATGTTCAAGCTGAATGACCGGACTCAAAAAGTCGACAGGGCCATGAAGAAGCTTCCTGAAAGATACAGTGTCGGAAAACTTGATGCCGTTGCGACAAAACTCGGCGAAAATGCAACGGGCAATAACCCGTTTGACGTTTCAAAAAAATTTTGGAACAAGCGTTTAAAGGGCAGTTACAAGGAACTCAAGGGCAAGCAGGCTGATTATGACTATACTCAGTCGCCTGAATTTGCCGACTTCCAGCTTGTTTTGCAGCAGTTTAAAGATAATAATATGGACGTCATGTTCATTATTCCGCCTGTCAACAGAAAATGGATGGAATATACCGGACTTTCGCAAAAAATGCTTGATCGATTCGATAAGAAAATTATTTATCAGTTGCACTCTCAAGGTTTCAACAACATCTGCGACATGACAAACGTCAAGGAAGAACCGTACTTCATGCAGGATACGATTCACCTTGGCTGGCGCGGATGGCTTGCGGCCGATACCTATATCAGTCCGTTTATGGCCTCCAAATTTGAGGCGCCTCATTACAAGATGAATGACATGTTTTACAGCAAAGGCTGGCAGAATTTGTCAGGCAGCGGAATTGACGATTTGAAGTAGCAAAAAGCTCTCGTTTATGCGAGGGCTTTTTGTTTGGCAATTGTGTAAAATGCAGTGTGCGAATTTAGTGATTCGGTCTATGATTTTAGTAGTATAATAAAGCCAGATTATATAAAAGGAAGTCCTCAAGATGAGCGATAAACAAGAATTAGTGCTTGCTTTGGAACGTTTTGACAAAGCATGCCAAAATGATTACGTCAACGATACCGTCAACAAGACGGCAGTCAGTCTGAAGAAAAATGAAAATGCGGCTCAAGAAGCAAAATGGGCATATCAGCGCTTGAATCAAACGATGCTTGCGGAACATCTAAAATTGGATGACGAAGCTAAAACAGCACTCGCAACGATCAAGAAGATTGCCGAATCTGATGGTGCTTTGGGCGGATTAAATACGTTTAACGCAACGAACGTTTGGTGAAAAAATCCCTTTTATTTCTTGAATCAAATGAAATGCCGAACAAATTCGGTTGTACTATGTCCTGTCAAGTATACAGTTCAAATATAAAATTTTAACTAACAAGATACGGCTTGATTTCGGAACTGTTCTGCGGTCAGGCCGTTTTTTGACGCATAGGCACGTTTCCTGTTGAAATAGTCTATTGCTCCCTGAACTAATGTTTCAAGCTCTTCAAGGTTGGCAGGCCGCGGATGATGATCCATCCAGATGTGCTTGAAATCGTTCCACCAGCGTTCCATAGGTGAATTCTCCCATGGATGCCCGGGATGAGACATGCTGTGAACACATTTATTCTCTGTCAGATAATTATTGAAATCCATTGAACAGTATGCTGCTCCGCGGTCC
>NZ_FOPI01000040.1 GCF_900113455.1 Ligilactobacillus ruminis DSM 20403 = NBRC 102161 | reverse complement strand
CCTCCAATGGGATACTTGACCTGGAAGCAGATCAAACCTGGCAGCAACTTCAGCTATGGTTACCTCATGTGTTTGATAATAGTCTATCACAGCCAGTTTAAAATCAGTGTCAAATATTCTCTTATTTCTACTATGACGAATTTTACCTTGAAGTCGATATGTTTGAATCCAGCTTCGAACAACCCTTGAATTGAGGTTGTATTCTCGAGCTAATTGGATACTCGTTGCCATTCCCTGATTATATTTACTAATAATTTCCGCTTTCAGTTCCGGACTGTACTTTGCCATAAAAAATACCCCACAATCATTAGACTACTTTGTCTAACAATTATAGGGCACTTCATTATTTTTGATATTTTTTAATTTTGACTTCATTCTTACGGGCAGGTTGCCGATTGACATTAATATGGGAGCATTTTTACATTAGTGAGAGAAGGTAATTTAATGGATGTAAAAAAACGTTTCAAATTGTACAAATCTGGCAAAAGATGGGTTGCTTTGGCCTTGCTGTTCGGAGGCACTGCATTTTTCATCGAAACGAATCAGACGGTGGCAAATGCCGATGAGTCCGTTGCCCAAACGAGCGTACAAAGCGAACCGGGTAATTCTTTGCAGGTTCAAACGGAAGACAAACAGGAATCTGCAGATCAAAAAGATTCGTCTGAAGCGAAACAGCCGGTCCAAAGCGATTATCAGCAGTCCACGGCAGCTGAGGAAACGCAGGAAAAAGCGGCAACGACTGAAGAAACTGAAAAGGCTGCTTCGCAATCGACGCCCAAAGCAGCTTCGCAATCGACCGTCTCCACGCCGACGGAGCAAACGCTATCTCAAAAAAACAATCCTGCGGTGACGACTCAGCCTAAAAAAACCGGTTTCCAAAAGAGTCAGGATGAAAAAAAGACATATTATTACGATGGCAGCGGCAACATGGTGCACGGTCAGCAAAACATCAATGGCAAGTGGTACCTGTTTGATGAACAAACAGGCGAAATGAAGACGGGATTTCAATATATCTCATCCCAAAAGAAGAAAGTCTACTACTCAAATGCCGGTCAGATGCAGTACGGTCAGCAGCATATCGACAGGTACTGGTATTTGTTCGACAACTTTACCGGGGCGATGCAGACCGGATTCCAATACATAGCAAATCAGCGCAAAGTCGTCTATTACAACAATGCTGGCCAAATGCAGTATGGTCGCCAAAAGATCAGCGGCAGAACATATGACATGAATCGCATGACAGGTGCCGTTTCTCATGGCAGCGGTCAGCAAAACATCGGCGGCAAGTGGTATCTGTTCAACAAAAACGGAACTGCCAGAACCGGATTTCAATGGATCGCAAATCAGAAGAAAACCGTTTATTATAACAACAAAGGCGAGATGCAGTACGGCCAGCAGCGCATCGGCAATGGATGGTACCTGTTTTCTTGGGGAACGGGCGCAATGCAGACAGGCTTTCAGAATCTGAAAAATTACGGAGAAAACAAGACCGTCTATTACGAAAGAAACGGCAGGATGCAGTATGGTCAAAGAAACATCAGGGGATACTGGTATTTGTTCCAAAACGGAACGGGCAAAATGGCAACCGGTTTTCAGAATTTAAAGAGCTACGGCCAGGACAAAATCGTTTACTATGCAGGCAACGGCCAGATGCAATACGGTCAGCAGTACCTGTTTGGACACTGGTATTTGTTCGATAAAAATACCGGTGCAATGGCAAAGGGACTCAAGTGGATCGGTGACCAGAAAAAGATCGTCTATTACGACGGCAACGGTCAGATGCAGTACGGATTCAAAGACATCAGCGGTCACAGATACTATTTCGATACGTTGACCGGCAAAATGACGATCGGCGAAAGAAAGATCGGCAACGATTGGTACCTGTTCGATCAAAACGGTTTTATGAAAACCGGTTTTCAGTGGAGTTCAAGTCAAAAGAAGACGGCTTATTATGACAAACAGACCGGTCATCGGTTGAAAGGCATGCAAAAAATTGAAGGAAATCTGTATCATTTTGACGAAAATACGGGTGCAATGACGACCTCCCAGATTGCATACGACAAAGGAACGAAGAGACTTTATCTGTTCGACAATCATGGTCACGTCGAATATGCGGCCCACGGATACAGCATTGACAAAACGACCGGCGCGCTCGCCTACAAGGGCGTAGTCGAGCTCAACGGCAACCACTATTATTTCGATAACAATGGCCAGATTCATGTCGGATTCCTCAAAGTCGGTCGAAATACACAATACTTTGACCAGACGACTGCCAAACGAGCTACGGGTCAAAAGAACGTTAACGGCAGCTGGTATCTGTTTGACGGAAACGGCAACATGAAATACGGTTTTCAGTGGATTTCCAATCAAAAGAAAACGGTCTATTATGATTTGAACGGTCAAATGCAGTATGGACAGCAGCACTTGAGCGGATACTGGTACCTGTTCCACATGAATACCGGCGCAATGCTGACCGGCATTCAGGATCTGACTCCTTATGGTCAAAAGAAGAAGTGCTTGTATGCCGGCAACGGTCGCATGCAGTACGGTCAGCAAAACTATCGCGGACACTGGTATCTTTTTGACAGGTGCACCGGCGCAATGCAGACGGGCTTCAAAGATTTGAAGTCATATGGTCAAAACAAGGTCGTCTATTATGCTGACAACGGTCAAATGCAGTATCGCTGGCAGGTGATCGGACATGACCAATATTACTTCGATGCCTCAAGCGGTGCGCGCTATGCCGGAAGACGCAAAATCGGCAATCGCTGGTACAGTTTTAACGGCAACGGCACGCTCAATTGTTTTACCGCGCGCGTTTTGAACTGGTTCTTCAACCGCAGAGGCAAGCTGACTTATTCGATGTACGGTTCAAGAACAGGGGCTGACGGGACTGCGGACTGCTCCGGATCGATGGTTGCGGCCTTAAGAGGTGCCGGAGCTTCCAGACCTGCCTACATCTACAATACCGAGTCGATTCATCCGTATCTCAGGTCAAACGGATACTATCTCGCAAGAGAAGGCAGGGACGTCAATTATGTTCCGCAATACGGCGACATCGTCATTTGGGGAAAGAAGGGCTATAGCGGCGGCAGCGGCGGACATATCATGATCATGTCTTCTGCCGGATCCGATGCAAAATGCATCTCGACTTGCGGTTATTACTGGGACAAAAATCCGAATTCGATTTATGGCGCCAGAGGCCAGGCCGTTCAGGAATTCAAGTACAAGTGGTATCACGGCACGCACAACTATAGGTACTACTATGTCTACAGACCTTATGACTTGAGAAGAAGCTAAAAATTTCGCACCGCGTTTGAAAGAGGTCGGAAAAAATCAGTTCTCAAATTGAAAAACCGGATGATTTGCAATCAATTGCAAATCATCCGGTTTTTTTGCGTATGCGCGACAATTGAACGCAAGGATGGAAGCAAGAAAAAAGAGGCTGTTTTCATTTTCGTGTATCAAAACGTCCAAAAGGAGGACAAGGGCAGAAGTCTGCTTTTTGTCTACCTGACCCTCCGAAACCGAGGCGCGCGACACTGAAGGTAGACAAAATCACCCAAAATTGAAAAAATATTCTACTCGTTTACCTTCGCCAAAGCAGTGTGGTCGCAGATTACGGGCAAATCTTAGAAATCGCTGTTTTGCCCGTAAGCAAGTCTTGGCGTGCCGATTGAGCAGGCAATGTCAAGCTCTGCATTTTCCGGGCTTTTCAGCAGTTGTTCAAGTAATTTTTACCCAAAAAGCTTGACAATTATTTTTTTGATGGTAAGATAAAGGCAACTATAAATTAAAAGTTTTTTTTACTTTTTTAGCTTTATAAAGGTTGATTTTACTTTTAATGCATAAGGGAGAATTTTTATGGATAAGAAAACATCGTCAGCACCAAGTATTTGGAGAGTCAATCTTACGCCAGCGGTAATCGGGCTGATTCCTGCCGCAGTCGGCATCAACTACGTAGCCAAGGCTTTTGCGGAAGGTCTCAAGCTTCCGGTCTGGCTCGGTTCATTGGGAACATTCCTTGCAAGCATGCTTGCCGGTCCGATTCCTGGCGCTATCAGCGGTTTCATCAACAACGTGATCTATGGTCTGACCTTGTCGCCTGTTTCGACCGTTTATGCTTTGACGAGCATCGGCATCGGGATTGCCGTCGGCGTGTTGCATGCTAAGGGCGGCTTTTCGTCAGCCAGGAAAATTTTCGTGTCCGCATTGATCATTGCGCTTGTTTCTTCAGTGATTTCAACGCCGCTCAACGTTATTTTCTGGGGCGGACAAACCGGGATTGCTTGGGGAGATTCGTTGTTTGCCGTTTTGGTCGCAAATCACGTTCCGGTGTTTATTGCTTCTTTTGTTGACGAATTTGTTTTGGATATCTTGGACAAGGTTGTCGTAGCTTACGTTGCCTGCCTCATCTACAAGCAGATTCCAAAGAAAATGATTAGTTATTTTAAGGACTGATAAGATGGAAAAACCAGAAATGATGCAGGAAAACCTGACAAGACCGTGGCACGAACGCATTGATCCCGTCACGAAACTGTTGCTGATTGCCGTTTTGACATTGCTGAGCTTTGTTTTGACAAATATCTTTGCCGAAGCAGCGCTCATCTTGGCAACGATTTTTCTGTTGTTGTTTTCGGGGAAATTAGGCAGCAGCATGAAGGCGCTTGGCTTTTGCGCATTCATGATTTTGACGATGCTGCTGATACAGGGGTTGTTTTACCCTCACAACGAGACGCTTGCTTTTTCTTTAGGCGCAATTGCGTTTTACCAGGAAGGTTTGACGTATGCCGCTTTGCTTGGTTGTCGAATCATCGTGATTGTTCTTGCAACGAATTTTTTCATGCGGACGACGACGATTTCTGAGAATGCCAAGTATTTGGAAAATGCAGGGATGAAATACAAAACCGTGTATTTATTGATGTCCGTTTGCTATATTTTGCCGCAAATGATGCAAAATCTTAAGAAGATTCAGCTTGCGCAAAGAGCTCGCGGAATCGGTGAACAAAAGTCGCTGATTCAAAAATTTAAGACGATTCTGCCGATTTTGATCCCGTTGGTGATCAAGACGCTCGATCAGTCGATGTCGCGTTCGATTTCGCTTCAATTGCGAAATTTTGAAAGCAAGAAGCGCACGGTCCGAGCATTAAGGAGAACGTATCTGATGGACAAGATGTTTCATCGAGCACTTGGTTTGACAAGCATAATTTTGATAGGATGTAAAGTATGGATGCTAATCAACAAATAGTTTTGGACAACTTGAGCGTAAGATATCGCGGAGAAGACGAAGAGGCGTTAAAGGGAATCTCTTTGACTGCAAAAACGGGTCAGATAATCGGAATCATCGGCAACAGTCGTTCCGGAAAAACTACTCTTTGCGACGTTCTTTCGGGAATCATTCCAAATATTGTTTCAAGTCACGTTTCCGGTACTGTCAGATTAGGCGAGTTTTCACCGTTTGAGGCGTTTGACGAATATAATTTTCATACGGGAGTCGTTTTGCAAAATACAGCGGGGCAGCTCAGCGGTCTGTCAGATACTGTTTTCGATGAAATCGCATTTGGACTGATCAATCAAGGGATGAGTGAAGAAGAGGCATCAAAATCAGTTGTCCGAGCAGCTTGTCAGATGGGTCTTGAAGATCTTTTGGAGCAAGCGCCAGACACGCTTTCCGGTGGTCAGACGCAGCGCTTGGCGATTGCTTCCGAAATCGCATTTGACCCTGAATTTTTAATCATGGACGATCCAACGAGTCAAATGGATCCTGTTGGCCGAAAAGAATTTTTCGAATGGCTTGCGGGCTGCTCCGAAAAAACGATTTTTATCGTTTCGAACGAAGTCGATGATTTGTGCGAGATTGCAGATCAATTGTGGGTTTTGGAAAAGGGTGAGCTGATTGCTTCAGGAAAACCGCTTGACGTGATCAATCAGGTCGCAGAAGGCCATGACTTGTATCTGCCGGTGGTTTATCGAATGGCAAAAGAGCTTGGAAAAAAGCTTCCGAGCGGACTTTTTCCCGTAAAACTTTCCGAGCTTAAGGGGTGCTTTGATGACCAAAATTGAAATTAACGATTTAAAATTCACGTATCCGGGCGACAATTTCGGACTTAAAATCAAACATCTGACCTTTAGCGAGGGGATGATTGCGATTATCGGTCAAAACGGTGCCGGTAAATCTACTTTGCTCAGGCTTTTGAGCGGCCTTAATCAGCCTGATTCCGGTGAAATCACCGTTGAAGGCCAGAATTTGAATGATTATATCGGTGACAAGCGCCTTGAGCGAATCGGTTTGACTTTTCAGGATCCAAACGATCAGATTTTCAATGCAACCGTTAAAAAAGAAGTCGAGTGGGGCCTCCGTCAGATGGACAAGTCGGAAACTGAGGTTGAGCGCATCACAGAAGAAGTTCTTCAAGAAGTCGGTTTGGCCGATAAAATGGACGAAAATCCCTATGATTTATCTCTTTCCGAACGCAAGTTGCTGAGCATTGCGACGGTAGTGGCGGTTCGACCGAAGATTTTGCTGTTCGATGAACCGATGATGTCGCTTGATTGGCCAAGCAGGAAGAAAATTACCGCAATTTTTCGCTATCTTGCCGACCGAGGACATGTCGTCATTACGATTACGCATGACATGGACTGGGTTTTGGAAGAATATGAAGACGTTTATGCAATGGCTCACGGCGAATTGGTTTATTCAGGCAAGACGTCAGAATTTTTCGAATCGCCGAGTCTGGTTGAAGAAGTCGGCGTCCTGCTGCCGAAAGCAACCGAGGTCAAGCGCGAATTAGACAGATATCTGAAAGAAAAATGATAATAAAGAAGAGGCCGGGAAAAAACATGCCTCAAACCAAAAAGCCCGGATGAGATCTCATCCGGGCTTTTGTGTATGCAGTGATCAAATTGCTGTAAAATATCCAAAAAGAGTCTGACGATAAATTTGACTGGGAGTTTGGCGCGCTGATTTATCAGTCGCTGCATTTGGCAAAAGCTCTGCCGTTTACGGAAACATCGATGAAAATTGACGCTTTGTCCGTAAACGACCTGCTCGAAAAATGGCGATTACGGACAAAATGGGCAAAAACAGCCGTTTGTCCGTAAAATGCGTTTTGCTTACGGACAAATCAGCAAAAAATGGCACTTTGTCCGTAAATTTGAGTGAGATCCTGGCTGGATTGGTTGAGCAGTACTACTGCTTGAAAAAGTAGTTTTTATTCATTTAATTCAAGAGTAAAACGGGATTTTTTCCAGTCGCATCTTTGGTTCAACATATGATTTGATAGTGACTGTCAAGCAGTCGAATTTGTCCGGGAGCAATACCCGAAAGTTTGATTTGAAAATCTTTCGTAATGAATGCTGCTCCAAAAACATCTTGTTCAAACGGATATTCCGGCAAAGGTTCGCCCGCAAAAAAGAGACGCGTCGTTTCGATTTCTGCAGTGACGGATTTTTTGGAGAAGACAGTGACGCTGTTCAGATTATTCTCCCTGGGATATCCTGTATTTGAATCAAGGATATGATGATAGCTCTTTTGACCTGAAGTCAGTCTTCGTTCGTAGATACCGCTTGTGACAGCCGAGCATGGCGGCATCGTGACGACTGCAATCGGTTCATCGTTGTCTGAAAAAGGACTTCTGAGACCGATGCGCCACAATCCATCGCAATGGTGCGGAGGTTTTCCGACCATTAACAGGTTGCCGCCGAGATTGATGATGCCGCACGCGATTCCGTATGCATGCCATAAATCTTGGATGCGGTCAGCAATATAGCCTTTGGCAATAGCCCCGAGGTCGATTTCCATGCCGGCTTTTTTTAAGAAAATCGACTGATTGGCATCGTTTAATTCAATCTGCCAAGGATCGATCAAAGAAAGACGCTCTGAAATCTGTTGTTCAGAAGGGACTTTCGCATCAGAAAATCCGATGTGCCACAGTTTGACGAGCGGACCGATTGCAGCATTAAAACCAAAGCTTGCACGACTTTTTTCGACCGCAAGCTTTGTCAGTTGGTAGACCGAAGCCTCAACTTGAACCGGAAACTTTCCGGCAGCCTGATTGACGCTCATGAGCTGGGAATGATCTCTGTTGACGGTCAAAACATCTTCGTAATGATTGACAAGGTCTGCGCTTTTTTCAAGCACGGTCTGGTCAAGCGTTCCGAAGACGGTCAATGAAATGCTGGTGCCCAATGCTCGGAAATGCTTTGTCAGCGCGGTCTGTTGGATATTTTCTTTCACGCTTGCGATGCCCCTGTAACCGAATCGGCTTTAACCGCCATCTCCGGCTGTCTGAGATTGACGATCACTGGCCGCTCGGATGTTTCCTGCTCTGCATTTGACAAAGATGCACCGGTCGTTTCGTCAACGGAAGATTTTACCAGGCCAAAAGTTTTCTCATCAATTCCATAGTCATTGGTCTTGTCAGTTTTTGAAGCGGACGTTGAAGCATCGACGGTTGATTCGTTTATTCTCAAATCGACGATGACCGGCGTTTCTCTTGGTTTGGAAGATGCACCGGTCGTAGCATCAGCTTGGTTGTTTCGACCTGCCATGGAGTTGATCGAGACCGCATATTTGATAAAACCGTCAAAGCACGTGTCGAGCCATGAAATCGTGCGATCGTCGTTTAAGTTGTCATTCTTGTCAAATGCAGAGGGTGCATGTCCAAGCAAAAACTGATGACCAGGGAGCACGTATGGTCCGAGTCCCGGTGAATCAAGGATTCTGCGCAAGTCGTCTTGGGCATAGACCGTGCCGAGATTTCCAAGCGAGGCGCCGACAATCATGACCGGACGGTTCGTTAGCGGGTGAACGTCATAGGAAAGCCATTCAATGACGGATTTGAGCGCTGCCGGAATCCCATGATCGTATTCCGGCGTAGCAAAAATGACGCCGTCAGAATGATCGATTTCGGTTGCTAATTCCATGATTGAATGCGGCGTTTCATCAAAGTCCTCGCAAAAAAGAGGATATTCTTTGATTTCTTTAATGACGATTTCAGCTTTGGCTGCGAAATGTTTCTTCATAAAATGAATCAGTCTGCGATTGTACGATTTGCTGGCATTTGTGCCGACAATGGCGATGAATTTCATGGCTTGGCCCTCCGATTTTTGTTCTGTTTAAATTATAGTTAAAAAATGATGCAAATGTCAACGCTGTAAGGGGTGTTTCACGTGAAACACCCCTTGCTTAAGATGATGAAATGCTTATATAAAAGCGGAAATACGCACAAATGATTGGTATATGCTGAAAAAAACGCAAAATAAAAGGTCCGAACAAGCAGCTCCGACCTCTAATACTTGAGATATAGATAAAATTTATTAGTACTCTCGAGCGGAGAACCCGAGGTAAAGAAACTTGCGGTTGCAGCTGGTCTAGTTGCAACTCGAGCACATAAACTTAGTTTAAATCAGTTTATGCGAAAAAACAAGCAAAAAAATCACTTATTCTAAGGATAACGAATATAATCACATGCATATTTTGTGAAATGCAGTGCCGACCTAATTACGGATGATTCGTCAAATAAGCATCGTGAACTGGATTTGGCAGTTTTTTCCGAGAAACATGAGTCATTGAGGTGCTTAGTTACGGGAAAAAGCGAAAGAACGCGATTGTCCGTGATCGAGTATTTATAATAGGAAGAAAAAAGACCAGAGACTGCAAAAGCAAAATATGTCAAGAATCATGCCTGATTCGATCAGTATGTTTCGTTATCCAAATGATGATTGTAGTATTCGACTTTAACATCGTCATCCGAAACGGAAAGTTTTGTGATGGAACCATTTCTTGGACCGTTTTTGGCCGACCTGAGCTCGGGGGCATAACGATCAACGATTGAGCGAATCGTGATGCTGTGGCTGACAAGCAAAATGTTTTCACCGTCGTGATGATGCTTGCGCAGCCAGTCGAAACCCTCATCGATTCGTGCCCAGTAGTCTTCATCTCTTTCAGCATCTTTGAAAGGATCGACCTCATGCAAAAGGTCTCTGGTTGCAGCAAGAGAATACTTGTCCAAAAGGTCATTGTAGGTGCGGCATCCGTGAACGGCCCCGACCATGAGCCATGTCTGGGTCGCATCGTTTCCCTCGAAGTAGCCAAAGCTTTGTTCGCGGAAATACGTTAAAGTCTTGCGTTTTGGCGTTTTTGGATACTCTTTGTTTTCAAACAGAATACAGCGACACGTTTTCATGGCACGCGTCGTGTCGGAACTGTAAGCAGCATCAAAATGGATGTTTTTGAGATGTTTGCCGGCACTGTGGGCATCATTTGTGCCTTTTTCGGTTAACGGGGAGTCACACCAACCCTGGAGGCGATTATAGCTGTTGAGAATCGTTTGTCCGTGACGGACCATGTAAAGCGTGAATGTCATTTGTTTTCTCCAATGTTTGTTTTATTATCAACAATCATAATAACACATTCCGACAATTTTTCGTATGAATGTATGGAACTTTTGGCAGGCAGACAGGTATAATTAGAATTAGCAAAACCATGTAAAGGGGATTTTGACTTGAGAAAGACTCAGCATATCAAACTATTTTCGCATAACGACTTGGACGGATTCGGTGCCCCTTGTCTTTTTTACGCATTGGCTCCTTATATGTTCAGGGGCGTTGAATTCGATTTGACGACCTGTTCAGCCGGCAACCTTGACCGCGAGCTTGAGCATTGGTTCAAGGAACCGGATATTTTGCGCTATACCGATGTCTACATTATGGACATGACTCCTGACAGTGATTATTCCTTCAAGCTGTTGGAGCAAAAATTCGCCAATCACTGGCTTATTTTCGATCATCATGAAAGCGAAGCAGAATTGCGCTCCGGATACTCGAAGAACTGCATTTTGCCGTTGGATGAAAACGTCACGCCGAGCGCGGTCAGTCTGGTTTGGGATTTCATGACTCGCCAGCCGAATTTTGCGCTTGTTCCAAAGCAAAAGCAAAAAGAACTGGCAGAGCTGGTTGAGATGATTCGGGCATACGATACGTGGGATTTTCAAAATGACAAGAACATGTCTTATGAAGAGCGCAAAGCAGCCGACGAATTGAATCAGCTGTTTTGGTTCTTCCCTTTGAGCAAGTCAAAATCTTTTGTCGATTCTGTTTTTGCTTCCGGTTGGGAAAAATACAGAATTGAACATGAGCTTTTGATTTCAACTTTGGAAGGGCGACGACAGCGGTATCTTGACAAGCACCTCAAAAATGTCGAAACGTTTGAAATCGAGGGACACGGCTTTGGCGTGGTCTATGCCAGCGATTATAAATCGGAAATTGCTCATGAGCTGCTTAAAAAATACGATGTTGACGCAGCCCTCGTAATTGACAGCCACAGCGTGTCGTTGCGCTCAAACGGCAGACTTGACGTGGCAAAATTTGCTGAAGACTACTTCAGAGGCGGCGGACATGCTGATTCTGCCGGCGGACGGCTTGAAGTCGAACCAATCAAGGCAGCCGAACAGGCCGTCATCGAATCGGTCAAGCAGCGCGCCAAATTAAATGAAGAAGTTGCATCGCAAAACGAAGATGAGACTTCAAGCCTGGGCGATTCGCTTGATCCCGAGATGGCTGCCAAGCTGGCATCTTTGTTTGGAAACGACGGTAAGTAAGAACTCTGCATTTGACAAGAGGGGTGAGAATATTGACTTATCAAAACGATCTGTACGTTGAACTGGCAAAAATCGGCAAAAGCCTTTCGAGCGAACGACGCTTGGAAATCATGGATCTGCTGGTTCAAGGACCAAAAACGGTTGAAAAGATTGCCGAACTCACCAAGATGAGCGTTGCAAACACGTCGCGACATCTGCAGGTTTTGCGCAGCGGAAACCTTGTCGAACGCAAGCGTGACGGAAATCACATCTATTACGGGCTGGCTTCTTCAAGGGTCGTTGATTTATTCTATCTGTTGCGCGACGTTGGGGAAGATCAGCTTGAAAGAATCAGTCAGATCAAAGAGGACTTTGAAAAAAACGACGTTTATGCGATGTCGCTTGATGCGGCTTATAACAAGGCCAAAAGCGGCGAAATCGAACTGATTGACGTGCGTCCGGCTGACGAATACGCGACTGCTCACATTGCGGAGGCCAAAAACATCCCTCTGCCTGATCTCAAAGAAAAGCTTGATACGCTTCCGGCTGATAAAGACCTCGTGGTTTACTGTCGCGGCAATCTGTGTACGTATGCAACTCGAGCTGCCAGAATTTTGAGCGAATCAGGCTATAACGCTCACAGCCTGAATGAGAGTACCTATGATTGGAACAGATACATTGAAAAAGAAGGTGCAGGAAAAAATGAGAATTAACGTGTTGCAGCATACCCCAAACGAAGGTCCGGGCGCCATTCGGTCATGGGCAGAAGAAAACGGACATGAGCTTTACGTGTATCACCCTTATCGATATGGAATCCTTCCTGATGTCGAAGAAACGGACATGCTGGTCATTTTGGGCGGCCCGATGAGTCCTAACGATGATTTTGAATGGCTGAAAAAAGAACGCGACCTGATCAGATCCGCAATTAAACAAGATTTGCCGATTTTTGGAGCATGCCTTGGCGCGCAGCAGATTTCAAAGGCACTTGGCGGAGTCGTCAAAAACAGCGGTGTCAAGGAAGTCGGCTTTGCACCGGTTTTTTTGAAGTCGCATGCGATCAAAGGTCTTCCGGAAGAGGTTAGCGTGCTCCATTGGCATCAGGATTGTTTTGAAATTCCAAAAGGTGCGGAGCTTCTTTTTTCAAGCAGACTGCTTAAAAATCAAGGATTTGTCATGAATCACCGCATTGTCGGACTGCAGTTTCACTTTGAGCCGCTTCCGAACGATTTGCGCGAAATCGTCGTCAATGACGGTTCTTATACTGAGGGGAGCGACCTTGGACAAACGCCTGAAGAAATTCTTTTGCACGGAATTCCTGAAGAAAACAAGCAGATCATGTACAAAATTTTGGACTACATCAGCGATGGGCATAAAGATTGACGAATAAGATGGCAGGTGGTATATTCTAACCATTCAAGTGATTAATTGAATAGGTGTTTCGGAGGTGGATGCAAATGGTAAAAAAATTGACTGATGACAATTTCAAGAAAGAAACGAGCAACGGATTTTCCTTGGTAGCCTTTATCGCCTCGTGGTGCCCTCCATGCAACCGTCAAGCGCCCGTCATCGACGAGCTTGATTCGGAAGTAGGCAAATTAATTACGGTAGGCAGGCTTGATACCGATTAAAATCCTGAACCTTCTAAAGAATTTTCAATCATGTCGATTCCGACCCTGATGCTTTTGAAGGACGGCAAAAAGGTCAAACAGCTTACCGGTTTTCATAACAAGGAAGAGTTGATCGGCATGGTGGGAAAATATATTGACTAGTGAAAAGCACCTGTTCAGAAAGGAATTTTCAAATGACTGAAAAATATGATGTGATCGTGATTGGCGCAGGTCCTGGCGGGATGACTGCTGCATTGTACGCGTCTCGTGCCAATCTCAAGGTAGCAATGCTTGATCGCGGCATTTACGGCGGTCAGATGAACAATACCGCCGAAGTCGAAAACTACCCTGGATTTAAATCAATCATGGGACCGGAACTTGCCAAGAAAATGTATGAAAGCTCGACGCAGTTTGGCGCGAAGCTTTTGTATGGCAGCGTGACCGGCATCACGGTTGACGAAAACGGGACGAAGCACGTCAAAACGGACAGCGATGAATATGAAGCAGAAGCCGTTATTATCGCAACCGGATCGGAGAGCAGAAAGCTTGGCGTTCCAGGTGAAGAAAAATACAGCGGCCGCGGCGTTTCATACTGTGCCGTTTGCGACGGGGCATTTTACCGCAATAAGCGCGTCGTTGTCGTTGGCGGCGGCGATTCTGCAATCGAAGAAGGCTTGTATCTTGCCAATTTGTGCGAAAACGTCAACGTTATTCATCGTCGCGATGAGCTTCGCGCGCAAAAGATCTTGCAGGATCGCGCTTTCGCAAATGAAAAGATGTCGTTTACGTGGGACAGCGTCGTAACCGAAATCATCGGAGACGACATGAAGGTTTCAGGCGTAAAAGTTCACAATAAAAAAACCGGAGAAGACAGTATTCTTGAAGCAAACGGCGTCTTCATCTACGTCGGGACGACACCGATGACCGAGCCGTTCAAAGATCTCGGCATTACTGATGAAAACGGCTGGATCGTTACTGACGAGCATATGGAAACAAAAATTGCCGGTATCTATGCCGTTGGAGACGTTCGTCAGAAGTTTCTGCGACAGATTACGACGGCTGTCGGCGATGCCGGGATTGCGGGACAGGAAGTCTTCAACTATCTTCAAATGAAAAAATAAGGCAATGAGATAAGATTTGACGTTGATTGAATGATCAGCGTCTTTTTTTATGCAAAGCTTTTGATTTAACTGACGGATAATGTCATATTGTCCAAATCCAGGGTGCAGGGATAGGCTGTATGATTAATGGATGTCAGCTTCTTCAAAAAAATAATAAGGTGGCAATTGACAAATTTGTACCAACGAATTATACTAAGAGAGTAGATAAAAAGAAAACGCTTAATCAAAATAATCGGAGGAATGAGACATGACAAAAAATGAATTCCCTAAAGGTTTTCTGTGGGGCGGCGCCGTTGCTGCTCACCAGTTAGAAGGCGGTTGGAACAAGGGCGGCAAGGGCGTTTCCGTTGCTGACGTCATGACTGCTGGCGCAAACGGGGTTCCGCGCGAAATTACAAAGGGAGTTATTCCTGGCAAGAACTATCCTAACCATGAAGCCATCGATTTCTATGACCACTATAAAGAAGATATTGCCTTGTTTGCCGAAATGGGCTTCAAGTGTTTCAGAACTTCAATTGCATGGACGCGCATTTTCCCAAACGGCGATGATGCAGAACCAAACGAAGAAGGGTTGAAGTTTTACGATGACTTGTTCGACGAATGCCACAAGTACGGAATTGAACCAGTCATTACGCTGTCTCACTTTGAAATGCCGTATCATCTCGTCGAAGAATACGGCGGCTTTGAAAATCGCAAAGTGATCGACTTCTTCGTTAAATTTGCAGTCACATGCTTCAAGCGTTACAAGAACAAGGTCAAGTATTGGATGACGTTTAACGAAATCGACAACCAGTCGGCCTTCAATAATGACTTCCTGATGTGCACCAACTCCGGTCTGCTGCTTGGCAAAGACTCAAAGGACAACGAAGCGCGCATGTATCAGGCTGCTCATTACGAAGTTGTTGCCAGCGCCCTTGCAGTCAAAGAAGGACACAAGATCAACCCAGACTTCAAGATCGGGACGATGATAAATTATACGCCTGTTTATCCGGCAACTCCTGCTCCGGAAGACGTCTTACTTGCACAACGAGTTGACCAGCGTCGCAACTGGTTCTCAGACGTTCAAGTCTGGGGCGAATATCCTAAGAACGTTGAGGCCTACATTGAACGTGAAGGATTCCGGCCCGATATTACCGAAGAAGATCGCATCGTGCTTAAAGAAGGCACCGTTGACTATGTCGGCTTCAGCTACTATCAATCAATGGCCGTTTCGGCAAAGAACGTTGCTCCGGACGACTTGGACGATGTTTTCAAGGCCCTAACGGACAATCCTTTCTTGAAGAAGAGCGACTGGGATTGGCCAATCGATCCCGTTGGCTTGCGCTACTCGCTCAACCTGTTGACGGATCGCTATCACGTGCCGTTGTTTATCGTTGAAAACGGCTTGGGTGCCGTTGACAAGGTTGAAAAAGACGGCAGCATTCATGATCCGTACCGCATCGACTATCTTCGTTCGCACCTTGAAGAAGTCAGGAAGGCAGTCGTGCTTGATGGCGTTGATCTGATGGGTTATACGCCATGGGGATGCATTGACCTCGTTTCAGCCGGAACGGGTCAAATGTCCAAGCGTTACGGTTTCATCTATGTTGACAAGGATGACGAAGGCAAAGGGACGATGGAACGTTCCCGCAAGGATTCATTCTACTGGTATCAAAAAGTTATCAAGACGAACGGTTCAGACCTTGATTAAGGTGATTGTTTGGTTATGCCCGTATAATGGTGTAAATTGATAAAAAAAGAGAGCCAAGTGCTCGTCTCCCAGGTATAATTAAATCACCTAACAAAATAATACTAGGAGGACAAACAAATGGCTCAATTAAATATTACCTTAAATCAAGAGGAAATTCTACAACTTCTTTCAAAGGATCACGATCAGGCATTTCGCGAACTGCTGCGTAAAAGTCTCAATAGTATTCTGATGGCGGAATCCACTGCTCAACTCAAGGCTGAGCCTTACGAACGGTCAGAAGAACGCACGGACAGCCGCAACGGCACTCGAGAACGCGAGCTCAAGACACGGATAGGCAAAATCACCTTAACCGTGCCGAG
>NZ_FOPI01000023.1 GCF_900113455.1 Ligilactobacillus ruminis DSM 20403 = NBRC 102161 | reverse complement strand
CGTCTTTTACATGAACATCATGCGGTGTTCATGGTTATGCGGTATTAGCACCTGTTTCCAAGTGTTATCCCCCTCTTTTGGGCAGGTTGCCTACGTGTTACTCACCCGTTCGCCACTAAGCTTCTTTCGGTGAATGCAAGCATTCGGTGAAAGAAAGCTTCGTTCGACTTGCATGTATTAGGCACGCCGCCAGCGTTCGTCCTGAGCCAGGATCAAACTCTCAATTTATAGTTTGTGACTCAAAATTTACTAGCGAATTGACTTCGCAAATATTGTTGCTCTTGTTTAAAACAAGAAGCCCTGCACATTTGCTTATCGAAACTTTGTTCAGTTTTCAAAGATCTGTTTCGCAGTCATCTAAGTGACAACTCTTAAATTATATCAATTATCAACATCTTTGTCAAGGCCTTTTTGAATTATTTTTTGAATAAAAATTCATCATCCTCAGCTCATTTGTCTCAACTGACAACTTTTTAAGTATATCGCATTCAACAAGTGATGTCAACAATTAATTAATTTTTCTAAGTCATCAATCTCACGACAAGAAGTCATTCGACTGACAACGTTACTAACTATACAAGCATTTTTCCTATTAGTCAAGGATATTTCGCAATTTATTTATAAAAAAAATTTGACTATAAACATTCCATGCTAATTCGCTTTTTTTGTTCGGAATGAAAATGTTTTTTTATGTATTAAAGAAATTTTTATTCATCTTATTTCCTTTTTGAATACAGTTTATTTCATTCTCAATCAATCTTTTCAAACATCAACTGACAAAACAAGCCAAAAAATATGCCTCAAATAAAAAATCAGGCGATTTGAAATTAATTTCAAATCGCCTGATTTTTTGAATATGCATGACAATCGTTCGCCATGACGGAAACAGCCAAAAAGATGCTGTCGATAAATTTGAATGATATCTCGACGCTGATTGAACAGAAACTATAACTGTATCTGACAAAAGCCCTTATTTACTGACACATTGATGAAATAGAGAACTTTGTCCGTAATCACGTCTTGACGAACTGATCAAGCAGAGCTGCTATGCACTGCATTTGATAAAACAAGCTATTTCTTATCAGAAGAAAACTTGTTCTTCAATGCCCGTTTAACGACTTGAAAGAACGTCAGCGAGCGAACCATGCGCTCAGGTTCAATATATTTCCTGACAGCACGCAAGACCTTTCTCGGCTGTTTGGACGAAAACGTAAACGTTCCGTTTTTCTTCGTCTGGAAGCCGTAACGCGGAATCCAGCGCCCTTTGAACATAACGGAGGCAATTACCAAATCAACCTCCGTCCAAGGAATCTGAATGTTTTTGCGAACGTCGCGATCATTAAAAAATTCGAAACCTTTGTCGCCAATCATGATTTTGCCGTAATCCGTCAAGCCCATGTGTGACGTTCCTTCGATTACGAGATCCACTTTAGTATTGATTGATTGAACCATTACGATACCCTCCGCCATATTGTCTGAATACTTATTATTATACAACAAAACGGTCTCATTCCCATGGAACAAGACCGCATTATCATCATTATCGATAAATTACATCAAGCCGATTAAGTGGAATACGACACCGACAACGAAGATTCCCAAGATGATAACGATTGGGGAAACCTTCTTCTTCAAAAGCCACATGCAAAGGAATGTCAAAAGCAATGCAGCCAAACCAGGAATCAACTGGTTCAGGTTGTCTTGAAGCGTCGTAACCTTCGTCGGATCAAGAGCCAAGCCGTTTGCTTGTTCCGTCAAAGCCTCCTTGATGCCGGCAGCACCCTTTGGAAGCTTGTCCCATTCAATGTAGGCACCCTTTGAAAGAGTTGTCTTCGAAACGACCGGCGTGAATTTGATTGAAACCCAGCGTTCAATCAAAGCACCTAGCACGAACATGCCCATGATGGATGCAAGGCTCGTCACGTATTGCAAAAGTCCACCAGACATATCGTCCGTAATCTTGGAACCTGCACGATAGCCGAATTCTTGCGTATACCACATGAATGCCCAACGAATAATGTTCCATGCAATGAAGAACAAGATTGGTCCGAGAATGTTTCCGCCAAGGGCAAGCGAAGCACCCAAAGCACCAAGCATAGGACGAATCGTGAACCAGAAGACAGGATCGCCGACACCGGCCAAAGGACCCATCATGCCGACCTTAACCCCTTGAATAGCCGTATCGTCAACGGCAGCTCCATTGGCACGGTCTTCTTCAAGAGCAAGCGTAACGCCCATTACGGGAGATGCAAGATACGGATGCGTATTGAAGAATTCCAAGTGACGCTTCAAAGCAGCCGTGCGTTCTTCTTTTGTCTTGTAGAGCTTTTTGATTGCCGGAATAATTGCGTAGCACCAGCCGCCATTTTGCATACGTTCATAGTTCCATGAACCTTGCAGGAACGTTGAACGCCAGCAAACGGCCAAGCGATCTTTTTTGCTTAATTGAATCTTGTTTTCAGCCATGTTCCTGATCCTCCTTATTCGTAGTCTTCGAGAATGTCACCGAGCGGGTCGCCAGTATTGCCGTTACCGCCGTTGCCATTGTTGCTTCCGCCGTTTTTCTTGAGTTCGAGGTAGATCAAGCCAAACGAAATACCAAGAGCACCCAAAGCAATCAGAGTCAAATCTGAAACGGCTGCGATAACGAAGCCGATTGCAAAGAACGGCCAAACTTCACGCGTAGCCATCATGTTGATAACCATTGCGTAACCTACGGCAACAACCATGCCGCCGCCGATGGACATGCCGTCTGACAACCATGCAGGCATTGCTTCCAAAGCACTCTTAACGGCGTCTGCAGGAATAATCAGCAAAGCTGCAGCCGGAATAGCGATACGAAGACCTTGCAGGCAGACAGCGATGATTTGCCAAACTTCAATCTTGCGATAGTTTCCTTCTTCAGCTGCCGTATCCATAATGTGAACGATAGGAACAGCAAGCGTACGAACGATCATCGTCAAGAACAAACCGGCAACGGCCAAAGGAACGGCAATTGCGATCGCCGTACCGACACCCTTAACGCCTTGGTCGCCTTGAACTAAAATAATTGCAGATGCGACAGATGCCAACGCAGCGTCAGGGGCAACGGCAGCACCGATATTTGCCCAACCTAAAGCGATCATTTGAAGCGAGCCGCCAAGAATGATACCTTCTGTAGGATGACCCGTCACCAAACCGATTAACGTACATGCCACCAGCGGTTGATGGAATTCGAATTCATCAAGAATACCTTCCATACCCGCTAGGAAGGCAACGATAACTACTAAAATCATTGATATAATAGACATATCTTAGTCCTCCTGTTCTATTGAGAATGAAACTTTACATTCCGAGCTCTTTGCGAGCCTTATCAACAATTTCATCCATATTGTCATGAGAGTCCGTCGGAACCTTGCGCACGTCGAACTTGACTCCGATTTTCTTCAGCTTGTCAAACGTTTCAACGTCTTCTTTGCCCAAGGAAAGCACCTTGTTTACGGCAACCTTGCCAACAGAGTGTGCCATTGAACCGATATTCAGTTCCTTGATGTCGACGCCGCCTTCGATTGCCTTAAGGGCATCTTCCGGCGTTTCAAAGAGAAGCAAGGCTTTCGTATTCCCGAAGCGAGGATCTTTTGCAACTTCAATCATCTTGTTAATCGGAATAACGTTTGCTTTAACTCCAGGAGGAGCTGCTTCCGTAATCAGATTCTTGCGAAGCTTGTCATGCGCAACGCCATCCGAAACAACAATGATTCTCGTTGGCTGCGTCGTCTTCGTCCAGGCCGTCGCAACTTGACCATGAAGCAAACGCGAATCAACGCGTGCAAGCACGTATTTGATGTGGCCGTCGCCAAGAACGGTTCCAGGAGGGATTGCCCCTGCTGGCTCAGTGCTTTTTGCCTCTGCTTTCGGTGCTTCTTTTGGAGCTAATGATTCAGGCTTGACCTTGACACCGTCCTTGCCGGCTTCAACAAGGTGTGCCGCAATGTCTTGCGCCTTTTCCATCGAAAAGCGTGATGCGTAAGCTTCGATTACCATTGGCAAATTCATGCCGGCAACGATTGCCCACTTGTCTTTATGTTGTTCAACCAGATTGTTTGCTTGGTTGAACGGTGTACCGCCCCAAAGATCGACTAAGAACAAGACTTCATCTTGATTTTCGAAAGATGCAACTGCTTTTTCCATCTTAGCTCTGATATCGTCCGGGCCTTCACTTGGCATCAAGGTAACGTGTGCGACGTTTTCTTGTTCACCAAAGATCATTTGACCTGATTGGAAAATTCCGTCTGCAAAGCTACCATGACTTGCTAGGATAATACCTACCATTTGTATTGCCTCCTATACATAATTTTTGAACTATTTCAGCTTTTGGCTCGTATCATGAACAAATTCCTTTTCACAAAGACATTTCCAAAAATCCTTCTTGGCATCGCTTGGAACCTTGCGATAATCAAGCACGATTCCGCGGCGATGCATCCAGACAAATATGTTCACGTCATCATGATTTACTGCGACTGTATCAGTTACCATCTTACGGGTGGTATCAAAACTGATTGATCCGATGTTGACCGAAGGAACTTTGATCCCACCGGAAATGAGTCTTATTGCATCTACTGGATTCTCAACTAAAATCATTGCATTAATAAAATCAAAGCGCGAATCATAATAAATGCGAAGCATTTTTGAGATGGTCAAAACGTTTGCCTTGACCCCCGGCGGTGCGGCTTGCATAATCAACGTCCTACGCAGATTGTCTTTGGCAACGTCATCGGAAACGACAAGAATGCGGTCAACCTTTGTCGCTTTGGTCCAGCTCGTTGTCACTTGACCATGCAACAGCCTGCTATCGATTCTTAACAACCTAACATCCATCGTCAATGTCATCACCGGCTTCATAGTGTCTGACTCCGTATCGACCGGTTTCTTCCAACATGGAAACAACCTCAGCCAACGGTTTGCCTGATTGCCTCAAAACATACGCCTCAATCAGCATTGCAAGGTTTACGCCGCCAATCAGACCGTAACGTTTTGAATTTTCATCGATAAAAGCTTTTGCCCCGTTAAACGGAGAACCGCCAAACAAATCGCATAAAAAAATCACTTGGTCATTTTCCGGCACTCCAGCCAAAACAGTTCTGTATTTTTCTTTGATATCGTTCAGATCTTCGTCAAGATTAAATTCCAAGGCGAAAACGCCATCCTGCCGACCAAATATCATATACGAAGATTCGACCAGCTCTTCGGCAAGCTTTCCGTGACTAGAAACAATCAATCTCAGCATCCGATCATCTCCTTATCAAAGATTTTCCTTACACGTAACATATAGCAATTACCGTGCCAACTTTGTGTATCAAATCCAGAATTTCGATTAATTATTGCTTTTTTCTTCATCATTTTTTCTTTCTCTCCCAGGTCAAAGCGTCTATTATTCCCGTTTTAACAGCATTTTAAAATATAATCAATTATTTTTGATTGATATTTGAAAAATAGATATTCACTAAAAATTCATATATTTTTCTTGCCTTTTTATGACAAAAAACACTTGATACACTAACATTAGTGTATCAAACATATCTGTATCATTAGTCTTGATTTTCTGTATCAATCAGTTTGATGATGTAATACGTTTCCGAATCGGCAAACTTGACGTTAAGCCGCTCTTCCAGCATCTGATTGGCTTTTTGCACGCTCGAAAACATTTTGTTGGTTCTTATTTCGATCAATTCCGATTCAGTTGCAGAAATCGGTGTTTGCAGCAACGCGCGCTCGATTGCTCCTGCCAAATGCATGATCAGCCCCATTCGTTTCGACTGTCCCAATTCTTTTTTCGAATCTCGTTCGATCAAATCACAATAATTCTGCAAAATGCCGATAATCTTCTTGGGATTGATGAACGTATAGCATTGCTCCAAATACTGGCAGGCCGTCTGCTCGCTCATCGACAGCGATTCTTCAGCCGGTTGCCCGGGGTTTAATTCATAGTATCGATCAGAATCTTCCAACAGTTGGATAAACTCGTTGCCGCCCCCTTTAAACAATTCATCCAGGGAAATGAACGGAACGCCAATGTCAGGATTGACGACTCCCGTTGCGGCAATTATGCGATAATTTTGTTCGAGCTCCTCAATTCGACCATCCATTCCGACAACAGAGATCGGAACGACGACAACGTCATCAATCAATTGGTCAACTAAAATATTATCGATTATCTGCTTGATTTTTCGGGCAGTTCCTTCACCGGTCGAACAGATTGCGATGATTGCGCGCCGCTTATCAACATCATTTTGACTTGAAGAATGTTCTTCGTCCTTATGAGAATAATACCCGTTAAAATCTCGCAATTCCGAATAAACAGTCTTCAAATCACTGTCTATCAATGAAGTTTTGCGAGCCGCCTCTAAAACCATCGCCGTCGTTACCATGTCGATCGTTTTAACGGGAATGTCCGTCTTATTCGTAATCTGCTCGCTGAAGGTACTGAGCGATCCCATATCAACCAACAACAACACGCCGTTGCCCTGATCAACTTCCTTAACTTTTTCAATAATTCCCTTCAACGCAATCTTTGGACTCATTTCAAGCGACATGTCAAAGGAAGCCAGGTTTTCTGCCCCAAGCAATTTGTTTACCACTTGGACCATTGAAGCGGCAGTACTGTTCCCATGCGCCGCAACCACGACCCCGACGCTGCCGCTTTTCGGAACGGAATTCAGCGAAACGAGCAACACGGCAAGGTAGTAAACTTCCGACTCTGGTACGATGAACTTGTAATACTGTTCGATCATCTTTTTGACCTGTTCGGCGAGCCGCAAATCTTCAGGATAGTCCTTGACCATCGTCACGATATCTCCGGAAACAGTCCGCATCGGCTTGCCTGAGCGAATCCGCTTGATAAACGAGCTGATGTGCAAGCTCATCGCATAGATGAAGTTGTCTCCCGTATTATAGGCATAATCGTTTTGAAGGCGTTCCTTGATTTTTTTGGTCAGATCGATCGTGCTTTGATCAACAATTTCGTTTAAGTTCGTTTCTTTTTGATCAACCTTTGCTTCACGATAAAATGATTTCAAATGCAGGTTGATGTCCGTCAAAATAAAGTTGTTGATTGCAGGTTGATCCAACCCTTCTTCTTTCAGCAGGGAAGCCTTGGAACCGATGATTTCATACAAGTTGTAAGGCAATTCATAACTGTCGCTTTCCGATTGAATCTTCGAAGCGTCATTTGGATGAACGACCATCATCGGTTCCAACAAACGCGACAGTTTGCTTAATTCCGTTCTGTTGTTGGCAAGTCGCGGAATTCCGTCCTTGATGTTTTGAGGAAGCGAGTCAAACTCGATTTCCATTTCATTTTCATCCTGCATGCTGTTCAAAAATGCTTGTGCGCAAACAAGCTGAATATTTGATTTAAGCTGTCCGACGTTGCCGAACGTAACGCTTCCAAGAAGAGCTTTGACGACGTCATCGCTCAATTTGATGTCCTTGTCGGTTCGATTGGCTTCAATCCCCAACAGCTGCCGTAAAAGCTGCAGCTGTTCTCTTGCGCTTCTTTGAGAGAAACTTGGCATCTTGATCATGATCGGGATTCTTCTGACAAACGTCTGAAGCAAAGAACTTTCCGGGTCTTCCGTCGTTGCGCAGACAAGGCGCACATCAGCATGATGTGTCTTGGCAGTTTCACCGAGACGATTATATGTCCCGTGATCCATAAAATAAAAGATCATTTCCTGACCTTCAGGCGGCAATCGATGAACCTCATCCAAAAAAAGCATCCCGCCGTCTGCTTCCTGAATCAGTCCGTCATGATCTTCCGTCGCACCCGTAAATGCCCCCTTGGCATACCCAAAAAGATGCGACATCAAAAGCTGCGGGTTATGCGCATAATCGGCACAATTGAACGTCGTGAACTTCTGTTTTTTGATGACTCCCGTATTCATCGCAAACCGATACATCGCATTGGCAAAATAGGTTTTGCCAGAACCGGTCGGACCGGTAATTAAAACGTTCAGCCCTTGCGGCGGATATAAAATAGCAGCTTTGGCCTGTTCTACCTGATTTTTTAAACTGTCATTCTTACCGATGAAATTTTCAAAAACATCTTGCGGAATATCTTTTTCATAATCGTCATTGCTTGATTCAGTCAGTCTTGCATTGGTGAATCCGGTTATTTGCGACTTGCGCTGCGAATATTCGCCAACTTTGTTTCTGCTCTGCATTTCACGTTCGGCCAATAAATACCTGACGGGTCTGCCGTCGATTTTTTGAAGCTTTCCTTCACGAACCAAGACGTTCAATTCTTTGCTGACGTTGTTTCTGATGATTCCGAGAGCTTCTGAAATCTCGGTCGTCGTATATCCTTCCGACTCGATGCTTGCGTTTTGTTTAACATACTCAAAAATCTTGTCCTTGCGCGTCATCAGCTTCACCTCTTCTATTGTGTATCGATACTCTTAGTGTATCACAGAACAAAAAAATATGCCGTGGCTATCCTGTCACCACGACATATCATAACTGATTAGACATTTCAAAAACTCCTCGTTAAAGAGTCCCATGCATTCGCGGCGCATGAACCATACAGAAATGTCCTTAATCAAATTCAATTATTTAGCAATGTATGCTTCCTTCCAGTTGTATGCAACGCCCGCCGTATTATGAACGACACCCTTGACGTTCGTTCTGAGCAGCGATGGCGTATTCAATTGGAACAAAGGAACAATCGGTTGTTCTTCATTGATCAGCTTGGAAGCCTTGACCATGTCATCCCAACGCTTGTCCGCATTGCCGGCATCCGTCGTCTTGGAAGCCGTGATCAGCTTGTCGTATTCGGCATTTGACCACTTGCCGTTGTTATAAGGGTTACCCGTCGTAAAGAGATCAAGGAAACTGATCGCATCGGAGAAATCGGCAGCCCAAGCATTTGCCAGAAGTTCAAACTGGCCTTTTTCTGCACGTGCCAGACGTGTCTTGAACGGAACGTTGGCAACTTCGACCTTGATTCCTGGCAGATTTGCTTCCAATTGGCTTTGGATAAATTCAGTAATCTTCTTGGCAGCATCCGTATCATCACCCAACAGGGTAATCGTCATACCGGATTCGCCGAGTTCCTGAAGTCCTTCTTTCCAAAGCTGTGCGGCTTTCTTCTTATTAAGAGTTACGCCGACCGTCGTTTTGGCAGCAGTTGCGAAGTCAGTTCCGTTGTTTTGAACGAGTCCTGATGAAACAACGCTCTTGGACGGAAGCGTGCCGCTTCCCATAACCTTCTTCGCTAATTGATCGCGGTCGATGGCATAGCCAATGGCCTGACGGATCTTCTTGTTCTGGAATTCCTTCTTCGTCTGGTTGAATTCAAGATAGTTAGTACGTGCTTCCTTTATGACCGTGTATCCCGGGTCGTTTGACAGCTGCTTAGCCTGTTCAGTCGACAGAATCGTCTGATCGAGTTTTTTGCTTTGATAAAGGTTGTATGAAGTCGTCGTACTCTTGTTGACTTTGAAATTGATCTTGTCAAGCTTAACGTGCGACTTATCCCAATAATTCTTGTTCCTGGAAAGCGTCCAGGAAAGGTTCGTCCCTGTCCATCCGGTCATCTTGAACGGTCCGTCATATACCATGTACTTGGATGACGTGCCGTACTTCTTGCCGTACTTCTCAACCGCGGTCTTGTTTTGCGGGAAGAAGCTCGGGAAGCCCATGAGCAGCTTGAAATAAGGAATCTTTTTCGTTAAAGTAACGACGACTTTGTATTGACCGACGGACTTGATGCCAAGCGTTGAAGGAGCTTTCTTGCCGGCCGTGATATCATCGATGTTTTTAACGCCTTCAAAGAGGTATGAGTACTGCGATTGCGTCTTCGGATCAACCGTCCGGCGCCAGGAATAAACGAAGTCGTCAGCCGTAACCTTGTCACCGTTTGACCATTTGGCATTCTTGCGAAGATTGAAAGTATATGTAAGTCCATCGGAAGAAACTTTGTAAGACTTGGCAATCCCTGGTTCAACCTTAGAATTCTTGCCGATTCTCAAAAGTCCTTCCATCGAGTTGTTCAGCATGTCGAAACTGATCGTATCGGTTGCTTTTGACAAATCCATCGTCGGAAGTTCGGAAGCCTCATTCCAATTCAAGACTTGCTTAGAAGAACTGGAACTTGATTTTGAGCCGCATCCGGTAAGGGCCAATCCCGCTGCTGCCAACGTCGCGCCAGCAGCAAGAAGTTTATTAAAGTTTTTCATACGCATAACCCCCTGTCCGAAAATTTAAAATTCTCTAAAACTTGATTAAATTATATTACATAAGTTTGAACTGCGCAAGAGTTTTCTAACTTTAAATTAATTTTACATTAATGCTATTTTCTTCTTTCTTACATCACAAGGATTTTCGCGTTCTGTGATACAATATTCCCATAAACGCATAAGGAAGGATCAAAAATGACCGACGAATATATCTCAAAAATCGAAGAAATAACCGGCAAGGATCAGCGCAACCGCATGCTTGAAATCGTCAGAATCATGCGCAGACACGATTTTGTTCGCAACTTCATGAAACAACAGAATCCGGAAGAAGTCAGACTTGCATTGGAAGAGCTCGGGCCAACGTTCATTAAAGGCGGACAGATTCTTTCCACCCGTCCTGACTTGATCTCCCCTGCATTTATCAGCGAATTTAAAAAACTGCAAGATAACGTCCAAATCGATTCGTTCGAAAGCGTCAGCAAAACTTTCCGAGAACAAACCGAAAAAAACATCAGCGACGTTTTCGACAAATTTGACGAAAAGCCCTTTGCTTCGGCCTCAATCGGTCAAACTCACCATGCCGTTTTAAAAAATGGCACGCAGGTCGTCGTCAAGGTTCAGCATCCTAAAATCAAAGAACTTGTCGAAACCGACCTCACACTGTTCCGTCAGGCCTTAAAAATTCTGAAACTTGCCCCGGAAATCACCGTCGTGGATCCGAAGGAAATCCTGAATCAGCTGCAAGCGTCTCTTTTGAATGAGATCAACACCGAAATCGAAATTAAAAACGGTCTGGAATTTTATCGCTTAAACAACCATGACGGAATCATCGAAGTTCCAGTCGTATATGAAGAATACTCGACTCAAAAAATTCTCGTCAATTCCAGAATGGATGGCGAAAGCATCAAAAAACTGGCCGCTCGTTCGCTTTCAAACGATCCGACCGAGCGCAAGCTTCAAAAAAAAGAGCGCACATACATCGCAAACGCATTGGTCAAAAACTTCATTAAACAGGTTTTCGTCGACAATTTCTTTCATGCTGATCCTCACCCGGGAAACATCCTTTTCTATCGCCTTAAACAAGACGATCCGCGCATCAATGAACTTGAACCGACGCATGAGTTCGAAAAAAAATCAGGCAGCATCAAGGCAAGCATCAAAACCGAACAAAAACTTCCGCCTTATCGCCTCGTTTACCTTGACTTCGGAATGATGGGCAGACTGTCGCCGCTGCTTGCAGAAGGAATTGCCAACGTAATCGTTGCTTTAAGCAAAAAGGACACCCAGGAAATCAGCCAGGCCGTTCTTTCCATCTGCAACCGCACGGGCGAAATCGACGAAGAAGACTTCACGGATCAGCTCGGAATCTTTTTGACGCCTTATCTCAAACAAGGATTGGGTCAGATTGATTTTCCGGTCATGCTTTACAACATCATCAAACTTTGCCGCAAAAACAATCTTCAGGTCAAACCTGAAGTTACGCTGCTGATCAAAGCATTCGGATCGCTTGAAGGCATCGTTGCTCAGCTTGATCCCAATCTTTCATTGATGGATGTCGCGCGTCCATTTGCCAAAGAATATTTCAAGCGCAAGTTCAACTGGAAAAATGAGCTTGATGAAGATTTGATGACTTTCGGACGTGCTATAAAATCCACTCCTCAAATTCCGATCAAAATTGAAAAGCTGCTTGACACCTTGAACCAAGGGCGCGGCAGATTCACTTTGCGTTTCAAAGGCCAAGACACATTCATCGACCGCATTGAAACGATCGTCAACCGGCTGATCATCACAATCATCCTCGCTTCGATCATTTTGAGCTCTTCTTTGCTCGTCCAAGGCAGCATGAAACATCCCGCCATCTACAACATCGGTGTTGCCGGATACATGATTTCCTTTGTCGTCATCATCTGGATGGTTGCTTCGGCAATCTGGCACCATTTTAAAAAGTGAATTTCACGTCATGAAAAAGAGAGAAAGATTAAGAAAATGCCGGACAAAGTCAGTCGCAAATCGACCGCCTCTGTTCGGCATTTCATTAATTTAAGAGGACATGTCCTCTCTTGTTTGTAAATTGATTAAACAGATTCAAACGTTACTTTGTAATGTAGACGTTCTTCCAGTTGTTGACTGAGCCGGCCGTATTTTGGATGACGCCCTTGACGTTAGAGCGAATCAATTGCGGCTGATTCAATTGGAACAAAGGCGCAATGCCTTGGTCTTCGTTGATGATCTTGGAAGCTTTGACCATGTCGTCCCAACGTGCGGAAGCATTTCCGGCATCCACCGTCTTGGACTTTGCAATCCACTTGTCATATTCAGCGTTCTTCCACTTGCCGAAGTTGTAGGAATTGTCAGTCGTGTACAGGTCAAGGAAGCTGATTGGATCTGAGAAATCGGCACCCCAGCTTGAAACGACGACTTCAAACTGCCCCTTTTGAGAACGCGTGACTCTCGTCTTAAATGGGATATTTTGAACCGAAACCTTTGTACCAGGCAAGTTTTCTTCGATTTGACTCTGCAAGAATTCGGTAATCTTCTTGGAGTTGTCGGTATCGTCGCCCAATAAAGCAAAGCTCAGGTTATCTTCGCCGACTTCCTTCAAGCCTTCCTTGAGAAGTTTCTTGGCCTTTGCCTTGTCAAACTGAACGCCAGTGCTCGTCTTTGCGGCATCAGTGAAATCCTTGCCGTCACGCTTGGCCAGGCCCTGCGATACGGCTCCCTTGCATGGAAGCGTGCCGCTGCCAAGAACTTTTTCAGCCAGCTGCTTGCGGTCGATCGCATAGGAGATTGCTTGACGAATCTTCTTGTTTTGGAACTTCTTTTCCGTTTGATTGAATTCAAGATATGACGTGCGGGCCTGCTTCAAAACGCTGTAGTCGGAATTGCTGCTGAGCTGCTTTGCCTGTTCAGGGCTGAGAATCGTTTCGTCCAGCTTCTTGCTTTGATACAAGTTGTATGACGTTGTCGTGCTCTTGTTGACGCTGAAGTTGATTTCGCTGAGCTTGACGTTCTTCTTGTCCCAATAATTGTCGTTTCTGACAAGTTTCCACTTCAGGTTCGTGCCTGTCCATTCGGTCATCTTGAAAGGACCGTCATAGCACATGTACTTGGCTGCCGTACCATACTTGCTGCCGTATTGTTCAACTGCCCTTTGGTTTTGCGGAGCAAAGACGACAAAGCCCATCAGCAGTTTGAAGTATGGCAGCTGCTTTTCAAGGTTGACGACCAGCTTGTACTTTCCGACTGCTTTAACGCCTAAAGTGCTTGGAGCCTTCTTGCCGGCAACAATATCGTCCGCATTCTTGATGCCTGAGAACAGATACGAGTATGCTGCCGCCGTCTTAGGATCAACCGTGCGCTGCCATGAATAAACGAAGTCCTTGGCCGTGACGGGATCACCGTTTGACCACTTGGCATTCTTGCGCAACGTGAACGTATATGTAAGATTATCCTTTGAAACGGTCGTCTTTGTCGCAATTCCCGGTTCAACCTTCGAATCTTTGCCCAAACGATAAAGACCTTCCATCGTGTTGTTCAGCATGTCGCCACCGATCGTATCCATGACCTTGGACGGGTCCATTGTCGCAAGTTCGGATGCCTCATTCCAATTTAAAACTTGCTTATCGGCCAGCTTGCCGTTTCCGTTTGATTTGCTGCTATCAGATGAGCCGCAGGCAGTCAAGGCCATTGCCGCTGACGCTACGGCAACACCGGCCGTTAATGTCTTTTTCCAATTCATATGCCGTTTCTCCCTTTCATTTAAAACACATTTAGTTAAGATTGTTTTAAATTATATAACCAACTCATTAAGTTTGCAATACCGTTTTGCAATTTTTTTCTAATTTTAGTTCGAGAAAGTTCCCAAATTAAGGAAAATGCAGAGCCTTTTTCTCTCATTTTAGAGCAATTCGCTGATTTTTTCCGTGATCTCAAGCGGAGTCATTTCATCCGTTTTGATGGCATAGTCAGCACATTCCTCATAAGCTTGACGACGCTGATTTTTCAGATTTCCCAGACTCGTTTCATCAAGTCCGGTAGCAAGCGGGCGCGTATCGTCTCCCTGCAGTCTTTCAAACGTTTCCTTTGAGCTTGCCTCAAGTAAAATCACCGGAACCCCTGCATTTTTCATGGCCATCCTGTTGTCTTCTCTTAGCGGAGTTCCTCCTCCCGTTGCCAAAACGGCATCTTCTTTTAAAATTTCAAGCAAAAGCTCATGCTCGCGCTTTCTGAAGTAGTCTTCGCCGTCTTCTTCAAAAATTTGCTTCACTGATCGCCGTTCGTTTTCAACGATGTATTCGTCAAGATCGAAGGCGCGGCAGCCTAATTTTTGGGCCAAAAGCCGGCTGACCGTCGTTTTGCCGCTTCCCATAAAGCCGATGATAATCGCTTTCATTTCTCTTACCTCTCAATAATCTTATACTTTGTCTTCAACAATCCCAAAGCCTTTTGACGATCTTTTTCGGATGAAAAGGTCAATTGTGCAATTCCGTCGATTTCTTCTCTGATTTCCAAAATATGAACGTTGACCAGATTGATGCGCGCTTCTGCCAAAATCTGCGTCACGTCGGCCAAGGATCCGACTTTGTCGGCAAGATTGATGAACAGGTCGTAAAAGCCGGGAATTGCGCCAATCTTTTCCGGGCCGAGCGAATCGCGTCCGATTTTGGCCGCTTTGAAGAAATCGAACAGGGCTTTTTGATCCTGTTTTTTGATTTTTTCATCAATCTCCTTCAAAGCATCGATATAGTCTTCAAGCTGCTCGCTGATCAGTTCGCCGTTGTTCAGCAAAATCGAACTCCACATCGTCGGGTCGGCCGAAGCGATGCGCGTGATGGACTTGAATCCGCCGGCTGCGACCCTCATCCCCATCGGCTCGTCTGCAAACGTCTTTTCGGTCTGATTGACTAAAGCGGAAGCCACAACGTGCGGAACGTGACTGATCTGAGCTACGATTTTGTCATGCCGATCCGGGGTCGTTTTCAGCCATTTGGCATGAACCCCCTTGAGCATTTCTTCAAGCTCGGAAAGTTTTTCTTCAGACGCATCGTTTGCCGGAATTAGAAAATAGAAGGCATTTTCAAACAAATCGGCTTTCCCCGCCCAAACGCCCGTTTTATGTGACCCTGCCATCGGATGACCGGCAATAAAAATCTTTCCTGCATCGATCAGCTTTCGGGCAGCTTTCATGACGGTTCTTTTCGTGCTGCCGACATCAGTGATGATTGCTCCAGGTTTCGTTTCAAGCTCGGAAAGTCGCAAAAGGTCTTTGGCAATCACGCTGACGGGCGTCGCCAAAATAATCAGATCGGCATCTTCTGCTTTGTCAAATGCAGTGCCGCATTCATCGGCAATCCCGTGTTCAAGCGCATAGCGTTCGGCGGCGTGATCTTGATCTTCTGCAATCAGCACGTAATCCGGGTGCTCTTTTTTGATTGCTCTTGCAAGCGAACTTCCGATCAGTCCCAAGCCTTTCAAGTAAACCTTAGTCATTTTTTACGCCCCCTGTAATCTTTGCCAGGTCGGAAAAAAACGTCGGATATGAGATATCGATGGCAGCTTCATTTTCAAGTTCCATTTCGCAATCCGCTTTAAGCGCCGCAATCGCATCCATCATGCCGATGCGGTGATCGCCGTGGCTGTCAAGTTTTTGAGTTTGAACGTTCCAGTTTTCTCGTCCTTTGATGATCATCCCGTCCTCAAGCTCTTCAATTTCAACGCCGAACTTGCGAAGCTCCTGCGCCGTCACTGCGATCCTGTCGGTTTCTTTGACGCGAAGTTCTGCGGCCCCGGTGATTTTGCTCGTTCCGTCAGCGCTTGCGGCAAGCATCGCAACGAGCGGCAATTCATCAATGATTGACGGGACGTCTTCTTCAGCCAGTTCGATTGCCCGCAACGGAGCATATTTCACTCTGATCGTTCCGCTTTGTTCTCCGCTTTCGTTTGGATCGGGCACGATGCTGACGTTCCCGCCCATCTTGCACAAAACGTGCAGAATTCCGGTTCTTGTCGGGTTAAGCGAAACGTTTTCAAACGTCGTTTCCGATCCGGGAATCAAGGCTGCTGCCGCGATGAAAAATGCCGCAGAGGAAATATCGCTCGGAACGACGACTTTTCTCCCCTTCAGCCGAGGTTTCCCTGAAACGGAAATCGTCACGCCGTCTTCAGCCGTCTTTACGTCAGCACCGAATGCTCTGAGCATGATTTCCGTATGATTGCGCGTTGGCAGTTTCTCAACGATGGTTGACGTTCCATCGGCATAAAGCGCCGCAAAAATCAGTGCACTTTTCACCTGTGCGCTTGCGACGTCCATCTTGATCGTTGCCTCATGCAGCTTTTTGCCGTGAACGACTGCAGGAAGCGTCCCCTGGTCCGAAAGCTCGACTTTTGCGCCGAACTTTTTCAAAGGTTCGCTGACGCGTTTCATGGGACGCTTCGAAAGCGAGGAGTCGCCTTCCATTTTTGCATCAAGGTTTTGCCCGGCCAAAAGTCCCATCATGAGCCTGGTCGTCGTTCCGGAATTTCCCATGTCAAGCGGCTTTTCCGGCTGCTTAAATCCGGTTTGACCCACGCCCTCGACTTCGACGTGGCTGCCGTTTCGCACGATTTTGACGCCAAGATCCTGCAAGGCTTTCATCGTGCTCAGGCAGTCTTCACCGCATAAAAAATGCTCAATCACGGTTTTGCCTTCGCTGATTGCTCCGATCATCAAAGCACGGTGCGAAATGCTTTTGTCCCCTGGCACCGTCAAATTGCCATGCAGTCCGTTTTTTGGCGCTTTTTGCAAAATTTTCATCATTTTTTCCTCCCTATTTGATCCGGTAGACGCACCAAACCATTTTTACTTGAAATTCCGCTAAAATTTCTGCCTCATCCGCTTCAACCATATTCTTTTTATTCGTCAAAACGTATTCTCCGTCCTTCAAATAACGTTCATAAGCCCTGTATTTGCTGGCAGCAGACACCAGCCTGGCATTTGGCGCATACTTTTTCAGCAAATCCTTTGTCGCCGCATGCGTATATCCGATTCCGGTATGGCGCTTCCTGCTTTTGATGCAGACCATTTCTGAAAGCGGATAGATAAAGCTTGCTTCGACGTCCAATCTGTCGAGGTAGCGATAGTGCATCGTTCCCCATGTCAAATGCAGAGTTTCCGAAGCAAATGCTGCGGGAACCACGAATAAATCACCGCGATATTCTTCAAGGTGCTCCAAAACGGATTCAAAACTTTGGTGCAGCATGATTTTTGCATCAGGAAAATTTTTGCTTCGATAATAGTCGCATGCCTCGCTGCTGTCGGTTTGCTTTGGTCCCAACGTATGAATCTTCACGTCTAATACCTCGCAAGCTCTTCTCGATATTCGGCAATCTGTTTTTTGAGTCGTTCCATGCTTGAACTTTGGAACTCATCACAGACAGCCTTCGCAAGTTCCAGACAAACGACGCTTTGCAAGACGATTGAACAGGCAGTAAGAGCAGTCGTGTCTGAACGCTCAACGCTGGCCTTTGATCTTTCCTTAGTCTCGATGTCCGCCGTTTCAAGCGGTTTGTACAGAGTCGGAATCGGCTTCATTGCCGCATTGACGATTACCGGCATGCCGTTTGTCATCCCGCCTTCAAACCCGCCGAGATGGTCGGTGCGCCGCGTCCATCCGGCATCTTCATGCAGGATTTCATCCATGACCATGCTGCCGGGACGCGTTGCCGCTTCAAATCCGTCGCCGATGCTGACGCCTTTGATGGCATTGACGCCCATGACGGCAAAAGCCAGTTTGGCATCAAGTTTCGTATCCCAGCTGATATAGCTGCCAAGTCCTGCCGGCATCCCTTCAGCCACGATTCTCACGATGCCGCCGAGCGTGTCGCCTTCTTTCTTCGTTTTTAAAATCAGCTCATGCGCTTCTTCAACTTTGTCCTGATCAAGCACGCGCATGTCGTTTGCTTCGACTTCTCGGCGAATCCGATCGACGTCAAGCAAGTCTTCAGAGCTCAAAACAAGCGGGCCAAGCTGCTTGACGTATCCGACGACTTTGATGCCGAGCTGCTCCAAAAATTGCTGACAAACGCTGCCCAAGGCCACTCTGATTGCAGTTTCGCGCGCTGAAGAACGCTCCAAAACGTTGCGCAAATCGCGGTGCCCGTATTTCATCCCGCCGACCAGATCGGCATGTCCCGGTCTCGGATGTTTCAACTGGCGAAGCTGCGCATTTTCGCTGTCGTTTTCGAGCGGATCCATGACTTCGCTCCAATGCGCGTGATCGCGATTTTTGACTACCAGCGCCAACGGTGAGCCAAGCGTATATCCGTGTCTCATTCCGCCGACGACCTGAACCGTGTCATGTTCAATCTGCTGGCGGTTGCCGCGGCCGTACCCGCCTTGGCGCTTTGCCAGATTGTCATTGATTGCGTCAACGTCGATATGAAGTCCCGCCGGAAGTCCCTCGATAATGCCCGTAAGCTGCGGACCATGCGATTCTCCTGCTGTCAGATAGATCATTTTACTTCCCCCTTCTGTCTTTCCTGAAACCTGCATGCCTGGTTCATGACTTCCCTGTATATTTCCTGCACATATTCGGCATTTTCTTCTCCCGCCAGCTCCCCGACACGGTCCAGGACTTTCCGTTCACGTCCGACGTCCTTGACGCCAAGCCCTTCTCTCTGCTTGATCCGCCCGATTTCGGCAACTGCCTCCATTCTCTCCAGAAGCAGCGGCACTATCTTCTCGTCAGCCGCCGTCACCCTGTTTCTTTCCTTTTCAAGTTCCTCACTCATAATCTGATTCTGCCTCCGTCTTCTGAATGAAAAAACAGCCGGAATCCATCATCGATTCCGGCTGCAAATGAGATTCTCCATGAATGAGGTTACCACAACCGGAAATCGCCTTCTGGCTGCGGCACGAAAAACATGACCCTGCCAGATACGGGGAACGCCCGTACCTGTAAGTTACTACGGGCGCTTAGCAAAGTAGGCAAAGCCAAAATAATATGCAACTGCAACACGTTTCCTGGTCATGTTCTTCATCCTTTCATCCTTGTTGATACAATTAAATCACTATTAGAAACATTAGTCAAGGATTAAGTAAGAATAAGGCTAAAAATACAGAACGTCATTACAGAAATGTTGCAAAACATCAGCTGTAATCGGAAACATCGATTACGGCATCATAGTTCTTCAGGTCTTCCTTTCTGTAATGGTGAATGATTTCAATGAAAGTCAGATTGGAATTCCAGAGATAATGATGGATGTCCATGTCGGTCCTGCTGTCAAGAGAGGCATTGATTTCATCCAGAAGCAGAATCGGCCTCTCGGAAAGAACGGCACGTGCCAGTTCTATCCGGGCAAGTTGACCACCGGAAAGACCGGTCCCGTCTGCTGAAAGGACATAGTCAAATCCCTTTTCCCTGACAATGTCATCCAGATCCAGCGATTTGCAGACATCCATTACCCTTTGTTTTCCAATTTTTCTTCCAAGTGTGAGGTTGAACCACAGAGTATCGGCCAGGACAACGGGGTACTGGCTCGAATATGCAAACAGGGATGAGATGTCTGCAGCATCAACCGGTTTTCCGTCCAGAATGATGTTATCAATCCTGCCGATTGATTCATCGTCGGAGACAAGAAGTTTCATAAGCGTCGACTTGCCGGAACCAGACGGGCCTGTAACCGCAATCTTTTTCCCCTTTATGATGTCGATTCTGATATTTTCAAGCAGATTATGACCGTTTCTTGAAACACTGATTCCATCCAGTGACAGTTCATCATGCATGACAAGCCCGTCTGGGTTCTTTTTTTCCGCATCCTTCAGGAACTGACTGACTTTTTCAACAATCGGTCTTGTCGTCGAGAAGTTGTTTCTTTCCTGAAGAAGGATCAGAATGGGATTTACGAATGCATTTGACAGCTGGACAATACTGAAGAGTGCACCAAGCGTCGTCTGGCCCCTTAAAACGAGATAGATGCCCAAGAGAAACGGAAGCACAAAGGTCCCGATGTTTGCGATGACATTGATGCAGGAGTTGGCATTGTTGTTAAGCAGATTCATTCTTCTGAGCGCTTCTTCAAGATGACTGATTCCGGGTTCGTTTTTACATGCGACCTGTTCAGCTCTGTCATAAAGTCTGACACAGTCAGAAGAATCAATGAAGTTCTTTACCTGTCCTACGTATGAGGCGTTGGCCTCCGTCCATTTTTCAGATGCTGACTGAATCGGTTTCTGGAAGAGATTCGATGCCAGAACAGGTATCATCGATCCGGCGAAGAAGACGACTGTCAATATCCAGTTGGAGTAAAGAGCATAGGATAGTGCCAATGTCAGCGTGGACACTGCAAGGATTGCATCAAATTCTGCGTCTATCCTGTTTGTTTCAAGCAGTTTGAAGTCATTGGTCAAAAAACCAAGTGATTCCCTGTTTTCATTTTCCGGCCTCTTCAGCATGCCCTGCAGAATTTTTCTTCGAAGAAAGACATTGATACTCCTGACTTCGCCGGCCCTCAGGCTATTGTAAATCAGCTCTGCCAAAAGCAGCAGGACAAAAGTACATATGACAAATGCAATGAACCCGGGCAATCGTCCAAGTTGATGATTCGTGGCAATGTTTGTCAGAGTTCCGACAATATATGCAAGAATGACATACTCTGAACTTTTGATTGTTCCGAGCAGGGCAATCAGCATGAATTTCAGCTTGGAAGAGTATTTGTATGTAATCACTATAAGTTCCCCCTGTATTTACCAATCAGCAGCTTAAGCTTGTCGATAAAAAATTATTATTGATATTCCCATCTATACGAACCACATTATAATTAACGTATGGTTAAAATTCAATTAAACCATGCGTATTTCATTTTAAAAGAAGGTGATTTCATGCTTATATTTGGAATCAGGAAACATCATATTTCTTCCTTCAGGCAAAATATCCCATAGATTTCCTGCTTTCCATAAGAAAAAAGGCCCCGGGACTTTCATCCCGGGGCCTTTCTTAGAGCTAATCAATCTGAATGTGGCTTGTCTGAGAAATTTCTTCTTCAGTCTTCGGCAAAACGATGGTCAGCACGCCGTTTTCGCACTTGGCCGTGATGCCGTCGCGATCAACGTTTTCAAAATTGTACTGACGAGCAAACCGGCCATAGCTGCGTTCACTTGCGACAATATTGCCTTCGCTGTCGCTTTCATCGCTAAAGGAGTCGCGTTTGGCCGAAACTGTCAAAATGCCGTCCTTATAGTCAATCGTCATATCTTTCTTGTCAACGCCGGGAACATCGATTACCAACGTATAATCTTTGTCAGTTTCCTTGATGTCGGACTTCATTTCCTTGAGCGAACCATCAAAATTGCTAAAGAACGAACGTCCGAAATTTGAGAAGAAATCATCTCCGTTGTTCATCAAATCATTGAAACGATTTGTCAATTCATGTGCCATAACTAAGACTTCCTTTCATATTTTTCAATTCTTATTCTAAACACTTTTGAACGGATTTCAAGTAATAAGCACTGGATTTATCAGAAAATTTAAAAACTTTAAAAAGTTGTTATATCAACAATTGCAAGTCCGTTTTTCACTATTGTTTCACATTTGTGATATTGACAATTCACATATTCGGAGTTATGCTTAAGTTTCTATTATACGGTTAGGCGTCTGTTGCGGAAAGGCAGGCGCCATTTTTATTTAAATCAAGCCGAGCTTATAAAATGCAGAGGCCAAACCGTCGTCGTCAACTGCCTGCGTCACCATATCGGCTGCCTGTTTCGCTTCATCGCCGCCGTTTCCAAGGCAAACGCTTTGTTCGCAGTATTCAAACATCGGAATATCGACTTTTGCATCCCCGAACGCAATCGTATCTGCTTTTTTCGCATTAAGATGCTCAAGCAAAACGTCTAAAAAATAACCTTGCTCATAATCTCGTCCTTTCAAGTTAACCGCTTTCATTTCCGCCTGTATCATATCTTATTGGCACAAATCAAGTCAAACATTCTAGTTGAAAAGTTTCTCTTTAAAAGCAATGTATGCGCTTGTATTTTCGGCGCGGATATGTTATAAAATAAGTGTAAGGAGTCAATGATCCCACCAAGAAATAATCGAAGCATTTGTCGCTTCGTGGACAGAGGGTGATGGAACCAACATGAGAAGTTTTTCATCAAGTTGTCATTGCAATAGTCGTGCCGATGTCGGCTATGATTGGCTCAAAAAGGTGATTGTGTTGAGTGCCACGAAGAGGGCGAACAGATCATAAAATTGAATAAAGGACGTGGGTATGATAGTTACTCCTTATCTTATAGGATTACGACCCGTGTACTCGATTAGTTTTTAGCTTTGGAGTCGACATGAGAACCTTCAAGCTGATATGTACGGATTTAAAATGAGTATGCGAGTCGTTTTTGTGTGCCGTCATTTTCAGAATCCATAATAAATGAGGCTGGGAAAAAACTCCTTTTTCACATTTGAATTAAACGAAATGCCGAACAAAAGCGGTCGTAATTCGATTTTGTCCGGCATTCTTTAAGTTTTGGGACATGAAACCCTTATTTTTTTAAATTCAGTGCTGAGAATCGCCTGCTCAATCAGGGCTCCAAGGCGGGATTACGGGCAAAACGGAGATTTCTGGGATTTGCCCGTAAATTCCAGTTCCCGATTACGGGCAAAACGGCGGTTTCTGGAATCTGCCCGTAAATTCCAGTTCCCGATTACGGGCAAAACGGCGATTTCTGGAATCTGCCCGTAAATTCCAGTTCCCGATTACGGGCAAAATGCCGATTTCTGGAATCTGCCCGTAAATTCCGGCTCCCGATTACGGGCAAAATGCCGATTTCTGGAATCTGCCCGTAAATTCCGGCTCCCGATTACGGGCAAAATGCCGATTTCTGGAATCTGCCCGTAAATTCCGGCTCCCGATTACGGGCAAAACGGAGATTTCTGGGATTTGCCCGTAAATTCCAGCCCTTGGTTGCGGTCAAAGCACACATTTAACGTCGCATACACAAACAAAGTCCCGGATGAAATTTGCAATTAACTGCAAATTATCCGGGACTTTTGTTAGAGACATGGTTTTTTCCCAGCCTCCAGCACCTTTTCTACAGTCTTTGCCAAACACCCGTTAACATGATGGCCCGGAGCTTGTCAGGCAGCATGTTGAAGGAATTCAAATCCAAGCAAAGACCCGCATGATATCGGGAATCATGCGGGAATCTGAGTTGATATTATTGTATGATAGAGACGATGCGGGCATCCCTGCATCTATGCTTTAATTATAGGCGATGGATTGTGCACAATGCAAATTTTTATGATTATCAAAATGAACAAATTCATCATCATCTTTTGTCACTAATGACGATACATCTTCAATTCCAGATACAAATCATTGTATTTTTCAATATACCGTGAACCAAGATCCTCATAAACTTCCATCTTCTTCATCAAAGATTTACTTGGATAAAACTGCTTATCGTCAATGACGTCCTTTGGCAGATACTTCCTGGCCTTTTCGTTTGGCGTCGCATAGCCGATATATTCGGCGTTTTTGGCCGCATTTTTCGGTTCAAGCATGAAATTGATGAACGCATAGGTTCCCTTGGTGTTTTTCGAAGTTTTCGGGATGACGATGTTGTCAAACCACAAATTGGTTCCTTCCGAAGGCAAAACATAGTGCAAGTGCCTGTTTTCGGCGAGCATTTCCGAAGCTTCGCCGGAATAGGTCACGGCAACGCTGCTTTCTTCATTTTCCATATACATCTTGATTTCATCCGAAACAATCGCCTTCGCATTTCCGGTCAAAGACTTCAGCTTATTATAAGCCTGGTCAAGCTCTCGGTCATTTTTGCTGTTGAGCGAATATCCGAGGCTGGCCAACCCGATGCCCATAAATTCACGAGCACCGTCGACAAACATGATTTTGCCGCGAAACTTCTTGTTCCAAAGCTTGTTCCAGCTGTCAACGTCCGATTCCTTGAAATACTTGTCATTATAAACGACGCCCAAAGTTCCCCAAAAATAAGGAACCGAGTAGCGGTTGTTTCGATCAAAGGGCTGATTCAAAAACTGACTTGAAATATTGTTCAGGCCTTTGATTTTTGACTTGTCCAATGGCTTGAGCAGATGAGCTTTTTTCATCTTCTGAATCATATAGTCGCTCGGAACCGCAAGATCGTATGATGTCCCGCCTTGCTTGATCTTGGTCAGCATGGCCTCGTTTGAATCAAAAGTTTCATAGTTTACCTTGTAGCCTGTTTTCTTTTCAAATTCAGAGATCAGTTCCGGGTCAATATAATCACCCCAGTTGTATATGTTGATGACTTTTGCACCGGACATTCCTGAAGACTGGCTCAATATCTTGGAGCCGGCAATCAAAACGACGATGATCAAAACGATTCCGATCACCAATGCGCGCAGTTTTTTCATCGCATCACACCGCCCTTCTGACGTCTTTCGCTCTTCTTTTTAGACTTGTTGTCCTTGCTGATGTAGTAATATCCAACCACTAAGACAAGCGCAAACAGGAAAACAAGCGTACTGAGCGCATTTATCTCAAGACTCACGCCGCGCCGAGCTCTGGAGTAAATTTCAACGGCCAACGTCGTAAAACCGTTTCCCGTCACAAAAAACGTCACGGCAAAATCATCCAGCGAATACGTAAATGCCATGAAATACCCGGCAATGATTCCCGGCGTCAAAAAAGGCAAAATAATGTCTTTTAAAACCTGAAAATTATTTGCGCCAAGATCATATGCCGCAGAAACCATCGACTCGTTCATTTCCTGAAGCTTGGGCAAAACCATCAGAACAACGATCGGAATGCTGAATGCAACGTGCGATAAAAGCACCGTCCAAAATCCGAGCCCGATGCCTCCGACCAACGATCCGATCGTCGTAAACAGAATCAAAAAGCTGGCACCGATGATGACGTCCGGTGAAACCATCAAAATATTGTTCAAAGACAAAAGCGCCATCCTTTGTTGGCGTTTTTTGACGTAATAAATTGAAAGAGCCCCGAACGTACCGACGGCCGTTGCGATCAATGCCGACAAAAATGCCAGCATGAACGTCTCAAGCAAAATCACGATCAGACGCGTGTCCGAGAACAGCTCGGCAAAATGGCGCATGGAAAATCCAGTAAAGGAATTCATCGTGTCGCCTTTATTGAATGAGTATGCCAGCAAATAAACGATCGGAACATACAAAAAAACAAACACGACGGCAAGATACAGCTTGTCCCAACTGAAATTATGCTTTTTTTCCATCAGTTTCTGCCCCCTTTCTTCTTTTCGCCGGTAATAATCATCACGATAAACATTGCAACGATGAGGACGACGCCAATCGTTGCCCCCATCCCCCAGTCCTGCGTGACCAGGAAATGCTCTTCAATCGCAGTCCCGAGGGTGATTACGCGATTTCCTCCAATCAGACGAGTCAGCATGAAGAAGGACAAAGACGGAATGAAAACAGCCTGAATGCCGCTTTTTACTCCTGCAAGAGACAGCGGAAAAACCACCTTAGCAAATGTTTGGAATGCATTTGCCCCAAGATCGCGACTGGCTTTGATCAGCGACGGATTCAGCTCCTCCAGCCCCGTAAAAATCGGCATGATCATGAATGGAAGCTGGATATATGTCGCAACGATCATAAAACCGACGTCAGTAAACAGGATCTGATGCGGCGCAAGTCCGAAGAAAGTCATGAACCGGTTGATCCCGCCGTGCAGACTGAAGATTCCGATAAATGCATAGGCTTTGAGCAGCATATTGATCCACGTCGGCAAAATAATCAACAGCAGCCATAAATCGCGATGCTTCAATTTCGTCAGAAAATATGCCGTCGGGTAGCTGATGACAAGCGTGAGCAAAGTAATCAAAAACGCATATAAGACTGAGTTGAACGTCATTGCCAGATACTTTCCCGATGCAAAATACGTTGCGTAGTTCTGCAGCGTAAAGTTCCCGTTCGAATCAAAGAAGGAATATCCGACAATCAAGATGACCGGAGCCAAAACAAAGAAAACGAGCCATAAAAAATATGGAATCGCAAAAAAGGCATTGTACTTTTTCATCGAAATCACCCTCAGTCCTCATAGCTTTCAAGACGAGCGTCAAAATCTTCTTCAGATTCGTTAAAACGCATGACGTGAATGTCTTCCGGATCAAAGTAAAGCCCGATCGTTGTCCCTGGTACGGCCTTCTTGGTGGTATGAACCATCCACTCGTTGCCCTCGTCATCGTAGCAGATGATTTCGTAATGAACGCCGCGGAAGAGGATCGTATCGACCTTGACCTTTAGCTTGCCGTGCTCTTCATCCGTCAAATCCAGATCTTCCGGCCTCAAAACAACTTCGACCGGCTCGTTTTCTCTCATCCCCTCATCGACGCACTCAAACCGTTTGCCTGCAAACTCAACCAGACAGTCCTTGATCATCGTCCCGTTCAAAATATTGCTTTCTCCGATAAAATCAGCAACGTAGTGATTGATTGGCTCATCGTAGATATCAACAGGCGTTCCGGATTGAACAATGTTGCCGTTGTTCAAAACAAAGATCTCATCGCTCATAGCCAAAGCTTCTTCCTGGTCGTGAGTCACGAAAACAAACGTGATTCCTAAGCGCTGCTGAAGTTCGCGCAGCTCATACTGCATATCAAGCCTCAATTTGTGATCCAAAGCAGAAAGCGGCTCATCCAAAAGCAACACTTTGGGTTCGTTGACGATTGCCCTTGCGATTGCCACACGTTGTCTTTGACCGCCTGACATCTCATTGATCCCGCGTTTTTCATAACCGGCCAACTGAACCATCTTCAATGCTTCTTTGACCTTTTGATCAATCTGATTTTTCGGAAGTTTTTTAACTCTTAAGCCAAATGCAATATTGTCATACACGTCCATGTGCGGAAATAATGCATAGTCTTGAAAAACCGTATTAACCTGTCGTTTATTTGCAGGGACGTTGTTGATTCTTCTCCCTTCAAAATAAATGTCGCCTTCAGTCGGCTCTGAAAAGCCCGCAATCATTCTTAAAATCGTTGTTTTGCCGCATCCGGAAGGACCGAGCAGAGTATAGAATTTTCCCTCCTCAATCTCGAAACTGACATTCTTCAATACCGGCACGTCGTCATCGTAGCACTTGATGACGTTTTTAAATGAAATGATCGGTTGCTTCAAAATTACCACCCCTTAATTTTAACGATTGAGCAATGACGCTCAATTGCAATTATACAGTATCCAGCTCTGATTTAGGCAAAAAATGCACAATTGTTGCAAAGATGACCGCATCAGACGCCATACAAGATTATAAACTCATCATTATTGTTTCATATGTATATTGTGGGGTTTATTTTTTAAACATTCTTCCGATATTATTGTTAGCGAATCATATATTTTATTTAAAACATTTTGTATACAGGAGGATATGTCTTTGAAAAAAAATGCCAAATTTTCTATCAAAGCTAAACTTTTATCGGCAATTATACCAATTACCAGTGCGATGATCATCGTCTTGGTCGTAATTGCCTATAACGTTTCTGCTTCGATGATCAAAAGAAATGCCGAAGAACTTCTGGAAACGTCCGTTGACAAACAAAGTTCAAATATTGAAGCTTGGATGACGGAAAATCTTAATTCGTTCAATTCGGCCAAAAGAGCCATCGAATCCGACCACCAAAGCGAAAAGTCGCTCCAAAAAACGGTCGACAACTACTATGGCTTTAATACCAATTCTCAAAACGGAATTTACATCGCAGATCAAAATGGCAAGGTCATCAAAGCCAAAAAGTCGGACAAAACCATCAGCAATCCTCTGAACTCGCCTTGGTTCAAGGAAGGTCTGACTCACGTCAACATGGCATTTGGCGATCCGTACACGAGCGAAGACGGCAGCAAAGTCATCAGCGCAACCGGGATGCTTGACGACAACAGCAAGAATGTTCGCGTCATTGCCGCGGATTTCAGCCTTGATCGCATTTCGAACATTGTTAATTCAAGCATTTCGATGGATGGCGCCAGGGCTTTCCTCGTAGACAAAGATACAATGAAGATTATGGCAGACCGCAATTCAAGCTACGTTTCAGAAAAAATCGGTTCATCAGACCAGCCTGAAATTTACGCACAAGTCAAAAAGGAAATCAAAAAGAGCGACCATTCCACCCAAACGCTCGGAAAAAACTTCACTGCATTTTCCCAAATCGAAGGAACCGATTGGATTCTCGTTTCATATATTCCGTCAAGCATTGTTTTGGCCGACCTTTCAAACCTGAGAATCATCATGGCAATCGTCAGTCTCATTGCGCTTTTGATCATGTGCATCGTCGTTGAACGCGTAACGCACGTCGCAATCAAGCCCGTCAAGGAAATGACAAAGGTCATCACGGCAATGGCCGGCGGCGACTTTACCGTTTCCGTCAGGACGAATGGCAACGACGAAATTGCCGAAATGGGTCGCAGCGTTTCAAAATTCATCGCTTACATGCGGCAAATGATCAGCTCCATCACAACCATTTCGCACACCCTCGAAGAACAAGCCCTTGGCAGCGAACGTGTCGCAAACGAAATGAGTTCCGCATCGGATACTCAGTCAAAATCAATGAACGAACTTAACATGACCGTTGATCAGTTGGCAATTTCCGTCAACGACATCGCTGAAAATGCAAGTCAGCTGGCAGAAGTCGTCACCGACACCAAGGACAACAGCGATCATGCCAAAAACAAGATGAACGATACGGTCGAGGTTTCAAACAAAGGACGAGAGGATATGAAACAAGTCGTTACGGCGCTCGAAAATATCCAATCCTCAGTTACGACTCTTCAAGATTCCATCAATTCGGTCGGAAAAGCATCAGGCGAGATCGTCAATATCGTGAAAATCATCGGTGAAATTGCTCATCAGACAAACCTCCTTTCACTTAACGCATCGCTTGAAGCAGCCCGTGCCGGAGAGGCAGGCAAGGGCTTTGCTGTCGTGGCAACCGAGATCAACAACCTGGCCAAGAGCAGCGCTGAATCTGTTTCACAAATTTCAGAATTAATCGATCAAGTCAACGGACTTGTCGCCAATACGGTTCAACAAGCCAGCTCAAGCGTTAAAGACATCAACTCCAGCGCCGGTTTGATTAATACGGCCGTTGAAAGTTTCGACACGATCTACCATAACATTCAAGAAACAAGCGACGTCATTTCAAAGGTCGTCGAAGAAATCGACAGCGTTGATCAGGTTGCGACAAACGTTGCCGCCATTTCAGAAGAGCAGGCAGCAAGTTCGGACGAAATTCACGCTACTTCGGAAACGACGCTTTCACAAGCCAAAAATATTTCCGAAAACAGTACTGTTCTTGCCGAAGAATCACAGCATTTGGCTGCCACTTCAGAAGAGCTTGCCGATCAAGTCAAGCATTTCAAGGTCTGAGCAAACAGGAGGAAACAAGCATGTTCAAAAAATTCATAAAAACGATTCTGGTTTTAACGTGCTTCATGCTTGCAGCAACCGGCTGCGGCATGAAGACAACCGAAAATCAGTCCGAAAACGGCAAACGCATTGCCGTTTTGGTGCACACGAACGACGATGCTTTAATCAGAAAGCTGATTTCGTCCATCAAAGATGCCGCATCTGAAAAAGGTGCAACGGTTGACGTTTATAATTCTGAGCAAAACAGCGAAAAACAGATCAAACAACTGAAAAAAGTCGTCAAAAAAAACTACGATGCCATCCTGATCAGACCGGTCGATGCCGATAATGCGCAGGAAATGACTGCCATTGCCGGAAAAATTCCCGTCGTCTTCTATAATTTCCAACCGTCAAAAAGCGACTTAAAAGCAAATAAGATCGTCTATGTCGGTCCGGAAGAAGAAATGGCCGGACGTCTTCAGGCAAATTACGTTTTGAAGCACACGAACAAACAAGAACTAAACGTTGCCATTTTGAAAGGTCAAAGCGGACTCGTTTCTGAAAAACGCACCAATACCTTCAAAGAAACGCTTGAAAAAGCCGGAAGAAGCGTCAATTACGTCTTTAACGACTCTGCCGATTGGAATGAAGAAAAAGCCGAACATCAGATGGAACTGTTCTTAAAAACCGGTCAGCCATGCGATGTTATCGCATCAAACAACGACACTATGGCTATCGGGGCCATCAAAGCCTTTAAAAAAGCCCACAAAAAATTGCCGATTGTCTGCGGAGTGGATGCATCGACTGAAGGCAAAGCCAAAATCAGAGCGGGCGAAATGAGCATGACCGCTGCCCAACCGACAAAGATCCAAGGAGAAAAGTGTATCGAAACCGCACTGAAGCTGATCGACGGCAAAAAGATCACCGACATTAAAGGTGCTACTGAAGACGGATTGTATGTTTATACTAATTTCAAAGCCATCACCGGTACTCAAGATTTAAATAATTAAATGTCTAAACGTTTTTTATCATTATAGCCACAATTATAAAAACCAATCATCAAATCAAAAAGTCTTTGATTTGATGATTGGTTTTCTTCTTTTATTTCAAAAAAAATAAATCTCCATCAGGTTATTTTTGTATAATCTTCCTATCAAACAGCACTGGAGGTTATGAATGTGAAAAACACAACTAAGAGACGGGTCAAGAGCATCAGCAAACCGATTATGATCATGCTCTTGATTCTCGGGTTCGTTCCGATCATCACTATGGCAATCACTTCATATACGAGCAACATTGACATGCTGCGAGAACGAAACGAGCTTGCCAAGCAAAGCGCAGTCGCAACGATTCAAAAATCACGAACCGATCTGAGAAAAACAACAAATGACAAGCTGACAGAGGTTTCTCGTCAGCCAATATTTGAAAAAGATTTTGATTTCAAGCAGATCAGGCGCGAACTGCACCTTGCCGTTTCAGGAAACGACGAATATACGAATGTTATTTTCATCAATCAAAACGGCAAGTTCACAAGTACTAAGAGCATCAAAGATACGGCCGATTTGAGGACGAAAGATTGGTATAAGGGCGCGATTCAAAAAGAGGGTCAGATCTACTGGACGACGCCGCATTACCTTGAAGCAACGGGCAAATGGCTGACAAACGCATCGACCGTCGTCAGAAACAAGAAAGGCGATTCAGGCGTAATATGTTTCGACATTTCATACGATGACATCATCAACGAATTTGCCGACATGAAAGTCGGAAGAACCGGCAGTCTTACGCTTGTTTCAAATACAGGGAACGTTATCAATTCAACGGGCAACAAAAACGCGGGCACGGTTTATAAAATCGGCAAAAATATCTCTCAGTCCCCTGAATTTAAAGCAATTGCAAACTCCAAGAAGCGCAAGGGAACAGTACATATCAAAGGCGAAAGCAAAACGCAGGACATCTATTTTGACAAAGGCAACAATTCAAGCGTGACATGGACGTTTGCCAAAGTCAGCAAAAACGATTTAACAATGGAGCAAGCCGTTTTGCTCAGAAATACGTTCTTTATCATCATCATTATCGGCATTTTAATCGTAATTACAACGATTGCTTCCGTTTATTGGATCAAAGGCGGAATCGATATTTTTAAAAATCGGATTCAGGAAGCCGCTTCGGGCAATCTGAAAAAACTTGATAAATACGATCCGTCAATCAAGCAGCATCCGCTCGATAAGCTGGCTAAAAAATTCGTCAGTCCAGATCCAAACGGACACGAGTTCAATCAGATTGCATATGAATACAATCTAATGATCGACGCAACTGCAGAACTGATCGGGCATGTTCAGACCAACTCTGCCAAAGTTGATGAAATGTCGACTTCATTGCTCGATCTTTCCAAGCAGACTGATCACGCAGTTGACGAAGTCGCACAAACGATTACGGGCATTGCCAATGTTACGAGTTCACAGGCTCAGGAAACTCAAGAAAGCGTAACTAAGCTTAAAGAGCTTTCCAAGGTTATCGACGAATTGAACGAAAGCGTTCAGCAAATGAATGCTGAATCTGACGAATCTTCCAAAATCAATCAGGACAACATGAACACGATGGACAGCGTCAACAGCAACTGGGTGGCTGAACTCGATGATATGAAAGCTTTGTCTCAAAGCGTGCAGAACATGAATGCGGATATTCAAGACATTACCAAGATCATCAACGTCATCAACGAAATTTCGCGTCAGACGAACCTGCTTGCTTTGAATGCCTCGATTGAAGCCGCCAGCGCCGGCGAAGCGGGCAAGGGCTTCTCAGTCGTTGCGGCAGAAATTCGCAAGCTTGCCGAACAAAGCGCGGCTTCGACGAAGGAAATCGAAGGCATCATCGACAACATCAAGAATCAGTCAACTGAAATGGTCGACAAGACGAACAGTTCCGTTGAAGGCGGTCAAAAGCAGTCCAAGCTGATTCAAGAAGCCATCAAATCGACGATGGAAGTCTTCAAGCGCAATCAGGAAATGGCACAAAAAGTCGCGGGTGTTTCCAAAGCTTCAGATAAGATTGAAGAAGTTCAAGGCAAAGTGCTCGAAGGACTTGAAAGCATCTCTGCTTCAACGCAGGAAAACGCAGCTGGAACGGAAGAGGTTTCCGCAAATTCCGAAGAAGTTTTGGCAACGATGGACGAATT
>NZ_FOPI01000011.1 GCF_900113455.1 Ligilactobacillus ruminis DSM 20403 = NBRC 102161 | reverse complement strand
AGGTGTGGAAGTGGAATCATAACCGCTCTGACCATCTGGAAGAGCTTGATGATTATTCCAACTGGCAGCGTGCAAGAGTCAATAAAGCCCGCTGCCAGAAACGGATTGCCAATAAGCGCAGAGACTACCTTCATAAGCTGACAACTGACTTGGTCAGGAACTATGACGTGATTGTAATCGAAGATTTGAAAACCAAGAATCTGCAGAAGAATCACCACCTGGCCAGGTCAATTGCCAATGCCAGCTGGTATCAATTCCGCGCAATGCTGGAATACAAGTGCGCCTGGTACGGCAGACAATTAGTTGTAGTGAAGCCTGACTACACCAGTCAAATCTGTTCGAACTGTGGCTTTAGCAGCGGAAAAAAACCGCTGGAAGTCCGCGAATGGACGTGCCCGAAGTGCGGTATTCACCACGACCGGGATGTTAATGCGGCAGTTAACATCCTGCACAAAGGGTTAAAAGCCATTGGCCAGGGACTGGCCCTGGTAAAATAACGGAGTTCTGTAAGTCAGGTAGCTGGAATACCAGCGCAACATCCTGAATACTACTTCGTGTTCCCAGAAGCTCGGTCATTTATGGCCGAGTAGTTCACAAACAGTGCGATAAACTGGAAGTTGTCAATTACTCTTTGCCTCAGCGTAACGTTCCTTTCCCCACCAATTCGGCATAAGTTCTTTTAATGTTACGGTTTCTCTTTTTTCATAATCGACCATGATTTCCATATCTTCGTTCGCTTCATTTAATTGATAAAAGAATTCCTGACAAGCACCACATGGCATACCGCTCCCACCTCCGTTTGGCGCACTGTCGCGGAACGCTATAAATCTTTTCATTTTTGTCTGACCACTGTTAGCATACATATTCAGTGCGGCAAGTCTATCGGCACAAATATTCATTACTCCGCAGCAGCTTTCAATGCAAAATCCCGTATAGATATCTCCGTTTTCAGCTTCTATTGCACAAACTACATTGTGCGCATATATAAAGGGAGATACTTCCTCTGGATGATATTGCTCTTTCGCCTTTTCATACATTCTTTCCCAAATATCCATTTGATTTTACCCCACAAATTCCGATTTGTTAAATTCATATCTGCATTGTAGCATAAAAATAACGACATTGTATATCACTTTCGTAACATACAATGTCGTTACTTTTATTTTCTTCGATACACCAAACAAAACATATTCCTGTATACGATAATATCATATACAGAGTTCGACTTGTTCAGCTTTAGTGGGCGTGCCCGTAATCGATGACCGGTTTTTACGGGCAGATCTCAGAAATCAACGTATTGCTCGTAAGACAGTCTTGATGCATCGATTGAGCAGGGGATGCGCAGCACTGCATTTGACAAAAGGTCAGCCAAACTAAAAAATGCCGGACAACATTCTTTGTTCGGCATTTTATTTAAGATGCTATGCGCGTTCTTTAATGACCAGCTCGCCGTCGTTCATCACAGCTTCGAGATGCTTGACGTCGAGATTGTCGAGGTAAAAATCCGTAACCTTGTCTCTGATCTGCTGTTCGATGACGCGACGGAGCGGGCGAGCGCCCATTGCTTCATCGTAGCCTTCTTCAATCAGGTAGTCCTTTGCTTCATCGGATACGGTCAGATCAATGCCTTTCTTGGCAAGGGTCTTGTTGACGTCATCCAGCATCAGCTCAACGATGTCTTTGAGATTGTCCTTCGTGAGGTGAGAGAATTCAATGACGGCGTTGAAACGATTGAGAAATTCAGGACGGAAGTACGGGGCGAGACGTTTCATGATATCTTCGTCCTGCTTGTCGTTTCCTGTCAGGCTTTCGTTGCCGAACCCTGCATTTGACGTGGCGATGATGACCGTGTTCTTGAAGTTGATGGTGTTTCCCTGACCGTCAGTCAGACGACCGTCGTCAAGAACCTGCAACAGCAAAGTGATTACCTGCGGATCGGCTTTTTCGATTTCATCAAGCAAGACGATCGAATATGGGTTGCGACGGACTCGTTCGGTCAGCGTGTTGTTGTTGTCGTCATATCCGACATAGCCAGCGGTCGTTCCGATCAGCTTTGAAACTGCGGTTCGATCGGAGTATTCGGACATGTCGAGTCTGATGATCGCATCCTTTTTGCCAAACATGTCAAGCGCAAGCTGTTTTGCAAGTTCGGTCTTGCCGACACCCGTTGGTCCGACGAACAGGAAACTGCCAATCGGTCTGTTTCCTTCATCAAAGCCGGCACGATTGCGGCGAATGGCTCTGGCAACGGCTTTGACGGCTTCATCTTGTCCGATGACTTTGCCTCTTAAGCGATCGCCGATGCCTTTCAGACGCTCGATGTCGCTTGCTCCCATCTTGGAAACGGGGATGCCCGTCAAGCGCTCAACGGACTTGGCCACGTCGTTGATCGTTGCTTCGACCTTTTGAGATTCTGATTGATTGTCGATTTTTGCCTGAAGTTCTTTGATTTTGTCTTTGGCTTCCTGCGCTGTTTTGAAATCTTCTTTGGCTGCGGCCTCATCTTGTTTTTGACGTTCTTTTTCGATTTCTTCTTCCAACGCCTTGACGTCAGTCACGGGATGCTTTGCCGCAAGGTGAGCCGCGGTCATGTCGATCAAATCGATGGCTTTGTCAGGCAAGGAGCGTTGGGGAATATATTGAATCGAGTAGTCGACGGCAGCTTTGAGGACGCTGTCCGGCAAAACGACGTTATGGTGCTTTTCATACAGAGTTCTGATTCCCTGGAGGATCTTGAACGTATCTTCTGCGCTTGGAGCCTTGACCTGAACTTCATTGAAACGCCGTGCCAATGCTGCATTTTTCATGATTGTATTGCGATACTCGTCTTGCGTCGTTGCACCGATGACGCTGATTTCGCCGCGTGAAAGGGCCGGTTTCAAAATATCGGCCAGTCCCTTCGAACCGTTGCCGTCACCGGAAGATCCGGCACCTAGAATCTGGTGAATCTCATCGAAGAACAAGATGACATTGCCGGCATCTTTGACCTCTTTGACGAGTTTTTGAATGTTTTCTTCGAAGCTTCCGCGATACTGAGTACCGGCTTCAAGGGATGAAATATCGATGCTGATGATTTCCTTGTTCTTGATCGCATTCGGCACGTCGCCGTGGACGATGGCTTGTGCCAGGCCTTCAACGACGGCTGTCTTGCCGACGCCGGCGTCTCCGACAAGGACGGGGTTGTTCTTTGTTCTGCGTGAGAGAATTTCAGCGGTTTCTTGAATCTCCTTGTTGCGTCCGATAACCGGATCAAGCCTATTATCGCGCGCTTCTTGCGTCAAGTTTCGACCAAGTTTTGCCAAAATTCCGTTTTCGGGTTGTTTTACCGTATTTTTTGTTTTCATGTTATTTTGCGGCAGCTTTCCTGTCTGACGATACTGTTGAAATTCTTCAGGCGTTACTTCGCGTCCGTTGATCAGATAGCGACTGCTCTCTGAGTTAAATCCGTTCATTTCGCCCATTAATTGATTGAAAATGTCATCCATGCTGCTTGAAAATGGATCTGATGAAAATCTAGCCATAATACATACCTCATTTCTTTTGTGACTCTTTCGCACAAAAAAGCTCAAATCAGAAAACCGGCGGCGACTGACAAGAGCTTAGTGCGGGCTATAAAATTAGTCATCATCCGACAAGTAGCTTTCTTCCAATTCGCGAAGAACTTCCCACATCGATTGCTGCGATGCTTGTGCCAACGCATCCAGGTCCCGAAGGTTCAGCGAGGTTGCGCTGGTCTGCCGCTTGTTGAATGACTTATGCAGGGTGGTGTACCCGTAGCCCGACTTCTTTGCCACTTTGTAGATCGTCAATTTCTTGGCGGACAAGTAGGCTTTGATGTCGATTCTCATCGGACCTCACCTCTACGTTTCTTATTATATCACATTTGTGATATAGCACAAGTGTGAAATGCTTTTTTTTTGAAAAAATTTTTTCACTGGGCGGTGCTGGACGAATTATTGCATTCGGCATTAAATTTTACCCATTTTTGCTAAATGCAGTGCTTCGAATCGCCTGTTGATCATGCGTCAAGATCAAGATGGGCTTACGGGCAAGACGTCGATTTCTGTGATTTGCCCGTAAAAGGAAGACCCCGGTTACGGGCAAAGCTGGCATTTTCGCAAATCATCCAGCGCTGCATAAAAAAGCCCGGATAATCTGCAGTTAATTGCAAATCATCCGGGATTTTAGTTTTCCCAGTCTTTTTGGCTAAAATTTAAATTACGGGTCTTCTCGTGAATTTTGGAATCATTTTGTCGAAATCATATGTTGCCAATTGTTCAAGCCCGTCTTTTGAAACGTCGAAGTATGCGGTCAAAGCCTGGGCGATCATCAGATTGACTTCTTTTTCCGGATCGAACTGAACGACGGCGACCGGAGTGCGAGTGCCGTATGCGAAGCCGATTTCGAAGGCGGTGCCTGAGTCCGGTTCGTTTTCCTTAGTTTCTTCCATTTTGTAGTCGACGATTGCAACAACGAGGTCGGCCGCATAAATTTGTGAAACATCGAGCTGGAAGGTTGCTTTTTGCCATTCGAAACTGCCGAATTCTGCTTCCTGATATTCATGTTCGTGCGGGATGAAAATTTTTTCCGAATCGATCGTCTTATTTTTGACAAGTGCTTCTTTGACTTGATAGATGCGTTCTTTTTGCTTATCGCTGAAAAATGGCGATGCCAAGTATACGGATTTCATTTAAATTCTCCTTACATTGCAATTTAATGTTAGTTTATCATTGCGCAAAAATATTTTGCAACCCTTTTTATGGTTGATAGAATGCGTTCTCTATATCTTGTGCCATGCTGTGAAACAAAACACTAGATGTGCTTTATTTTTAAACGAAATGAGTGTATGATTGAAAGAGCGCAATGTGCGATTGCTTATGAAATCTAGAGCACTGCATTTAAGCTACAGAAAGGATGCATCTACTATTTTGATTACATTATCAGGAATTATCGGTTCCGGAAAATCCAGTTTGACGGAAATCTTGTCAAAGGAACTTGGAACAAAGGCATATTATGAACCCGTTGAAGATAATCCGGTGCTGCCGATTTTTTACAAGGGCAACGAAATTGCGGCCAAAAAACGCGCAGCCGGTGAGAAAGATGCGACGAATCCGTATGCCTACCTTTTACAAACATACTTTTTGAATCGTCGCTTTGCGATGATCAAAGAAGCCATGCAAAACGACAACAATATTTTGGATCGGTCGATTTATGAAGACGAAATCTTCATGAAGATGAATACCGAGATGGGAAATGCGACCAAGGTCGAGTATGACATCTATAAGAGTCTTTTGAACAACATGATGGAAGAACTGCCGTATGCTGCGCATAAGAAGTCGCCGGATCTCATGATTACAATCAAAGTTTCATACGAAACGATGATCAAGCGAATCATCAAGCGCGGTCGAGATTACGAACAGATTGAAAAAGATCCTTCGCTTGTTGATTATTACCATCGTCTGCTCAGCCATTATGACGATTGGATGGACGAATATGACGAATCTCCGCTGTTGATCATCGATGGCGATAAGTATGATTTTGTTGCCGACGTCAAAGATCGCGTGAAGATTCTGGAAAAGATCGAAGACAAGCTTTATGATCTTGGCAATTTGGAGCAGACAAAAGTAGATGAATTGCGCAAAGCTCATCTCGAAATATTGAAGCAGCAATAAAATTCTGCATTTGACGAAAAAGTGAAAAGGCTTGCAAATTCTTATGTTTAGGGCTATTATAAATATAAAGTGATATATAGGAAGAAAGGCAGGGTGATTCATATGTCATGCGAATATGAAAATATTTTGGTTGCGCTTGACGGATCAAAAGGCGGAGAAGTTGCTTTAAAAGAAGCCATCGAAGTTGCCAAGCGCAACGATGCACATTTGGACGTGCTGAGGGTCATGGATCTTAACTCGCTTGAATATGGCGGAGCAGGAATTGCGCTTGACGGCGAGCAGATTTACGAGATCGAACACGATAGCGAAGAATATTTGCTTGAACTGCGCAGAAAAGCAATTCAGGAAGCAGGGCTCAAGCCGGAACAAATCAGGGTTCACCTGCGTTTCGGCAATCCTAAGCTGGTTATCGTTGAAGATTTCCAACCCGAATATGAAAATGATCTGATTATTGTCGGTTCAACCGGCAAGAACTTTTTGCAAAGACTGGTCGTTGGTTCTGTTGCGGCATACGTGATTCGTTCGGCCAGATGCGACGTGTTGGTTGCGCGTACAAAAGAAGAAGACGTCAAAGAATAAGAATATTGATTTTAGTTAAAAAAGGCAGTCGAGACCCAAACAAGGGCCCGACTGCCTTTTTGTCATTCGTTTTTAATTCCATAATCTTAAAAGGTGCCATGGATTACGGGCAAAATGTTATTCATTGATATTTGCCCGCAATCATTCATCTTTTGAGCGGTTCATCTGCAAAAAAGGCACCTGTTTTTATGATTTGATCATAGCTGATTGCTTCAATTTATATGTCGTTACGGCGTTTGCAAAAAAGAGGCCGGAAAATGGTTCCGGCCTCTTAGAGATTGAGGATTATGTTTTGCTGAATCAGATAACTGCTTTTGGCAGGCCCGCTGACTCAGCAAGCAAAGAGTTATGTCGTAAATCAGATAACCTGAAGTTTAAGCTGATTTTCTCCGATCAGGTTTGACCGTTTCATGAACAGGTAAACGAAAACGGAAATTGCCGCTGGCAAGACCACGCCAGTAAACATGTAGACCGCAAATGGTCCAACGCCTTTGGCAGCATATGCCAAAGGTGCAATCAGCGAGTTGAGTCCAAGTCCGCCAAGCGTGTAGTTTGAGCGGAAATGGAAAAGGACGGTTGCAACCGGTGCTGAAACCACGGACGAAACAAGCGATGGAATCAGCAGGTAAGGATTAAGCACGATATTTGGGAATTGAATCTTAGGAGTTACCAGACTTTGAGCGATGTTTGCGCCAAGGTTGTTTTGTCGGCATGACATTGCAGTGAAAGCCACAAACTGCGACGTTGTTCCGATAAGTGCCGCCGCAGAACTGATCGGATCAAGCGTCAAGGCAATCGAAAGAGCTGCTGAAGAAGCCGGCGACATCAAGAATAATGCCCATGCAAGCGAAACGCAGACAGAACCCAAAATCGGATTGACGTGCATGGATTGCTCAATGAATCGACTGATGTCAAGCAAGAGCGGCGTTGTAACAGCAGCAAGTCCCAAGCCTGAAATCGTTCCGACGGTCGTTGCCCCAAAAGGAACCAGAACCATGTCGAGCGGCGTTTTACCGGTCAGATATTTGCCGACAAGCGCAGCAATCAATGCTGCGGCAACGGCACTGACAGGCTGTCCGGTTGAAAATGAAGGGCTGCCGGCTGCTTGAAGAAGCGTGCCGCCGACGGCAGAAGTTCCGTTGACCGCTTTTGTCGTAAAATGTACTGCGTTTGAACCGACCGTTGCTGAAATCATGGCACTGAAGATGACAAGCGTATTAACGTCAAGCTGCGAGGCGACCGCGACGCCAAGTGCAGGCGCGAGCAGAACCGTCCCCATCGTTCCTGCATCATAAAGCGGCTGCCAATGAATGAATTGTGCGATAGTCTGGAATAAGAGTCCGATGCCGAGCGTGACTAAAATAGCATTGGCGACAGCAGCGGAAACCCGATAAACGTAATCTCTGGTTGTTGGCTTGTTTGTACTCGTAGTTGATGTATCGACGTTCATATAATTACCCCCTATAATAATTCTCAATAACTCTCAAATAAAAAATGCAGACCTTATTAAGTAACTTTTAAAAAACTACACATTTACTGAATTTGAGCCGAAAAAATAGAGTTCAGTCGAACTGAGCTCTATCAAAACTCAGTGCAGGAAGAATTATCTTTATGATGTTATTCCTGCCCGAGCGTGTACTAAATTCTGATACTAGTCAAGAGGGACTTTGACGATCCAGCCTTCAGGAGCCGGACGATCGCCAAATTGAATACCCGTCAATTCGTCGTAAAGTTTCTTGGTTACGGGACCAACTTCTGTTTCACTGTAGAAGACGTGGAACTTGTCGCCCACTTGGAAGCCGCCGATTGGTGAAATTACGGCAGCCGTCCCACAAGCACCTGCTTCTGCAAGGTGATCGAGCTGGTCGATGTAGATATCAGTTTCTTCTGTTTCCATGCCAAGATTGTGTTCAGCAAGGTAAAGAAGAGAGTATTTAGTAACACTAGGCAAGATAGATGGTGACTTAGGCGTCACGAATTTACCGTCGCGCGTAATGCCGAAGAAGTTAGCCGAACCAACTTCTTCAATCTTTTTATGTTCAATCGGATCAAGGTAAATGCAGTCTGAGAAGCCGCGCTTGTGTGCAATATCGCCAGGAAGAAGGCTGGCTGCATAGTTGCCGCCGACTTTGGATTGACCAGTACCTTTATGTGCGGCACGGTCATAATCAGCAGCAAGGAAATTCGTCGGTGTCAGGCCGCCCTTGAAGTAGTTGCCAACAGGCATTGCAAATACGGAGAAGATGTATTCCGTTGCGGGATGAACGCCGATGTTTTCGCCAACGCCGATCATGTACGGACGAAGGTAAAGAGTACCACCGGTGCCATATGGCGGAATGTATGCCTGGTTGGCACGAACGACTTGCTTTAAAGCATCAACGAACATCTCCGTCGGAACTTCCGGCATCAAAAGACGCTGACAGCTGCGTTGCATTCGAGCTGCATTTTGATCCGGACGGAAAAGATTGACGCTGCCGTCCTTGCAACGGTATGCTTTCATGCCTTCGAAACATCCTTGACCGTAATGGATGATAGGAGAACCTTCATTAATCGTAATGGATGAATCTTCAACCAGGCCAGCCTTGTGCCATTCTCCGTCCTTCCAATATGCGCGGTAGCGGTATGGTAGATCCATATAGGCGAAGCCTAAGTTGTTCCAATCAAGATCTACTGTTTTTGTATCTGTCATAAGTAACTCCTCCTCAAAATGGCTTTCGCAGCGGGAAGCAATCATTCAATCTGAATGATAAAAAAACCGATACTGGCACTAAGCCGGCATCGGGGTCCAATTCGGGTATAAGGATCCAGCGCCGCCTTGGTGCATGTGCCGGATCTGAAATTCTTGCACTCTAACTAAGCCGAGACATCAGATGGCACGAAACCACACAAGGAGATGACTAGGCTAATAATTCGAGATGACGCTACGTTATTCACCTTGCATTGCTTCATGACATCCGACCTCCTTTGACTTATTTCCAAGACTTGCATGATTGCTTTGCATTGAATGACTTCATTATATCAAGGTTTATTAAAAATGCAATAGAAATATTTTATTTTTTTCAAATAAAATCTGAGACCATTTCGCAAATCTTTGAATATCAAAGGTTTAAGGAGGCAAATTAAGAATGAAAATAATTTCAAAATCACGAATTGGAATGGCATATGATAAGGTGGACTGCGATGAATTTATGAAAAATCAGAATAAAATTTGAGCAACACTATTGAGGATTATAAGGAATTTAGCTGGTGTGCGTTTAAGATGTTCTGAAATTTTTTAATCAAGTCCTTGATAAGTGGTATAGTTCATTTATTTAAATTAATACGAAAAGCAGCATTCTTTATCAAGATTAAAATAAGTTTAGAAATAACCGGAATATGAGAAAATATCATAAAAAATGAAATAAATGTGAATTGTTCTTTTGCTATATTACAAGAAAAACATTATTAAAATCCGTTCAAGATAAAAAGCAATCGCCAGCATTATATTAAAGCTGTAATCGAATACGTTTTTTTGTAATGCTGCATATAGTCCATTGCAGACTTATTTAAAAAAAGCATCTGCTTTAATTTAATATGAAATAAAATAAAAAAAGCACATTACTGTAATAGTGATTTTTGTCATTTTTGACAAAAAGTTGGCGATTAGAAGAAAAAAATAGTGCGTTTTAAAAAATATGCTATTTTTGTGAACAAAAATGAATTTTTCTATAATTTATTTGTTGGAAAACGATTTTTGCTGTGCTATAATTCAAGGTGAAAGATTTGTGAATTATGTTTGAATTTTTAAGAAGAATTCAATTTGTAGTTTGCAACGGTTGTTTTGGAAACTTGAACGAGTTCCTGAAACATTTATTGGTATACATCATTTATTATGGACGATTCAATCTTTAGTGGAGAGATGGATTTTCTTTTTGGGGCAGATACGGTTGTTTGGCGAAGAGAGGTTGTCTGATGACGGTATCTTTCAGACGTTATGTTTGAAGTATTTGTTGGTTAGTGATAGATAAGAATGGAGAGCAACTGATATGGAAAGAAATAAAACATTTAAAAAGCTGCTCTGGCTTTTGGGGGCGATGGCCACGGTATTTGCGATTGTTTTTGCCATGGGGAAGTTCGACGGCGAAAAGGCAAATGCTGCGGTTGAGTTGAATCAAAACAATACCGTCAGTTTTATTGACAGCGTAAAAATTATGGTCAGTCATAAAGATTCGACATCAGAGGAACTTAAGAATAATGATGTATACATATTAAGGGACGGCGACAAGATATCGGTTGATTATAATTTCAGTTTTTCTGATAATACGGACATCAATCCGGGCGACACATATACGATTTATGTTCCAAGGGCTTTCAAGGCATATAATTCCTGTGATGGCAAGCTCAAGAATGAAGACGGAACGGGATTTGGGACATGGCAGATGTCCGGCACGTTTGACAATGAACACAACGGGTATCCGTTGGTCATGACTTTTAACGATAACATTAAAAAGATTCAGGGACGCAAAGGGACAATACACCTCGAGTCGTCTTTGGATATTGAAAGCTTTTCCAAAGAAAATCGTCAGGAGATCAAAATTCCGTTGAAAGACAGTACGACTTACAATGTTGAAATCAAGCAGCATACGGATGAAAAATTCGGGGACGTGACAAAAAACGGCTGGTTTCTCGGGAACGGCTGGCAGCCGAAGCGAGCACATTGGACGATTGATTTCAACAAAGGGCTAAACGATATTGAGAATCCTGTTTTGAAAGACAATTTGTATCGTGCTGACGGTCAATGTTCTGAACATAAAATCGACTATAACAGTTTCGATGTTTATTCCGTTCGACTTGATTCTTATGGCGGAGTCATCGAAAACAGCAAGGAAAAAGTTAATCCGCAAGAATATGAAATCGTCAAGTCTGCCGATGGCATGAGTTATGAGCTTCATTTTAAGCACAAAATCAAGGGCGCATATCGTGTAGAATATGAAACGGATATTACGAATTATTCCGGTAATCGTGAGGCAACGAAGGTTGGCAATAAGGTTTCCTCATATGATGGCGACAAACATCTGGCCGATGCGTCCAAGGAACTTTGGGCAAATTGGTGGAACAAGGGAGGCACGATTGTTAAAAATGGCGTCCAAAAAGACAGCAACAGAGTTGATTGGACGATCTACTACAACCTTGTCGGTCACAAGTTCGGCGACAGCACGATCTTGTTGGACAGTTTGTACAGTGGAACGTTTGATAAGAACAGTTTTGAAATCTATGAGGCTTCATCAATTGACGGAAATCCGTTCAATAACAATAAGAACAACATCAATATTGGTCGCAAGCTTTCAAGCAGCGAATATTCCATTGTGTATTCAGCCAAATCTGATTGTAAAGTTGCAACGATCAAGATTAATAATTCAGACGGCAAAGGGTATGTGATTCGCTACAGATCGATTTTGCCGGATTGGTTATGGCAAGGCGCTCAAATCAGGAATCACGTCAAAGACGGACATGACAATGAAGGCGAAAGCAGCATCTGGTACGATCAAGTAAAAGAGCATGTTTACAAGGAGCACAGGAACGTTACCGAAAATACGATCGACTGGTCCGTAAAATTCTATAAAGCGGCAAGCAACAATGCTTTTAAGGCGTTCAAGAATCTGACTTTGACAGATCACTTTTATACCAATCGCGGCAATCAGCTTAACCTGGTGGGCGGACTGAATACCATCAAGGTCTATCGAAGCAGCGGACCTGGAGACTGGAATACGAATATTTTGGTTGACCCTGGCGAATATACGATTAAAGAAGACAATAAATCAGGCGAAGGCGGATACAAAGGCTTCAAGATTACGTTTAAAGGCGAAGCACCGGCTGCGCTTTATGAAGCAAGGTATCAGACGACACGCGATTCTTCTCAAGAATCAGGGAACTGGGCACAGTTTGGCAATGAGCAAACGAGAGACAGTGTTCCTGCTGACGGCGGATTTTCTAAAAACATCGGGATTGGAAAGAGCAATTCTGGGGTCCACAGAACAGACGGTCTCTTGCATTGGGATGTCTACGTCAATGCAGAAAAGATTCCGATGAGCAATTATGTGGTCAAGGATACGATTACTGGTGACCAGACTCTGATGGCATCAACAATCAAGGTTAAAGACCTGACTGACAACAAGGATGTTACGAGTCAAGTCAGACGAGAGATTCAGGAAACGACGACAACGTACAATCAGGACGGAAAGACCTATACGTCGCCTGCAAAGCTTCTGATTATCCATTTGCCTGATACGGACCACCAATACTGTATTTCGTATGGCGTAAAACTTGGACCGGTCGGATACACCAGCAATAAGAATCACTATATTGATTACGCTGATTTGTATCAAGGAAATGACAAGAAAGGCAGTGCTACAAGCGATTATTGGCATTGGCAGAAAACACTTGAAAAAGATGGCGTGGTCGACAATGATGACAACAGTCTCGTGAACTGGACGATCGACGCCAACAAGGCGTATGTCACCTATCCTAACGGTGCCATCAAGGATACTCTTGACGGAAAGCAGATTTTCGTTGAAGACTCGATTGAAGTATATCGATATGAAGGATTAGATCAGTGGCATGACAAGCTTTCGAGCAAACCGCTTCCGAAGTCGGCATACAATGCGAAAATTGTTCCGTATACTACTTCCGACGGAAGAGTCACTCAACAGATGATTATCACGTTCAATGATGACCAAAAGAATAATCCTGGCGAAAAGGCCAACTATATCAGTCGGCCTTACAGAATCAAATATCAGACAAAGATTTTGACTTCAGGAAAGGATCGCGTAGCCAATACCGCATCAATCGAGGGGTTGGACAACAGGGTTATTTATACGAAGGTTGATAAAGATAAGGAAGTGACGCATACTTCCGGTGATGCTACGATTACTGGATATAATGTCGACTTCGATATTTTGAAACGCGATGCCATCGATAAGAAGGTCATGCGTGACGTTCATTTTGATTTGTATCGTTTGGCAGACGACAAGTGGATACCGTACATTCAAGACGTATCGACAGGCGTTAACGGACGAATCAGCTACAAAGGCTTGCTTACCGGTCGGTACAAGCTCGTTGAAACGAGAACGCAATCAGGCTATATAAAACTTGACACTCCGATTTATTTCATTTTGAGTAAAAAGAACATGAGCGACGTCAAGGATAAGGAATCTTCGATTACGATTACAGATGCTGACGGCAACAAGATTAAAAATCCTGCTTACGCAAGCATCATTGCCATGAATCCTGAGAAGAAAAAACCGACAACGCTTCAGGTTTTGAATTATCCTGTCGGAGGGATGCTTCCTCAAACAGGCGGACCGGGCAGATTGTTGTTTGAAGCATTGGGATCGCTGCTGATCGTTGTTGCGTGTGCCCTGACTGAGGTGCTCATCTGGCGACGGATTCGCAGTTCAAAGGGGGTGTGATCATGAAGAGAGTATTAAAATTATTGTTCATGATCGTTGCCTTTATGACTGCTGTATTCGCAGGATCCGGGCAAGCATCAGCTGATTCGACAACGGGTATCACTCAAAATATTCACATCCATATCAGTTTGGGACTCAATCTTCCTTCAGGAACAGATGTTACCAAACTGAGAGCGCCGACGTTCGAAATATATGATATTTCGGATCAGTTTAATGAAGCTGATGATCCAAAGGAATTTACCGAAAAATTCCCGCTCGTAGGTCAGAGTTATGCGAAAAACTTCATTGAAAAGCATAGCTTGAAGCCTCTCAGTCGACAGACCGGAAACAAGGCAAATTCTTCGATCGATTTTATCGTTCCCAGGTGCGATGCGTACCTGATCGTTCAGACCGATGAGAACGGAGTCATTGAAAATGCAGGGGACAACGGGACTTTTACCCTCCCATTCGTCTTTTTGATGAATGATGACTTCAAAATTGATGATCAAGGTCGGATGTGGTTTCAAATCAAAGGTAAAACTTCGCTCGTGCAGCGTTCAGCCTATTTCTTCAAATATGGCAAAAACGCCGGCGGAGAGTTACCGTTGAGCGATGCAAAATTTGTTTTGTACCGCTTGGACGGTTCAATAAAATTATATTGCACAAATAATGGCGGTTTTAAGGCAAGTGCTTCTCCGCTCAGCGACGATGAAATTGCAAAATTCACGTCCAACTCGGCAGGTTTGGTCATGTATGACCGTGAGAGTCTTGATCCTGGCACCTACTACTTCAGCGAAGTTCAGGCACCCAAAGGATACAGGATTACCGATGAAGCACGCAAGATCGAAGTTTATATTCCAAAGAAGATGTCTGACGGCGTTAAAGTCAACGGCACAGCTTTGGAAGGACTTTATGATCAAAAACTGTCTGATGGGGCAGTCAGTGCCGCCAAGCCGCGCATTTATAATTACAGTATTGAGAATCCGCCAAGCAACTCCGGCAAGACAAATACTCCAGGCAAGCCAACGACACCGAAAAGTGTCAAGAAAAAAGGGTTATGGGGGATGTTGCCGCAAACTGGTGAATCAAAATCGATTATGGCATTGCTCGGCATAGGAATAATATGTTTAGTTGTTTTAGTAAGCGCAAAGAGAAGAAATTATAAAGAGGAGCATTAAAAATGAAGAATCATAGGAAATTGAGAAATGCATTAGCAACATTGTTACTTGCATTGCCGTTGGCATTGCAGGGTGCTGTTGGCGTCAAGACCGCACAGGCTGCAGAAACGTCAACGGAAACGGCAACCGTTACGTTGCACAAATACGTATTTGACAAGTCTTTGCCTTCTGACAAGATTGACAACAGCAAGTCACAAGACGAAATCAATGCATGGTTGACCAAGAACAATGCCGAAGCACTTGATGGCGTTGAATTTACGGCATACGATGTAACAAGCGAATATGCGAATGAATACAAGACGGCAACCGGCGATAAGAATGAAAGTCCTGCCGATGCAGCCAAGACGGCGAGTGCTGCAGTTGCAAAGAAGGCTGATGCGCTTCAAAAGACGGCAACGGTTGTTGGCAAACAGACAACTGCCAACGGTGGTCTTGCATCATTTGCAAACCTTCCGTTGAGAGACGCAAACGGAAACTACAAGGCATACCTCTTTGCTGAAACAGATGCTCCTGCAAACATTACTCAAAAAGCAGAACCGTTCGTTTTGGCAATGCCGATTTACGGAGCAGACGGAAAGAATGTTCAAAAGTCAATCAACATCTATCCAAAGAACGTTAAGCAATCAGACAAGAAGACTTTGAATGACAATCGCTCACACCACGACTTCACTGCCGGCGAAAAGATCAACTACACTATCGAAACGGTTGTTCCTTGGAATATTGCTAACAAGAAAGTCTACACGATTACTGATAACCCAAGCAAGGGCCTGATCATGGATGCTGATACGATTCAAATCGAAGGTCTTGCAAGCAACAAGTATACTGTTAAGAAGAATGCCGACAACGGCTTCACGATCACGATTCCTGCTGCAGATCTTGCTGCATTTGCCGGCAAGACGCTCAAGACAACTGTTAAGGGTCATCTCAGCATTGAAGATCTTACATTGATTGACACTGGTATTCCTAACAAGGCTACTGCCAAGGTTGACAACGAAGCACACCACGAAGTCAAGTCAGAAGAAGTCTTCACAGGCGGCAAGAAGTTCGTCAAGGTTGATGGTTCTAACCAATCAAAGACGCTTGCAGGTGCACAATTCCAACTTGTTATCGTTAAGAACGGTCAAGTTGTCAAGTATGCTCACGGCAATGAAAAAGATGGCTACACATTCGATACGAACAACACAAACGTTGCTACGAAGACAACTGGCGAAAACGGTCAATTTGAATTTGCAGGTTTGAAGTATTCTGAGTCGCTTGAAGCCGGCGAATCATATGCCGTAAAAGAAGTTAAAGCTCCTACAGGCTACGACTTGCTTAAGGATCCAGTTTTGTTCACAGTTGCAAAGGACAGCTACAAGACGATTCAAGCAGCTGACGGTCAAAAGATTTCCAACACGAAGAAGGGCGGCTTCCTTCCATCAACAGGCGGCATGGGTATCGTTCTCTTCATCGTTGCAGGTGTCGTTGTAATGGCTGGTGCTGCAGGTACTATGATTGCACGCCGCAACCGTCGTGAAAACATCTGATTCGTGATTCTATTCATCACAACTAAATAGCTCATTATTCATATACCAATTTTTGGGGGTCGGGAATGAATTTTCCGATCCCTTTTTCTGTTAAACTGAACGTAATGTCAATTGAGTATCAAAAGGAAAAAGAATGGCTGAAAAAAAGAAGAAATCGAAAAATGGTTTTTGGATTCAAGTTTTGCTGATGATTGTCTTTTTGGCAGGATTGTTGATTATGCTATACCCTTTCTACGTTGAATCGATAAATAATTTTATTGATAATCAACGTATTGAAGAAGCCCAGAAACTTGATGCCAAAAGAAATGCGAAAGAACTTGCAAAGCTCAGAGCAGAAAATGAACGTGCTGCTAAAAAAGCTGCCAAAGACCCGTTTCGCGGGACAGACAACATGAATGCCGAGAAGTTGCGCAAGCATTTGCTGGGTCGGGTCGTAATTCCGAAAATCAACGTTAACGTACCGTTATTTAATCTGACGACGGCCGACACGCTCAATTATGGCGCGGCCGTTTTGCAAGGGTCATCGTTTCCGACCGGCGGAAAAGGAAAGCGAACAGTTATTGCTGCCCATCGTGGTCTGCCTGAACGCAAGCTGTTTACGGACCTTGACAAGGTCAAGAAGGGCGATTTGTTCGTAATCAGCGTTTATGGAAAGAATATGGCCTACAAGGTTTACAACATCAAGGTCATCAAGCCAAATAAAGTCAAATCGCTTCTTCCGGTCAAGGACAAGGATTTGGCGACACTGATGACGTGCACACCGTACATGATCAATTCTCATCGAATGCTTGTGACTGGGTATCGAGTTCCATATACGAAGAAGATTGCACGTGAAGTCGAAGGTGCATCCCTAATGAACAACCTGATTCAAGCGGCCGTTATGCTAGGATGCGTCATGGCGATTTTTTCTGTATTTTATATTTTGTACAGAATTATCCACGGCGGCTTGCTTAAAAAGCGCGAGATCAACCTTGATTTCATCGTTGTCGATGCGGACGGAAAACCTGTCGTTGGCGAAGCTTTCCGGCTTTTTGCCAGAAACGGCAGGCGCAAGCTGTATCGCAACCAAAAAGAGTTCATCGTCCAATCGGATGAACGGGGGAGAGTCAGGTTCACAAATCTTCCAGGAAACGTCTATTGCATTAAAAATGACCATCTGAGCGTCCGTGCCGGAATTAAGAAGCTCCGACAGGAAAATGCAGCACTGTATCCAAAGAAGAAGCAAAAGAGTTTCATTGCTCAGGATAATGAAAAAAATTGGATCGTTAAAAATCATAATTAGCTGAAAAAAGGCTGAGAAAACACTATGCTTCAATTGAAAAACCGGATGGTTTGCAATCGCAAAGCTGATCCGGTTTTTTTGCTTATACGTGACAAGCGCCTGCAATGATGGAAATGACCTGAAAGAGGCAGGCGGCAAATTATTAGTGCGCTGATTTATCAGGTGCTTTATTTGGCAGAATCACTGTCGTTTACGGACAAATCAGCGAAAAATGGCACTTTGTCCGTAAAGCTGGATGAAATTTTGGCTGAATCGGTTAAGCAGCACCGTATTTAAAAAATGCCGAACAAAAGCAGTCGCAAACTAACTGCATTCGTTTGGCATTTCATTTAATTCAAGTAAGAAACGGGACTTTTTTGATTGAATCGAACGTCATCAGTCAAGGCGAAGAGCTTGCATTTTACAAAGAAAGCGTTTACAATTAAAGAGTAGGGAATGTTAGCTTTGAGATTCAGACGAATCAAGATATTGTTTTCCAATGATGCGAAAAGAGGTCAGAGCTTGTTGATTCCTTATGGCAGCGTGCGAATTATTCTGGATGCAGTGCTGATTTCGAGGTGCTGTTCTTCGATTTGCACAGTTTTTCATCCGTGATTCGCCAAAGCATGTTAGAAGCTGTCCCGGTTACTCCCTCTTTTCGACTCCCGTTAAATCACGTTCCTCAGGCAGATTACTGAAGCGTCTGCCTGAGGTTTTTAGCTTTCAGGGTAAAGCATGGCTTTATTTTGGACGAATACTTTTTTGAATTATGCAGCTTGAAGGATTCTTCTAAAATCAGCTGATTTTAGAAGATTGCAATCACGAAGGGGACTAGCGAATGGATTGAATCAGTGGATGATGACCGCTCCTTAGCAATTGACTGGTGTTTGTTGAAACGTTTTCTTTGATCTGTCCAAAAAGTTTGACACCGTTTACAGAAATGGATTACAATTACCCTAGATGGTTGCCGGATTCGGTTTTGCTAGGCAGGTGATCAAAGTGATTACAAAAGATCGTACCAGAGACGTCATCAGTTTGATTGATGAACGTCTCAGAAATGAAAAATTTTCAAAAGATCGGGAGTTTGTTGCGATTTGCGCATGGGTTCGCGAAAGACTGCTTGAAGAAGAGCTCGATTCAGATGAGCTTTTCGGACGTATTCAGTCGTATGCGGTAAATAAGCGACGCAAGAAACCAACGATTGCGAGCGATTTGGAAAAGGCGCTTACAATGGGGCGTCCATTAGATGTGTTTATAGGATGGCTGCGTCATTTGAGATGATGAAGCTTAAGGCTCCGGAGAACCGGAGCCCTTTTATTTTTGCTTTTTTTTCAGTCGTGAAATCCAGTGCGTAATCAAAATTGTTAAAACGGTAATTGATGCACTGCATGAAAAGAATGCTCCCAACATCAAAATGAGGCGAAGAGTGTTGCCTTGATTCGACATGAAAGCCCAAACGGTCAGCGTGCACAGCACAAAAGCCAGCGCAATTAAGATGAAGAGCCCGAAAACGAGCAGCGGAATATTTTTTTTCATATGATTTCCTCCTGTAAGACATTATATTATTCAGATGTGTTTCGGACAAGAACGGATAATGTTTCACGTGAAACATTCATTTGTTGTTCCACGTGGAACATTTGCATGAAAGCTGATTTTTCACTATAATTGATGCGGTAATCTTAACGAAGACCCCGATTGTGATCAGGGGAGGGACATCCGGTTCTTCAAGTTGCAAACCTGAGCTTTTTTGATAAAAATAATTGCATCCAGTCTAAAAACGATGAAAGGAAGAATTTGAATTGATTGATCTTAAGGAAATACTTGAGAAAATGAATCTGAACCAAAAAATCAATTATGACAAGGTCATGATGAAAATGGTTCAGAATTGGCAAACAGCGGGGATTCGGCCGAAGATTCTGCTCCATGCCTGTTGTGCTCCGTGCAGCACGACGACGTTGGAGCGCATGACTGAATTTGCTGAAGTAACCATCTACTATGCCAACTCTAACATTCATCCTCGTGCCGAATATCAACGAAGAGAATACGTCCAACAGAAATTTATTCACGATTTCAACGAAAAAACAGGCAATCACGTTCAATTTATTGCCGCACCATACCGGCCGCAGGAATACTTTGAAGCCGTAAGAGGTCTTGAAAAAGAACCTGAAGGCGGCAAAAGGTGTCGTGCCTGTTTTGACTATCGACTTGATACGGTTGCAAAAAAGGCCGTGGAACTTGGGTTTGACTACTTTGGCAGCACGCTGACGATCAGCCCGCACAAGAACTCTCAAGTAATCAATTCCGTTGGAATCGAGGTTCAGCAGTTTTACGACGTGCATTATCTGCCAAGCGATTTCAAGAAAGGAAACGGCTACCTTCGTTCCGTTGAAATGTGCAAGGAATATGACGTCTATCGTCAATGCTACTGCGGGTGCATGTTTGCTGCCAAGCAGCAAGGCGTTGACTTGTCGCAAATCAGACGCGAAGCCTTGGCATTTATGGAGGGAAAAGACGGTCAAAAAGAATTTCCGGAGATTCGCTTTTCGATTGACGGTATCGAAGTCTGATTCACATTTGAAAAGCAAAAAGAGTTTTGGAAAAAATTCAGTTTTTTCTTAATTTAAAGCGTGAGACTTTTTTACAAAATGCAGCGTCTGCTCAATTAGCGCAGCAAGCTCCCATTCAATTTACTGACAGACTCTTTTTGGTTGTTTCCATTATATACAAAGATTGTCATATATACGAAAAAACCCGGATGGTTTGCAATTGACTGCAAATCATCCGGGTTTTCAATTTGAGGCACATTTTTCGGCCTCTTTGTCTTATGTTTGATATTCGTATTAGTATGAAAAATCGTCAAAATCAACAACTTTGGAACAACGACTGCGAAGCAACGTATAAAGACGCTTGTAGACAGGTTCAGAAACGTGATAGCTAGTATCATCGTTTTTTACTTCAGGAATAACTGGTACGTTTTTAAAGCTCATGCCAGAAATTTTGAGATCTTTTTTGACAATTTCGCCTTCGAGCAAGTTCAAACCAGCAACTGGAGCACGTTTAATTTTAACCATTGTTAGTAATTCTTCTTTCTGTAAAAATTACTAACATTTTATCACAATTTCAAGTAGTTGCAAGCAGAAAAAAGTATTTCTAATCTAGAAAGATATCTATATCAATAATGTAAGCGTGTACTTGATTGTAAAGAATGCATTTTAACTTATCATCAATTGACTAGACAATGATTAATGGCCGCATATTCTTCTCATTTTTAGTCATGACCGATGAGTTTTTGCGTTTGCGTTGCAAGATTGCGCCAAAAGAGGATGGCATTGTTTTCAAGGTCGCTTTCAAAATCAGCGTACTCATCACGAGGTTTTAAAGTTCCGATAACGTCGCCGACAGGTCCGCAAACTTTAAGCAATTGGCCTGCTTCTTCCCAGCGTGCCGTCCAATACGGCCCTTCAAGCGCCGTATCCAGCATGTCTTGCACGCCGTCCCTGGTCATATCGTTGATGACGTCTTGTTTGGTGGTTTGTTCGTAGCCGTTTTGCTTCATCCAAGCGAGTTTTTCTTCGACCTGTTCCATGTTGTCAGGAATCATATGCAGCATATTATAAATTCCGCCTTTCTTAAAAAATATTTACCTATATTATAATCCATTGGTGTTGCTTTGAGTACACATGACTCTTAATTTAAGATATAATTATAAGTAGGTATCAATCGAAAGGGAGAATATCATGAGCGAACAGACGGAATTGTTGGAACGACCATATATCAACATCGTTAATGTTATTTGGAGTTTTGACCGGGAAACAAGTCAAGTCAACATGCTGCTCGTTAAGCGTGCAAATGAGCCCGAAAAAGGGGCATGGGCAATGCCCGAAACATATTTGAGAACGGAAGAAAGCGCGGATGCGGCAGCGCTTAGGCTGGTTCGCGAAAAAATCGGACTGAATCTGTCTGCGATCCATACCGAACAGTTGGCGACTTTCACGAATCCGATGCGTTCCGGCCGGGGGCGCGACCGAATCCTGTCTTTGGCGTACATGACGTTTCTTCCTGAAATGCCACCGCTCAAAGCCGGATACGGGGCAACCGATGCGCGCTGGTTTGCGTTCTCCGCAGAAGACGGTCACTATGTGGTGCGGAACGGAGCACTGCATTTTAAAGCAAGCGAAGCGACGAGTCAGGCGAAGTATTATGAAAATGCAGAGTACGATCCCAAAACGCACCTCGCATTTGATTACGACTGGATCTTCAAAGTGGCTTGCGAAAGAATTCGCAATAAGCTCAACTACCGACCAAACGTCTTGCTGGTTTTGGGATCGACGTTTACGATGCGCGAGGCTCGCTGCGTTTATGCACCGTTTTTGATGAAAAAAGTCGACGCAATCGACAATTCCAACTTCAGAAAAACGCATATGCATCTGTTAAAGGAAATCGGGACGGAAACCGTCCAAAAACGCCCAGGACGACCAGCCAAGATTTACGCTTTAAAATCAGTCGAAGATGATGAAAGTTGCAAAACAAAGTAAATTAGTGTAAGATAGGTTCAATATAAAAGTGGTATCTACTTTATTGGAGAATAAAGGTAGTTGCGACTTAAATAGGAGGAAATCTCATGGATGCAGACAATTGGGCATTAGTGACCGATTTGTACGAACTGACGATGGCAAACGGTTTTAAGGAGAAGTTAGGCGAAGAAGAAGGCGTTTTTGACATCTTCTTTCGCAAGATGCCCGACGATGGAAGTTTTGTAGTGTTGGCAGGGCTTGAGCAAGCAGTCGAGGAGCTCAAGAACTTCCACTTTGAAAAAGAAGACATCGAGTATTTGAAGGGGTTAAACCTTTTTTCAGATGATTTTATCGAATATTTGGCTGATTTCAAATTCAGTTGTCGCGTCTGGGCCGTTCCGGAAGGCACTCCGATTTTCCCGCGCGAACCCGTAATGACGATTCAAGGACCGCTGATTCAGGCACAGCTGTTTGAAACGCTTCTTTTGAGCATCATCAATCACGAAACGCTGATCGCAACAAAGGCGCGTCGAATCACGGCTGCAGCCAAAGGGCGCGGCGTCATGGAATTCGGTGCTCGTCGTGCCCAAGGGCCTTCAAGTGCTACTTACGGTGCAAGGGCAGCCGTAATCGGCGGTGCAAGTTCCACTTCCAACCTGCTTGCGGCCAAAAAATTCGGAATTCCGGCTGCAGGAACGATGGCGCACAGTTGGATCGAAGCTTTCGACAGCGAATACGACGCATTCAGAGCCTGGGCAGACATTTATCCTGACAACTGCTCGCTTTTGGCTGATACGTATGACGTGCTCGAATCAGGCGTTCCGAATGCCATTAAGATTTTCAACGAATTGAAGGCGGAAGGACACGGCAATTTCGGTATCCGGATTGATTCAGGCGACGTAACAAAACTTGCTGAAGCAGCCCGTGAAATGATGGACGAAGCAGGCTTCCCGAATGCCAAAATCACGATTTCAAATGCGCTTGACGAAAACATCATCCAGTCCCTGCTCGAACAAGGTGCTCCGATCGACAATTTCGGCGTCGGCGAAAAGATGATCACAAGCTCGTCTTCGCCTGTTTTGAGCGGTGTTTACAAGCTTTCTGCCGTTATCAAAGGCGACAAGCTCATTCCGAAGATCAAAGTTTCGGAAAGCAAGGGCAAGTTGACGCTTCCTGGCATCAAGCAGACATATCGCTTGATCGACAACAAATCAGGCAAAGCCTTTGCCGATATTATCACGCTTCGTGACGAGGATCTTCCGTCCGAACTCACGGCTTTCAAGGCTGATCCGTTGGCAACGAAACAAAAGGGTCATCTTGCAAACTTTACGGCGGTTCCTCTTCAAAAAGAAGCTATGGACGGGACTGAAGTCAAAATCGATCTTCCAAACGTCTTTGAGATCCAAAAGTTCAGCAAATCTCAGCTCGATTTGCTTCCGCATTCAACGAAGCGCCTGCTCAATGCGGATGAATATCCGGTGTTCATCACGCCAAAACTTTATGAAGTTCAGCAAGAACTCGTTTCAAAATTTGCAGATCAATAAATAGTGAGAATGCCGGAGAAAAGTCCCGTTTCTTACTTGAATTAAATGAAATGCCGAACAGAGGCGGTCGAGTTGCGACTGACTTCGTTCGGCTTTTTAATTTTAAATGCATAAAAACTACTTTTTCAAGAAGCAGTACTGCTCAACTGATTTATCCAAGATTTCGCGCAAATTTACGGACAAACCGGCTTTTTCCAATGATTTGTCCGTAAAACCGGGGCTCAAACGTCTGGAATCTTACGGACAAGCGGCCATTTTTGACCATTTTGTCCATAATCGCCATTTTTTAAGCAGGCCATTTACAGACAGAGGCTCCATTTTTATCGATGTGTCCGTAAACGCAGAAAAATTGTGGAAAAATAAGCTTTGCCCTCCTGTCTGGTGAATTAGGGGCAGAGCATTAAAAATGCACACTATTTTTCAATTTTGTGCTATAGTTAATCTTAGTATTACTTAGGGGGATAAATTATGAAGGACGAATTTCAAAAGGGATTGAAATATGGTATTGTTACGATTATTTCCATAATACTTGGAGTATTTGCAATTTATGTCAACAGGGTTCATGCAGATGAAAACTACACGATCTGCAATCCTGAAAACTATATGCAATATTCAAGTTTTGTTGGTGCAAATCGATATGCTTTCTTTGATGCGGACATCTTGAACGCAAAGGGGCCGACGAGAGTCGTTGCCGCAATCGGGCGCGATGGTGACCAGACGATCAGCGTTTGGGAGTTTATGCCAAACGGAGTAACGAATAATTTCAAACTTGCTCCGAACAGCAATAAAGCACTAAGGCACGTAGATCAAAGCAATCGTCCGTTTAAGTTGCACTACTACCATGACGGAGACAGCTTTGACGTGATGGTCGAAGGCGATACGAATGTTGTCTTGCAGCATTACAAAGATTCAGATTCGCAGATTATTTCCCGGGAAATATCCGAACCGACGCCGCGGTTGATCAACCAGACGATCAATTACCTTGATAGCAACGGCAAAAGGATTGCCCCGTCTATCGGACACAACGTCATGACCGGAATGATTTACCAAACCAAGCGTCGAGTTTTTCCTGGATATCTGTTGACGGAAACACCATCGAATGCAGATGATCGAATGAATGAAAGCAACGTTCCCGGAACGGTGCGGACAATCAAGTATCATGGCGGCATCGGTGCAACGATCAAATATACGCAAATGGACGATTCTGGTACGGCAATTGCCGACGTCTATTACGGCGGAGCAAAAATCGGCAACTCGATGATGCTTGAGCCGTTCGGCCACGGAACTGCCCATCTCAGTTTTGTGGGCGGGATGACGATTCCGCTTGAAAATTACTTCGGCAACCAGACTCGGACAATCAACTATGTTTATAAGCGTCTGGGATCGTGGAAGATTTCCGTTCCCGGAAAGCCGGAGCAAGACATTGCATACCAAAACGATCCGTCAGATTCGACCAAGATAGCCGCCCAGAATCAGATCGTTCCTTATATCGAAGGATATACTGTCGAATGCAGCAATGGCAGCCTTCAACAGGTCAGCGCAAACAAATGCGACGGCTACCGTTTGTCTTCGCCTGAAGATCCGTTCAAGGATGGCGTGGTCAGCTACGTGGCCGATAATTCTGCGGAAAGCAACGCCAACGGTGAAAATAAAAACCCGCAACAAGAAAAGGTTGCAGCCGGGTCAAATAACGATCGGAACGTGAGAAAATTTCAGGTGGATCGACAAAAAGATCAGCCGCGTCAGACAGAAGTTATCACTCCAGCTAAATTTGCCGTCAAGCAAAAAGCTGCTCAACCAAGCGAAAGCAAAAATAATTTTGGACTTCTGCCGCAAACTGGCGATTTCAGTTCAAATTTGTGTTTCTTGGGTGCAGTTATTGTTGGAATTTTATCAATCTGCGGCTTGGTCATGCTTGATCGTCGTTTCAATTTAGATAACAAGAAAGAATAATTTTTAACAACGGAGGCTGAGAAAAAAGTCTCTTTTCTATCTTGGTTTAAACGAAAAGCCGAACAAAGTCAGTCGCAACTCGACTGCCTCTGTTCGGCTTTTTATTTAGTCCAAGCGGGGATTTCCCGGCATCTTGAACTTACACGTCATATGTTTTGGCCGCCTTTTCCAACAGGTTCTCCAACATCTTAGCTTCATTGTCAGTCAAGCCAGCAACGCTTTCATGGCTGATGTCTTCCATAATATGGTCGAGTACGGGAATAACGTTTCGACCTTTTTGTGTCAAAAACAGTTCGTTTTTACGCCGGTCGTTTTTTGCGACGTCTTTTCTCAGCCAACCGTCGGCCACAAGGTGATTGATGTGTTTGGTAACGATGCTTTGCTCGCGCTGAATCGTCTGAATCAGGTAATTCTGGCTGATGCCAGGGTGTTCGTCGACAATAATCAGGTAAAAGAAATTCGCCTCGTGCAAGCCGTATTTGCTGCAGCGTCGGTTGATTTCGGTTCTGATCTTGCGGTTGAAGACGGAACACCATTTTTCAATGCTCGATCTCATAATTTGTTCCTTTTAAAATGCAGAGTTTAAGAATTCCTTCTGCTTGATCCTTGCCAGTAGCGGGCAAACGTTGCTAAAAGCAAAACCGCAAAGACAACGGTCAGCCACATGGCAGCGTGGAACCCGGTAATAAATGAAGCCGGAATTCCGGAAACAACGATCAGCAAGGTAATCGAAGTTGCTCCGAAAGCCTGTCTGATGGAGTTGTTCAAAGCAGTCGCATGACTGATTTCTGCTTGATCAAGTTCGATAAATGCTTCGGACATTGCAGGCGAAAAGACGAGCGCATTGCCAATCATGCGGACCATATAGGCGACGGTCACGATCCAAAGCGGGGTCGTCGGCTTGAGGGAAACCAACGGAATCGAGGCCAAAAGCATCAAAATACCGCCGGTCGTAATCAGATATTTTGGTCCGAAGCGATCGTACAAGCGTCCGACGATGGCGGCCGAAAGCGCATTGGCAATTGCCCCTGGCAGAAGAATCATCCCTGAAACGGTTGAGCTGACGTGCGAGGCATTTTGCGCAAAGATCGGCACCATTTGTTCAGTGCCAAGCAAAATCATGAAGGCAAAAATACCAACGAGCGTCATTCTGCGAAATGCAGGGTTGGCAACGATTCTGACGTTTAGCATCGGGTCTTTGAGTTTGAGCTGGCGCTTAATGAACAGTGTCAAAATGACAAGTCCGACAACGAGCATGACAAATCCCAGAGCAATGTCTGTTTGGAAAAACGTCAGGCTTGCAAGCGTCAAAGCTGCACCGATCAAGGACAGGAAGACGGAAAGAACGTCGATTTTGAGTTCGCGCGGTTCTTTGAAGTTTGGGAACGTTGCAAAACCGATCAGTAAAACCAGCAGCATCAGCGGCAGCACAAGAATGAATATGTAACGCCATCCGAGCGAGTTGACGATGATTCCTGAAAGCGTCGGCCCGATTGCCGGTCCGAAGGCGATAACAAGGCCTGACATGCCAAGAATCGTTCCGCGTTTTTCCATCGGATAGATTGAAATCATCGTCGTCATTTGAAATGACATCAAAATTCCGCCTGCGCATGCCTGAACGAGTCTCGCAAGCAACAGGAACCAAAAGTTATGCGCAACGCAGCCGATGAGTGTGCCGATGACAAACGTGCCGATCGTTCCCAAAAAGACGGAGCGATTGCGGAACTTTTCATACATATTGGATGAAAGGGGCGTTACGACTCCGATGATCAACGTGTAACCGGTGGTCAGCCATTGCGCAAGTGTCAGTGAAACGTGCATTTCCCTTTGGATGACAGGAAGAGCTGTGACCATCATCGTTTGGCTGGCTAGACTGATGAACGATGAAAGAAGCAGCAGCACGGTAATTGTCGTCCGAAGTTTCGGATTGATGGTTTTTGAAATATTTGCCATGTTTTCAATTCCTCTTTCTAAATTACATGCATCTGCATTTAATAATAAATGCATTTGCATTTAATTTCAAGCCTTCTTTATAAAATGCAGTGCGGCAATATTCGATATTTGAGGATAAAAAAACAAATTTGCTGAAAAACACGAATATTTTCAAAATGTTTTGCGAAATTATTAGTTATGCGCTATACTTTTATTAAAACTAACAGGTTTAATATAAAGAACGAGGTGCAAAAAAGATGAAAGCAATTTTGACCACTGTCGGTGAAGATCAAGTCGGAATTATCGCAGGCGTAAGTCAATATTTGGCAGAAAACAAGGTTAACATCCTGGATTTGTCACAAACGATCATGGATGGCTACTTTACAATGATGATGATGGTAGACGTGCCGGAAAACGAAAAAGAATTCGGCGTTTTGGCACAAGAATTGGCAGACCTTGGTCAAAAGCTTGGCGTTGAGATTCGCATTCGCAACGAAGAAATCTACCGTGCGATGCATCATCTTTAATGGGGGAAAATATGGAAAGCGAAAAGATTTTAGAAACGATTCACATGATTTCTGACGAGAATCTTGACGTGCGTACGATCACGATGGGAATCTCATTGCTTGACTGCATCGACTCGGACAGCGACAAAGCTTGCCAGAAGATTTACGACAAAATCACGACCAAGGCCAGGAATCTCGTCAAGGTCGGTGAACAGATTCAAGAAGAATATGGAATTCCGATCATCAACAAGCGCGTCACGGTAACGCCGATTTCTTTGATTGCCGCTGCTTCGCACGATCAGGATTACGTCAAATATGCCTTGACGCTTGACAAGGCAGCCCATACGCTCGGCATTGATTTCATCGGTGGATATTCTGCGCTTGTTCAAAAGGGATATCAAAGCGGCGACAAGACTCTGATCAAGTCGATTCCGGAAGCTTTGGCTCAAACCGATCTTGTTTGTGCTTCGGTCAACGTCGGTTCAACGAGAAGCGGCATCAACATGGATGCCGTTGCCGAAATGGGGCAGGCCGTCAAGAAAGCCTCAGAGCTTGATTTCATGACGAATGCCAAAATGGTTGTTTTCTGCAATGCCGTTGAAGACAACCCGTTCATGGCCGGCGGTTTTTGCGGCGTTTCCGAACCGGATACCGTCATCAACGTCGGTGTTTCCGGCCCCGGCGTCGTTAAGAAGGCGCTTGAAAAAGTCAAGGGTGCTTCCATGGACGTCGTTGCCGAAACGATCAAGCAAACAGCGTTCAAAGTTACGCGCATGGGTCAAATGGTTGGTACAGTTGCCTCAGAACGTCTCGGCGTTCCGTTTGGCATCGTTGATTTGTCGCTTGCACCGACGCCTGCCGTTGGGGACTCCGTTGCGCAGGTTTTGGAAGAAATCGGTCTCGAACGAGTCGGCACTCACGGCACGACGGCAGCTCTTGCCATGCTCAACGATGCCGTTAAAAAGGGCGGCATCATGGCCTGCAGTCACGTCGGCGGATTGTCGGGCGCATTCATCCCAGTTTCCGAAGATGCCGGGATGATCGATGCCGTCAATGCCGGTACGCTGACTCTTTCCAAGCTTGAAGCCATGACGGCGGTTTGCTCGGTCGGACTCGACATGATTGCCGTTCCTGGCGATACGCCTGCTGAAACGATCAGTGCCATGATTGCAGATGAAGCAGCAATCGGCATGATCAACAACAAGACGACGGCCGTTCGCGTCATTCCGGTTCCCGGCAAGAAGGTCGGCGAGACCGTGGAATTCGGCGGCCTCCTCGGTCATGCGCCGATCATGGGCGTCAACCCGGCAAGTTCTGCCGACATGATTCACCGTGGCGGTTTGATTCCAGCTCCGATTCACAGTTTTAAAAATTAACATTAAGTTGCTTGCGACATGCCATTTCGGCGTGTCGCTTTTTTTATAAAATGCAGAGCTCGCGGCTTCGGAATTTGTTCTTGCAGTGGCGGGCGGCCGCAATTGTTCCGTGAGAAATGCCTGAATTTTGTCTGCCGCTGCTTTCAAAAAGGGCGCGCGCGACCATCGAAGTAGACAAAAACCGTGAGAAATGCCTTGATTTTGTCTACCGCTGCCTTCAAAAAGGCCTCGCGCGACCATCGAAGTAGACAAAAACCGTGAGAAATGCCTTGATTTTGTCTACCACTGCCCCCAAAAAGGGCGTGTGCGATCCCCGAAGTAGACAAAAATGGAGCAAAAAGCCCGAATTTTGTCTACTGCTGCCTCCAAAAAGGCCCTGCGCGACCATCGAAGTAGACAAAAATCGAGAGAAATGCCTAATTTTTGTCTACCGCATCCTCCAAAACCGCGCGGACTCGTCAGCTGTCATATTGGGAAGTGCTGCCAAAATCAGCCTGCACGCGGCCCATCTTCACAGCGCCTTATCCAAATGCAGCATCGCATCACCGCTGCATCCAAAAGAACTGGATTTTACAAAAAAAGAACCGCCGAAAATCGGACGGTTCTTGAGATGTGCCGCATTTATCTTTTTCTCGGTTATTAGATCATAAACGAAACATTAACGTTTCAACATTGTGGCGGTCTCGAGCTTAACACTCGAATTTGCCGGTTGGAGAAGGTTTTGTGGATTGAGTAACTCTTTGATTTTTGAATCGGGAATGTTGATCTTTTCTTTGAGTAACACTTCAATCGACTCGCCTGTAGCAACCGCCTCCTGAGCAATTTTGGCTGCGGCACGGTAGCCAATTGTTGGAGACAGCGCGGTTGCAAGGCCTGCGGAGTGTGCAGCCATTTCAGCGCAGCGTTGCTCGTTGACTTTGAGATGATCGAGGCAGTTTTTCTTCAAAGTAAGGAGCGCGCCGCGAAGAAGGGATGCGTCTTCAAAAAGATCGTCAAACATTACGGGTTCAAAGGCATTCAGTTCAAGCTGCCCAGACGAACTTGCGAGTGCGATTGCAGCATCATTGCCCACTACTTGAAATGCAGCTTGCGCACAAACTTCAGGAATGACTGGGTTGACTTTGCCGGGCATGATTGATGATCCGGCTTGAACTTTTGGTAGTTCCAGTTCATGGAGACCGGCTTGCGGACCGCTACCAAGGAGACGCAGGTCGTTTGTAATCTTGATCAGATCAGTGGCCAGATTCTTATATGCGCTTGACAATGCCACATAGCAATCCGTGTTTTGCACGGCATCCGACAAATCTTCAGCTTGAGTCAACGGCATTCCAGAGAGGCGACGCAATTCAGGAACCACGGCGTCACAGTATTCCTGAGTTGCGCAAATGCTGGTGCCGATCGCCGTTCCGCCAAGGGGCACTTCAAGCAAAGAAGCTGAGGCTGCTTCGATTCGCTTGTAGTCGCGCATGAGGACACGATAATACGCGTGAAACTCCTTGCCAAACGTTGTCGGGACTGCATCTTCAAGCTGGGTACGGCCCATTTTCAAGGAGAAGCGGTGTTCATGAGCCAGTTTAAGAAATGAGGATGCAGTCTTCTCAAGCTGATCCAAGAGATCGGTCGCATATTCCACCAGAGCCATGTGTCCGGCGGTCGGATAGACGTCGTTTGTCGATTGTGCCATGTTGACGTCATCGTTTGGATGAATCAGCTCATATGTACCTTTCTTTGCCCCGGCCATTTCCGCCGCGAGGTTGGCGATTACCTCGTTAGCGTTCATGTTGGTGCTCGTCCCGGCTCCCCCCTGAATAGCTGGAGTCCGCAATTCTGAAGCAAAACGATCAAAATCGTCCAAAATAGCTTCGCATGCGCCGACGATCATCCGGTGCTTGTCGGCTGCCAACCTGCCCGTTTCGGCATTCGCATTTGCGCAAGCTTCCTTTACGAGAATCAAATTCTTTACAAGTCTTCCGTCGACCGGTCGACTCGTGACAGGGAAATTCTCGCGAGCACGCTCGGTGTGAATGCCATAATACGCAGCATCGTCAACAGCTTTGGTACCTAATGAGTCGCTTTCAATCCGCATTGTAAAAACCTACCTTTCAAAATCTGAACCAACTTACGTGTTATATAATATAACATTAACCACCAAATTACGATACCTTAACCGTTTTTGCGTGGAAAACAATGTGTGCGGCGTTTTCAACTTAAGATTTTTAAGTCTGCAGGCTATGTCGCTTAAAAAATGCAGGGCGTTGATTTGCCATGTGTTTTTGAGCCTCAGGGTTCGAAACGCACGCTGCCGTTCTTTTTGCGGCCAGGATGAATCATCGTCCCGGAGATTCGGTTTGCTCTTTGCTTCCTTGTTCAGACACCGCGGCCGTCTGCTCTGCATTTTGACAAAAAAAGAGCCGCAACCAGGGCTGCGACTCTCTATTCTTCATCTGCAGGCACGAGCGAACGCGGCTCCACGCTGGTCGAAAAAACGATTTGAGTTTGCGTTTCGCCGAATCTTTGCAAATCATTGATGAACTCGTCCAGATCCTTCGTCGTTTTAAAACGGCAGGTCAAAATCTGCGAATACTTGCCGGTCACGCAGTCGCACCCGACGACGTTCCTGCATCCTTTGACGTAAGGGTAAAATTCCTCTTTGTCTTTTGGTGCAAGGCACAAGCTGACGAATGCCTTGATAGGGTATCCCAGTTTTTCGCAATCGACTGCTGCGTGGAATCCCGTTATGTATCCGTGTTCCTTCAAGCGCGCGATTCTTGAGCTCACGGCCGGAGCTGAAATAAAGCATTGCTTGCTTAGTTCTTTTAGAGACATTCGCGCATCATGTTCCAGACATCCTAAGATGGTGCGGTCAATCTGATCCATATAAATCCCTCCATGTTATATAATATAACACCAAGTTGACGAGTTAAGCAATAAAAAAAGGCCAACTCCCCTGGCCTAATAACATCCTGTTTAATTTGTCGCGCTTTTGGTGAGCGCGTATTTTTTCACCTGTGCTTCAACCGCCTCAAGGTCGAGCGGTTTTTGGCCTGACTCAAGCGTTATGATCAAGTCGTTTCCCAAACCGTGCTTCAGATATTCGTTGTGCTTTCTGATGGCGTTGTTGACGTAATGCGAATCATCCATCATTCCGAAATGTTCATAATAAACCAAGCGGTTGTTTCTGACGTCATAGATTGTAAAATCAGGATAAACGATCGTCCCGTCGCCCATATCGAGCCTCATTTCGTATCTGTATGGCACTCCGAGCATATACAGCAGGTCCGCAATCAGCTTCTCCGACTTTGAACGAACCGTGTCGCCCTTAAGAGTCTTGAACCCATTTTCGACAGGACGCATTTTTGCGTATCCCTTTGAAACCCATTCGTTGATCTTGTATTCCATCGATTTTGCGAGCGGTGCGGTGAAATTTTTGAATTCGTCCGGTAAATTTTCGTAAATCTCCAAATAGGAAGATTCGCTGTCTGTTTTCAAAAACCGATTGATCGCCTTAAGTCGCTGCTTGGCAAATTTCAGGCATGCGACGTCATGCATCTTCTGGGCCAATCCCTTGATCACGCTGATGTTGCTTTTGGGAAGGTAGGTTGTTTTTTTTCTTTCTGAATCATATCTCTTAAACCATGATTTTCCCTTGTATTTGACAACGTGAAGCGTTCCCTTCGGAGCCGCTTTGATTCTTTTTTCGAGCACGTCGATCTGTTGCAAAACTTTGTCGTGCTCGGCTAACAATAGTGCGTGCAGTGAGTCCATATGATCCCCCCCTTATATTAAAATTGTTTTAATTATACTCTTATTTCAGGCTTATTCAATACTTAAAACACGATGTAATATTCTTGTAAAATGCAGGGCTTTGATGGCTGCGGGTCGGGTGCAATTGTACCACGGCTAAAAAGCTATGGCCATGGGTTCCAAAGCATCGTTTGCCGTGCACTGCGGTACCCCTGGGACGCATGTCTTGTCTTCAGATAAACCGTGCCGCGCGGAGCTGAAAGTAGAACAAAAACAGGAAAAAAAGAAAAAATGTTCTACCGCGGAGTCCGAAATCGATCCGCGCGGAGCTGAAAGTAGAACAAAAACAGAGAAAAATAAAAAAATGTTCTACCGCGGAGTTCGAAATCGATCCGCGCGGAGCTGAAAGTAGAACAAAAATAGAGAAAAATAAAAAAATGTTCTACCGCGGAGTCCAAAATCGATTCGCGCGGAGCTGAAAGTAGAACAAAAACAGGAAAAAATGAAAAAATGTTCTACCGTAGCCTCCAAAACCGATCCGCACAGCGTCGAATAATGAACGGAATTCTCGCTTCGCTGCGAATTCCCTTGATCTAAATCAAAAATGACAAGATTCCCGGTTTCCCGAGAATCTTTTTTCAATAATATATAAGGAACAGATGCTCACTGTGCTCGCATCTGGATTTCATGACGCATTGATTAACTCGCCATGCCTCGCTAGTTCACATAACATCGTTGCGTGGACGCATCTCACCACGTCCTTATCTAGTTTACATAATCTCACCGTATATTTCAGTTTACGTAATTCCTCCGCTCACTTTAGTTTACATAATACTCCATTTTATAATATTTCCTCCTCTTTTAATATTCCTGCTACTAGTTTACATAATACTACCGCACCCCCTCACAATCCCCCCACACAAGACTCAAATCTACCATCCTTCAACGGTCCACACTCTCCATCTTCATTCATAAACAGTCACAACCGTTCAAATTAATGAAACTTTTTGACTCTTTTTGATTGCTTTTTCTCAAACGCCATGTTACTATACTATCGGAAGGTGATGAAAGTGCTTGCAGAAGAAAGACAGCAAATGATTTTGCAAATGTTGAAAGAAAATAAAGTCGTCAAGCTTCAGGAAATCTGTGAGAAGTCCGGATGCTCGGAATCGTCCGCCAGAAGAGACTTCCAACTGCTTGAAGAAAAGAATCTTTTGGTCAGGGTGCACGGCGGTGCCAAAATCAAGTATTCATTGTCGAGCGAACCGGACATGACCGGCAAGGCGACACGCAATACTTCTGAAAAAAATGCGATTGCACATGCTGCGGCCAAACATGTTCAGCAGGATGACGTGATTTATCTTGATGCCGGCACTTCAACTCTTGCAATGGTTCAATATCTTGAACCGGAACAGAACTTGACGGTTGTCACGAACGGCGTCATGCACGCATCCATGCTTGCCGACAAGGACATCAGGACGATTCTGATCGGCGGCGAACTCAAAAATACGACAAAGGCCATCGTTGGCGTTGAAGCGGTCAACTCGCTCAAGCAGTACCGATTCAACAAAGTTTTCATGGGGATGAACGGCATCCACCCTCGTTATGGCTACACCACCCCTGATCCCAACGAAGCTGCCGTCAAGCAGGTTGCGATGGAACAAAGCGAACAGTGCTACGTGCTTGCTGATCACACGAAGTTTGATGCGGTCTTGTTCGTCAAGGTTGCTGACGTTTCGAAAGCACAAATCATCACCACGAAGTTGTTGCCACAGCTAAGCAGTCAGTACAACAAGCAGACAACGATACAGGAGGTAGAAAAATGATTTATACGGTGACGGTCAACCCCTCAATCGATTACATCGTTCAGCTCAAGAACCTGACGTTGGGCGAAGTCAATCGCATGGACTATGACAACAAGCTCCCAGGCGGAAAGGGCATCAATGTTTCACGCATCTTGAAAGAGCTCGACGTGGAAAATACAGCGCTCGGCTTCCTGGGCGGATTTACCGGCAGATTCGTTGAAGAATCGCTTGAAAACGTCGGTTTGAGCACAAGTTTTACGCATATTAAGGAAGACACGCGCATCAACGTTAAAATCAAGGCAGAAGAAGAAACTGAAATCAACGGCCGCGGTCCGGTGATTTCTGAAGAAGAATTGGTCGAGTTCAAAAAGCAGTTTGAAAAATTAGAAAAGGGCGACGTCGTGATTTTTGCGGGCAGCCTTGCACCGAATCTTGATGATGATTTTTATGCGGAACTGATTGACGTGATTCGCGAAAAGGGCGCGAATTTCGTAATCGACACGACGGGCGAAAGCTTGATGAAGACGCTTGAAAAGAAGCCGCTTGTCGTTAAGCCGAACAATCACGAATTGGCAGATCTTTTCCACGTTGAACTGAAATCGATGGATGATGTTGCGAAATACGGCAAGAAACTTTTGGAGCTTGGCGCACAGCACGTCTTGATCTCAATGGCAGGTGACGGCGGCATGATGATTACAAAAGACAATGTCTATCGTTCATATGCGCCAAAGGGTACGGTCATCAACTCGGTTGGTGCCGGTGATTCGATGATCGGCGGATTTACCGGAACCTTTGCCAGGACGGGCGACGTTTTGGAAGCATTCCGTTACGGTCTCGCCTGTGGTTCAGCCACTGCATTTTCCGAAGACCTTGCAGACAAGAATAAGATCAACGAAATTTTGCCATTGATCAAAATCGAAGAATATAGATAAGGAGGGAATATCTCATGGACATTCGCGAACTATTAAGAACGGACCTGATGATCATGGATCTTAAGGCACGAACAAAGGCTGAAGTCATCGATGAAATGGTCCACAATCTGTTTGAAAAGGGCGTCATCAAGGACGAAGAAGCATATAAAAAAGACATTATCAAACGTGAAGAAGAAGGTTCGACCGGAATGGGCGACGGCATTGCCATTCCGCATGCGCACAACGAAGCCGTCAACGAACCGGCCGTAATGTTTGCCAAGAGCGAAGCGGGCGTTGACTACGACTCGCTTGACGGACAGCCTGCACATCTCTTCTTCATGATTGCAGCTCCCGAAGGCGGCGACAATACGCACCTTCAGGCTCTGGCAGCACTGTCGCAGGTATTGATGAATCCTGACGTTACGAGCGCTTTGAAGTCCGCCGATACGCCTGAAAAGGTTCAGGCAGTCTTTGCTGATGCGGTTGCAAGGAAGGAAGCTGAAAACAAGGCTCAGGAAGAGGCTGAAAAGCAGGCGGACAATGCTCCGGCAGGCAACCGCCCGTACATCGTTGCCGTCACGGCCTGCCCGAACGGCATTGCGCATACGTACATGGCAGAAGAAAACCTCAAGAAGGCTGCTGAAAAGCTCGGCGTTGACATCAAGGTCGAAACGAACGGCTCGGAAGGCGTCAAGCACCTTCTTTCAGATTCGGAAATTGCGCGCGCAAAGGGCGTCGTCATTGCTGCCGACAAGAAAGTCGCAATGGCACGATTCAATGGCAAGCAATTGATTTCAAAACCCGTAACGAGCGCCATCAAAAATCCTGAAGAACTGATTCAAACGATTCTTGACGGCAAAGCGCCTGCATACAAAGCAGAAGCGGGTGAAGAAGAATCATCTTCTGCATCTTCAAACGACACAGTCTGGGGCAGCATCTACAAGCAGCTGATGAACGGGATTTCTCATATGCTTCCGTTCGTTATTGGCGGCGGGATTTTGATGGCTATCTCATTTATCGTTGAACAGTACATGGGCGGCGCAAAATCACCTGCATTCATCTTCTTGAATAACGCCGGCAACATGGCCTTTGCCTTCATGGTTCCGGTTCTTGCCGGATACATTGCCGAAGCCATTGGCGATCAGCCGGCCCTGATGCCAGGTTTCGTCGGCGGTTTCATGGCAACCGTCTACTCCGGCTCGTTCGGCGGCGCATATACTGCTAACGTCATGTCCGATGCCAAATCCGCTGCCGGCTTCCTTGGCGGTATCGCAGCCGGTTTCATTGCCGGCCATATGATGAACGGCTTGAAGAAGCTCTGCAAGAACCTGCCGAAGTCAGTCGAAGGCATGAAGCCGATGCTGATCTATCCGATTTTAGGCTTGCTGTTCATCGCACTGATCATGTACTTCATCGTCAATCCGATCTTCTCAACGATCAACGTCTGGATCACGAACTTCCTGAATCACCTCGGCACGGGCAATGCCGTCCTGCTCAGCCTGATTCTGGCCGGCATGATGTCCATCGACATGGGCGGTCCCTTCAACAAGGCCGCATACGTCTTTGCATCCGGTGCCTTCGCAAACGATCCGCATTCAACGGCCGCAGCAGGCTTGATGGCTGCGGTCATGGTCGGCGGCATGGTGCCTCCGTTCGCAACTGCGCTTGCAACAGTGCTCTTCCCTAAGAAGTTCACGGAACAGGAACGCCGCGCCGGCGTCTCCAACTGGGTTCTCGGCTTCTCCTTCATCACTGAAGGCGCGATTCCGTTCGCAACGGCCGATCCAGGTCACGTGATTCCTTCCTGCATCATCGGTTCTGCAGTTTCCGGTGCCCTCGTTGGCTTGTGGCACGTATCCGTTCCCGCCCCGCACGGCGGTTTCTGGGTAACGCCGCTTGCAAGCAACCCGCTCGGCTACATCCTTGCCGTTGTCATCGGTACGATCGTTGCCGGACTCATCCTCGGCTTCTGGCGCAAGGATGCTGATGAAAAATAAATGATTGACGGGACTTCTCCTTGAGAAGTCCTGTTTTTGTGCTCTGCATCCTGCCTGAAGTGCCAAAAAACGAACTGCCGGACCTTTTGAATGGGACCGCCGTTTTTGGGAGACGGGATATAATGTAGAGCATAGGGGGTGGTGCTCCCCCCTCGCTTTATCCGTGGTTGTTGTTGATTTGAATTACTTCAGATCGAGCTCCTTTCTCCTTTATACAAGGGTTCGAAGAGCCTGTTTAAAAGCAGTCGATTGCTTCGGCTGCTTTTTTTTGTCAAATGCAGAGCTTTGACTGCTGCTGATTGCATGGTCGGCCGAAACAGACAAAAACGTGTGAAATGTCTGAATTTTGTCCACCGCCGCCTCCAAAAAGACCCCGTGCGGTCCTTGAAGTAGACAAAAAACGAGCGAAATGCCTGAATTTTGCCTACTGCCGCCTCCAAAACCGGCCCGCGCGCCCCCGAAGTAGACAAAAAACGAGTGAAATGCCGAAATTTTGTCTACCGCCGCCACCCCCCAAAACCCTCTCAACTCAATCTGTCGGAATTCTTGCTTCGATGCGAATTCCCCCGATTAAAACAAAAATGAAAAGATTCTCGGCAAGCCGAGAATCTTCTTCCAATAAATCAACAAGGAACAGATGCTCACGATGTTCGAATCTTATTTTTGTTGACAGCATGTCTATGTATTCGTAGCTTTTTTGTATATATTGTAATGACAAAATGTTGACAAAAAGAGCATTCTTATATACGATATCCTTGAATGGAGGTGTTCCATATGTCAACAACGAATTTAAACATCAGAACAGATAAGGATGTCAAAGAGAAAGCAGAGAAAATTTTCAATGAACTTGGATTAAACATGACCAGTGCCGTAAATATTTTTCTTAGAACTGCTATTCGTGAACGCGGCATTCCGTTTGAATTGAAATTGGACGTGCCGAACGAAACAACGATTGCAGCGATTGAAGAGGGGAGGAAAATGGCTTCAGATCCATCTTCACCAAGATATTCCAACATTGATGAATTGAGGGATGCGCTTGAAAAATAAGTACGATATTCAGTTCACCGGTCAGTTTAAGAGGGATTTCAAGCTTGCGAAAAAGCAGCATAGGAATCTTGATAGATTGTTTAAAGTGATTGATGTTTTAGCGGCTGGCGGCACATTGGACGAAAAGTACAGAGATCATGCTCTTACGGGTAATTACAAGGGCACACGCGAATGTCACGTTGAACCGGATTGCCTGCTCATCTATGAAATTCGCCAAGGCGTGCTGGTCCTGTTTCTTTACAGGCTAGGCACACATTCTGAATTGTTTTAAAAAGCACGTTGGAATTTGCCGACGTGCTTTTTTGTTTCATGAAAATGCAGTGCCCCCTCCGAAATCGGCCCGCGCGGCCCCAAAAGTAGACAAAAAGCGAGGAAAATGTCTGAATTTTGTCTACCGGCGCAAATCCCCCCAACCGCCTCCAACCCTCCACCACTCAATCTGTCGGAATTCTTGCTCCGCTGCGAATTCCCCCCAATCCAAAGCAAAAAGGAAAAGATTCTCGGCCTGCCGAGAATCTAATCAATAAGGAACAGATGCTCACGTTGTTCGCATCTGGTTTACATAACATTCGTCAACTTCCCATTCATCCTCACCTCAAAGCAACCTCTTTCGTACGCTCTCATCCACCTCCTCGCTTCCCCCAAACCATCTTTCATGGAGCACATTAATAGACGCCATTTGCCCCAAAATGTGGTAATCTATTATCAAAACAGGAGGTGCGGTTATGCTCAGAGCGCAGATGAAGGAAGACGGCGATTACTACTGCAGCGAAGAGGAGTTTCTAAAACTTAAAAAAGAAGTCGAACATGCTAAAGCTGAGGTTGAATTTCTGAAAAAATTGTTGCCATCAGAAGTAAATGGTGGTAGTTGCTGTTTCGATATAAAAGGGTGCTTGTTAAAAAAAGGCCGCTTCGTGCGAAGCAGCCTTTTTTAGCAAGCGTTGATTTTTTTGTATGTATATTACAGAACACCCAATTCTTTTAGAATTGTATCAACTTCCGTCATGGGATTACAGTCAACATCTCCCCACTTAATATTTATGGAGTTAAAGTGTTCCGTCAATTTTTTGATATTTTCGCCTGCTTTCTCTAAGTATGGTCGGATCTTTTCTGAAATATCCATATTTTCTTTATATCCTGGTATATATTTTGCTAATTCTTTTTTTGGATCCTTACTATCCTCAAACGGGTGGGTAGTATACTTAAAATGTAAAATAAACCAAACCTCGATGCAAGGATTAGATACAATGAATTTGATATTTTTTGATGATTTTTGCAAACTTTTTATTTTTTGAATTTTTTGAGGATCGCAATCTAAATCTAAGACAATATAGGCTTTATCTCCATTTTTAGTATTAAGACCATTGGCAGTCCATGCTTTTTTCATAGATCTGAGCATCCTGGATGGATCTGTATCTAATCCTGTCTTTACAAATCTAATTACATAATTGCCATGTTGTTCATTGAAGGAGCTAAAATATAACTGTTCAGTCTTGTTTTTTCCTTCACCTGTAATCAGCATTACGGGTTTTCTGTGCCGCTGGACATTGTTTCTTTTTTTCTTTTTAAAGTTTCTTTCAGCCATCTACAGAACCTCCCCCGTCTTCATAAACGGAATTGCCCCATACCTTCCCATCAGATATCCTTTTTCAATATTTTCCGTTTTGCGAACTGAAAATTCGTCAAGTGAGTATAAATCCGTTACGCCGTTTTTGGAGTCTTTTTCCGTAAAATAGATTTGATCTCTTCTAAACATATTCAAGGACAAAATGCTTGTTTCATGTGTTGTTACGATCAATTGAGATCCGCTTTTGTTTATATCCGGATCTCTGAAAAGGTTCATTATAAATTTTACTAGGCTCGGATGCATGCTTTTGTCGATTTCGTCTAAAATAAGCGTTTTTCCATTTTCAAAAGAATCTTTTAACAGTGGGGCATAGAAGAATAAAAGTTGTGTGCCTAATGATTCTTCCTGAAAATCAAGCGGAAATTCTGTCTTTTTTCCGTCGTCATCTGTAACAGTGTGGCTGGTAGTAATTTCCAAATTATAATGCTTTCCTTCGCTTGGTGTTATTACCCTGTCCTGTACAATGAGCTGAAATGGAAGATTTTCAACAACTTCTTTTGATTTTATCTCAATATTGCTGATGTTGATATCCGCTTGTTGCAATAATTTTTTTGTAAAATCAATATATTCATGGTTCGTGTCTGTGCGATATTTTTCAAGGGATACTCCGCTTAGACTTGTTACGTCCGTAAAAGTATCGATTGATCTTGCAAGCCATTCAAACGGAATTTTTGTGCATTCAACGTTCCAAGCAGTAGCGGTTGACAAAAATAGCTTATTCGGGGTGTTCATCTGGTATGCAGCTTCAAATTTCGTTTTATATGTTCTGTTAAACTTAGGATCTTCGTTTTCGGTTATATCAAATAATAATGTCGGTTTTGACGAGTTGTATCTGTACAAATACTCTTCAACAATCTTCTCAGTGGTTGCGCTGAACCCGTAAATATATTTTTTGCCGTCTTTTGCGATGAATGTGAATTCAAAAGAAGAGGGCTTTTTTCTGGATTCGTAATCAAGTTTAAATGGAATTACAGGAAGGCTGTCAGTAACTTGAATATTGTTTGAATTTCTTATCATTATCAGGGAAATAGTTATTGCTTTAAATAAGCTGCTTTTGCCAGAAGCATTCGCTCCATAAATTGCAATGGAATTTACGGCTTTATACTTTCCTTTTTTTATGATGTTTTCAGAATGCTCTTTGGTTCTTGAAGGCTCAAGGCTCAAATAAACTTTGTCTCTGATGGATGAGAAATTCTCGACAGTAAATTGAATCAGCATATGATGACCTCCTTTTAAAATGCTTTCCTATGCTTATCATATGCTTCTTAAATCCTATTTTCAACATTATTTTGGCGTTTTTTGCAATTTTCCCACATATTTTCCTATAATAATGCAACATCCGCTCCCCAATACGCAAAAAAGCGCCCCGACCCCGTCGCAGCGCTTCCTATTATCCATCATTTCACGCTGGCAGCCATCTTGACCAGCGTATCGATATTCTTTCCCTTCAACGTATACAAAACGTTGCCCTTGTTCCACGTCAGCACGTTTTCGCTGGCGGTTGCTTCAAACTGTCCGCCGCCTTTGGTACTTGGTGCCGGCAGGTAGTATCGTTCAAGCAGGTCAACGACGTGTTGTGCTGTCGGAACAGGATCTTCGCCAACGACTGCACTCGCATGAACGACGAATGACCATCTGCCTTCGTTCCACTGCAGGTAGCGTTGTCCCGCACCCGAGTCCATGACGCCGCTGATGCCGTGTCCAAGATCGACTGTCGGCAATCCGCTTGAGCTGTCTGATGACTGGTAAGGAACGTCGTTTGCGGCTGCGCTCTCGCTGTCATAAGTCTTTTTGACAAACGTTGCGTAAGGCACGTGTCCGCTGATTGCCCCGTCATTCAATCCGTATGGGCTGTAGCTTACGATGTAGTCAACGGAGAAGTTGTTCGCATCGCCGGTATAACGCATGTTCAAATATCCGGGTGCCGAATCGAGTCCGTTTGAGCTCGGAAGCAAGATGTTTCCTAAGTTGTTTCGCATTGAAGCATTAAGTTCTGATAATCGGTTGTTGTTTAAATCCAGTGTCGGAGAAGACGTTGATGTTTCTCTTGCCTCGAGGTTTGAGCCGGAACTCGAAGAAGCGTCAGAAACTGAACCGGCACTGGAAGTTGAGGCATCTTTTTTGACGGAGACTGATGATTGTGACTTTTCTTGAGATTTTTTCGTCTTGACTGACGCTACCGAACTTGTTTTTTCGCTTTCGTTTGAAGTTTTTTCATCTTTTTTTTGATTTGAGCAAGCCCCTAAAATCAAGCCTGAAACAAGCAAAATTCCGAAAAGCTTCAATTCTTTTTTCATATATACCACTCCTTTTTGTAACCGCAACCTTTAAATGTTGATAACCCTTACTTCACTTATAATGATACTCCTTTTAGTTAGTGTTTGATATAAATAAATTGTGAACTAAAATGTAACATTGAATAATATTTATGAATGCTGAAATTAAAGTAGGGCAAATTTACCCTACTTTCCATATTATAATGTGGTACAATTACTTTTATATGACTTTGATAGAAATTAGAAGGATTATCGATAATGCGTTATCAATTATTTGCATTGTATTACAGTTATATAATAATCGATAATTCGATTGGCTATTTTTTGAAAAACTATGTAAATTAAGAAAACACCTGTCTTGAATTATGTTAAAATGGTGAGAGTAATCTACATATGAGGAGAAGTGAAATGAACGACAACAATAATGAAGAAACAGTTATCGATTTATCACAACTGTTCGGAGCTGTCAGGAAAAGCATTGTCAGCATTATCATCTGGGGCATCGCAGGCTTGCTGGTGTCCCTATTTGCGACCTTTGTTTTGATGACTCCAAAGTACAGTTCGACGATCGATATTTTGGTCAATCAAAAAGCAGACAACACCCAGATGCAGTACACGGCACAACAGGCCGACTTGCAGGCAATCAATACTTATAAGGACGTCTTGCAAAAATCAGTCATCTTGGCTCCTGTTGTCAAAGAAGTCAGAGAACGCGACAACTATCAAGGATCCGTCGGTACTTTGCAGAAATCGATGTCGATTACGAACCAGACAAGCTCACAGGTGCTGAGCGTGACCGTAACTGACACGAATGCCTATACGGCCGCTGATCTTGCCAATACGATCGGCAAAGTTTTTGCTAAAAAGATCAAGACAATGATGAAAATCGATAACGTGACCGTCGTTACGAAGGCAACGGCCAATACGAATCCGGTTTCGCCCAATAAGATGAAAAATGCGGCAATCGGCTTGTTGCTTGGATTATTGATCGGCGTTGCGATTGCCGTCATCAAAGAACTTCGCGATACGACCGTCAAGGATACGGACTTCTTGACCAAGGAACTCGGGTTGACGAATCTTGGCGCCATTTACCACATCAGCAGTAACAACCAGGATTATGGATTGGTCAAAATCATTGAAAAGAACGAAAGCGTTTCGGAAAATCGCGATGAACATCGTGTTCGTCGTCGTGTTTAGATTAGCGGAGGTATGAAATGTCATTGTTTAAGAAAAAGAAAAAACATCTTGAAACTACAACAATGGATTACGGCGTTCGCATGATCACCGTATCAAAGGCAGGTTCGGCCAACACGGAGCAGTTCAACACAATCCGCACGAACATCGAGTTTTCAAGTGCCGACGAACAGTTCAAGTCAATCATGCTGACGTCATCGATGGCTTCTGAAGGCAAGTCGACCGTTGCGGCCAACTTGGCCGTTTCATTTGCTCGTCAAGGCAAGAAAACGTTGTTGGTCGATTCCGACTTGAGACGTCCAACACTCAACGCGACGTTCAGCATCGCTGATCCGAAGGGTTTGACGAACTTTTTGACGGAAAAAGACATGCCGGCAAATGCCGTGATTTATAAGACAACGGTTGATAACCTGAGCGTTATGCCAAGCGGTCCGGTGCCGCCCAACCCGTCAGAATTGATCGGATCGCGAAAAATGGCCGGCTTGATCAAGGCTTTGGAAGATAACTTTGATCTTGTGATCTATGATGCCCCGCCGTTATTGAGCGTAACCGATGCTCAGCTGATTTCGACACGTGTTGATGGGACGGTGCTTGTCGTTCGAGAAGGCAAAACTGAAAAAGAGGCTTTGCGTCAGGCAGTCGGATTGTTGAATCACGTCAATGCCAAAATTATCGGGACGATTTTCAATGACGTCAAAGGATCATCCGGCAGCGGCTATTATGGATATTATGGCTACTATGGATATTATGGGAAAGAAGACAAGAAATAATGCGATTTGACAAGATTGTTGACTTGCATTGTCACATCCTTCCCGGGATTGATGATGGTTCAAAAAATTTAGAAACGTCTTTGGAACTTGCCGAAGCAGCGGTTGCGGACGGCGTGACGCATATTTTGGCGACGCCGCATCATCTTGACAACGACTATGTCAATCACAAAGATGACGTCATCAAAGTCTGTGATGATTTTCAGACCGAACTTGACAACAGGGATATACCGTTGACGGTCTTTCCCGGTCAAGAAGTTCACATCAACGGTGATCTGGTTGAACGTTACGATGATCTTTTAGGCATTGATGAGCAGAAACGCTACATGTTGTTGGAATTTCCGCACGGTGACGTTCCGGGCTATGCGGAACAGCTGATTTTTGATTTGAAGCGTAAGGGAACGATTCCTGTAATCGTTCATCCTGAAAGAAACAAGAAGATTCAGGACAATTTGGACATTTTATATGACTTCATCTCAAACGGTGCCTTGGCACAGGTCACCGCAACAAGCTACGTTGGAGGCTTTGGCGAGCACGTTGCACAGATTTCACATGACATGGTTGAACACAATCTTGTTCAAGTCGTTGCTTCTGATGCTCACAGCTTGCCGGGCAGAAAGTTTGTTTTGAGCGAGGCATTGCATCAGATTGCTGAAGATTTTGGGAAAGAAAAGGCAATTGAGTTTGAGAGCAATGCTGAAAAGTTGATCAATGGCGATTACGTGGCGGCACGAGACTATTCGCCAATCAAAAAGAAAAAAAGGTTTTTGTTTTTTTAAATGATTGGGTTAATTATATAATTCTTATTGCTTTTGTATTATTAAGTGTGACGGAGAGATGTTAGAATGGCGGAGAAGGAAGTACAACACGTCTATTGTGTGGGATCAAAATCTTTGGGGGCTTATGGCGGTTATGAAACTTTCATGTATAAGCTTACCGAGTATCACCAAAATAATGAAAACATTAAGTATCATATTGCATGTAAGGCTAATGGTAATGGATGCATGGATGAAACCAAGCTTGATGGTGTCAAAAAAATTAATGATCATGAATTCGAATTTCATAATGCCCATTGTTTTAAGATTGATGTGCCACAGATTGGTGCCGCACAAGCGATTTATTATGATGTTGTCTCCTTGGAGAAATGTTGTGAGCATATCCAAAAAAACCACATCCAGCATCCAATTATTTACATAATGGCATGCCGTATAGGTCCGTTTATGAAGTTTTTTTATCATAAGATACATAAGCTTGGCGGTAAAGTCTTCCTTAATCCTGATGGTCATGAGTGGATGCGTGCAAAATGGTCCAAACCGATTCGCAAATATTGGAAAGTATCTGAAAAAATGATGGTCAAATACAGCGATCTCGTTGTTTGTGATTCTGTAAATATTGAAAAATATATTCACCAATGTTATGACGGCAAGGGAATTAAGGGAAAAAGTCCGCAAACAACCTATATTGCATACGGAGCCGATTTAGAGCCTAGCAAATTATCGGATGATGATACCCAATTATTGAATTGGTATAATGAAAAGGGATTGTCAAAGGAAAACTATTATCTCGTTGTTGGTCGCTTTGTTCCCGAAAATAATTTTGAAACTATAATTCGTGAGTTTATGAGTAGTGATACTCATAAAAATTTAGCTATTATAACAACTAGAGATGATAATTTTTTAGCTAATCTCAACGAGAAATTAAACTTTACTAGTGACGATAGAATTAAATTTGTTGGCACGGTTTATGACAAGGAACTTCTTAAGAAGATTCGTGAAAATGCATATGGATATTTTCATGGCCATGAAGTCGGAGGGACTAATCCAAGTTTGTTAGAGTCGTTGGGAGCAACTAAATTGAATTTATTGTTGGATGTTGGATTTAATAGAGAAGTAGCTAGAGATGCAGCATTCTATTGGACAAAAGGAAAGAATAATCTTTCAGATTTGATTAATATGATGGAATGTTTATCAAACTCTAAGATAGATGAAATGGGAAAGAAAGCCAGAAAAAGGATAGAAGAGTCATATAGTTGGAAATATATTTGTGATGAATATTTAGAAATATTCACAAGGAGATAATATGAAAAATATATTATTTGTAAGGTCAACTCCTTATAATGAAGATATTAATGGATATAACGTTCAAGGTATAGGAATTGCCAAGGCTTTTTGTAGGTTGGGATACAATTGTGATTACTTGAATTTTGATACTGACAGAGATGAAGTAGTTGATTTATGTGAATATAATCAAAATAAAGCGAGAGTCATCTATAAAAAAAGAATTAGAATCTTGAGAACTGGTGTGAATTTTAAAGTTCTTAGTAAGAGCTTTTTACAGAAATATGATATTGTAATATGTAGAGAATACAATCAACTTATGTCATATTTAATTGCAAAAAGGCACCCCAATACATCGATATATTCTGGACCATATTGGAATATGTTTATGATTCCATTTTTTTCAAATATTTATGATTTTTTAATTACGAATAAATTAAACAAATTGGCGAAAAATAAATTTGTAAAATCTCAATTGGCCAAAGAATTTTTAGAGAAAAAAGGATATGATAATGTAATTGACGTTGGCGTTGGTCTAGATACTTCTAGATTTGAAAATGCTGTTTGCACAAAAAATACACAGAATATAGTTGATTATATGTCTAAAAATCGTTGTGTATTATACGTTGGTACGTTGGATGAGAATAAAAATTTATCTTTCATTTTGAAGGTATTTGCTAAGTTATTAGAAAAAGAACCAGATGTGAAATTAGTGCTGATAGGTAAAAGTAAGCAATCTTTAAAAAATAAATTGTTGGGAATGAATGATGAATCATATTATACAAATTTGATCAATTCTGTTCCTAGCAAAATTAAGGATTCTATTATTCATATTGATAGGGTTGACAATCCAGAACTAAAGTATATTTATCCGCTTGCCAAGGCTTTTATTCTGCCTTCTATTCATGAAATATTTGGAATGGTAATGCTTGAAGCAATGTATTTTGGTGCACCTGTTATTACTAGTTTAAATGGCGGATCATCGACTCTTATAAAAACAAATGATTATGGAATAAAAATTGATAATTACGATGTAGAAGAATGGGTAGCAGGACTTGTAAAGTACTTGGAAGATTCTGAATATTCAAAGCAAGTAGTAGAGAAATGCAAATGTAATATTAGGGAAAATTATACATGGAAAAGCATATGCTTGAAAATGTTGAAAAATATCAATGATTGAAGGAGAGTTTAATAATGGATTTATATGATAGATTAGTAAATAAGGATGAAAATCTTGCTTTGGTTGGGCTTGGATATGTTGGAATGCCCATTGCTCATGCATTTGCCAAAAAAGGGATAAAAGTTATCGGCTTTGATTTGAATAAAAATAAGATTGAAGCATATAAGTCAGGAATTGATCCAACGAAAGAAGTTGGTAATGAAGAGATAAAAAATTCTAATGTGTACTTTACAGCAGATGAAAGCGAATTGAAGAAAGCTAAATTTATTATCGTTGCTGTTCCAACACCGGTTAATAATGATCATACACCTGATCTTACTCCTGTTATAGGTGCATCAGAAATTGTAGGTAGGAATTTATCAAAGGGCTCTATTGTTGTTTATGAGTCTACAGTTTACCCTGGTTGTACAGAAGATGTATGTGTCCCTATATTAGAAAAAGAATCAGGCTTGAAATGTGGAGATGATTTTAGCGTTGGATATTCGCCTGAAAGAATTAATCCCGGTGATAAAGTTCATAGGCTTCAAAATATACGTAAGATAGTATCTGGTATGGATAGCAAAAGCTGTGAAATTATAAAAAAAGTTTATGACATTGTGATTGAAGTGGGAACATACCCCGTTTCTAACATGAGAACGGCAGAAGCAGTTAAGGTTGTTGAAAATAGTCAACGCGATATAAATATTGCTTTTATGAATGAACTTGCAATGGTTTTTGATAAGATGGATATTGATACAAATGAAGTGGTGGATGGGATGAATACCAAGTGGAATGCGCTAGGATTTAGACCTGGGCTTGTAGGCGGTCATTGCATAGGGGTAGATCCATATTACTTCACTTATCAAGCTGAAAAACTAGGATACCATAGTCAGATAATACTTAATGGACGAATTGTAAATGATTCTATGGGAAACTATATTGCTAATCAAGCGGTAAAGAAAATGGTGTTAGCTGGGCAAACTCCAAAAAATTCGAAAGTTGTGATTTTAGGACTAACTTTTAAAGAAAATTGTCCCGATACAAGAAACAGTAAAGTTAATGATATAATTAAGACTTTAAAAACATATGATATTTCACCTGTTGTTGTAGACCCGTGGGCTGACCCTTGCGATGCTCAAAAAGAATATGGTGTTACATTGACCAATATTGACGATGTCAATGATGCTGATTGTATTATTGTTGCAGTTGCTCATAATGAATTTATGAAACTTGGTTTAGGCAATATTTTAAAATTATTTGGTAAAAAAGAAAAATCGAATAATGTTTTGATTGATGTAAAAGGGTTATATTCTGTAGAGGAATTGAATGAATCAGATTTAGTTTGGTGGAGACTATGATGGATTCCTTGAGTAACCCTATATTCAGTTTTGTTATTCTACATTACAGAACGGCTGATGATACAATTAAATGTGTTAATTCTATCTTGTCATTAAATGAAGAATATTCAAATGTGGTAATTGTCGACAATGCTAGTGAAAATGGTAGTATTGAAATAATTGAGGAACATTTTAAATCAAATAAAAATATTTATATTTTAAAAAATAATAAGAATTTAGGATTTGCAAGCGGTAATAATATCGGGTATCTGTATGCTAAAAATATATTAAATTCATCGTTCATAGCTATTTTAAATAATGATATAGTTTTAGCTTCTAAAGACTTCATAAAAGAAATTTTAAATCTTTATGAAAAAGAACATTTTTATGTTATGGGACCAGATATCATTTCTGAAATTGATGGAGGACATCAAAATCCTATGAAATTAAGTTATAGGTCTAAGGCTGATGTTACAAAAGAGATATTTAGATATAGGCTATTGATGATTATTAGTAAAATTGGCATTTACGACTTATTGAAACCAAGTAGAAAAGTAAGGACAGGTTCGGTAAGAAAAGAAATTCAAAGGGAAATTCAATATGATGTGACTTTGCATGGATCATGTATTATTTTTTCTAAAGAGTATATAGATAAAGAGAATATGGCTTTTAGGGAAGGAACATTTCTTTATGCGGAAGAAGCAATATTAGCAAGATATTGTCAAAATAAACGATACAGAATGATTTTTGATCCGTTTATAAAGGTATATCACAAGGAAGACTCAGCTTCAAATTCTGTCAATATTAGCAATAAGAAGAGAAGAGAGTTTGTTTTTAAAAATATGATCAAATCTTTAAAAGTATACAGAAATTATTTTAACTAAATGGTATTTTTGCGGAAGGATAACGATATGACTGTTTTTGTAGTGTGCCCTGCTTTTCACAAAACAGGCGGTACAGAGTTGGCGCATCAACTTGTATTTGAATTAAATAAGATTGACGTGTCTGCAATAATTACTTATTACGATTATGAGAAGTACAAAGATCCAATAAATGAAGAGTTTAGACAATATGTAAAATCATATGAAACTATAGATAATATCATAGATTCAGAAGAAAATTTCATTCTTGTTCCTGAAATTAATTTTGCATTGCTAAATAACTACTCAAACATAAGAAAGGGAATCTGGTGGATGAGTGTTGATAATTACCTAAAGAATGATGGATTTATCAATGGATTTAGGACAGTCGGGTTTATTAACGCTTTAAAGGCAGTGTTAGGTAAAAGAAATACGTTATTTGCACGGGGTTTTGATAAAAATGTATTGCATTTTTATCAAAGTGAGTATGCACATCAGTTTTTGATAAATGAAGGTGTAAAAGAAAGTAATATTTCTAAATTATCTGATTATGTTAATGATTTGTATTTAGAAAAAAGAACTGATACTAAGAAAAATAAAGTAGTTTTGTATAATCCTAAGAAAGGATATGATTTTACAAAAAAATTAATAAATAAATCAAGCGGAATTAAATGGATTGCTATTGAGAACTTGACTACACAACAAGTTAAAGAATTGCTTTCTGAAAGTATGGTATATATAGATTTTGGAAACCATCCTGGAAAGGATAGATTTCCTAGAGAAGCAGCTATATCTGGATGCTGTATTATTACAGGATTGAATGGTAGTGCAAAATACTATGAAGATATTCCTATTCCTGATGATTATAAATTCGAAAAAAAAGAAAGTAATATTAGTGCTATTTTAGATAAAGTAACTGATTGCTTGGAAAATTATGATAGTAATTTTGAAAAATTTGCTACATATAGGAATATGATTCGAAATGAGCATAGTGTTTTTTGTAAGGATGTTAAAGCGTTTGTAAAGAGAATTGGAGTGCAATACAAATAATGGCACGTAAATCAATAGCTGTTAATTCTTTTTATAATATGATTTACAGGGGACTAAATGTTATTTTTCCTTTGGTAACGGTAACGTATGTTTCTAGAGTCATTTTGGCTTCTGGTGTAGGGAGAGTTTCTTATGCGCAGAATATTGCACAATATTTTATAACTTTATCCGCATTAGGAATTCCAAACTATGGTGTTAGAGAGATATCTAGAGCAACTGATTTAGAGGAAAGAAGTAAGACTTTTTCAGAACTCTTTTTTATTAATGGTATATCTACTTTATTTTTTTCTATCAGTTATTATCTTTTGATTTTTTCATGCAGTGGTTTTAGAAATGATCATTTGTTATATATGGTAGTTGGAAGTTCAATTATTCTTAATATTTTGAATGTAGATTGGTTTTATCAGGGCATGGAGGAGTTTAGATACATTGCTCTTAGAAACTTTTTTGTTAAGTTAGTTTCGTTAGTCCTTGTATTTGTATTGATAAAAGACAAGGGTGATTATGTCAATTACGCTTTAATCACTTGTCTGGCAGTTGGCGGAAATAATGTGTGGAATATCATACACCTTCGAAGGATGCATATCAGATTAGAATATAGTAATTTGAAAATTATTCATCATTTGAAGCCGATATTACTGTTATTTGCCTCAGCCATTTCTGTAGAACTATATACTTTATTGGATACAACAATGATAGGAATAATGTGTACAAATGAGGCGGTTGGATATTATACTAATTCAATGAAACTTGTGAGGATACTTATTGTTTTCATTACATCGATTTCGGGCGTGTTGCTTCCCAAAATAACAATTTATGCCAGAGACAACAATGTAGAAAAATGTTCAGATGTTGTATCAAAAGTTTTCTCTATAATGTTACTTATTTTTTTACCTTGTGAAATTGGGTTATTTTTGTTATCTGATGATGTGGCTGTTTTATTGTTCGGGAAGAGCTTTGTTGCCGCTGGGGTTACTTTAAGAATAGCGAGTTTATTAATTTGTACGTTAGGCTTTAGTAATTTATTTGGAACGCAGGTTCTAATAGCGTTCAAGAAAGAAAAATTACTTTTGGTTACTACAGGATTAGGGGCAATTTCAAACGTAGTGTTGAATATGTTTCTGATACCGCATTTTTATCAAAATGGAGCAGCTGTTGCATCTGTAGTTAGTGAAACAATTGTTACGTTGTTATCAGTAAAGTTTGCTTGCAGATACATTAAACTTAGAATAGACGGAAGATATTTAATTTCACTTTTAGTATCTTCTATAGCACTCATGGTTGTTGTTTGTGTAGTTATTATAAATATTGATAATTTATATCTTAGATTAATGGTAAGTACATTATCAGGGATGATTGTGTATGCATACATAAATTATGCTATGCGTAATCCTGTTTTTGTATATTTTATAAGTAAGATAAATAGAAAGAATTAGAATGAAAGAATTTATTATATTAATACTCCTGTTTTTTTTGAATATATTAGTAACAAAAAGTAAATATAGGAATCTTGCAAATCCGACAATATTATTCAATTTGGTTTGGATTATTAATGTAGGTCTTTATTTATTAATGCTTTTTGATTTATATGAAACACCAGATAAAACTTATTCACTTATTGCTTGGGGAGTTATCTTCTTTATAATTGGTGGTAATCTATCATTATTGATGGAGAATATCGGAATAACGACGGGTAAGGGCGGAATGAGTGAACATACAATATTTACGTTAAACTATCATTTACTTTTCGCACTGACTGTAATATGCATAATATACTATTTACCACAATTGTTTTCTTCATTGAATGCTATTATCAGAGGGATTTCTTTGAATGATGTCAGAGGTTTTTTACAAGATTCTGATCAAAGTCAGGGAATAAGCAATCTCTTGGGAAATTATATCTTCTTACCACTTGCTACGGCATTGGAACCTTTGGCTGCACTTGATTTTTGGTTTGGCAAGCGTGACAAAAACTTCATTATATCAATTTGCATACTTGTGTTAATAAGATCATTTGGATCAGGTGGTAGGACGCCATTGTTTAACCTAGTTTTTTATTTTGCTATTTCATATTGCTTAAAGAGAGTTAGCATGATTTACAAGAAAAGGAAAAAGGTTAATATTAAGACAAATATGACAGCTCTCAGAGATAAAAGAATGTTTAAAAAGCTTTTAGGAGTAGGCATACTAGGATTGGTAATCATGACGGTAATGCGTGCCGCAGGGAGTTTAATCAGAAAGCTGTATTTTTATTTTGCAATGTCTCCTGTGCTATTGAGTAAATGGTTGGATGTAATTGATGCTAATAGCTATCATTTTAATGGATTAGTAAGTTTTAACGGAATATTTTATTTCATAGACTATGTTAGAAAAAATTTATTTTCAACAGACTACATGCCAACAATAATTTCAGCATATTCATTGATTGCTAATACAGATAGCGAATGGTTAAAAATAAGTTCGAGCGGAACAACGGCAAATGCATATGTTTCGTGTTTTGCATTTTTTTACGCAGACTTTGGTTTCTACGGAGTAATTATTTTATCACTATTCTTTGGTTTCTTAGCAAGTAGATTATATAGCAGAGTATTATATAATTTCGATTTAAGGTCAGCTTCTTTGTATATGTTAATATCACAAAGCGTTTTCTTTTCATTTATCAGATTTCCATTTGTTAAAGTATATTATGTGCTTGCATTTTTGTTTTTACTATGTGTTGCGTTTAAAAAAACAAGTGTTTACAAGAATGGCGAAGATGCTTTTAATGAGACAGTAAATTAATTTGTTGGATATATAAATAAGTATATTACTATATGTAAAGTCTTTAATATTGAGATTAGCATACAATTTACTTATTATTTTTCATAAATGTTAAAGAAATGGGGATTAATATATGGAAAGAGAATTAACTATTCAAGAAACTCAGTCTATTTCATTGGAGATATTGCACGCTATTGCAGAAATATGTGAAAAACAGCATTTGCGCTATTCACTCATTTATGGAACGCTTATAGGTGCAATCCGTCATCACGGATATATTCCATGGGATGATGATGTTGATATTATGATGCCGCGTCCGGACTATGATCAATTATTAACTTATTTAAAAGAACATATAAATGATTATCCGCATTATAAGGTTTTTAATCACGATGAATGTCCTGATTATCCGTATATGATTACTAGAATCAGTGATGACAGGTACAAGATCGTTATGGAAAACGAAAAGCCGTACGGAATGGGTGTATTTATTGATATTTATCCGTATGATGGCCTTGGTAAGACGAAGAAAGAGGCAGTGAAATATGGTCTAAAAGGTGATAGATTGTCATCACTTTGCTATCAGGCAACAAGAGATCATTTTGCTATTGAAACCACAACTTCATTGTTTAGAAAAATATTTAAATTTCCAGTATATCTCTACGCAAAACTAAGGGGAAAGGACTACTTTCAGGAAAAATTAAAAAAGTTAAGTGGTTTAAAAAGTTATGCAGATAGTGAATACGTTGGCTGCGTTGTTTGGTTATCAGGTGGGGCTCAAGATATTTGCCCTCGAAGTTGGTTTGATGAAACTATTTTGGTTCCATTTGAAAATTATGAGTTTAGAGTGCCTAAACAGTATGAAGATGTTTTGCATCATAATTATGGTGATTATATGAAACTTCCGCCTGAAAAAGATCGGACAGGCCATCACTGCTTTAAAGTATATAAAAAAACTGAATAACGATTGACTCGGCCTTGTTACCGGTTCACAGGTCGAGTTTGATTTTAGGACAACGTTCACAAAAAATAGTTGAGGGATGTATATGAACAATAAAGAAAAAGATATATTGAACAATATAATGCTAAAACCATTTATTAGTCAAAGGGTATTGGCCAATGAATCAGGATGTTCATTGGGAATGGTAAATAAGTCAATAAAAGAATTAATAAAAGCGGGATACTTGGATGATAAAATTCAACCGACAAATAAAGCCAAAATTATATTTAAAGAAAATGTTCCTAAAAGAGCAATTATTTTGGCTGCTGGATTTGGAATGAGAATGGTTCCTATAAACATGGAAACTCCAAAGGGGCTCATAACGATTAATAAAGAGCCGCTTATCGAAAGAATTATTAAACAGCTTCATGAAGTTGATATCAAGGAGATATACGTGGTTGTTGGTTTTATGAAAGAGAGTTATGAATATCTAATCGATGAATATAACGTAGAATTGATTGTTAACACTGAATATCGTGACAAAAATAACCTTCATTCATTGAAATTAGCAAGTGATCATCTAAATAATGCGTATGTGATACCGTGTGATGTTTGGTGCAAAAAGAATCCTTTTAGAAAACATGAGCCTTATTCCTGGTATATGGTCAGCAACCTTAAGGATGAAGAAAGTACTGTTCGTATCAATCGACAGATGAATCTTGTAAAGATTAAAGGTGATTTTGTTGGAAATACAATGATAGGTATCAGCTATTTTTCAAGTGAAGATGCTATTGATGTTTCTAAAAGAATTAATAAGTTTTCCAAGGACATTAAGTACGATGATTCTTTTTGGGAAGAAGCACTTTTTTATAGCGACAAATCAACTATTGCAGCACGTTTGGTTTCATCAGAGGATGTTTGTGAGATAAACACATATGAACAGCTTAGAGAAATAGATTGTGATTCCAATCAGCTTAAAAATGATGCTATTCAGATAATCTGTGATGCATTGAACGTAAACGAAAGAGATATAACAGGTATCACTGTTTTGAAAAAGGGGATGACAAATAGATCTTTTCTATTTTCATGCAAAAACAAGAGATATATAATGCGAATACCTGGCGAAGGGACTGATCAGCTTATTAATCGCAAACATGAAGCTGATGTTTATCATGTTGTTAAAGATAAAAATATTTGTGATGATATTGCTTATATTAATCCTGACAATGGTTACAAGATTACGGAATTTTTGGATAATGCAAGAGTCTGTGATCCTATGAATGATAATGATGTTAAAAAGTGCATGAAGATATTGCGTAATTTTCACGATATGAATTTAAAAGTAGAACATGAATTTAACATTTTCGAACAAATTGAATTTTACGAAAAGTTGTGGCATGGAGCAAAATCAGCATATAGGGATTATGAGGAAACTAAGGAGCATGTGTTATCCCTCAAGTCGTATATCAATGCACACGTAAATAGAAAATCTTTGACGCATATTGATGCCAATCCGGATAATTTTATGTTTATAAAAAGGAACGGCAAAGAAGAAATAAGACTAATCGATTGGGAGTATGCAGGCATGCAGGATCCTCACGTAGATATTGCAATGTTTTGCATATATTCATTTTATAACAGGCAACAGGTTGATCAACTGATTGACGATTATTTTTCAGAAGGTTGTGATGATTCAACAAGGATAAAAATATATTGTTACATCTCTTCTTGTGGGCTGCTTTGGAGCAATTGGTGTGAATATAAGCGAAGTCTTGGTGAGGAGTTCGGTGAATATTCTTTGAGACAATACCGTTATGCCAAGGAATATTATCGTATTGTACAAGAAGAGTTAGAAAAATGAAAAGAGAGCGTGGGAAAATAAGTGAATAGAGTAAAAAGAGCAATTATTATGGCCGCAGGATTTGGAAATAGAATGAGACCTGTGACATCGTTTACGCCTAAACCGATGGTAAAAGTTAATGGTGTTCGAATGATCGATACTGTAATTGATGGTTTGCATAAAAACAATATTAATGAAATTTATGTAGTTGTCGGATATTTAAAAGAACAATTTGAAAATTTAAAAAATAAATACGCCGATGTAAAACTGATCGATAATCCTTATTATGATACATGCAATAATATTTCATCTTTGTATGTTGCAAGAGATCATATTGAAGATTCCATTATTTTGGATGGAGATCAAATTATTTATAATCCTGATATTTTAAATCCTGAATTTGAATTGTCAGGGTATAACAGCATTTGGACCGATGAAGAAACGGATGAATGGCTTCAGACAGTAGAAGATGGCATCGTTACTTCTTGTTCACGAACAGGAGGCAAGAAAGGATGGAGACTTTATAGTATTTCAAGGTGGTGTGCTGAAGACGGGAAGAAATTAAAGAAATTTTTGGAAATAGAGTTTGAGCAAAAGAAAAATCGGCAAATTTATTGGGATGATGTCGCTATGTTTTGTTATCCGCAAGAATTCAAATTGGGGATTCGACCAATGAAAGCAAGCGACATTATAGAAATTGATAATATAAGTGAATTAATCAAATTAGATTCTAGTTATCAAAATTACGGGGAGGAAAAATGAGTATGGATATTAAAAAAGAACGCGGGAAAATAGATTGGATGATAACTTTGCTCCCTTTGGGAATTATTCTCCTTCTTTGTGTATTATTCTTTTTTGAACCTAAAAAATCAAATTTGGTTTTAAGTCAAATTCGTTTCTTTTTTGGTGATACTTTTGGTGTTTACTATTTGATAATAGGATTGGGTATTTTTCTACTTTCATTGTATCTTGTCGTTTCTAAATATGGTGAAATTGTGCTAGGTGCACCTGACGAGAAACCTAAATATCCGTTCTTTATTTGGGGATCGATGATGTTCACTTGTGGACTTGCAGCAGATATCTTGTTTTATTCATTCTCAGAGTGGGTCATGTATGCTACGGATCCCCACATCAAAGAGATGGGAAGCATACAGGATTGGGCTGGTGTTTATCCGTTATTTCACTGGAGTTTTATTCCTTGGGGGTTTTATCTGGTTCTTGCCGTTGCTTTTGGGTTTATGCTGCATGTCAGAAAAAGAAATCGTCAAAAGTATTCTGAAGCATGTCGCCCGATTCTTGGAAAGCATACGGATGGATGGCTTGGAAGAATTGTTGATTTATTAGCAGTATTTGCATTGTTAGCTGGTACAGCCACAACGTTTAGTGTCGCAACACCTCTGATGGCTGTTATAATCGGTGAATTGTTCCATATAACTATCAGTAGGACAATCATTAATGTTGTTATCCTTTTGATTACTTGTGCGGTATATACATATTCTTTGCTTCACGGATTCAAGGGAATAAGTAAATTGGCTAATATTTGTATCTATATGTTTTTTGGACTGCTTGCGTTCGTGCTTCTTTTCGGAGGGGAAACTCGTTACATCATTGAAACGGGATTTTCATCCTTTGGGAAGATGATTCAAAATTTTGTGGATTTATCGACTTTTACCGATCCGCTACGTAAAACCAGTTTTCCGCAAAATTGGACAATCTACTACTGGGCATATTGGATGGTATGGTGTGTGGCAGCTCCATTCTTTATAGGAAATATTTCTCGAGGCAGAACCGTGCGACAGACTATCTTGGGCGGGTATGTCTTTGGTGCAGGTTCAACATTGATGAGTTTTATAATTTTAGGAAACTATTCTATGGGATTACAAGTCACTAAGAAATTCAATTTCATCTCTCAATATAAGAGTGATGGTGATCTCTACGGCATGATCGTTTCTGTTCTCAAAACAATGCCTTGTTCACAGTTGGTAATGATTATCGTATTGCTGACTATGATTGCTTTTTATGCCACTTCCTTTGACTCAATTGCACTTACGGCATCTTGCTACAGCTATCATTTTTTGGATGAGGAACAACAGCCAAGCAAAGTCGTTCAGTTGATGTGGTGCATCTTATTGATTATGCTTCCGATTGCTCTCTTATTCTCAGAGAGTTCCATGAGAAATCTCCAATCTGTCAGCATAGTAGCCGCATTTCCGATTGGTATGGTTATTGTGTTGATTGCAGCCAGTTTCATAAAAGATGCAAATAAGTACATGGAAGAACTGAAACTGAATAGATGATTATGTATCCGTCTTATTAAAATATTTTTAATGAAAATTACATTAAATTAATATAGCGTTTTAATTTAAGTAGTAGTATAATGCAAATGAAAGTTTCATAGAAAGGGGAACTATTTATGAAAGATAAAAAACTATGCAAATATTGTAGGAGGATTGCTGTATCGCTGGCATTGTTAACGGCGGTGTCGATAGCAGATTCGACTTCTGTTTTTGCATCTGAAAAAGCGGATCAATCGCAAAGCATTGAAACTTCAGCGAATACCAATGCTTCAAGTGATATGGTTAAAGACAGCAGCAGTTCTGTAAACGGTAATGATAGTGCGGCGTCTAGTACTGACGAGACGAATTCAACCTCTGTATCCAAGGGAACTCAAAATGCCGTATCACAGCAAAGCATTGAAACTTCAGCGAATACCAGTGCTTCAAGTGATATGGTTAAAGACAGCAGCAGTTCTGTAAACGGTAATGATAGTGCGGCGTCTAGTACTGACGAGACGAATTCAACCTCTGTATCCAAGGGAACTCAAAATGCCGTATCACAGCAAAGCAAAGCAGACGTTGCAGTATCCGATGCCAACTCGTTAAAGTCTGATAGCAAACTAGCAGCTGTCGCATCAGTTGCTGATTCATCTCAACCGCAAAACGGTTGGTGGAAAGACGAGGATTACTATTGGTATTATTTTGAAAACGGTGAACCTGTTAAAGATAAGTTGAAAACAATAGGTAATTATACATATCATTTTCTTTATGACGGAAAGATGGATACCAATAATACATTTGGGTATGAGTCTGGGCTTGGATATAATTATTATCGAGTAGACGATCAAGGCCATTTAGTTAAGGGATGGTATCAAAATTATTGGGGTGATTGGTACTATTATGACAAAAAGACTGGTCAAGCCTTTACAGGCTTGCAGACGATAGACAACCAAAAATATTACTTTAACACCTATAACTATGGTAAAATGAGTACGAATGAAGAGGTTGAATACCAGCATAAGTATTATCGTACGGATGAAAACGGACATCTTGTCAAAGGATGGTATAAAAAATATTACAGCTGGTATTACTATGATAACAATGGGGTACGTGTTTCCGGATACAGACCGATAAACGGTAAAGGATACTATTTTTATTTTGATTATGATGGCCAAATGATTGACGACGATAAAGCCCACATTTTCGATGGGGTTTTCTACTATATCAATGGATCGGGCATTGTTTTAAAGAGACAGGCGATAACTAAAGATGAATGGGTTCGAGTAGGAAATGACTGGTATTACGTGAAGAATTCTCACGGAGGCGAGTTTTTATCAGACGAAACTGCAACATTGGGAGGACGTACGTATCATTTTGATAGAGACGGTAAAATGTCCAAAAATTGTAGTGTTATAGACTACTATCAAAATATGCTTTACTATTATGGATCCGATGGGGCACTTGTTTTAAAAAAGATGGATGCAGATAATGATGGATGGGTTAAATCCGGCAACAATTGGTATTATGTAAAAGATAAAGATTTAGTAAAGAGCGAGTTTTTTGGTGTAGATGGGCATACGTATCACTTTGATTTCAATGGAAGAATGTCCACAAACTATGTTACCATTTATAGAAATGTGTTTTATTATTTTGGTGCCAACGGTGCTCTTTCAATGAAACGCAATGCTTCTAGAAATGGTTGGATTAAAGCGGGAAATGATTGGTATTATGTTAAAAATAGAACCTTAGTTAAGGGTGAATTTTTTGGTGTAGGTGGACACACATATCATTTCGATAGTAGCGGTAAAATGTCTGCAAACTATGCTACCACTTACAAGAATGCCTTTTATTATTTCAGATCTGATGGTGCTCTTTCAATGAAACAAACTATTACTAAGGATGGTTGGATTAAGGCAAGTAACAATTGGTACTATGTAAAGAACAAATCTTTAGTGAGAGACCAACTTATTAATGTGGGTAGGTACACGTATTATATGTATGCAAATGGTAAGATGGCTGTGAATACAACTATTAGATATTACGATTCTGCAACCCATAAATATGTAAGTTATCGTGTAGATAGTAAAGGACACGTCATTAAATAATAGTTACTAAAATATAAGAAAACTATAATCGGTCGTTAAAATAGCGGTGTGTACACAAATAGCCCGAGATAGTATTATTATCTCAGGTTATTGCGTATGCATCGTTTTTATTTTCTTATTTACGAGGTAAGATCGATGTTCGTAAGCGGTCTTTAAATAAGCGTTCTTCATAAACCTCCGATATCTTGGTATGCTTTAAACATCAAGTATATCGGAGGTTTAAATATGAAATTGGATGACGTCGTGGAAGTCAACCTTGTTGACCGAAGCCCTTTACACATTAACTTAAAATTTCATTCAAGCAAAAATGTATTATAATCATTGTTAGCATATGGTTGTTATCGGTATGCTAATTGTGAGATAATGAAGTTATCTGATTAATGAAAGAAGAGGAATGTAGTTATGAAAGGAATAATTCTTGCGGGCGGATCGGGTACGCGTCTGTATCCGATCACCAAAGGAATTTCAAAACAGCTGATTCCGGTTTACGACAAGCCGATGATTTATTATCCGCTGTCAACGCTCATGCTGTCCGGAATCAGAGACATTTTGGTTATTTCGACGCCGGAGTATACTCCGTTGTTTGAGAGCCTTTTGGGAGACGGTTCCGATTTTGGAATCAACCTTTCCTATAAGGTTCAGGAACATCCGAACGGTTTGGCTGAAGCGTTTATTTTAGGAAAAGAGTTTATCGGGTCTGATTCCGTCTGCCTGATTTTGGGCGACAACATCTACTACGGAAGCGGCCTTTCAAAGCAACTCCAGGAAGCAGCCAAAAAAGAGGACGGCGCAATCGTCTTCGGGTATCACGTCAACGATCCGGAAAGATTCGGCGTGGTCGAATTCGATGAAAACATGCATGCCTTGTCGATTGAAGAAAAGCCGGAACATCCGAAGAGCAACTATGCCGTCACCGGCCTTTACTTCTATGACAATGACGTTGTCGAAATCGCGGAAAATCTGAAGCCGTCCGATCGTGGCGAACTTGAAATCACGGACGTCAACAAGGAGTACTTAAGACGCGGCAAGCTTGACGTCAAGCTCATGGGCCGCGGGTACGCATGGCTCGATACCGGGACTCATGATTCGATGCTTGAAGCGGCAAGCTTCATCTCGACCATTCAAAAGCGTCAGAACCTGAAGGTGGCCTGCCTTGAGGAAATTGCGTACCGGATGCACTGGATTTCAAGGGAAAAGCTCATAGAGCTGGCGCAGCCGCTGAAGAAGAACGACTACGGTCAGTATTTGTTGCGTCTGGCAGCTGAAGATTAGAAAATTACAGAGAGGTTTTATTGAAATGAACATTATTGTTACAGGCGGCGCGGGGTTCATCGGCAGCAACTTCGTGTTCCATATGCTTAAGGCACATCCGGATTATCGCATCATCTGCGTTGACAAGCTCACGTATGCGGGCAACCTGTCGACGCTCAAGTCGGTGATGGACAATCCCAACTTCCGTTTCTGCAAGATTGACATCTGCGATCGTGAAGCAATTTACAAACTGTTTGAAGAAGAACATCCCGACATGGTTGTCAACTTTGCGGCCGAATCGCACGTCGATCGTTCGATCGAAAATCCGCAGCTTTTCCTTGAAACGAACATCATGGGGACATCGGTTTTGATGGACTCCTGCCGCAAATACGGCATCAAGCGCTACCATCAGGTAAGCACGGACGAAGTCTACGGCGACTTGCCGCTTGATCGTCCCGACCTGTTCTTTACGGAAGAAACTCCGATTCATACGAGCTCTCCTTACAGCAGCTCCAAAGCATCGGCCGATCTGTTGGTTTTGGCATATCATCGTACATATGGCCTGCCCGTGACGATTTCTCGCTGCTCAAACAACTACGGTCCGTATCATTTTCCTGAAAAACTGATTCCGTTGATGATCATCAACGCCTTGAACGACAAGCCGCTTCCGGTTTACGGCGAAGGCCTCAACGTTCGCGACTGGCTTTACGTTGAAGATCACTGTCGCGCGATCGATCTGATCATCCACAAAGGACGCGTCGGAGAAGTGTACAACGTCGGCGGCCATAACGAAATGAGAAACATCGACATCGTCAAGATCATCTGCGAACAGCTCGGCAAGCCTGAAAGCCTGATCACGCATGTTGCCGATCGCAAGGGGCACGACCGCCGCTATGCGATCGACCCGACGAAGATTCATGACGAGCTCGGATGGGAACCTGAAACGATGTTTGCGGACGGCATTAAGAAGACGATCCAATGGTACCTTGACAACAAGGACTGGTGGGAAGACATCGTTTCCGGCGAATATCAGAACTATTATAAGAAAATGTACGAAAATCGCTGATTTGTTTGTGAGGGAAAGGCATGAAAATTTTTGTAACGGGCGTGTCCGGACAGCTCGGACACGATGTAATGAACGAACTCAATAAACGCGGATACGAAGGCATCGGTTCAGATATCGCGCCTGAATATGCCGGAGCTTCCGACGGAACGTTCGTCACGAGCGCTCCCTATGTTTCGATGGACATTACGGACAAGGAGGCCGTCGAAAAGACGATCACGGATCTGAATCCTGACGTCGTGGTCCACTGTGCCGCATGGACGGCCGTCGACATGGCAGAAGATGACGACAAGGTCGAGCTCGTGCGTCAGGTCAACGCAAAGGGAACCGAAAACATCGCTCTGGTCTGCAAGAAGCTTGACTGCAAGATGGTCTACATCTCAACGGACTACGTCTTCGATGGACAGGGCACGAAGCCATGGGAACCGGACTGCAAGGACTACAAGCCGCTGAACGTCTATGGTCAGACCAAGCTCGAAGGCGAGCTTGCGGTAAGCCAGAATCTGGACAAGTACTTCATCGTGCGCATTGCCTGGGTCTTCGGCGTCAACGGCAAGAACTTCATCAAGACGATGCTGAACGTTGGCAAGACGCACGATACGCTGAAGGTCGTGTCCGATCAGATCGGAACTCCGACCTACACATATGATCTTGCGCGCCTTTTGGTCGACATGATTGAAACGGACAAGTACGGCTATTATCACGCAACGAACGAGGGCGGCTATATTTCATGGTATGATTTTGCGTGCGAAATCTTCAAGCAGGCCGGCTATAAGACGAAGGTCATCCCTGTGACGACCGAAGAGTACGGCCTTTCAAAAGCCGCGCGTCCGTTCAACAGCCGCTTGGACAAGAGCAAGCTCAAAGAAAACGGCTTTGAACTGCTGCCGACTTGGCAGGACGCGCTGTCGCGGTATTTAAAGGAAATCGAATACTAAAGAGGTAATTCAAATGGGACAAATCAATGTTGAAAAAAACGTCGGCGGAATCGAAGGCCTTTGCGTCATCACGCCGGCAGTCCACGGTGACGATCGCGGATATTTTATGGAAACGTACAATGAAAACGACATGAAGGAAGCAGGCATCGACGTGAAGTTCGTGCAAGACAACCAGTCGATGTCGACCAAAGGCGTGCTGAGAGGACTGCATTTCCAAAAGCACTTCCCGCAATGCAAGCTCGTGCGAGCCGTTCGCGGAACGGTGTTTGATGCGGTCGTCGATCTTCGTCAGGATTCGAAGACGTACGGCAAGTGGTACGGCGTGACGCTTTCAGCCGAAAACAAGAAGCAGTTCTTGATTCCCGAAGGCTTTGCGCATGGATTCCTCGTTTTGAGCGATGAAGCGGAATTCTGTTACAAGGTCAACGACTTCTGGCATCCAAACGATGAAGGCGGCATGGCCTGGAACGATCCCGAAATCGGGATAGAGTGGCCGGAACTTGTCGGTGAGTACAAAGGCACTCCGTCCGCTGAAGGCTACACGCTTGAAGACGGCACGAAGATCACTCTGTCCGACAAAGATCAGAAGTGGCTCGGATTCAAGGACACGTTCAAGTTTTAAAATAATTTTCAAAAGATCCGGAATCGGTGTGCGGTTCCGGATCTTTTATTGTTATCAAAATAAAAATTTTTTTATATTTATTTAGAGATCCGCAGATTGATTGGATTGCTTAAAACAAAACTATAGCAAATTTTTGAAGAATGTTTGTTCTTATGACGGGGGTTCGATTCCTTATAGCGATTCGACAGGTGACGGAAAATATGATTTCGGACTCACCAATAGTTGTAAAGGCAACGGTGGTTTGATGGACAGCATGTCGAGCGTGGCCTGGATGCTAAAATCAACGTGACAAACGTCTTCGATGGCAAGAAAGTGTTTCTGATCAAGACGTTGCCTGATGATTGTTTGGGATTTGAAATAATCGGGATTATTGTTGTGGTTTGTGTGATTATGGGAGTTGCGATGGCGGTTAGAAGGAGAAGACTTTGAATCATATAGTTTTATTATCAATAATTTTGGGAGCTGGAGTTAATGCCAGTTTCTTTGTCGTCCAAAAATTATCATAGTAGATAATATTATGGTAAAATTGTTTTTGAGATTAATACTGCAGAAATTAGTGAGATGAAAATGAATAATAAATATCTTATAAGCTGGCATGACAGTGCTAAAAATACTGGTGGAACAAAGGCAAAAGATGATGTTGAATTCTTTTTGAGAAATCAAGGATACAAAATCATAGATACTCCGCATAATAGGTATCTTAAAATGTTATATGTAATCTTTGTTTTGCCATTTGTGTGCTTAAAAATACGCCGCGGCGTAATTTATGTTCAATTTCCGACAGGCATACCTTTTCAAATGAAGATGATAATATTTTTTATCAAGCATTTTTCTGGCGCTGAGCTGGCGTATATCATACATGATATAGAAACTTTGAGGATATGGAATGATGGCAATGACCATCCTGAGAGTGAGCAAACGGAGCTGTCGTTTTTAAAAGAAGCGGATGGGATAGTTTCGCTCAATCATAAGATGACAGACTGGTTGATTGAAAAAGGAATCAAGGCACCAATAACTGACATGAAAATATGGGATTATAATAACCCTAAGACATTGACTGATTCGAGAGAGTACAAGAAAAGCATCGTATTTGCGGGAAATTTGGGCAAATCAACGTTTTTGAAAAAATGGGATTTGGAAACTTCGATTGATGTTTACGGACCCAATGCCGCAGATAAGTATCCAAACAACGTATCATACCAAGGAGTCCTAGCCGCTGAAGAACTTCCTGGTGCACTAGTCCAAAGTTTTGGATTGGTCTGGGACGGAAACTCCATGGATACATGTACAGGTAATTATGGAAGTTATTTGAGAATTAATGATCCACATAAAGTATCGTTGTATCTGAGTAGCGGACTTCCGATCATTATTTGGTCAGAGGCGGCATTGGCAGACATTGTAAGAGATGAAAAACTGGGGATAACCGTAGATAGTTTGAAGGATATTGACAGAGCTTTATCTGAAGTGAAAGTCGATGATTATCAAAAAATGTGTTCAAATGTACAAAACATAGCCAAGCTGATGAGAAAGGGATATTTTTTGACAAACGCTACTGATGAGTTAAATAAGTTGATGAATAGGCAGGAATATTGAATGAAGAACTATATTATATCTTTAGAAGATACCGAAAAGAATACGGCTGCACCCAAGGCCAAGGTAGATGTAGTTAAGTACTTGGAAGAACTTGGATTTGTTAACAAGTATTTGAAATTTGAAACCGATTCTAGTTTAAAATCCAAGATTCAGAAGTATTTTGCGTTAAAGATAACGGTGCCGAGCTTTTTCAAGAAGCATCGAGATATGGATGCTTTGGTCTTGCAATACCCGCTCTATTCAACGGTTATTACTAAAGCCATAATTGACAATGCAAGAAAATATACCAATGCCAAACTTTATTTCGTCATTCATGATTTGGAATCATTAAGGTTGTTTAGAGATAATAAGGAATTTATCAGGGAAGAAGTTGGGATTTTGAACGGTTCTGACGGATTGGTCGGTCACAATGATAAAATGAATGAGTGGCTTAAAGATAATGGTGTCAATGTTCCTATTGCTAATTTGGAAATTTTCGATTATGACAACCCTCAAGAAATACAAAGCGGGTATCCTTATGATGGATCCTTGTGCTTTGCCGGCAATCTAAAGAAAGCTGATTTTTTAAACAGACTTGACATAAAGCATCAGTTGTTTTTAATGGGGCCTAATCCGCAAAATAATTACGGTGAATGCATTAATTATGAAGGTCAATATACTCCTGAAGAGGTTCCGGCACACTTGAATCACAGTTTCGGATTGGTGTGGGATGGAAAAAGCGTGGACAAGTGCGATGGAGTATTTGGGGAATACATGAGATACAACAACCCGCATAAGGTGTCATTGTACTTGAGTTCAGGAATACCGGTTATTATTTGGAAAGATGCCGCATTGGCTGATTTTGTTGAGAAAAACAAAGTCGGGATAGCCGTTGAGTCGTTGGAAGACGTTGATTCGATTTTAGACGAACTCAGCAGCGAACAGTATAATGAGATAAAGAGTAATACGCAAGTAATTGCTGAAAAGATGCGTTCCGGATACTATATCAAGAACGCAATCAGGCAATTGATACACTAATTTAATCGAGAAGAGGAATAGAGTATGCAAGCAATGCTCATTTTGGCACACAAGAATGTTGATCAAGTGTTGCAGTTGGCATCTAAATTAAACAGAAGGTTTGAAGTCTATATTCATTTTGATACCAAATGTCCTGTTAGTGAAAAAGAGAAGTCGTTTATGGATGATAACGGCATTAAACATATCTCTGAAGTTGATGTAAACTGGGGCAGTTGGAGCATAGGCGAGGCTGCATATCGTTTGATGAAACTTGCTTTGAAGAATCCGGATATATCGTATGTGCATGTTATTTCAGGTCAAGACTGGCCAGTAAAAAATATTGATGAGTTATATGAAGTTTTTGAAAATAACGATAGAATCTATATGCGTTATATCAAGGCTGAAGACAGAATTAAGTCACATGAACGGCTGATTTGGTGGCAAAAGTTCTATTTTAACTACGATGCCGTTAAGCGAAGAACCATTTTTGGAAAGTTTTATCATCGTTTTTTGATATTTGCCCAATTGTTGCTCAGAGTTAATAAGTTCAAGAAGCTGGGAATAGATCTTGATATTTATACCGGTGCCAATTGGATGGATCTCCCGAGGGATGTTGCACAATACTGTGTGGAATATATGGATAAGCACCCCAACTTTGTCAAGATGCTTCAAACAGGGTGTTTTTCGGATGAATTCTGGGTTCAGACGATATTATGCAATAACGAGGACTATTTGAAAAGATGTACGAACGAAAACTATCGTTATATAAAATGGGTTGAACAATATGAAAGCTATCCCGCTGTCCTGGACGAAAAGGATTTGAATGAGATAAAAAGCGGCAACTTCTTTTTTGCGAGGAAATTTGATTTTAAGCATTCCAGTGATTTGATTGAAAGGCTCAATGAAGTTTATAAAAATTGAACATAATAAAATGAGTCCTTACTGTGTCATAAAGTTCAGTAAGGACTCATTTCATTATCTGTTTTCTTCAGGTTCTTCTTTTTCTGTCAACGTGATTACGCCAACGGCATTTAAACCGGTATGCGTCATGATGATCGGACTTGTCAAACGTGCAATATATGCGGCATCCTTGCTTCCTTCCGGCAACATGGTTTCTTTGATCCGTTCAAGGAAGTCTTCATCGGTTCCAACGGTTGAAAGAGACAGTTCCTGAATGTGATTGTCCTGATGGAACTTGCTCAATTCTTGGCAATATTTCAAGAATGCTTTGCGACTGCGTCCCTTGTAGACAACGTCAAGACTATTTTCGCGCAGACGAACGATGATTTTCAGGTTGATCAATTTGGTCAAAGCACCTGCCAATTTGCTGACGCGACCGCCGGCAACCAAACAGTCCATGTTGTCAATCAAAACGTCCGTCGTCGTGCGCTTATGGATATCCAAACAGTGTGCTTTGATTTCTTCGACGCTTTTTCCTTCCGTAGCATCTTTTGCGGCTGCTAAGACCTGGAAAGAAAGCGCACGATCAGTTTCTTTGCTGTTGATGACGGTAACGCTGCATTTTACCATTTCAGCGGCAGAACATGCGGTTTGGTATGTACCGCTTAAAACGTCAGACATCATGATTGCCAAAATCTCGCTGCCATCAGCTCCAAGTTGTTCAAATGTTTCTAAAAAACGTCCCATTGGCGGTTGACTGGTCTTTGGAATGTTGCCCTTGCGCAGTTCGTCGACGAGTTCCTGTCTTGTGATCGTTTCGCCGTCAACGTGGTTTTCCCCGTTGATTTCGACTGACAACGGAATAACGTGGATATCGTATTCTTCAATTTCTTTTGGTGTCAACTGAGCTGAGGAGTCGGTGACAATCTTGATTTTCGCCATTCGAAATGGTCCACCTTAAAATCGTTTTCTATGTGTATATTATACCGCAAAGAGAGAATGTGTTCCAATATTGCAATTTGGGAATTATTCTTCTTTAAATGCCCAGAAACGTTGTCCGATGTAGTTCAAGCCGACGAAGAATACCGATCCTGCAAGCATTGCGATATTGTCCTGAATGCCCTTGTCAAATGAACTGAATGCCCAAATAGCCAATGGTTTTGCAACACCGTACGCAACAAGATAGCAGACCGTAATGTTGATAATGAATTTGACAACGGTCTTCATGCTCTTGGACTTGTTTTGGAAAGTAAAGTACTTGTTTAAAAAGTAGCTGACAATGCTTCCGACCACGTAGTTGGAGGCAGAAGAGATCCAGTAACTGAGATGGAAGAAGTTATAGCAGATGAACATGGTTCCCATGCCGACTGCAGTGTTCACGATTCCGACCAAAATGAACTTGATCATGGTCACGTCAAAAAAGTTTTTTAGTTTATTCATTACAATTACCTGTTATTTCTTTTCTTTTACGATATAAATAGGTCGGTGCTTGACCTCAGTGAAGATTTTGCCGATGTACTTGCCAACGATTCCTAAGCAAAAGAGCTGGATTCCGCCGATAAACAGCATGATGCAGACCATGGAAGCCCAACCGCTTGTCGGATCGCCATGAATCATGTAGCGGATAACGATGAAAAGGATGGCACATCCCGAAATCAAGGCCGAAATGAAGCCGATAAACGATGCGATATCAAGCGGGAAACGCGAAAAGTTGACGATTCCGTCGATTGAATATTTGAATAAGCTCCAAAAGTTCCAGCTTGTTTTTCCGGCAACGCGTTCATGATTTTTATATTCAAGATATTTGGTATTGAAACCGACCCAGCTGAAGATGCCTTTTGAAAAGCGATTGTATTCACTCATTTCGAGAATCGCATCAACCATTTGGCGCGTCATGACGCGAAAATCACGGGCGCCATCGACGATTTCGGTATCGGAAATCTTATTGATGATTTTGTAAAACATTCTGGCGAAAAAAGACCTGATCGGTGGTTCGCCTTCACGCGTTGTCCTGCGTGTGCCGACGCAGTCATAGTCTTCGTTTTCGAGGATCTTGATCATTTCAGGTAGCATCTCCGGCGGGTCCTGCAGGTCAGCGTCCATCACGGTCACATAATCGCCAGTTGCCTGCTGAAGACCGCAGTACAGTGCGGCTTCCTTGCCAAAGTTGCGGGAAAACGACACGTAATGCACGTTTTCAGGATTAAGTTTGTTTAATTTGCGCATTTCTGCCAAGGTTCCGTCAGTCGACCCGTCATTGATGAACCAATATTCAAATTTGATATTTTCCAGCTTTTTATTGACTTCCTCTGTTGCTTTATAAAACAGAGGAAGACTTTCTTCTTCGTAATAGCACGGGACAATAATTGATAATATCTTCATTTTGAGAATCCTCCATGGGTAGTTGCCTATGCGGAAAACAAGGGCTTACTAGGTTATATTATACATTAGATACGGTGATATGTGATTTAAAATTAATATATTGATTGTATTAAGGGTGATTTTATGTGATATAATTTGTTGTTGATTAACAGTTTTTATCATAGGGGGAAATAGGATGAGCAAGAGAAAAAAGGCATCGATAGTGGTTATATCCAGTCTATGCACGTTGTCTCTTTTGTTGATGATCATGTATATTCAAGGCTTCATTCCGTTTGGAAACGATAAATCACTGGCATCAATGGATGCGCATATTCAATACATTGATCTGTATGCATATTTAAAAGACGTTATTTTAGGCAAAAATAATTTTTCATACACTTTTTCCAATGTGTTGGGTGGAAGCAGCTTTGCCATTTTTAGCTATTACCTCTCTTCTCCCATTAATTTATTAGTAATTTTTTTCAGCAAAGATAATTTGCGTACTTTCTTTGATATTGCGGTTGTCATTAAGCTGGTGCTTGCTGCGCTTTCATGCAGTTATTTTTTTGCGGAAACATTCAAAGAAAAGATTAATAGCAATTTGAAGTATGCAATGACAATTGTTTTATCCGTCAGCTATGCGCTTTGTCAATATAATATTGCTCAAAGTAGCAACATCATGTGGCTTGACGGTGTTTATATGCTGCCATTGATGTTGTTGTTCATTCACAAAATCGTCATTGGTGAATCAAAAGGATGGAAACTGGCTAAGTAGGATATATGATAATAGCCAACTGGTATAGTGCAGGCATTAACTGCATCTTTTCCGGATTTTGGTTTATTTTTGAATATGCCAGAAATTATCAGAAAAAAGATGCAGCTAAAGATCAGCTTGTAAATTTACTGAAAAATGGATTAAGCTATGTTTTTGCAATGGTTCTTGGAATCATGCTGAGCGCATTTTTGTTCATTCCGACCGTTAAGGCATTACAGGGGAGTTCTCGCGGTGATTTGAAGTGGGACAATCTTTTTGATAATAAGATAACCGGTGATATAAAAACGGTTCTTCAAAATTACGTTTATGGTGCAACAAGTGCTGAAAACAGCGTAGCTCTGTTTTGTGGATGCATTGTTGCAATCGGCGTGATTGCCTTTTTCCTAAATAAGAAAATTAAAGTAAGCGTAAAAGCAAAATGCGGACTATTGCTTTTGTTTGCCATTTTGAGCATGTATTGGAAACCGTTGATATCGGCATTTTCCATGTTTCAGGATGTTAATGGTTATTGGTATCGTTATTCATATCTAGCTATTTTTGTATTGATATACATTGCGGGTGAATATTTCTTGGGCAGTGAATATGGGATGGTGCCTACGTCTGTCAGTGCTATTTTATTGAGCGTGATGATTGTTTTGTTAAACCATGCAAAGCATGCTCAGCCGATTAGGGAAGTTTATGCAACCGCACTGATGTTTCTTGTGACAGGGTTCGCATTTGGTTTGGTTATATTCATTAAATCAAAAAATATAAATATCAGGTTTTATCAATCATCAATCTTACTGATGGCCTTTTTATGCATAGGCGATTCAGTGTATAATTCTGTTTTGCTGATGGATAAATATGCGGAACATGACAGTTATTTAAGAAGCAAAGAGGCTAAAGAAGCAAGTAAACAAATCAGCATGATTCAAAGCAGAGACAGAGGAGTTTATCGAATAACGCAGACTTACGCTGGAATTAATGCAAATTATGATGAAGCATTTGCACATAATTATTGGTCGTTGGCAGGATACACGTCTTCGCCGAATGATATGCAGAGGGGCTTTTTGGATAAAGCAGGATATAATATCATGGGGCCGAATTTTTGCGTCGTCAATACCTCCATGTTGGGTATAGATTCATTTTTGGGAACAAAATACGTGCTGTCCTCATATCCGATCAATGGGTTGAAGAGAGTGAAAGACATTGGTGAGTACAATGGGCGTAAAACGTATTTGAACCCATATGCCCTTCCTATGGCTGTACAATATAAGGACAATAACGTTGCATATAACTTAGCCAATCATTTTGAATATCAAAACAGCTTATATAGCAAACTTATCGGCAAAAAGGTTTCCGTTTATCAACCCTTGAATTTTTCATTGGTTCAAGAAGGGGATATCAAACAAAAGAAACCGATGATTTACAAGGTTTCTTTGCCAAAAAACGGCAAGTACACCGTTTACGGAATGATTCCTTGGAACACATGGGTGAATGCGGAACTAAACGTTGATGATAAATATAAAATTCCATATTCATCATGGCTGTCCCCGGTAGTATTCCATATGTCGACTGATGGCAGTAAAGAAACGGCAAACGTCTCTTTGGCAGCTAAAACGTCCTATGATATAAAAAGAGACGGAGTTGCATTTTATGCATTGGATTTAAAAGAATTTGCCAAAATTACGTCCAAACTAAAAGTACGGGAACCTAAATTTATGCAAATAAAAAATGGCGACGTTAAAATCATGACGACTGCCAAAGAAAAGGGCGAAAGTCTTTATTTATCGGTCCCGTGTGACAAAGGATGGACGATTAAGCTAAACGGAAAAGACGTACAAACGCAGATGATTGGTGATTGTTTATATTCGATTCCGTTGAGGAAAGGAAAGAATAATTTGAGCATGCACTACATGGTTCCGGGATTCTTCAAGGGACTAGTCGAAACTTTGATCGGCATTATTTTGTTGGGAATCTGGATAACCGTCTGCAAATGCTTTAAAGCTAGGGAGATATTTTGATTAAGGAAAAATACGATAAAAATTTATTAGTATGCATATTGTGTTCTTTAGTGGTGGCAGCTGCAATTTTTGGGACTGCCATAATTAAAGGCAACGGTGCATTTACGATATTTGCTGATTTTAATGCACAACAGTTGCCGTTTGATACGGCAGTCAGAAATGCCCAGCCGCTTGTCGGGTCGCCGCCATGGACGATGTAGCGGATGATGATGAACAGGATTCCACAGCCTGACAGGAAGGCGGAGATGAAGCCGACAAACGATGCGATGTCAAGCGGGAACTGCGAGAAGTTCACTATGCCGTCAATGGAATACTTGAACAGGCTCCAGAAGTTCCAGCTTGTTTTTCCGGCAACGCGTTCATGATTTTTATATTCAAGATATTTGGTATTGAAACCGACCCAACTGAAGATGCCTTTTGAAAAGCGATTGTATTCGCTCATTTCGAGAATCGCATCAACCATTTGGTGCGTCATGATGCGAAAATCACGGGCGACGTCGACGATTTCGGTATCGGAAATCTTATTGATGATTTTGTAAAACATTCTGGCGAAAAAAGATCTGATCGGTGGTTCGCCTTCACGCGTTGTCCTGCGTGTGCCGACGCAGTCATA
>NZ_FOPI01000006.1:75577-90071 GCF_900113455.1 Ligilactobacillus ruminis DSM 20403 = NBRC 102161 | reverse complement strand
TCCGTTTTGTCTTCCATCAAATCACTTTTAAGAATGGCATGTTTATCACGAGGATCGTAATTAAACTGTTTATTTGTTAAATCGTGTTTCTTGATTTCAGATCCTTGATAGAAGATACGAATAGATTTACCATCAGTATCCGGTTTGATTTCAACCTCTTTTCCGATATAATTAGGGGAGACAGAGTATTGATGGTTTTGAAATCTAATCATTGAGTCTTGCGATACTTTTCTGGTTTGGACGCTGTCGAAGTATCTTGTGAGATCGTAATTGAGAGGCCGGAAATGCTCTTTTTCTTTTGTCCATAATTCAACCGGCTTCCGGTTATTGCTTTGTGACTTCTCGTGATTTAGGCGTTTGGCTAATCGATTAACGATATCATTCAGGTCATTAATGGTACAGAACTCTCCATCGTAAGGCTTCAGTCGTCCCATCGTTCTTGCCAATGCTTCAACGCAGCCTTTGGTCTGCGGCCTAAATGGCCGACAAGCGATTGGATGAAATCCCGCATCATGACTAAATGATAAGAATCGTTCGTTAAATCGATGATGGTGAAAGTTACTTAATTTATGGTCAACGACAGTCGACATATTATCAAACCAAATCTCTTTGGGAATTCCACCGGTAGCCTTAAAGGCTTCAAATAAACATTTGAATAAAGTATCCTGTTTCTGATCCAGGGTTAGTTTTAAAAACTTGAATTTGGAATAAGGCAAGACATATAAGAAAATACTGAATGTATGTGAAACACCGTTCCAATCGGTCATTGTGACCTGTTCTTTCCAATCAACTTGAGCACTTAATCCAATTGTATGCTCAACTCTAATCGTTGCCTTTTTTGTTTGTGCTTTACGAAAACGACGACAATAATCTTTAACGATTGTGTACTTGCCGGTAAAGCCTTTTTCAACGATAAAGTCATAAATCGATCTGGCAGAACAACCTGCAGCGTATTTGTCTTCAATGATGTCTTGATATCCGTCCAGCTTACTGCGACGGCTACGACGCTTCCTGACAACTGATGTTTTATCGCTCTGAGCTTTTAAATATGCCGCTTTGACGGTTCTTGGATCAACGTCATATTGTCGTGCAACAGCGGAGTAATTTGGTTTTATCTTCTCTAACACAAAATATCTCATCCTTTCGTAAACGTCTTTTCGCATACTCATCACTTCCTCAAAAGATTAATAAAGTGAGTATACAAAAAATGTAGGAAAACCGACAATTTTAAACCGCCGATTTCCTACATTTTACAACCGCCCTTTACAATTGGTTTTATTCTTCAAAACGTGCACTTTCACGAGCGTTTATGTTAAAATGGATTAAGATATTCTGATAATAAAATGAAAGACTTGAATAAGAGGTTTTCTGCTATGCTACTTAAAACTTTAATTAAACCCAAAAAAAAATTAACCACGGTCAAAGAAGACTGCACGCTTGAAGAAGCATTGCATATTTTGGAAGATTCAGGCTATCGCTGCGTTCCGATTTTGGATGAATCAGGAAAAATTTTCCGCGGCAACATCTACAAGATGCACATCTATCGTCACAAATCACGCGGTGGCGACATGAACCTTCCTGTTACGTATCTTTTGAAAAATGCCACGAAATTCGTTTCAATCAATTCAGCATTTTTCAACGTTTTCTTCTCGATCAAAGACTTGCCGTACATTACGGTTCTTGATGAAAACAATTATTTTTACGGCATCTTGACGCACACGAGCCTGCTCGACATGTTGTCACAGTCATGGAACGTCAATGTCGGAAGCTACGTTTTGACGGTCGTTTCGGCAGGTGATCGCGGTGACCTTGTTGAAATGTCAAAAATAATTACTAAGTATACGTCAATCGCCAGCTGCATAACCCTTGACGTCCAACAAGGAGAATTCGTTCGTCGGACAATGTTCACTCTTCCGGCAGACGTTTCGCGCGAAAAGCTTGAAACAATCGTCAAGGCGCTCGAAAAGAAAAACTTCAAGGTCCCTGAGATTGAAGATCTGCAAATATAAAAACTTTTGAGAAATTTTTGCGTCAAAAAGAGAATGGTAAAAAGGTCCGTTTTCCTCTTGAATTAAACGAAAAGCCGAACGAAGGCGGTCGGATTGCGACTGACTTTGGCCGGCTTTTTTAATTTTCAATGAATAAAAACTATTTTTTTCAAGCAGCAGTACTGCTCAGCCAATTCAGCCAAGCTCCCAGTCAAATTTACCGCCAAACTATTTGGGGTTGTTTCCATCATAACAAGCGTCATGCATACAAAAAACCGGATCAGATTTGCAATTGATTGCAAATCATCCGGTTTTTTGATTTGAGACAGAATTTTTTCAGTCTCTTTTAATTTGAGACATGTTTTTTATGCGTTTCATCTAATCATTACTTGGTCACGTCAAGCACCAAATCGACATATTCTTTTTTCGGATGAAATTCATCATGAACGATCAACGTGCTTTCTTTTACGCGCCACCTCGTTTCGGTATCTCCGACCATCAAATAATCGCCAGCATGCAAAATATCCGGCAAATCAACGATTATTTGACCTGAACCGTTTTGAATCGGCACGTTCGCATTGATTTGTGTTCGATACATAAAAAATCACTCCCTGAAATTATGCTTTAGCATAAGTAATTGCCAATGTGAAAATAAGCAGTAAAACCTTTTCTGAAGTAGTAAGTACGAGAATAATTAAAAGCGATGTCGTTTTTTAGATAATTGACCTCTTCAATCGACATCACAGCTTGACCGACATTGCTTTCCGATGCCTGTGCCTCAGCTTGCGTCAATTCGTGCACGCTGATGTACTCGTCACCGCTTCTTATGTCAATCTCGTAAGCTTCTTCAATAAATTTGAAAATTGATTGTTCACAGGCTTCTTTGAAAAGATACGGCACGATGCTTTTCAAGTAATACGCATCTTCCAGACTAAACACTTCGTCTTCATTGAATCTGAGACGTTGTACCCGATATACCAAATCCTCTTCCGAACATCCAAGATATCTGCTGATTTCTTCTCCTGCAGGAATCACTTCAAGCTTGAGAACCCTGGATTTTAACGAAAAATTATCTCCAAGTGCCTTAAAACCAACTTTGTTTGCCATATTGATCACATTTTTTCGACCGTGCAGCGGACGATTGACGAAACATCCGCTGCCTTGAACGCGCTTGATGACACCCTGATTGTACAAAGCATCAAGCGCGTTTCTGATCGTATTGCGACTGGTGGCATATTTTTCCATCAGATCTGCCTCGCTTGGCAGCCTGTCCGTGTAAAAACCATTATTAATCTTGCTTGCCATATCTTTGGCGATTTCTTGATATTTCATTGACACATTTTCTCATAAAAAGACCGGAGAATCCCCGATCTTAATTGTCTAATTCATAAACATTCAACGGCTGAGAGGAATCCCCCTCAACTCCTTCTCCATCATTTGTTTCCTTTAATATTAATCAATCCCACGCTGATCTGCAAAGCATGATCAACATCACCCAATTTTTTTTTGCTAAGACAACAAATCTTGTCCCTTAATCTTTGCTTGTCAATCGTCCTTAACTGTTCCAATAGAATCACGGAATCTTTTTCCAAACCTCGTTTGCCCGGCTCAGAAGCCTTAACAGCTACATGGGTCGGCATTTTAGGCTTCGAAATTTTGGACGTGATTGCTGCAACGATTATCGTCGGACTGAACCTGTTGCCGATATTATTTTGAATAACGACAACGGGTCTCAATCCGCCCTGTTCCGATCCAACGACCGGCGACAAGTCCGCATAGAAGATGTCTCCTCTACGCACATCCAAAGTGCTGCCCATGGAATCAACTCTTTTCTATATCATACAACTGTCGTCAAATTCTTGTCGCACACGCATAATAGAAATCATTACAGATATCCCGGTTGATTTCACCCATTTCGACATAGCCACTGATCAAGTTTTGAAGATCTGAGTGATGATCCGCAATGTATCTAGCATAGCAAGGATTATCAGAAATTTCTCCAGGACTAACATCATAGAAGTCGCAAATTTCATATAAATCGCTATATTTCAAAACAACTGCAACCTGATTATCATTGTTAAACATCGCAAATCACTTCCTGCATCTTAAATATTAAGAAAATTTTAACATGAAGATATGAATAATCTGCAAAAAATAGATAGTCATTTTAATATTTCTTAATAAATTCCCTTGGAACCCTTTCTGAAACGGAGCAAAGAATTTCATAATGTATCGTGTCGGCATAATCGGCAACGTCCTGCGCGGTAATGCGCTTGCCTCCGTTTTCGCCGATCAGCGTCACCTTCGTTCCTTTTTCCATCTCATAGGGTAATCTTACCATAAATTGGTCCATACATACACGTCCGACACTTTGACAATATTCGCCATTGATCAAAACCTTGAACCCTTGCATGCGTCTTAGCCAACCATCGGCATACCCGAGCGGAACGGTCCCGATCCATTGCGGCTCGTCAACGGTGTATGTTTTGCCGTACCCAATGCCTGTTCCCGGTTCAAGCAGCCTTACCGAAACAAGCTCGCTTTCAAGCGTAAAAGCAGGCTTGATTTCACAAGGAAGTTCCAACTCTCTCCCGGACGGATTGAGGCCATACATCGTAATCCCGTAACGAACGGCATTTCCGCCGCAATCATCATGCCACATCGAGGCTGCGGAATTTGCAACATGAACGTAAGGCGGCAAATCATCCAACGCATCCTTCAACTCATTGAATTTTTCAAGCTGCTTTTTATAATACGAATCATCTTTCGTATCTGCACAGGCGAAGTGCGTAAAAATTCCCTCAAATTCGAACTGATCGCTGTTTTCCTTCATGAATGCTTCTGCTTCATGAACTTTTTCTCCATTGACGAATCCGATTCTTCCCATCCCGGTATCAAATGCCAGATGAACTTTAAGCTTCAGCCCTTGCGCTTTTAACAGCGGTTTTGCATTTTCAAGAAAATCCAGATCTCCGACGGCAACCGAAAGATTGTTTGCAGCAATCACATTTGACTGTTCAGCCGGACAAACGCCAAGAATCAAAACCAAATCATCAAACCCTGCATTTCTGAGTTCGATGCCCTCATCGATGATTGCCACGCAAAAGCCGTTTGCACCAGCTTCTTTGGCCGTCCTGGCAACCTCAATCATTCCATGTCCGTAAGCATTTGCTTTCACCACGGCAAACAGCTTCTGATCGTCACGCATCCGCTTCTTTTCAATTTCAATATTGTGTTTTATAGCATCAAGGTCAATCACGGCCTTGGCATTGCGATGAATTCCAACAACCATTATTTCATCTTCCCTCAAAAATTATTTTTTCGATTCCAAGATTACCTCAGTCATTACGCACGTATCCGTATGCGAAATCGAAACGTGCGCAATCAACTCATCTTGTTTAGGATGAGAATTAACGTAAGGATTTCCCAAAGCGTCATTTAGGATCTCGATTCCTTGAAACGAAACCTCTTTGCCGATTCCGGTTCCAAGCGCCTTGCCGTAAGACTCTTTGGCCGAGAATCGTCCAGCCAAATATTCAAAACGTCTTTTATCATTCAACCGCTCAAAAACCTCAAGCTCGCCAGGAGTCAAGACCTTGCCGGCAAACGTTTGTCGCTTTTCTTGAGCTTGGCGAATTCGGTCGATATCGGTCAGATCAATTCCAAGACCATAAATCATTTTTTCCCTCCAAAACAATCATGTGTCAATTTTACAAAAGCATACCGGATAAAATCAAGAAACCTTAAAGAAAATTCAGAAAAAGCGGTCACTTTTGTCAAATCTGCGATTCCGACCTGCTTAGTCCTTCTTGTTTCTTATCGTAAAGTTGCGTTTGCCTGTTTCTTGACGCTTGCTTCGATCATATTTTTTGTCCCGACCGTTTTTCCGATCATTATAGTATCCCTTGCGCTTTGATCCCTTGACGTTTCTGTTTCGAGGACCATAAAACTTCTTGTTTGAACTCTTTCTTCTCGGAAGAGGACGCTCAGGCGTAATCTTGACAGGAACAGAACTGGCATCATCTTTGGTCATTTCATTCAGCAATGCCGCGACAAGTTCGACCGCATCATACTGTTCCAAAAGCTCATTTGCTTGTTTTTCATACTTTTCGGTCTCAGTTTTTTCAACCAGATCCTTGATGTCTCCCAAAGCACTGGAAATTTGTCCGATGAAAGCTTCCTTTTCTGTCGGTGGACGCAACGGCTCCATGCGCTTTTTGGTCAAACGCTCAATCACGCGCAGATATTCCATTTCATTTGGCGTGACGAACGTTACGGAAATGCCGTGATGCCCGGCGCGACCGGTACGTCCAATGCGGTGAACGTAACTTTCAGGGTCTTGGGGAATATCATAGTTATAAACGTGAGTAACGCCGGAAATGTCCAACCCCCTGGCCGCAACGTCTGTCGCAACCAAGATGTCCAAACGTCCTTCTTTAAACTTCTTCAAAATGTTCATGCGACGTTGTTGTGTCAGATCACCATGAATACCGGCAGCGTTGTATCCTCTGGCTTCCAATCCCTTGGAAAGCTCATCGACGCGGCGCTTCGTTCGACCAAAAACGATCGTCAATTCAGGAGCCTGTACGTCCAAAATACGCGTCATGATATCGAATTTTTCATATTCGCGCGCTTTGACGAAATACTGATCGACCAAATCGGTCGTAAGCTCTTTTGCCTTGATCTTGACAACTTGCGGTTCATGCATGAATTTTTCGCCGATTGAGCGGATTGTCTTTGGCATCGTTGCGGAAAAAAGCAGCGTCTGTCTTTCTTCCGGAACGTTTTTGATAATTGCTTCAATATCTTCCAAAAAGCCCATGTCGAGCATTTCGTCGGCTTCATCCAAAACAAGCGTCTTAACATGCGACAAATCGACAGTCTTACGATTAATATGGTCAAGCAGTCTCCCCGGCGTTCCGACCAAAATCTGCGGAACGTGCTTTAAAAGCTTGATTTGGCGTCGAATATCTGCTCCGCCATAGACAACCTGAACTTTGGCACGTTTGTCTTTGCCTAAACGATACAGTTCCTCTTGCGTCTGAATCGCCAATTCACGTGTCGGCGATATGACGATTGCCTGAATGTGTTCTTCTTTAACGTCGACATGCTGCAAAATCGGCAAACCAAACGCAGCCGTTTTGCCCGTCCCGGTTTGAGCCTGACCAATAACGTCGATACCGGCCAAGACAAGCGGAATGGTTGCTTCCTGGATCGGTGTTGCTTCTTCAAATCCGCTCCGCTTGATTGCCTTTAAAAGGTCTTCTTCAAGACCAAGTTCATTAAATTTCAAAAAAATAATTCCTCCTATGCCGCACAAAAAAATGCAGCCACCTACACAAAACTACAGAATCACGCTCTGTATTTGCACAAATCAGATGCATCAAAAAAATCCGATGTCTGACAATAAAAAGACAGCTCTCCTTTTTAAAGTGAAAACTGCCTCTTCCACAATTATCTACCTGAGTTCGGCCAAAACATCTTCAAGATGAATGCCGTGGCTTCCCTTCAGCATCACCATATCTTCTGAGCGGAGCCGCTCTTTCAAATCAGAAACAAGTTGTTCTTTTTCCCCCGTCGCATAATGATGAATCTTACCTTGATCAAACTTGTCAGTCAATGCTTCAGCGAGATTTTTCATCAGCGGTCCGCACAAAAAGACCTCATCAACCTTTTTCGGGTCTATTTTGTCAGCAAGGCCTGCATGCATTTTCGGTCCCTGCTCGCCAAGTTCAAGCATATCACCTAAAACTGCGTAACGCCTGCCGGTTGTTTCAGCATTTTGAAAAGCCGTCAAAACCTCCGCGCAAGCAGTCGGATTGGAATTATAAACATCGCTTAAGACATCCGCTCCATTTGATGCCTTGACCCACTCTGTTCTGTTCCTGGTCAAATCAAAATGTTCAAGCGCTTTGACCATGCTGCGCGGATCAATTTGAAATTCGGAGCCGACGCAAAGCGCAGCCAATGCGTTCTTGACGTTGTATGCTCCGATCATCGGAATCGTAAAATTCAGTTCCGGCCACTGCTTAACCCTGAAACTCGTCTTTTCAGCATCGCTTACGATATTTTGAGCCTGCAAATCGACATTTGCTCCCGTCCCGAACGTTTTGGTTTCAAAATCAAGCTTTTCAGCACGTTCGATTAAAAGCGGCTCATCGCCGTTATAGACCAGTACGCCGTCTTCTTTTAATGCATGGGTGATTTCCATCTTGGCATCGGCAATTCGATCACGCGTTTTGAAAAACTCAATATGCGCTTCACCAATCATCGTAATTACGGCAACGTCAGGATCAACCAAATGAACCAGATGGTCAAGTTCTCCGAAATGATCCATCCCGATTTCAACGACAAGAATTTCGGTATTCGGTTCCATCGACAGCACAGTCATTGGAACGCCGATGTGATTGTTAAAATTGTCGCGCGTTTTGGCCACGTTAAACTGTGTGGACAAAACGGCAGCAATCATGTCCTTGGTCGTCGTTTTGCCATTGCTGCCGGTGATTGCAACGACTTTCGGATTAATTTTCTGAAGATAATACTTGCCAATCTTTTGTAATGCTTCCAAAGTATCGTCGACAATCAGCAACGGAATTCCTTGCGGACGGTTTTCATGATCTTTCTGCCATAATGCAGCACAGGCACCATTTTGCTTAGCAGCTTCAACGAATTCGTGTCCGTCATTGGAAGCAATAAGCGGAACAAACAATGCTCCTTGTTCAAGGCTGCGGCTATCGAAACTTACGCTCGTAATCGTAATCTGATCATACTGATCCTCAGATTCAATGCCTAATGCACGCGCAACCTCTGATAATTGCATCTTCATGCGTATTTCTTCCTTTCTAGCCAATCTGGCCGTGCGCAAATTCAGCGCAGTTTGCAAATACAGTCCAATGTTATTGTAACATAGTTAATTAGCGCTTTGAAACAAAAAATCCCTTCTTCCTCGCTGACTGCTCAGAAAAAGGATTTTATGCTACATTTTTCTCAAACGTTCGATCCGCTTTTCGGTTGACGGATGCGTATCAAAAAGGTGCGTCCATGACTGATCCTTGAACGGATTCGCAATGTAAAGCGAGGCGCTTGACGCGTCTGCTTCATGCATCGGCTCGCTGTTCGTGATCTTTTCGAGGGCGCTGATCAGGCCCTGAGGATTTCTCGTCAGTTCAACAGCAGATGCATCCGCCAAATATTCACGATTTCTGGACAAGGCCATTTGCGCCAACGAAGCTGCAAGCGGCCCCAGGACAATCGCCAAGATCGACAAGACCATCATAACAAGGTCAAGCACCCCGTTTCCTTCACGATCATCATCATCTCTTCTTGGCCCCCACCATATCGCATGCGAACCAAGGTTTGCCAAAAAAACGATTGCAGATGACAACGCCAAAGCGGTCGTTTGAAGCCTGATGTCATAGTTTCTGATATGTGAAATCTCATGTGCGATCACGCCCTCGATTTCTTCGCGATTCAGCCGCTCCATCAGTCCTCTGGTGACCGCAACCGCTGCATTTTCGGGATTGGGACCGGTCGCAAAGGCGTTCGGGCTTTGATCGTCGATAATAAAAACTCTCGGCATCGGAACTCGACCAACCATTGCCATGTCTTCAACTATATGCCAGATTTCAGGAGCTTGCGACACGTCGGTAATCTCTTGCGCATTGTTCATCCCCATTACGATTGCAGTCGACTGCATCATCGTAATAAACATATAGATGCCGCAGACAACCAGCGCGACGATGATTCCGGTAGCCATACTCGACATATAGACATAGCCGATTGCTGCTCCGATCAACCCGAACAGCGCAATGAAAAATGTCATTACCAAAATCGTCTTGCGCTTATTTGAAGCAATCTGCTGATATAACATTAAAAATCACTCACTTCTTTTAAAACGAAACTTTCGGTGCTTCTTTGGCACCTTCAGGCGTCTTCAAGTAATCAACCGGCTTCATTCCATGAATTGAAGCCACGATATTTGAAGGAATCACTTTGAGCTTTTGGTTGTATGCAGCAACTGATGAATTGTAAAGCTGACGAGAATATGAAATTTTGTTTTCAGTATTCGAAAGTTCTTCCATCAGCTTGGTAAATTCGGTATTTGCCTTCAAATCAGGATATGCTTCCTTCAAAGCAAAAATGCTTTTCAATGCGCCTGAAATCTGATTGGATACTTCCATCTTTTCAGCATGAGCATCTTCAGGCAATTGCGTCAATTGGTTGCGAAGTTCGACGACTTGCGACAACGTTTCGCGTTCGTGTTTTGCATAACCTTTCGTAACTTCGACGAGGTTAGGAATCAAGTCGTTTCGACGCTGCAGCTGAACGTCGATTTGACTCCAGGATTCGTCCGTATAAATCTTTGACTTTTGTAATCCGTTGTAAATTGCAATATATGCAATGACCAACAGAACGATTACTGCGATAATAATAACTGCCATATTTTTTCCTCCTTTACCTGAATAACAATATATCAAATAAAACCAATTTTTTATATAGTTAAACTGGATATTTCATAAATATTTAAGAATTTATCAAACGAATCATTTGCCACCAGCAAAAAAGTCCCCGTCAAGCGACGAGGACCAATTGACAACTACATTAATTTGGCATCATGAAGCAATTCTTCGAGCCATGTTCCCTTAACTTTCTTCAAAGCACCTTTTAAAACGAACTTCGGAACCGGCAGCTCCATCTTGTCCAATGGTTGCTTATCGTTCAAATAGTACGTTGCCTTGAGCAATTCGCGAATATCATAAACGGAATTAAAGACTTCCGGAACGCCGCGGTCAACGTTGAGCAGACTGTAAACTGCTTCCATTGCCGTTCTGACCGAGTATTCCGTCGTGAATACAGTATCTCTTGTCGGTGATTCGGCAAAGTTTCCGATGAATGCCAGATTCTTTGAACCGACAGGCACAACGTCGGGCCGATCGCCCTTCTTTCTCATCTGGAAATATGAAGTTATATACGGCATATAAACGGGAATCGTATTAACGTGCTTTTCTCCTGAATATTCCTTGATCAAATCATCAGGAACGCCCAGATGATAAAGAAGCTCCTGGGTAATCTCTTCGCCCGTGCATTCAACGACCGGCTTTTTGATATAATTGCCAGGCGTGTCTGAGAACAAAGCATAGATCCAAACGACGGTCTCGTTTTCCTTTTGATCCTTGAAGTGCGGCTGACGATGAATCGTAAAGCTCAAAACCCAGCCAGAATCAGTGACGGTAATGATTCCGCCGGTATTTACGCGGTGCTGATGGATGCTGCGCTTGGTCAAACGTTCAAAGTATGGTTCAAGCTGAGCGTCTTTGATCGTCATCGTTGCCGAAACATACCATGCGCGCTCCGGAATGTTTTCGCAAAATACTTCAGGATGACCGAAAGCTTCGTCTTGAGCCGCTAAATTCTTCCACAATGTCCAGCTTCCGCCAAGCTTGTGCGTTACGGGCGCTTTTTTATGATGCGTGCCGTAAGTTGAGCTTTCGACGATTGAGCCGTTCGTGACGTACACAAGGTCGTCTTCCGTCAAATCCAGAGTTTTCTTCTCTCCGGCCTGCTTGTAGACAAGTTTTTTTGCAACCTTTTGTTCACCGTCTTTTTCAACGATGACGTTTTCAACTTGCGTATCGTACCAAAAGTCAACGCCATGATCTTTGAGATATGCCAAAAGAGGTTTTGTCATCGATTCGTATTGATTGTACTTGTTGAATTTGAGTGCCGAAAGATCAGGCAATCCATCGATATGATGAATGAACCGCATCGCATAACGCCGCATTTCAATTACCGAATGCCAACGTTCAAACGCAAACATCGTTGCCCAATAGTACCAGAAATTCGTCTTGAAGAACTCTTCAGAAAAGTAATCTTCAATGCTGATTCCTTCAAGCTTGTCTTCAGGAGTCATCACAAGTTTGACAATTTCGTTTGCGCATTTGCCCAAGCCGTACTGCCCGTCCGTTGGAACGCGATCACCGCGATTATGAATCAGACGACAGTTCGAAGAATTTGGATCATCCTTATCAAGCCAGGCATACTCATCGAGATAAGATGCTCCGGGAATCTCCAACGAAGGAATCGACCGATACATGTCCCACAGACATTCAAAGTGATTTTCCATTTCGCGCCCACCGCGAATGATATAGCCGTATTCCGGACGATTGATTCCGTCAAGAGAACCTCCCGCCACGGGTTCTTCTTCTAAAACATGAATCTTTTTTCCTTCCATATGCGCGTCACGAACCATGAAAACTGCTGCTGCAAGTCCGGCAAGACCGCCGCCAACGATATATGCGCTCTTTTTTTCTGCGTCTTCGGGTTTCCTGGCATCCATAAATGCCTCATAATTTCCGTTTGAATGATACATGTTGTTCACCTCGTTTACGAAAACTGTACTTCATTAACACATGCTCATTATAGCATTGTTTTTAAGCGCTTTCATTGGAAAAGAATTATATCGCCCAAAATGTCGCATTCAAAGATACTGGACATAATTAAAAATGAGGTTCGAAATTACGAACCTCATCAGCAGTGGATGCAACGCTACTAGTATCCGCGTAAGTTCTTGGCGTCTGAATCAAGTTTTGCAAAGCCGGAGCCAGATGCCTTCTTAGGTTGCTTAGCGCGGTCTTCCAAAGCTTTACGAGCCATTGCCTTGCGTTCTTCCTTGCTTAACTTCTTAGCCAATATCTTTCGCCTCTTTTCGCGATTTCCACTTGTGAATCAACTTCACGCCTTCTATTATAATCATGCAAATCGCAATCGCAAGCAAAAACGCTCGTCAATCGAACAAAAAATTATTGACGAGTCGATCGACCTGTTTATTTTCATGAAGCTTGGAATGCTGTGCCATCGGTCCCTTGATCATTTTTTCATCATAGTATTTGACACGATCTTTAATCAGCCATCTCAAAGATCTGGCTGAAGCATTCGTCACCAGATAGTCAGAATTGGTTCCGTCTTCCAAATTGCCATAAATGTTCAGGACAGAAACTCCTCTTGGAAAATCGTCTCTTTTTTCATAATAGCTTTGATACGCTGCATTTTGCCAGACCGGCTCCCCGTTTTCCTTGATTCTGTTTTGGTTCGGCACGTCATCCGTGAAGATTACGCCGTCAAACGGTCCCGCGATCGGAACGAATTTATGCAGTCTCGGGCTGTTTTTGTCGCGCAAATTCAGTGCCCAGAATAACGTTACGGGTCCTCCCATCGAATGACTGACGATATTAATGCGAGAAATTCCGTAACGCTGCCTTAACTCTTCGGTGATCGTCTTCAGCCAACCGGCTTCATCCGGAATTTCGGCTTCGTTGTTTTCAAAGACGACCTGTATCAAAGGATGTTTGACGTCTGAATTCCACTTTCCCGAATAAGTCGTTGCTCCTTGCGGGGAAACCTTGACTTTAAGCACCTTCTTTGCGCCCTTTTCATCTTCTGCAGATTCGATCAGCTGATCGGTCGACCTTTCATTTCCGTGCCAACCGTGAATATAAAGCGTCGGCACCGGCATTTCCGAATACTTCTTCTCGACTGCTTGTCCGGCCTTGATTACGGGACTTTGAATTTTTTGATACGTGAAAAGGATTATTGCAAGGCACCCCGCCGCCATTGTCACAACGTACAATAAAATATTTTTTCTTTTTTTCTTCAGATGTTTCGCCATTTTCCGCCTCTTTGTTATTGAATAAAATTCAGATTGCGCTTAAAATATTAACAATATTAAGCCTATCACTTATTTAAGACTTTTTGAACCTTGAGGTGAACAAAATGATCGTCAAAGAAACAACTTCAACCAACAGCCCCACCTATGAGGATGCATTGTCGATTCGTCATGAAGTCTTTATCACCGAACAGAACATTCCGTTCGAACGTGAAATCGAAGGTGAGGAGGGCAAACATTATTTTGTCGGATACGTTGGAACGACTGCCGCCGTCTGCGCCAGAACTTTTCTGGAATCTCCCGGAATCTGGCACGTTCAGCGCGTTGCATGCCGCAAGGAATATCGCGGCATGCATCTTGCGAGCGAATTGATGCGCTTTATAGAAGAAAAAGCTTCTGATTCAGGCATCAAGCTGATCACGCTCGGAGCACAGGATCAGGCTGCTCCCTTTTATGAACGACTCGGTTTTAAAACGATCGGCGAAGGGTTTTTTGATGTCGGCATCCCCCATCATCGCATGGACAAGGAAATCTGACTTGCAAAAAATCCGTCAGTGCGTTATGATGGTTTCATGCGATGAGTCGAGAGGGACCAGGCAACTTCGGTTGTTCCGCTGCGGCGGCTGGTGGTCATTTTTCGAAGCGGGGTACAATGTTGCCGGATTGCAACGTGCCTGGTCGGATGCATTGTGGAGTGCTGCCGGCCCTCCGTCATCGATGGAGCGCATGGGACTTTTGCGGCAATGATTGTCGCAGAAGTCCTTTTTTGTTTTAAATGACGTTTTACGGGCAAATTTCCAAAATCGCTGTTTTGCCCGTAACCGAGGGCTGGCTTTTACGGGCA
>NZ_FOPI01000006.1:0-75192 GCF_900113455.1 Ligilactobacillus ruminis DSM 20403 = NBRC 102161 | reverse complement strand
CAAGAATCGCTGTTTTGCCCGTAATCCCGACTTCACGCGCTGATCAAGCAGGCGATGCGCAACATTGCATTTGGCAAAAAGAACCCTATAAGAAAAATAAATCGGTTTCCATAATATCAAAATCAAAAAAATGCCGGACAGAGTCGGCTCAATCAGACCTCCTGTTCGGCATTTCATTTAATTAAAGAGGTGCACGGGACTTTTTCCGTCATCGCATCATTACACGGTTGCCGGTTCATCACCCAAATTTTCCGTCTGATTGAACTGACTGTTGTACAAATCTGCATAAAATCCGTTCTTTTCCATCAAACTCTCATGATTTCCGGTTTCAACGATTGAGCCGTGATTCATCACGATGATCTTGTCGGCATCCCGAATCGTTGACAAGCGGTGCGCAACGACGAAACTCGTGCGCCCGGCAAGCAGCTTGTTCATGGCACGCTGAATGAGCACTTCGGTTCTGGTATCGACGGAACTCGTTGCTTCATCCAGGATAAGCACCTCAGGATTTGCCAGGAAAGCACGCGCAATCGTCAACAACTGGCGTTGACCTTGTGAAATGTTTGAAGCTTCTTCATTTAAAATCGTATCATAGCCTTTCGGCAATTGACGCACGAAAGTGTCAACGTGCGCTGCTTTTGCCGCTGCCATGATTTCTTCATCGGTCGCATCTTCACGGCCATACTTGATGTTTTCATAAATCGTGCCCGTAAACAGCCAAGTGTCCTGAAGAACCATCGCAAAGTGTGAACGCAATTCGTCGCGAGACATCTTGCGCGTATCGATTCCGTCCATTCTGATTACGCCGCCATTGATTTCGTAAAAGCGTTCCAAAAGGTTGATCAAAGTCGTTTTTCCGGCGCCGGTCGGTCCGACGATCGCGACCATCTTGCCCGGATTGGCTTCAAAATTAAAATCTTTCATCAGGATTTCCTTGTTGGAATAACCGAATTTGACGTGTTCAAACTTGATTTTGGCATCGGTTCTTTCATCAGGCAGAACTTCCGTTGGCTCTTTCATCTCATCTTCATCAAGCACTTCAAAAATTCTTTCAGCAGACACGATTGTTGCCTGAATCGTATTGGCAAGGTTTGCCAATTGCGTGATCGGCTGCGTGAACTGGTTGACGTATTGCAAAAACGCCTGAACGTCGCCAAGCGCCATCGTCTTATGCGCAACGGCGATTCCGCCGGCGATCGCAACGAAAACATAGCCGATATTTTTGATCAGGTTCATAAACGGCATGATCAGTCCGGAGATGAACTGGGCTTTCCAAGAAGCCTGATAATAGCGTTCGTTTTCTTCCTCAAACTGCTCGATCATGTCGTCTTCTTTATTAAACGTCTTCAAAACCGTGTGTCCGGCATAGTTTTCTTCAACCTGGTTGTTTAAAATACCAAGACTCTTTTGTTGTGCCGCAAAGTGTTTTTGGGACTTTGGAGCAACGACCATTACGATAAACAAGCTCAAAGGAATCGTGACACACGCAATCAGCGTCATCTTCCAACTGATTGAAAGCATCATGAAGAAGACACCGACGAAAGTGACGACGCTCGTTACCAGCTGCGCCAAACTTTGCTGCAACGTACCGCCAATGTTGTCCATATCGTTGACCGCACGCGACATGATGTCACCGTTTGAGTGCATGTCGTAATATTTGATTGGAAGTCTTTGCATCTTCTCTTTCATGTCGCGGCGCAGATTATAAACGATTTTTTGCGAAATGTTGGCCATGATCAGCTGTTGCGCAACGGACAACACCCCAGAGACGACATAGCAGACAGCCACGGTAATCAAAATATGCGTGATCTTCGTGAAATCGATTGGAAATTTCGAAACGGCGTGTCCCAGCTTCATCTGCATATAGCCGCTCATTACGCCCTTATAGATTTCAGTCGTCGCCTTCCCTAAAATCTTCGGAGTGACAATTTGGAAAATAACGGACCCGATTGCAAAGACAATGACTGCAATGATGCCCCATTTCCATGGATTCATATAGGCCAGCAAGCGCCTGGTCGTCCCCCAGAAATTCTTGGCTTTTTCCGGTTTTCCTTTCATTTTTGGACCTCTTGGCATCTACATGTCCCCCTTTCTGATTTGCGAGTTGACGATTTCTCGATATGTTTCATTCGTTTTCAAAAGTTCTTCGTGCGTGCCTTTGCCGACGACTTCGCCGCCGTCCAGGACAATGATCACGTCGGCTGAAAGTACGGTCGAAACGCGTTGCGCAACGATCACGACGACGCTGTTTTTGATTTCAGGATCTTGTTGCAGTGCCTGACGAAGCTTGGCATCCGTTTTAAAATCCAGAGCCGAAAACGAATCATCGAATACATAAACGGAAGCCTTTTTCATCAGCGCGCGCGCAATCGCCAAACGTTGTCTTTGACCACCGGAGAAGTTGCCGCCGCCCTGTTCGACGACGGAGTCCAACCCGTCTTCAAGTTCTGAAACGAAGTCTTTTGCCTGAGCAATTTCCAATACGTGCCAAATGTCTTCATCGGTCGCATTCGGGTTGCCGAAAAGCATGTTGCTTCTGATCGTTCCCTTGAACAGAACTGCTTTTTGCTGCACGAAAGAGATTTTGTCATGCAAATCCTTTTGCGCGACTTTTTTGACGTCTTTGCCGTTGACTTTGACCGTTCCGTCTGTCGCATCATACAAACGCGGAATCATGTTGATCAAAGTTGATTTGCCGCAGCCCGTGCCGCCGATAATCGCAACCGTCTGACCAGCGACAGCTTTAAAGTCCGTTTTGGTCAAAGCAGGCTTTTCAGCACCTTCGTAGTAAAAATCGACATTGTCGAATTCAAGCTCGGAAGGAGCGTCTGCCGTGAATCTTTCAGGGGCATCGGGATCCGTTATCGTATACTTCGTATCAAGGACTTCGTTCAAACGTTCGGCTGCAGCCTGTGCACGCGGAATGAAGACGAAAACCATCGAAAGCATCATGAAACTGAACAAAATCATGTTGGCATACGTCATAAACGAAACAAGGTTTCCGACTTCCATCGTCTTATCGCCAATCAGCCTGGCACCGAACCAGACGATCGACATGTTCGTTCCGTTCAAAATCAGATTCATGATCGGAAACATCAATGAAACGATGCTGAAAACCTTGATCCCCGTTTCAGTGTAGTCTTTGTTTGCTTCTTCGAAACGATCCTGTTCGAACTTGTCCTGACGGAATGCCCGGATAACGCGCACGCCCGTCAGTCCTTCACGGAAAGTCAAATTGATTCTGTCGATTTTGCCCTGCAGACTCTTGAACAACGGAACGGAAAAGCGCATGATGATGCCGATGGCAATCGCAAGCAGCGGAACGGAAACCAAGAAGACCATTGTCAGTCTTTTTTCGCTTTGATATGCCATAATGCTTGCGCCAATGATCATCAAAGGCGCCATCAGCATCATGCGAAGAGACATCAAAACGACATTTTGAATCTGCAAAACGTCATTGGTCGTTCTGGTAATCAAAGAAGACGTGCTGAAGCCGTCAATTTCCTGATTCCCGAAACCAAGCACGCGTTTAAAAACGTCGCCGCGAAGGCTCGAACCGGCCTTTTGAGCAACCTTGGCCGCAATGTAGACGTTGCCGATTGAACCAATCATTCCAATCGCGGCAACCACGAGCATCTTAAAACCCACCGACCAGATATAATCAATATCGCCCTTGGCAACGCCGTTATTAATCATATCCGAAGTGAGGGACGGAAGGTTCATGTCACAGATTACCTGAACCGTTAAAAAGGCTACGGAAGCCGCAATCGCAGGCCACGAGACTCTTTTCTTAAGTAATTTATACATCCTGCTATTCCTCTCTTTTCAAGCGAACGCTCATTATTTATCAGAATTTGTCATCAAATTCATTAAACTTACCATGATATACTACTATCTATCTTTTTTATTGTCAACTTTTTTAACAAACTTGAACGAAAAACTATCAATTTTCTTCATAAACGCAAAAAAAAAGAACTTCGGAAAACTCCAAAGCTCATTGAATTACGCTTCAAATTCTTTTTTGAATGCCGCAAGAGCGGGCTTGTTATCAATAATGTCAAAATAAACATTATCAAAGCATCCGCCAAATTCTTTGAGTTTCAAAGCATTGTCGAACGCCAAAGATACCATCTTCGCATCATTGCCAAAAATTCCGCAGCCAAATGCTCCAAGAATAAGATTGCGATCTTCGTGAATCTTGAAAACACGCAAAACACGAACGATTTTTTCAAAAATATCGCTGTACAACGTTGCTGAATTAAACTCTACGCCATTTTGTCTGATCAAATTCACGTTCGGAGCCGCAATCGAGACAAAATCGACGTAGCGAGGATCCGGCAAAATTCTGTCTTCTTTTTCATCACGCAAAACCTTGACATGACGCGAATAAATCAATGACGGGCTGATGTAGCCGTTTTTTGGATCAAGTTCATTCTTGTAATAGTACGTTCTTCTGAACTTGCGCAGCTCGGGAAACAAGTAGCTGTTTCGGCAGATCCATTGCTCTTGTGCGTTTTCTCCATCCATAAAATGTCCGCCCGGAACGAACGGATTGGCAAAATTCAGCACGCCGATTTTGTCGTCTTCGCCGAACTGTCGGATTCTGTATAATAAATTCTCTTCATTTACGAAGATCCTTGCTTTCCGCGTACCGGTACCCGGCGATTCTTTCGGAGACGTTTCGAACAATTCGGAATCTTGATCGATGCGAAACATCTCGATTTGAAACAAGTTCATCGCCTTGTGACCAAGTGCCCTTCTTTTTTCTTTTTCCATTACAAACTTCACCTTTAACAAATATATTCAAGTATGACCATATTTTTGCCGTATATCATTATATTCAAAACTCGGAACTGCAAAAATAGCGTACATCTTCAATTTTAACACATTAATTGCTATTATTTATCATAACTTGCGAGTTTTCTTATGATTGATTTAATCACAATGTTTTCCTATTTTTTGTTTTCTGATACAATTCACTTAAAGGAATGATTACAGTGAAAATAAAGTCAATCGGCGTTCGGGAACTCGTTGAGTTTTCCTTGAAATCAGGAGACTTGAAATCAAGCGGAGCCGGACGCCAGAATACCGCACTTGACGGTTCACGAATCCATCGAATGATTCAGGCATCATGGGATGACGACGTTTCAGTCGAAACAGACCTGCAGATGCAGATCACTGCAGGAAAAACGCCCCTTTTGATCCACGGACGTGCCGACGGACTTCATCAAACGGGCGGCATCGTCGATGAAGTTTTGGAAATAAAGACTTCATCCTTTGATTTTTCAGAACTTCCTAATGACATTTTAACTCTTTATTTTGCTCAAGCAAAGATTTATTCGCATATTTTAATGAAAGAATCTAATTTGAAACAAATGAAGGTTACTTTGCTGTATTTTCAAACGACAACGGAACAATTGTCCAAAAAAACCGTTGTCGTCACGCGCAAAGAAGCTTCAGAAATTTTCAACAAGGCCGTGTCCGAATATCAAAAGTGGCTCGAACTTGAAAACGTTCTGCGTGAACAAAGGCAGAAAAGTCTCAAAATGCTCAAGTTTCCCTTTGATAAATACAGAAAAAACCAACGCGAGCTGGCCGTTTGCGTCTATAAGACCATCGCTTCGAAAAAACGCCTCTTCGTTGAAGCTCCGACCGGGACCGGAAAAACCGTTTCAGTGCTTTTTCCTGCCTTAAAGGCCATGGGCGAAGAAAAATGCAGCCGCATCTTCTACCTCACTGCCAAACAAAGCACGCGCAAGTCCTGCGAGGACGCAATCGCGTTGATGAAACCCAATCTTCGTTCAATTACTCTGACTGCCAAAGACAAGATTACGTTTGACGAGGAAAAAGATCTGCCGGACGATCAAAACCCTTATTTTATCGGCTACTACGATCGCATTCGCCCGGCCATGCAGGACGTTTTGAAACATGAAACGATGATTGCGCGAGACGTCATCGAACGCTATGCCAGACTGCATCAGGTCGATCCGTTTGAGTTTTCGCTTGACCTCAGTCTTTTTTGCGACGTCATCATCTGCGATTACAACTATCTTTTTGATCCTTTGGTCTATTTGCAGCGTTTTTTTACGGACGAGCATCCGGACTGCTGCTTTTTGATCGATGAAGCTCACAACCTTGTCTCAAGAGCAAAGGAAATGTACGCCTCAAGCCTTTTGGAAGAATCGTTTCTTCTTGCCGAATCGGAAGTCAAAAAACTCGCCCGCACGAACAATATTGCAAGAAAGATCAAGGATGTTTCGGCAGTCTTTGAAACTCTCAAAAAACCCATGCAGGAATTCAATCAAACGTCTTTGATCATGAAAGAACAGCTCGACAGCCTGTTTGATCCGCTTGAGAAATTCATCGACTTCACCCAGGAATGGATGCGCGACAATCCCGATCAAAGCCAATACCCCAATCTTTTGAACTGCTTTTTTGAAGCCTATTCCTTCGTTAAAATCAGCGGCTTTTACAATGAAACTTTCAGAACGAAACTTGTCTATGATAACGACAACCGGTTGCTTGATTTAAAAATTTTTTCGCTCAATCCTTCTGCTTTGCTTGACCAAAGCCTGAACCTCGGCGGATCAAGCGTCTTGTTTTCTGCAACGCTCAGTCCGCTTGAATACTATCAGGAAATGCTCGGCGGATTCGACAGTCTGATTTATTCTTTGCCGTCTCCGTTTGATTCAAATCACTTGAAAGTTTTGATTGACGACAAGACGCAGGTTACGTACCGCAAAAGAGAAGAAAATCTTCCAACGATCGTTTCAAAACTCAAGATCATGGTTGAGGCCCATTGCGGCAACTACCTCGTTTTTTGCCCGTCATACTCCTATCTTGAAAAGCTCCACGAAGCATTCCGCACTGCATTTCCAAACGTCAAGACCATCATTCAGGAAAACTCCATGTCTGAAGAACAAAGGCGAGCTTTCTTAGAAAGTTTTGCAGAAAAGCCAAAGGAGCCTTTGATTGGATTCGCAGTTCTCGGCGGCATCTTCTCCGAGGGAATCGACCTCAAAGGAACCAGACTTTCCGGCTGTGCCATCATCAGCGTCGGGCTTCCGATGCTAAACGACGAAACGGATGAGCTCAGAAAATACTTTGATGAAAAAAATTTCGACGGCTTTCAGTATGCCTATCAGCTGCCGGGCCTGAACAACGTTTTTCAAGCTGCCGGACGCGTCATCAGAGGCGAACGCGACGTCGGCATCGTCTTGCTGATCGACGAGCGCTTTGCTGAACGCAGGTATGTTCAATTCTATCCGCAATTCTGGAACAACCTGGAATACGTGCACGGAAACGAGCAGCTGAGAAATTCGTTGGATAACTTCTGGAACATTCAGGGCTGAACAAATAGTCTGGGAGACAGTCCCCGGAAGCAGATTTTTTTTGCCAAATGCAGCAATTGATAAATCAGCGCGACAAGATTCTCGGTTATTCCCATCATGGCAGATGATTTTCATGCATACGAAAAAAACCGGATGAAATTCGCAATCAATTGCAAATCATCCGGCTTTTGGTTTAAGGCATAGTTTTTTTCAAAGCCTCTTTGTTAGTTATTTCATCTGCATCACCGAAAAACTGCCGGAAAGACCTTCCGTTCTGTGCGTGACCATCAGCACGCTGCAATCAAGTCCGCTTAAAACGGAAACCACCCTTCTTTCCGTTTCGGCGTCAAGATTTGCAAGGGGCTCGTCCAATAGAATCAATGGCTTGAAATCAACAAGAACCCGGGCAATTCCAATCAGTTGGCGTTGCCCGGCCGAAAGATTCCTGCCGCCGTTTTCAAGCTGATGGTCCATTCGATCTTCAAAGGATGCGCACAAGTCGTCAATTCCTAAAACTTCGGTCACGTGACGCAGCTTTTCTTCTGAAATATTTCTGCCAAGCAGGATGTTTTCTTTCACGCTTCCTTTGAAAATCTGATTTTTTTGCGGAATGAGCGAAACGAGTTCCGTTGAATCGACATATTCTTTGGGAATGACGATTTCCCCGGAATCAGGAATCAGATCACCGTTTAAAAGTTTCAAAATCGTCGACTTGCCGCAGCCGCTTTTCCCGACAAGCGCAACCTTGACGTTTTGGGCAAGATCCAAAGAAAAGCTCAGGTTGCTCAAAACCTTTTCTTTTCCGTTCTCATAGGAGAAATCGACTCCGTCAAATGCAACGCATTGATCATCAACGTGTTTTTGAATGCCTCTGACCTCTTTTTGATTCAGAAATCCTTCGATGCGTTTTTCAGAAACCCTTTGGCGTTTCAAATCGGCATAATAGCTCGGCGCCTCATAAAACATCCAGGTAAAACTGTTCGTCAAAAGCGTAAAACTGATGAACTGTCCGACAGTCAGCTGATTGATGCTGATCAGATAAACCTCCGTGACAAGCGACAACACGTCAAACAACAATCCGAAAAAGACCGAACTTGTTGCCAAACGCCACTGAATCATGCTGTTTTTGTACTGGTTTTCCAAAAATTCCTGGTACGAACGCTTGAACAGATCAACTCCGAATGACTTTCGGTCGTTGATTCTCAAATAATCTTTCGCATTGAACAAAGATGACAGCATCGTTTGCAATTTTTCCTGGCTGCTTTGTTTTTCCTCTTGGCTTGACAAAATCAGCTTGCCAAAAATTTTGGGTCCAAAAAACGACATCAATGACAGCACGATAATAATCAGCGTCAACGGAACCGATGTAAAGACGCCAAAGAACAACGCAGCGACAAATGAGCTGATTCCGCTCAACAGGCTCGTCAGCGTGAGCGGAATTTCTGAAGCAAATAACTGACAATCGGACAAAACCAAAGTCAGCCACTTCGAATCATCGTTTGACAAAGGCTTTTTTTCTTTTAGCAGCAAAAAATCAGACAGTTTCTTTTCAAAGTCAAACGCGATCATTTTGCCTTTTTCAGCCGCAAAATACCTCAGCAGGATGATTGCAAAACAAAGCAGCAGCAATGGTCCGATCAAATGCCAAACAGCGTTCAGACCGTTTTTTTCATCAATCCCTGCCAAAAAACGCGCCAGAAAGAACTCAAGCATTGCGCAAAGAATCGCGCATGTCCAGACAACGGACGTTTTTTTGACTGTTTTCTTAATGCTTTCAGTCATTTTTCTCACCCCCAAGCGAAATGACGACGTCTTCTTTTTCGATAAGATCAAAGGTATGAGCAATGATTACGATGCCGCGTTTTCTTTTTTCTCTTCTCAACACCCTGAGCAGTATCTCCTGGCTCCTGGCATCAATATCGGAAAACGGCTCATCCAAGAAAATGAACGGCTTGTCTTCCAAAAGCGCGCGCGCAATCGAAATCCTTCTGATCTGACCTCCGGAAAACATCCCCTCATCATCGATTTTTGTTTCCAGTCCCTTCGGCAAGTCCGCAATTCTTTGCCACATGTCCAGTTCTGACAAAACTTCTTTGATTTTTTCTTCTCTGACGTTGTTTTTGCCAAGCGTAAGATTTTCTTTCAAAGTCGTTCTAAAAAGCGTGCTTTCTTGCGGAACGAACGAAATCTGAGATGAACCGATGCAATCGATCGATTCTTCGCGGCAAACAAATTTGATCTGACCTGAAGTCGGCAAAAGCTCTCCTGCGATGAGTTTTAGCAGCGTCGTTTTGCCGGCACCATTTTTTCCGACCAGAAAATACAAGGTTCCGCGCTCAAGCAGCAATGAATAATCATCGATGACTTTCTTCTCTGCATTTTCATAAGCGAAATCAACGTGACTCAGTTCGATTTTGTCGCAAGTTTTTGCCACGGCTTCGGCTTTTTTTGGTACGTTTTCGTTAAGCTGATGTTCAACTCGCTTGTATGAGGCATCCTGTCTTGCCAACGCATCAAGCGTATACGGCAGATAGAGGAATTGGTAAAAGATCGACCCGATGCCGGCATTCCAAAGTCCGATCATCGTCCCCGTTTCAATCATCCCCTTGCTGACAAGCACGATGCCCAAAGCAACCGTAATAATTTCAGCAACGTATACGCCGCCAACCATCAGTCCTTGGTTTCCTGAAGCATAGCGCGCGTAACGCTCATAACTGCCGCGTTTTTCGTCAAAATATTTTCCGTGTTCGTTCATTGCCCAGGGAAAAACCTTTAAATTCCGCAAAACGGGAAAACCTTTGCTGATTTCTTCCAAAAAAGTCTTGTGAACGTCGTCTTGTCCAAGGTACGCCCCATTTTCCGCGCTGCTTCGTTTAAAGAAGTACTTGCTCAAAAAATAAAAGACGATACTGATCGCAATAAACGCAAAACCGTACGGGACCGAAAAACAAACGATGTAGATCATTCCGTACAAAACGTTGAATGAAAAATCAAGCATCGGCAAAACGCCCACAATAAATGAGGAAGAAAGCACCTCAGCATCATTGTTTATCATGTTCAAAACGTTTCCGCTCGTTTTGTCCTTGGAATCCGTGCCAAACATGTCTTCGACGATTTTGACCCCGATTCCCATGCTGAGCGTCATTTTGACCTTTTCCTGGATGCATGCGGACCAGTAATACGTCAAAATATAGATGATGACGCCGACAAGCATCAGGCAAAGCGCGTCAAAAACTTCTGAAACCTTGCCGGACATTGCGGAAGCAATTCCTTTTTGAAGCAAAAAGGAGACGTAAACGTTGAATCCCGCCATGATAAAATGCACGAAAAAAAGCAGCCAGACGCTTTTTTTGTCGGAAAACTCGATTAGCTTAAGATATTTTTTCATTAAAACTCCCCCTTTCGGATTATAAAAGCCTAAAATCGCTGCATATTACCATTTTCGAACCATATTCCATCCTCTAAATAAGAAACGTCATCTTTAAACATATAACTTAAAACAACATCAAATACTTTTGTCGTCAAAGGTATCACACCATGCACTATAGTCGGATATCCTGGATTGCTTCTTTTGTCCTGATACTCAATTTCGTCAAAATACATGCCGTTAGTCTCTTCGTTATACTTTACTTCAAAGTCCCTAAAACTCTTAGTTTTACCTGGAATAACTAATGGTCCTATGCTTTGATTATGCATAAACAAACATGGAACTTTCTTTTTTTCAGAGCATTTATCTACTAACCTATCTATAATTCCAATCGGTTTATCTGCTGTTTGTATGATCATATCAGCATCGGGAATTAAATTATATACATTATCTTCATTTATATATGAAGAAACTGCATTAACACAAACACCAGAATTAAATTTTTTAATATAATTCTTCAATGCCGTAACTTTTTTATTTCCTATGTCCCTTTCAAAATAAAAAAATTGTCTCATCAAATTACTCTCATCCACAACATCTCCGTCAATTATGCTTATATTCCCTACACCAATGGCAGCAAACATCACCGCTAACAATGATCCTGGTGAGCCCGCACCAATTATAACAACAGAAAATGAACTTATCACTTTCTGTATTTCATCATCGTCCATGCCCTCAAGATTGTTCTTAAATCGTTCTTTCAAGTATAGCAACTGATACCCATATCTATAGTTATTTGACAACTCCGTCACAGCATATTCAGTATTTTGCTCCACATCTTTTATTAAAGTTATCCCCTTACGACAAAGTATTGCAAGATGCAATTTCAATTCTTGCTTTTCAAGACCTAGCATATTCCCATTATTAAGAAAATCTTTTATTGAAATTTTGTTACTGGCATTTTCTACTATAAAATCAACATATTTATTTGATTTTATTCTGTTAAATTCCCTCTTATCACCGGAAAAAAATACATAGCTATTTTTACTAGGATTATACCCAAAATCAACACTGGGATTAAACATTAATACATCCATGCTGACACCTCCATAAAAAGCAAAAAGCAGCCACATACGATAAAATATCAATGGACTGCTTATATAAAAAAGTTGATAAATCTATTTTTTTACGTATTATTTGTGAAATACATACGTTGTTCTCGGCCTAGGCTCAGTATGTGAATAAGCTACGTGTTTTTCATCTTCGCTAATTTCATCTTGGACCTTTTTAATTTCAAGATCTGTCAACTTATCAAAATTCAACTTATCCATTTTTCCTCGTCCTTTCCTATAAAGCATAATGTTTCTTCACTACAACAAACGTTTGTCAGACTATATTATATAGCAGTATCGCCAGAAAGTACACATCATTTTTTAATATTTTTTATTCACAGAACATTTTATAAAAGCTTTTATCTAATAGTTTTATTTCTATCTTCTAATATGCCAATATCAGCTACTTCATTTCCTTAATATGCTCCATTCATATCTTTATGCCTATGGAGCTATCAAAACCCATTAATTCCTTTAATGCTTGCCTCAACATATCTTCTTTTCTTCTATCAATTCCAGTGGTCCTATTACACATCATATGAATCATGCTTTCGTATATATAGTCATTATCAATCATACGCTTAGACAGATATTTAGCATATTCATCTAATAGTTCATCATAATTTTCTAAAATGAGCTTCATCTTATGATCCTCTTTCAAACCAACCGACAATCGTTCTATTTTTTTTACCAACATTTTCTTGTTAGCATGTAATTTTTTCTTGAAAGATTGCAAAGAACGGGCATTACCCAAATTTAAATTCTTTGCTACATCACCCTTTTTAAATTTTCTTGTTATTTTTAATGCTATAAAAAGTTGCAATATAATGACATTATCAACAAGTTTTCTATTCATTGTTTCTAATATAAGGTTAGTCTCACTAGTTTGGTAATTTTCATAAAAAAGCATACCATTATGTCCGCCATATCTGTTAGACTCTCGAAAATAATTGCTTATTGTATAATCAGTTATTATATCACATTTCGATAAAAGATTTATAATTTTACTTTCTACTTTATATCTATCAGCACCATTTAGGAAAAATCTTAACCTGATGTGATTTCTTTCATCAAGATACCTTACATAACTAAGCCTTACTCTTTCATCAATGTTTTCTATAATGCTTTCCTCTATTTTTAATAGATAATCTTCAATAAATATTTTTTCAAATTCTTTCTTCATGTAAAGCTTAAAATATATTACCTCGTCAATATTTGCTACTTCATCAATATACTCCTCATTTTTATTGAACGGAATCCCAGCATCATGATTAGAATTATACTCATACTCACTAACAATTTGCACATTTTTACAATCACCTTCTAAGCAACTATTTGCACTAGCTATCATAATATCATCATCAGTGCAACTCCGAAGCATGACCAACAATGACTCAATTTCATTATCACTATTAATATTGCATATATATTTGACATCACCAAATTTAAATAAATATTCATTTCTTATCCTACAATCGTGGGATCTATCAAAATACTCATTCAAGTATCTTTTAATCGATGACACTTTATCAGTTAATATACTTATCAATATATTTTTATTGATCAAGAAGTGTCTGCTAAAAAGAACTATTTTCCCATAACAAACCTCCACATCACAAAATTCTTTATTTTGTAAATCTTGCATTCTCGATAACAAATCATTCAATGTGTTATATTGTCCTAAATAAGATATGGTCTTGAGAATATCGCTTCCGTTTTCAGGATTTATGGAATTATAGTTTTTCAGTATAACTTTTCTTCCATTTTCTAAATTCATTAATCCCAGTCGATTAGATTCAGAATACACAACTAAATCTTCTAAAGAAATATATTCACTATCATAATTTCCTATTTTATTAATTGCAAGTATATTTTTTTCTGATATCTGCGAGTCGACATTATCTATACGTTTATCTTCAAAATCATATATTACCTTCAATGGTGAAAATGATTTTTCAACATCTTTACACATATATAATTTATACTCATTATCTAATCCCAATATATCAATAAATCTTCCTGACATATTTCCTATTGAGTTAGAACCAATTTCTTGACTTAATGATAAATCCCTTAAAATACCGTCTTTAGTTAAAATACCATCAAATAACAATTCCCCGGAATAATAATGTGAATTTGCCACACCATATTTAGCCTTGAGTTCCTTATATACATTTTGTATAAAATTGCAATTTGCCAAGTCTAGTTTTCCATGGCATATTCGTATACTCTCAAGTTCATTTCTATACTTAGCAAGTATCTCATCAAAAATTACGTTAATCTCTAGTTTTTGATTATTTATAAGATTCATTAAAACTTCATCATAAACAATTTTAGAAAGCGGAACATAGGATTTACTTCCATACTTATCTATAAAATATTCATGTATTTTTCTACTATACACAGATATAAAACCATTTGAAATTTTATCAAAATCACAAAGCATATCATGTATATTATTAAAGGTTTCATTATAACTGTTTCTATCTACCGTATCCTCACTTGAACTAACAACATTCAAACACGTATTGCTTTCAACAAGCCTATTCATAACGGTACATAATTTGATATAATCATCTATAGTAAATCTGTTCGAAATTATATTGATACCATGAATAACTAGACGAACATCATCAACTATCTTAGAAGGAATAGCATCAATATAGCTTTCCAAGCAATCACCACGTTCAAACTCATAAACAATGAATTTTATGCTCGCCAATTTTAAAGTTATATCAGTTGCTTTTACTTTCTCTATCCCGTATTCATTCCTCAGAATTCTCAAAAAATTAGAATACTTAATAGGTTTCTTCAATAACTTATATATAATATCCAACTCAGGATTGATTTTTATCACTGAATCAATTCCACTTCCATCTGCTTTATAGAAACAAAAATACCCCGCTTCTTTGATAACATTATTGTTAATCGATATTTTTAACGATTCCTTCGAAATAGAGAACATCTTCTCCAGATCAACATATCTGTCGATAAAAGAGTATAACCACCCTCTATCTATAACACATTTTACCTTTCTCACACTAAACTCCGCACCTCTGAAAACTGATGCAAAATCATATAACGGTACCGAATCAAACGTGGCTCTAGAGGCATATTTAACGATAGTTTCAACCTGCTTAGACTTTAACTGCCCTCTCTCTGTACTAATATTAGTGTAGAAATTAGGATTTGCAATGGCGATAGCATCTAATATCTTTTTAAAGTACGATTACTAGACATATTCTCGAAGCTAACGTTTCCTTTGGCAACATATTCACTTATGTACTTGTATTCATCTAAAGTCAGCTTGTTTACTCTGAAATAAGATAAATTGTTTTTTAAATGCATAGCCATGAATATCTCCTCCATACATAATCATTTAAATACAATTACTATAAAACAAAATGTTACAATCAAATTGTAACTTAAATTTAATTATTCAACAACTATTATCAAATTTTATTCACAATAAAAAAGCAACCCGCTTTTTTGCGGATTGCCCTTCATTTTGCCTATTTATTTTTTGCTCTCGACTGCCGCCTGCATCCCCGCCTGACGACCGAAGATGATCGTTTCAGAAATCGAATTGCCGCCGATTCTGTTGTTGCCGTGCAGACCGCCGCAAACTTCGCCGCATGCGAACAGCCCGGAAATGACGTTGCCGCTCTTATCTAAAACGTGCGTCTGCTTATCGATGTGAAGACCGCCCATCGTGTAGTGAATGGCAGGCGCAATATGAATCGCATAGTAGGGAGCCTGATTCAATTTGCGTTCCATGCCCGTCTTTCTGCCGAATTCAGAGTCTTGTTTCTTTTCGACGGCTTGATTCCACTTTTCAAGCGTCTGCTTCAGATCATTTTCCTTGACGTTAAGTTTTTTGGCAAGATCTTCCAAAGTTTTGGCCTCAACGACCAGACCTTGTTTTTGATAAAAATCAACGGCTTTGACGCGTTTTTTGACTTGCGAATCAAACACCAGATAAGCACTCTTTTCTTTGAGCGCAGTGATTGCGTCAGAAACGATGCGTCGCGTGGACAGTTCATTGACGAATCTTTTGCCGTTTCCGTCGACCAAAACGGCGCCTTCTCCGCGCACTGCCTCACCGATCAGATAAGTGTGATCCGTATCCTGTTGAACGGTCGGATGAACCTGAACCAGATCCATCTGCATGACTTCTGCTCCGACCTCTTCCGCGAGCTTGATTCCGTCGCCCGTAGCTCCGGCGTGGTTCGTGGTTCTGTATGCTTTAAGATCAGGACGATACTTGGCAATCAGGTCTTTTGAAGCGGAAAAGCCGCCCGTCGCAAGGACCACCGCCTTGGCATAAACGTTTCTTTGGGCCGTTTTGACGCCGCAGACCGCACCCTTTTCATCCGTCAGAAGACGTTCGGCCTTCACGCCGCAGACAACGGGGATTTCGAGTTCTTTGGCTCGCTTCATCAAATTGTTGACCAAAAACGCGCCGATCGGTGCCAGACTCTTCGGTCGATGCGTTCTCATCCTGCTCATGCCGCCGGTAATCGTCAGATCGTCCAGTACGATGCCGTGAGCAGCAAGCCAGTCAATCGCAAGAGCACCGTGCGATGCAAAATATTCCAAAAGCTCCGGATCGTTGAGCTTTCCTCCGCCCTTGTACGTTTCTTCATAGAAGTCATGCCAGTCTTCGACAATGCCGTGCTTAAGCTGAACGATCGTTTCGGAAGCATTCATCCCGGAAGACGCGCGCATGGAATTTCCGCCAAACGTCTCCATCTTTTCAAGAATCACCGGCTTTAACCCCAGCTCGCGCGCCTGAATCGCACACGTCAGGCCAGCGCACCCTGAGCCGATCACAATCAAATCGTAGTCTTCTTTCACCAAATCGTTCGGTTTATTTGCAGTATTTGCCAAAATAGTGCTCCTTCTTTCGTATATTCTACTATAATCTTAACGAAAACCGACTTTTACCGCAACAATCTTTTGATTACAGATGCTTCATGTTCTTCACGAACTCGCTGAGCTCTTTTGGACTCATCTGATAGTTGCTGTCGACCCACTCAAACATGAGCGTCAGACATGCGCCGGAAATCATTTTGGCCGTAAGTTCCCTATTCGTGGAAGATTCAATCGCACGTTGGACCCAGCCGATGCTGTGCAGCCTTCCCTCTTCGTCAGCTTTTAGCAGCTGACAGCTGAGCATCTTGACCATCATCCAAAACAGCGTTCCGTTGTTGTTATTGATGGAAACGTTTCTGAACAGTTCCTTATCGTTGACGATAATTGCAATAATTGAATCAATCACGTCATTTTCATCAATTCTTGCAATCATCAGCCTTTCAAACGAATAGTACATCAAATCATATTTATCCTTAAAATAGCGATAAAACGTGCTCCTGTGCACTTTTGCTTCCTGACAAATCTGATCGACGGTAACTTTTTCAATCGCCTCATGCTTGAGCAAATCGCGCAGACTGTCTGCCAAAGCCTCTTTTCTTTCTTCTTGTTGTTGAGTCAATTAAAACACCTCGCAAACCATTACTGACTTGATTTTATCGTCAACTACCACCGATTAAAATCGATGGCTTGTAGCTCACAAGCCTAACGGCTTAGAAGTAGTAACGCACTAATGTGCTTCTTCACGATGTGGCTACATCATCGGGTGGTTGACGACACACCCGTTTAGCCAACGAGATTTACTCACCGGCTGTTACTTTGTTGAAAGACGGGCGTTCATTGCCACTAATATATTGCGTGCCCAAAAGCTGAATGTTCATAGCGCCAATACGGTCATCGTTGGATTGATAACCGCAACGATCGCACACGTACAAATGTTGCTGATGATTACGGTTATTTTTGTAAATACGACCACATTTTGGGCATCGCTGGCTTGTGTATTTAGCTGAAACTTGAACCACTTCGCTTCCGACTAAATGAGCTTTGTATGTCAAGAACTGTGCTAATTGATAAAAAGCCCATGAAACCTGCTCATAACGTTGTGTTTTTGTTACTTTTTCAGTTGCGAATCGCACATTTGCCAGATTTTCCAAAACGAAGAGGGTGTCTGCTCCATAACGATTAACGAGTGTCTTTGATAACTGATGATTAATATCAGTCATCCAGCGGTTCTCTCGTTGACCGATTTTCTTTAAACGACGTTTGGCAGATTTGGTTCCCCTGCTTTGCAGTTGCTGACGCAATCGCTTAAACTTGCTCCGTTTGCGTAGCACTTCCTGACCTTGAAAAAACAGTGTTTTTCCGTGTTCATCATAAGCAGTCGCCAAGAATCGCAATCCGCGATCAATACCAACCACATGTTGTGATTGTTCTTTAAGATAATCCGGCAGTTCTTTAGTTGCGCTAATGTGCATATACCATTTGTTGCCAACATGGAGAATCTTAGCCATGCCGAATTCCCAAGTACCGTTTAAATATTGATCGAATCCTTGACAGGTAAACGGCACTTTTATACGCCCGTTAACTGTATTGATAGACATAATGTGATTGTCCTTAAGCGACCAATCACGATTGCGTTGCAAGTCCAGTTGAGGACGTTTGAAATTGATAGGATGCCATAACCAATCCAGGGTACGGGTCTCGTTTTTCCAAATATCGTTGCCGTATCGATCTTGTTTGCCCGTATTGTAGCGATAAGGCTTTTGAGCCAACTGCGTTTTAACCGTTCTGTAACGGGCAACGACGTTACGGATTGCGGACTGAGCCATTTGTGCTTTTAATCCATAATCATTCCGCAACTGGTGATACAATGCCTTGTTCAGCTTTGCTTGAGCCATTTCAAAGCTATGGTCAAACATATACTGAGAAACCGCATTACAAGCTCGTCGGTATTGTTCTAAGGATTTGGTCAAAACCGATTCATCCAATGATGACTGTAGCTTTAATTTACATTTAATGGTAATGGTTTGTTGCAACAGGTTCACCTCGCTTTCTTCATACATCAATTATATCATATTGATATGGGAAAAGTCGGGAAAGGGAAAAGGCAAAAAAGAAGCGCCTCAGGTTCTTGAGCGAGGCTTTCCTCCCATCACTAAAGTGACGGGTTTCCAGCCTATATATTTATCAATGAAAATACAGTGCATGGCACTAAATCGTCAACGGGCGACTTAAAAATCGGACATTTTGTCAAAAGATTGAATTTGCCCTTTAATTTTGATTAAAGGAGGATTATAATTAACTAAATTAGATCAATAAATTAATAGGGGGCTTTCTTTATGAGAAAATTTGCCGTTATCGGCTTGGGCCACGTTGGCGCAACCGTTGCATATACTCTTGTCACAAAAGGTTTGGCTGATGAACTTGTTCTGATTGATTCAAACGATGACAAATGCATGGCTGAACAATACGATCTGCTCGACTCTCTTGGTCGCCTTGATACTCATACGAAAATCAAGGTGCAGGATTATTCCGAATTAAAGGACGCAGACATTATCATCACTGCATTTGGCAACATCGCCGCATTGTCCTTGGACGGCGATCGTTTCGGAGAATTCAACTTCAACACTGCCGCAGCTGCAGACGTCGGTCCAAAGATCAAGGAATCAGGATTCAACGGCGTTATCGTCAACATCTCCAACCCGTGCGACGTTATCGCAACGCTGCTCCAAAAGTACACGGGACTTCCAAAGAACCAAGTCTTTGGTACAGGGACCTTCCTTGACACGGCACGCATGCAGCGCGCCGTTGGTCAAGCACTCAATCAGGATCCAAAGAACGTTACCGGCTACGTCATGGGCGAACACGGCGAATCACAATTTACGGCATGGTCAACGGTTCGAGTTGCCGGCCATCCGATTGCCGAAGTTGCCAAAGAAAACAATCTTGACCTTGAAGACCTTGACAAGCAGGCTCGTCGCGGCGGCTGGCTCGTCTTCTCAGGCAAGCGCTACACTTGTTATGCCATCGCAACTTGTGCCATCAAGCTTGCCTTGGCAGTTCTCTCTGATGCGCACCTTGCATGTCCGGCCTCAGTCTACCTTGAAAAGTACGGCTGCTACGTCGGCTATCCTGCCGTTATCGGTGCTGAAGGCGTCGTTTCGGTAAATTACACGGAACTTCCTGCCGAAGAAGAAGAAAAGCTCCAGAGCTCCGCTGAATTTATCGCAAAAAAGGTCAAGTCTCTCGAAGACTGATTCATAAATTGTTTTGATGAGGCTTGAAAAAACTCTGCCTCAAATTAAAAGAGGCCGGAAAAAAATTCTGTCTTAAATCGAAAAACCGGATGATTTGCAATCAATCGCAAATCTGATCCGGTTTTTTTGCGTATGCAGGACGATCGCCTTCAATGATGGAAATTACCCAAAAATAGTTTGGCGCGCTGATTTATCAGGCACTGCATTTGGCAAAAGCTCTGCCGTTTACGGACACATCGATAAAAATTGGCTCTTTGTCCGTAAAACTTGAATGAAATTCTGGCACATTAGTCGAACAGCCACACTGCATATTCCGATTTGCCTAACCATTTCTTAAACTTTATGGCTCATTCTTTTCAAACGCTTGTCAGCCATATTTTCATAGACTATAATAAGGAAGTTAATCAATCAAGATATATTCAGAAAGGACTTTTAATCATAATGATAATTGAACTAATCAAAGCCTTCCTGTTCGGTATTGTTGAAGGCATCACCGAATGGCTTCCAATCAGCAGCACGGGGCACATGATCCTGCTTGATCAATTTGTCAAATTGGACGTTTCAAAATCATTTTACAGCATGTTTGAAGTCGTCATTCAGGTTGGAGCCATCATGGCCGTTGTCGTCATCTACTGGAACAAAATCTGGCCGTTCCATAAAAGCAAGCAAACGGGTCCGATGGCTCCGACCGGAATTTGGCGCTATGTCGACAAAGACATCATCATCATGTGGATCAAAATCGTAATTGCCTGCCTTCCAGCCGGCATTATCGGCGTTGCTTTCAACGACACGTTTGAAAAACTTTTCTATAACCCGGTCAGCGTTGCGATTGCGCTGATTGTTTTCGGGATCGCGTTCATTTGGGTCGAAACGGTTCACAAAAACAAGCGCGCCAAAATCAGTTCGCTTGCCGAGCTTTCATACTATACGGTTATTTTGATCGGTTTCTTCCAATTGATTGCCGCTGTTTTCCCGGGAACGTCTCGTTCAGGCGCAACGATCGTCGGTGCCTTGATTCTTGGCGTTTCAAGAACCGTTGCCGCAGAGTTCACGTTCTTCCTGGCAATCCCGGTCATGTTCGGCGCTTCATTGTTCAAGCTGTTGAAATTCGGTTTCGTCTTCTCACCTGCCGAACTTTTGATTTTGATCGTCGGTTTGATTACTGCATTCGTTTCATCAATCATCGTTATCAAATTCTTGATGCAATATATCAAAAAACACGACTTCAAGGTCTTCGGATGGTATCGCATCGTCCTTGGCCTGCTGGTGCTGCTTTACTTCTTGGTCATCAAGTAGATTTTTGGCACTGCATTTTTCATTAAGATGACAACAAAAAAACCAGGATTCAAAAAATGAGTCCTGGTTTTTTGCTTTAAAAAATCAGTTGCAATATCTCCACTTGTCATCCGTAATGATTCGGGCAACGATCAGTCCGAGCGGCAAGAACATGACGATCAAAAGCGCCTTCGTCAGCCATAATGCCCCGTCAGAAATCGACGTGACGCCGATGTTGTAGATCGCACGGTACATGTAAAGCCCGGGAACCATGATGACGATTGAAGGCACCGTCAGCGAAATGCGCGGATAGTGCATCCTCTTATATACGTATGATGCGAGCAGTCCGGCGGTCAAGGCGCCGAAAAATGCAGCGACGCCGGGCGCCATCCCGCATAAATCAACCAGCTCAAGGCGAAGCGTATTGGCAACGGCTCCGATGCATCCTGCAATGGAAGCCATTTTGCGCGGCGAATTGAACATGATCGAGAAACCGTAGACCCCGCAAAAACTGGCAATGACCCGTAAAAACATCAATTGCAAAACGGTCAATTGAAGCGGCATGAAGTTTTCCGGCTGCAAGTGCACCACAAGCGCAGTTACCCAGCCGACAAGCGTTGCAACCCCAATGATGACGATTGCGTGAGCCAGTCGCTCAAGACCTGAGCGCATGTCCATTTTGGCAATGTCAAGGCCGCTCGTAATGAACGGAAATCCCGGGATAACGAACAGCATTGCACCAATATAGCCGGCTTCGTGTCTGGCCGAAACGTTAAACAAAAGCTCCATCACATGAAACGACAGCGTATATGACAGGCAGGCGACCATTACGCTGACTGCCACGCACGCCAAAAGCGTAATGTGCTTGTCAAGCATCCTGCGTCTCGTATAATTCCCTAATCCGGCTCCGATAAACGAACCGATCATTTCAATAATGCCGCCGCCAAGCAAAAAGACGAAGGCACAGCATGCAAGCGCAGATGCCAAGCCGACTTGATACGGTTTGTAATTGCCAGGGGTTTTCTGAATCTTGTCGAGTTCGTCATGAATCTCTTCAAGCGTCATCTTCGTTTCCTTGCGGTTGATTCTTTTGACAAAATGCTCCATTCGGGTCAATTTATCGGTATTGACGCCCGTCGTCGGAAGAGACAGGGCTTGCGTATAGGACTGCCCGTCCTTGTCGATGCATGTGAACTCGATTGAAATCAATCCGATATCTGCCGAACAGACCAGGCCTAATTTCCTGGCCATGACGTTCATTGAATCACGAACGCGCCATGCTCCGGTTCCGCAAGCAAGCATCATCAATCCAACTCGTCCCACAACGGCTGCCTTTGCCGGAAGACTGGCCGCTCTGGCCAAATCATGATCGTCATCCGGAATAAAGTCGTGCCAAGGCATCGCCATGTGATGTTTGTGATGCTTTTGATGCTTCTGAGACAAATGAATGCTGCTTCTTTGTCTCAGCTCTTCTTCTTTGCTCATGTCAATTCCTCCAAATATCTTCCTTGGTAAAAACACTTTCAATTTTAGCACAGTTTGAAAAACTGAAAAAGACTCGGCAAAGATGTAAGCGCATCCCCGAGTCTTTTTGTTATTTGTACATATATTCTCTAATCCAGAATTTCTGCAAAAGATAACTTCAATTCCAGGTTCTTCTTTGCTCCGTCACCATAATTTTCAACATCGCCATTGTCATAAGCAACCTGAACGGGAATATTAAAAAATTCACGCAATCAGGCTTCAGAAAGTATAAACATTAGCTTTTTCTCGTGTCGGAGTTTCCAGCGCCAAGCACAGATCATCAAGCGTCATCTCAACGAAACACAGCTCTTTTTTCGTTCTGGAAACCGCCGTATAGGCAAGTCCGTAATCAACCGCTTCAAGCACGTAAACGCGTTTGGCGCCGCTTCCTTGTGCTTTATGAATCGTCAGCGCATACGCCAAAAGCAAATCTTCTTTGGCGCGCCAAATCGGCAGCACATATTCTTTTTGGTCCGTTTTGACGACGACTTTGCCGTTTTTGTTCTTTTCGCTCGGAAGTTCCAGGGAAACGATCTTGCCAAATTCAGAGTTCGTATAGCCATACTTTTGATACTGATCGTCGTTTCTGTAGAAGACGACCTTTGCTCCGACAAAAAAGCCGCCACGTCCGTAACCGTTCTTATACTCGAAGGGGACAACGTTTTGTTTGTCTTTTGAAAGCACTTTGAAAAACTGCTCGTTGATTCTGCCGACCGTTGCATTGCGATAAGCAATAATCATGCAGTCCTCAAGCGGCAGGTGCTTTAGTTTGTAAGCAATCATGTCGTCTGCATTTGACTGCTTGAAGACGTGCAGCTGCTTGAGGTTTTTCGTATTCTTATAGCGGCACTGCGCAATAAACATGCGCACTCGTTCATCCTTGCAGCGCAGGTTGGCCTGAAAATCAAAGTGCGATCCGGATTGAATCAACAGCTGCATGACGTTGCCGCATACTTCAAGCGCATCCTCATCCTGACTGACCGGAGGAAGCTGCTTGTCATCGCCTAAAAAGATGAAGCGATAGTCGTTTCCGACGTATTGCAGCAGCGTTTTCAGCATGTCTTGCGTAACCATTGAAATTTCGTCAATCACGATAACGTCATAGTCGTCTCCGTCGATCAGCTCGCTTTGACTGTTTTCAAGCTCATAAATCACTTTTTGAATCGTCTCGTTGTGCTTGAAACCGCACTTTTCCAGATTGATTCGTGCTTTGTGCGTCGGTGCAAGCGCCAAAACCCTCTCATGATCCAAAATTTGCCCAAGCGTATACGTCTTGCCGCTTCCGCCTACTCCAAGCAGGCTGATGATGCGATGATTGTTTTGAAAGATCCAGTGGATAAACCTGAACTGTTCTTTTGTCGGCCGATATTCTTTTGGAGGATGCCGGAACGGCAGCTTTTGTCTTGTCGTTTGCTTCAAAAGCTTTTCGATCAACCGTTCGCCCAGACATTTTTCTTTAAGGTGCACCGTATTTTGGCAATTTTTGTCACAAATAAAGCCGAATTTCCTCAGCTGCTCTGCATTTTCCAAAACGGGCTCAAAAGAAAGCGGCATGACCTCGCCCTGTTTCTTCAAATAAACCAGATCGTCGCAGCCTTTGAGGTGACGTTTAGCCTGCGTGTCGAGCAGGTCGTTTTGAAGCAAAAGTCTTTCGATCATCTCACGTGAAAAGATTTTCGTCAGCAAAAGCGCAAAAACCTTTGACTTCTCCCACTTTGTCTTAAAAAAGCGATCTTCTTCCAAATAATCATTGAACGAAGAGCGCAGATACAAGCTGCCGATTTCAGGCAGGTATTTTTTGTAATAGCCTCGATCGTCCAAAAGCGCAACCGACATGAACCCTTTGAACTTGACCTTTTTTGGCTTCGTGACTTCTAATTCGTGCCACTTGCCGTCACAAAATTTTTTCTTTTGCTCGTCGGTCATCCCGTTGATGAAAAATTTCACCTTTTCATATTCCTTGAGATCCGTTTTGGCAATCGGCGTCTTGTTTTTGGCGAGCTGCAAAAATTTGAAACGCATCTTTTTTGAAAAAGAAGTTTCATCAATTTTTGCGATTTTCTCCTTTAAGCCGGCAAGTTTTTCAGCACCATGCTCTGATGCCTCCTGCAAAGAAGACGCTGCTTTTTCCTTGTCTTGTCTGCTGACATAAATTTTTGTCAGCAGTTTCCATGCCTGCCCTTGATTTTTCTCCGTGTCGTTTTTCGTATGCAGTTCAAGAAATTTTTCCGCTTCGTCAAATTCCCGCAAAAAATAATGGCACTTGCCCAAGTAGTAGCAAACGGACAAAAAGCCGGCATTTTCTTTAAAAACGCGCTCAAAAAATGCCATGGCCTGCTGATAATCTTTTGCCTTGATTTTGGCGATTCCTTTTTGATACGTTTCGGCAAGCTTATCCATGAAAGCATTTCCCTTTCTTAACAAATTCTTATTTCATTCATAATACTTTTCTCTAGAATAATATGATACGCTTTATCCGAGAAAACTTTCAAGGAGTGATTTTTTTGGTACGTCGCTTATTATGGTTGCTGATGTCTGTCGTAAGTTTTTTGCTCTTGATCGACGGAATTGTTTTGCCGATCGTGCCGCAAGTTCCGTTCCTTCTCGCATTTTTGTACAGTCTTTCAAAGTTTTCGCCGCGGTTTCACAAGTGGCTCCTGAACACGAGAGTTTACCGCTGGTTAAAGGGCTTCATGAATAATGAAAAAGAAAAAATCGGCATGAAACGCTTGTCAAAAAGCAGAGTCAAGCTCTAAAAAAAGAGGTCGGAAACGGCCTCTTTTTTGTTTTAAACAAAAAATCTTACCGACGGATGTATTACTTGACATCCATCAGTAAGAAAAATTATAGAGCCATTCAAGGACAGATATAATTAAAATGATGAGAGGAGTTTTTTTAGATGCAGGCAGTGACTTTCGAGCAACTCGGTGGGCCGGAAGCGTTACGATTGCGGGAAATTGACGAACCGCAACTACGGGCCAATCAGGTACTGGTCCGGGTGCAGGCCGTGGCGGTCGACCACGTCGATACCTTTGTTCGTAGTGGGGCGTTTCAAACGGCACTGGCCACGCCGCACGTTGTCGGCCGTGATTTGGTCGGCACGGTACTGCGGGTGGCGGCCGGCGTGACTAAATTTGCGGTCGGTGATTTGGTTTGGACCAACTCTGCCGGTTACGACGGGCGGATGGGGGCGACCGCCGAAATGGTGGCGGTTGCTGCCGACCGGCTTTATCCGGTGCCATGCGGTGTGGACGCCCGCCAACTGGTGGCGGCGGTCCATTCGGCCGCGACGGCCGCGATTGTGTTGCAAGACGTCATGCAACTAACCCGCGGGCAGGCCATCCTAATCGAGGTGGCGGCCGGGAACGTCGGCCGTAAGTTTATTCAGCTAGCGCACCAGTTAGGGGCGGTCGTGACGACGACTTCCGCAGCGCGCGACTTTGACCGCTGTCGGCAATTGGGAAGCGAGTTAACGTTGGATTACCACGAACCGGTGGCGTCCCAGTGCGACCGGCAGTTTGATCACATCATTGATACGTCCGGTAAGGTGCCATTGCAGGCTAACTTGGCGGCGCTCAATCAGGGCGGCCAGGTCACGCTGATCACGGCGCCGGCGGATAATCATTTTACCTTCGACGTCCGCCAGTTTTACATGGCCCAAAAGCAAATTAGCGGCTTCGTCATCAGCCACGCTACCGACGACCAACTAGCGCGGGCGGCAAAGTGGTTAAATCCGCAGTTTGCCGCGGGTGCGTTACTCGAAGACGACCTTAATTGCCAGCCGTTTGCGGGCCGTTTTTTAAGTTGCTTTTCCGGCCAGTTTTAGTAACATTTAATATAAATATATTAATAATTAAAGGGAGGGGCAGGCGGATGCGCAAAGGCTGGGGAGTCTTATTTGCAGGGGGTATTATTACTGAGTGGCTGTGGGGACGACCAGGTTAAAGTTACTGAAACGCCCACCAATCAAGAAGCATTGCAAACTAGTCAGCAGCGGGCAAAATCAAAACAGGCAAGTACTGACCGGGCAAGTTCTACCACTGGGACGGCTCAAAAAAGTCGTGACGCTAAGGAGACGGTCACGGCGACCCGTTGGAATGCAACTAAACGCTGGCAACTGGTTAAGTTTATGCACGCGTGGCAGCAACGAATGGGGGCAGACCTACGTGGGAACCTATGACGGTGAACGCCCGGATCATTATGGATTTACTTTTCCGAATGCAATTGAATCTGGACAACTTGATAATCGCGTGATTTTGGCTAATCAGCGAATTCAGTTGCGCTGGTCGGAGGACGGTGAACAGTCGGCACCGTTTCAAGTGGTGGAAGCGGCAACGATGGATAATCAGCATGGGTTTTTAACGACCTACTTTTTTGCTTACACAATCAGCAACCGGTAGTTTTCGTAACCGGAACAACTAACGGTGATGATTTATACGTTCGCACCAGCCAAAACAGCGAGTTGCAAGCCGGTTTTGCCAAGATTGTGACGGAAAAAGCGTAAACCATTGCCAGTAATCAGGACTTAAATGTCGCCAACCTACAGACGTACCAATTCGGTGATGAGGTTCATAATAATTAACACAACTCGGTGTGGCCACTACCATCCCGAGTTTTTGATTGGGTAGCTGACTTAACCAACCTAAGTTAACCATCGGCACTGGTCATTAGTTGCGCAACGTTCGTGATTCGGTCAGTTGTTTAGTACAGCGTTGACCACTGTCAATTATTTATAGCACCTAGTAATAATGATAGCGTTAACATTTGAAAAATGCTTGCGTTATTGAAGCGCTTGCATTAGCCTAGTGGTATGAGCAACAATTGGTCTAGGTTTAGATTCAAGGGTGAACAGAATGTTATTAGGGGGTTGCAGAATATGCATAATCAGGATGTTGTTCAGGAAAATTGGCGGATGTGGAAACACGGGAAACAGTGGCTGTATGCGTCAAGTGCGGTCTTAGCCATGGGAATCTATATGGGGTTGTCGACCACGACAGTGCAAGCGGATACGCTGTCAAATACTCAAACAACCACGACGGCCGTGCAATCGGTTGCGAAACCGGCAACGACAACGACAACTGGTACAACCAACGCGGAACAATCGGGAACCGTTGCCGAAACGGACCAGGTGCCAAGCATCGACCCAGCTGCTGACCAGCCGACGAAAACCGACGTGGCGATATCCCAAACGCCGGCAGCGACCAGCACGCTAACGGGTGAAAAAGACCTGCAATCGTCACTTGAAACGAAGACTAATCAGTCAACTTCTTCAACTAAGTCGGTTGCCGTACCGGAAGTAGCGAAGACTAATCCGGTGGTCACTAGCGAAAAGGCCAAAACCGCCACACCGAAAAACAGTCAAGTTGAGAAACCGGCGCCGGTCACCCAACCAGTCAGTGCCCCGGCCCAAGTTGACACGAAGACTGAAACGACGGCACCGGTCCCCGTTAAAGACACGACCAAGGTGATTATTCACTATCAGGGTGACAGTAGTAAGTGGGCGCCGTACGTTTGGGGACTGAAACCTAACGGTAATGGTCAGCAGTACGACTGGACCGGAACCGATGATTTTGGTGCCTACGCCGAAATCGACATGGATCAAAATTACCAACAACTCGGCGTGCTGATCAAGGGTGTCGATAGTTGGGATAAGGACGGCAATGGCGCCGACCGGACCGTTACCGTCGACGCTAACGGGAAGGGCGAAGTCTGGTACCGTGCGGGCAGTGACGACGCTCAGGACGTGACGCCGACTTACCACGACACCACCATCAACGTGCATTATCATGACAAGAATCAGTCGGCCGTTAATCGCTACCGCGTGTGGACCGACAAGGCCGGTGAGGCAGGGGCGCAAACGGTTGATTTGAACCAAACCGACGCCAACGGCAATTTGCTCGGCACCGTGCAGTTGACGGCCGCCGACTTTACGACCGTTTACGTCCAACCGGTCGGTGCTGATGAATTGACGCGGGCCTTCACGCCGGTAGCTAGTGACGCCGCGACCGACATTTACGTCGTGGCCGGGGATCAGCAGCCGTATTACACCGCTAGTTTTGCGTTGCAACAGGAAATGGTGACTAGCGCGGCCATGCAAACGCCGACGGAAGTTACCGTGACAATCGGCAAGGCCCTGACGGCGGCGGAGGCCCGCCAACAACTGAGCGTGGCCGGACATACCGTTAAGGACGTGACGGCAATTGCACCGGACGCAACCGGACGGAGCAAGCAGTTCAAGTTGACGACCACTACCGACCTCGACATTATGACCACTAACAGCGTCAGCTTCAACGGTAACGCTAAGGTTATGGACATCGGCGATTACGTCCGCTCACAAGCGTTCGATAACGAATACTATTACGACGGCGACGACCTAGGTGTGACCTACAGCAAGCAACGGACGCAAATCAAGTTGTGGGCCCCGACCGCCAATCAAATCGAACTACGCCTTTATCAGCAACATACCGCCGACGCCGCGGTGACCAAGACGATTGCCATGCAGCGGGGCGCCAAGGGCGTTTGGACGGCGGTGCTTCCCGGCGATTATCAGGGCTGGGCCTACGACTATCAGCTCCACTTCGGTGACGGTAGCGTGACCACCACTGAGGACCCTTATAGCAAGGCGGTCACCGTTAATGGCAACCGCAGTGTGATTGCCGACGTTGATGCAGTCAAGCCAGCCGACTTTGACCGGTTACCGAGCTTTAGTGATCCAACCGACGCCGTGATTTATGAAACTAGTGTCCGCGACTTCACCAAGGACCCGAATTCCGGTGTGACGGCCAAGGGGAAGTTTACCGGCATGGTCGAATCCGGCACCCACACCGCATCCGGTCAAGCGACCGGGTTGGATTACCTGAAGGACCTCGGGGTGACCCACGTACAACTCATGCCGATGTACGACTTTGCCAGCATTGATGAAACCAGCGCCGACCCGAGTTATAACTGGGGTTACGACCCGAAGAACTATAACGTTCCGGAGGGGACTTATTCTAGCGACGCCAGCGACCCGACTGCGCGGGTGCTGGAAATGAAGGAAATGGTCAACGGCTACCACAAGGCCGGGATTCGCGTGGTGATGGACGTGGTTTATAATCACGTCTACTCAATGGACGAACAGGCCTTTCAAAAGGTCGTGCCGGGTTACTACTTCCAGTATGATCAAGGTGGCCACCCAACCAGCGGTAGCGGGGTCGGAAACGACGTCGCCAGTGAGCGCAGGATGGTTCGCAAGTACATTCTGGATTCGGTGAAGTACTGGGCGACCGAGTACAACATCGACGGTTTCCGCTTTGATTTAATGGGCATTTTGGACGTCGACACGATGAACGCGATTCGCGCCGAATTGAACGCTATCGACCCCGGTATCTTGGTTTACGGAGAAGGCTGGGACATGCGCGCTACCAACCACGACATTGGTGCGGGACAGTATAACGCTGACAAACTTGATCAGCACATTGGTTTCTTCAGTGGTGATATTCGCGACGCCATCAGGGGGGCCGAGTTTGGCGGCATCAGTAAGGGGCTGGTCGAAGGAAACGCCCAGGAAGACGACTACGACCAGCACGCCCAGGCGTTTATTGCCGGTTTCCTCGGTGGTCAGGATTACGCTAACGCAGTCCCGGCTCACCCGTACCAGTCGCCGAGTCAGACGCTGAACTACGTGGCTTGCCACGATAACCGGACGCTCTACGACATGTTAACGGCTTTGATGCCGAACGAGTCCCAGGCTAACCTGATCAAGCGTGACAAGCTGGCAACCTCGATGGCCTTCTTGGCCGAGGGGGTCCCGTTCGTTTACGGTGGACAGGAATCCCTGCGGACCAAGGGCGGCGACGAGAACAGTTACAAGTCACCGGATGCGGTCAACCAGATCGACTGGGACCGCGTTCAGGATAATCAGGAACTGGTCGACTACTTTAAGCAGCTGGTTCAGTTACGCAAGGACGAAAGTGCGTTCCGGCTGACGAACTACGCTGACATCGACAAGACGGTCAAGGTCTTACAGGACGGTAAAAACGGCGTCTTCGCCTTCGAATATTTAGCGGGCGGCCACAAGTTATACGTGCTCTTTAACGTGAACGACAGCGCCCAAGTCTTTGACGCCGTCAAATTGACCAACGGCCGGGTGCTGCTCGGCAGCGATGCGGTCACCCTCGGAACGGTCACTAACCTGGCCGCTCTCAGTACGTTAGTCGTGCGCGAAGACTTGCCGCAGACCGTGACGATCAATTACCAGGATGACAACGGTCAACTGGTTAAAACGACGACCGTAACGTTGACCGCGGCTGGCACGGCTTACACACTGACGGCGCCAGCTGGGTACCATTTGACCGGTGACCAGACGACGGTTAGCTACGACTTTGATAACGATGGCACGGCGCGAATTGTGACGGTACTGGTTGCGAAGATGACAACTGATAACGGCCAACCCGGAGGACAACCAAGTGGTGGTAACGGTCAGACTGGTGATCACCATGGCAAAGAAAATGGTCAGACCGGCGCGACCACGCAACCGGGTGGCGGATCAACCACGACGACTGCTGAAGACCAGCTTGCTGGTGAAGTGGAAAAACCAACCATACCGACCACAACCGCTAATCAGGCGACGTCGTCAGCTACTAAGGCCACGTTGACGCCAACGACCGCTGCCAAAGCTGGTCGGGCCGCGGCAACCGGTTTACCACAAGCTGGTGAGCGGGCGGGTCAATCCGCAAGCTTGCTAGGCTTACTGGGAATCATGTTAGCCGGCTTGATGAGTTTGGTAAAACCGCAACGGAAACGGAATTAAGTTTTTAAATTTAAAGCAACGCGGTTTGTAACTTTAGTTATAATTCAACTAATGAAGAAGGGCTAGTCGGCTTGAATGCTTGACTAGCCCTTTTTTGTGGCTGATTTAAGCCGAACGGTACCGGTTAGTTCGAGTCGGCATAAAAAAACTGCTAGCGCAAATTCGAGTTTTACGTATTATATAGGCTCTTTGTCAAATCTTACTGATGCTTGTCAAGAAATCTTACATATGTTTAGTGCTTTTTTTGAAGCAAATGATGTTCTGCTCTAGTCTGATCCTTTTCAAAAGGTGAGTGAAATTAGAATAGCCATAGGGCTGTACGTTCAATTTGTTTGATCTTACGATTAACGCCCTCTAGGCAGCCATTTGAGTACGACATTTTGGCACCATTAATGACAGCCCTCCTGTTCTTTCTGAAGATCCGTATGGTTGTTTTCAATTGCTCACAATACTGACCGATATTACTGTCGAGCAGATCGTTAATTTTTTCGTATCTTTGTCTGCTAAAGCATACACGAAATCCTGCATGAAGTCGTATGTGTTCTTCAGTGTTTCATTGCATTTAAGGCCTTCATCAACGATTTGAGCCGGTGTATACGGGACTTTAAGACATCTGTCATAAAATTGTTTACTGCCTTCCAGATCCTTATATTTCTTCATATACAGCTTCCAATATCGTTTTAGAAGCTTGTATTCTCTGGATTTCTTATCTAACTGTTTCATGACTTGAACTCTAAAACCGATAAAGGATCTGTTTACCATTTGAACCATATGGAAACGGTCAATGACAAGCTCGGCGTTTGGGAAAATCTGACGCACAATATCACCGTAGTAGCAGTTGAGGTCCATACTTACTGTTCTGACAGTCTTTCTAACTATTTCCGGGAACTGCAAAAAGTATTTAATAATAGTGTTTTTGAAGCGATTCTCTAAAATGGCGACGATGGTATGTTTTTCGCCATCTTGACAGATAAAGTGCAGCTTTCGCCCCACACCTCTAAATTCATCAAACGCTAAGTGTTCTGGCAAAGAATCGAATGAAGGAGTAAATTGAGCGCTACAGTGGTCTAAGTATCTTTGCACAGTAGTAACTGATACACCATTCTCTTCAGCGATACTGGTCATAGAATGATCTTTAGTGAGTCCGACAATGATCTTACGTTTAACGGCGTTAGAGATGTGGCAATACTTGTCAACGATTTGGGTAGACGGATAACTGTATAGCTCACAGTTCTTACAAAAAATACCGTGCTTCTTGACTTTGATAATGACTGGATTGCTTTCGTCAGCTGAAATATAAGGGATATGAACGACCTTGAAGCCGTTATATATATAGTCATCAGCAGATTTACAATTAGGACATGTGTCGAGCTCGGCAATGGCTGTACACATGATTACTTTTCTCCCCTTGTAAGTTGTTTGAGAGCAATCTACAAAATTTAGGCAAGGGTCTTTAACATTAAGCAAGTTTTCAATATAATTAGCAGTAGGGTTCATAGAAACCAGCTTTCTATACTTAGAAGAATTGTGGTAGAGGATTTTAAGTTACGAATAGCGAGGCCTATGGGCCTCTTTTTTTCTACTCTAAGTCAAGTGTTATCAACGATTTTAGGCAATTTTATTTTGAAATAAGAGCTCGATCGGGAAATGACTCCTGAAGGATCAAGTCAAATATCTGATTTAGGGCACGATAAATACAGCCACCTTCTGTAATTTCAAAAAAGAGGCTGTTATAATATCTATTGGATCAATTTTTATGACAAAAGTCTTTGGTTATGTTTGGCTATGTCATAGCTATACAATTGATCATTCGTAATTAAAGCGAAGATCGTCCGTAATAATTTATGGATCGATGCGATAGCGGCCTTCTTGTGACTTGCAGTCTCAGAAGACCGTTTTCGTTTCTCGTAATAATCCGCAATATGACAAGGGTTTCCAGCTTTCTTAGCCGACTGAATTTGGCTTATGGCCAAGTACAGCACCTTTCTGCCAATAGCTGTCCCACGCTTTGAAATTGACAGGTGGGCCGTGAGATTGCCAGATTCATAAACTTGAGGATCAACACCAACGAAGGCATTTAATTGGCTAGGGTTGTTAAAACGTCTGATATCCCCAAGCTCACTAATGATTCTTAGAGCAGTGTTTTTGCCGATGCCTGGAATGCTTGTGAGGATCTCCAGATCCCGTTTAGGAGCCAGCTTTGCCATCTCCTGTAAAGCAGTCTGTCACTCTTCTTCAGCGCTCAGAATGTTGTTAATAGCCATTTTGAGGCCACGAATATGAGCACTGTTCTTTTTGACAGCTGGGCATGCGACTTTAGCCAACCGAATAAGACTTTGCGCTATGTCGTTAGCGCGTTTTTTACCAATACCGGTTAAGCCCTTTAAGAAGTCGATGATATCGGCTTCTTTTGTTTCTAGTACGATATCTGGGTGTGGGAATCTGAGGACAATACTCCAGTAGTTTTTCCCTATCGGATTAACCATTAAGTGCTCAATCTCTGGGAAAGTGAGCTGAATGGCTTTGTGCAGTCTATTCCTGTTGGTTATCAGATCGTGCGAAGCCTGCTCATAGATACGGTTATTGGCCATCAATTCTTGATATTCTTCGCTTTGAACGTAGGCCAGCCGCTGCGGGTGCTCAGATTGCAGCTTGGCAAGGTACAAGGCATCAAGCTTATCGGTCTTGTTCTGGTGCAGGTCATCCTTTGTCTTTCTTTTGGCTTCTAGCGGATTCATCATGACATAGCGCAATTCGTGCATGTCCAAGAACGCCTGGAGTCTTCTGGAATAGACGCCAGTTGCTTCAAAGATAATCTGCGGTTTAGTAACCTGCTTAAGGTCACCCAGCAGCTGATTGAAGCCTACCATATCGTTGGAGATGGCATAGTCATTAACTTTTTGGCCATTGACCATAATGCATACGTTAGACTTCCGGCTGCTAACATCAATACCGAAAACAGTTTTCAATAAATCCATAAGAATAAACCTCCGCTTTACTTGGAGATGAGCTTCCTTCACCCAATTCAATCAGATCTAATTTTCTCAACCGGACTTTAACAGCCAACATACTTAGACGAGATTCTCAATTGAATGGTGAAGCTGCCCGTTTTATTTACGACATCATGTGTCCAAAAGACGCACGGCATTGGCTTCATCTCCACTTTATATAGTAAAAGAAAAAGTGTTGAACGACTACTCCGTCGAGTAATCATCCAACACCAGATTAGTATGTTTTGTTTGCTCTTGATGCCACATGCAGTGTCTGCACCGCCAAAATCAAAAAACGCCCCACGCAAGTGACGATTGCTGAAAACGAGTCTGATCTGCCGACAAACGATAATCTTTTCTGTTGCCTATTTTTCTTCCATGGCTTTTTTCAATGCCGCAGCCAATGCGCTTTCCTGCGGCTCGTCGTCTTGGTTGATTTTTTTCAGCAAGCGACGTTCTTCGTGCCTGCTCATCTTCTTTTTGCCTTTTTTGCCGCCTAGTTTTTCAGTCGTTCCGTCATACTTGCAGCGGAAATATTCGCCTTTTTCGCCGGAGACGATCAGCATCTTCTTGTGGCATTGCGGACAGCGGTGATTGGAAACTTTGGCTTCAGCACGGCGTTTGTAGTCGCACTCTGCATTTGAACAGACCAAAAGCTTGCCGTCCCTGACCTTCTTTTCCTTCAAGAAAGCTCCGCATTCAGGGCATTTCTTTTGCGTCATGGAGAAGTCCTGGTACTTTTTGGTCGAATTCTTGACTTCGCTGACGAGTTTTTTCGTATCGTTCTTGATTTCTGCGATGAACTTTTGGCTTGAAAACTTGCCCAAAGCAATGGCTTCAAGCTGCTTTTCCCATTTTTCGGTCAGTTCCGGCGTCACCAGGGACGGATTGACCAGTTCGAGCAGCTGGCGGCCTTTGCGTGTTACGCGCAAAAAGCTGCCGGCGCGTTCCATTAGTTCTGATGACACGAGTTTTTCGATGATTTCTGCACGCGTTGCCGGAGTCCCCAGACTGTATCTTTCCATCAAGGCAAGCAGACCGCCTTCGGTCAATGGATTCGGTGGCGTCGTCAGCTTTTCCTTGACTTCAAAAGTTCCCTTGATTTGTTGTCCTTCTTTAAAATGCAGTGCTTCGCCCGACGTCTGCGCATTTTCTTTCCATCCCTTTTGCAAAACGGTCGTCTTGGAAAAATTGAACCTGCGATTGGCAAAGGAAACGGTGATTTTTTCTTTTTTCTCGCGATACTCGGGCGCAAAAATCATTACGAACCGTTTGACGATCATCCCGTAAATTCGATGCTCATCGCTTGACAGCTTGGCATAGTCGGGACGCTGCTCAGTCGGAATGAGCGCGTGGTGATCGGTCACTTTTTCGTTGTTGAAGACCTTTTTTTGAACGACTTTTGCGCCCTTTCTGGCATATTCCAAAGCTTCCGGCACCATTGAGCCGACTGCCTGCAGGCGTTCTTTCATCGTCGAAATCATGTCGGTCGACAAATATTTGCTGTCCGTTCGCGGATAGGAGACGATTTTGTGAACTTCGTAGAGACTTTGCACGACGGACAAGGTCTTTTTGGCAGAATAGCCGTACTTTTCGTTCGCCGCACGTTGAAGCTCGGTCAGATCATAAGGCAAAGGTGCTTTTTCGGAGTGCTCCTTGACGGTGATTTTTTCGACCTTGCCGATTGTTCTTTCAAGTTCCGAAACGATTTTTTGCGCTGCTTCTCTGTTCTTGATGCCGTAAGGATTTTTTTGTTCCATCAGTGCCTTTTGATTCGATGCGTTCAACGCAATCTGATAGTATTTTTGCGGAATGAAGCTTGAAATTTTGTCTTCCTGCTTCAAAACCAAGGCCAAAGTCGGCGTCTGCACGCGCCCGGCCGACAAATTGTCCTGATATTTCACGGTCAAGGCACGCGTCACGTTGAGGCCGACAAGCCAGTCTGCAGTTGCGCGCGCCAATGCCGATTGATACAGATCATCATAATCAGAAGCAGGTTTCAGCCTGGCAAACCCTTCCTTGACGGCTTTTGTCGTCTGAGAAGAGATCCACAAACGCTTGACCGGCTTGTTGAACCTGACGTACTGCAGAATCCAGCGTGCCACAAGCTCGCCTTCTCTTCCCGCATCCGTTGCGATCACGGCTTCCTTGACGTCCGATCTCTTTGCCAGACGTTCGATTGCCTGCAGCTGATGCCTCGTTTTCGGCAAAGGCTTCGTTCCGATGAACTTCGGAAGCATCGGCAAAGTCTCAAGCTGCCATTTTTGCCAATCCTTGTTCAGATCTTCCGGCATTTTGAGCCCGAGCAGGTGCCCCAATGCCCAAGTGACGATCACGCCATCTCCTTCAAAATAATCCTTATGTTTTTCCGTTGCTCCGAGAATTTGGCTCAAATCTCTGGCAACGCTCGGCTTTTCAGCCAAAATCAGTTGTTTCATTTACTTTCCCTTCTTGCGGGATCGCCCGCACAAATACTGTCCGCTTCGATTCTGCCCAAAACGACGCTTCCGGGTCTGATCCATGCATCGTCTCCGATAATCGTCCCTGGCAAAACGACCGAGTTGCTTTCGATCACAACGTTGTTTCCGATTCTAATCGGAAGCTCGCTGCACCAGTGATCGCGACGCAGCTTGGGATCTTTTGCATGATTGCTCGTGTAGATTCCAACGTTTTCTCCGATGGTGACGTTGTTTCCGATCGAGACCTCGTTGCAATCGATGATTTTTAAGCCGCAGCCTGCGTCAAAGTCGTCGCCGATGCTAAGATTAAAGCCGAATTCGGTAATGAACCCGTCAGCGATACTTGGATTTTTGCCCAGTTTTTCAAACAAGGACCTTAATTCGTCAATGTCCGTTTCATTGCGGTTGTAGCGTCGACACGTCTCATAGGCAAAATTTCTTGCGCTTTCAATCAGCGGATCGTAATCATAATAGAGACGCCCGCTGTTCGTAATCTTTTTGACGTGTTCTGTTTCTTCTTTGGTTAATTTATGTCGTCTATTAAGATTCATTGCAAATTCCTCTTTTTTAATTATAACAGTTTTTTGATAAAATATAATTTGAGGTGATGACTATGGAAAATTACTACAGCCTTAAGGATGAAAAAATCATCCAGGCAAAGCAAAGAGCACAAAAATTGTGCGTTGAATACAACGAAAAAGTCAATCAAGAAAATTTTTATGATGAAGCATTGCTTAACGCGCTGCTCAAAAAAGTCGGCAGAGATCCCTACGTTGAACCGAATTTCCGCTGCTTTTTGGGTTCAAGGATTGAACTTGGCGATGAGGTATTTTTGAACCATGACGTTACGCTTCAGGACATGGCGGAAATCACAATCGGAAACAACGTCAACATTGCGCCGAGAACAGGCATCTTCACTGAATTCTGCCCGAAAGACAAAGAACTCAGAAGACAAAAAAAACGCTACGCCAAACCGGTCGTGATCGAAGACGGCGTCTGGCTCGGCGGAAACGTGACCATCTGGGGCGGAGTCACGATCGGCAAAAACAGCATCATCGGAGCAGGTTCGGTCGTCACGGCAAACATTCCGGAAAACGTGATCGCAGTCGGCAATCCTGCCAAAGTCATCAAAAAAATCGAAGCAGACTAAAAGCTCGCGACCTAGGGGTGTCGCGAGCTTTTTTCGGGTATTCAAAACTACTGTTTGTCGTTTAATTCAACCAGATGACCGTTTTTGCTGTAGACGATCCGAACACGCCTTTGTGGATCAAAACCAACCGCGGTTTCGGCTATTCGTTTGCAGGCAAGATAAAAATCAAGGCATAAAAAAAGCCGAACAGGGCGGTCCGGCATTTTTTGCCAAATTCAGTGCTGCGCATCCACTGCTCAAAAACCCAGATGATTTCCAGTAAATTGCAAATCATCCGGGTTTTTCGCTTTATTCGTAAAATTTCAGCAAAGTCGCATAGTATTCTTCCAGAATTTCAGCCGAACAGTTGAACAATTCGTGCTTTGCTTCAGGAAACTGCTTGAGTCTGACGAATTTGCTTTTCTCGGCAAATTCCGTTTGCCCCGAAACGTCAACCATCGCATCGTTCCCTGACGAACAAAGCAGCACGGGACATTTGATCCTGCCTGCATTTTGCATGAGCTGTTTTTCCGCGTTCAGCGCTGCCAAAACCCATGAATAGGTCGCGCCGTTCGTTTGATACTCTGCATTTTTCAGGCGCTGCTTGAACTGATACGAATAGCGCGCCTCGGACAACGCGCAGCTGTTCTTGAAATCAGGCCGTTCGTCGAATCTTTCCTGTCCGATTGCCAGTCGCTTGGCGCGATGAAGAGCTTTTTGCACCAGGCAGAGCGGCCTGGCGACCTTTTTTAACCGCGGATCAAGTGCCATCCTCATCATCGGCGAGCTCAGCACTGCTTTTTTGAACGTTTCCGGGTATTTTTCCAAATACAGCGCACCGACGCAGCCGCCCATCGAGTGCGCAAACAACATCAACTCAAGCTTTTTTCCCATCATTTTGGAAACCTCATCGGTAAACAATTTCAAGTCTTCGACATACTCGGCAAAATTTCCGACGTAAACCGCATCCTTGTCCGAAACTTCGCGCAAAGACTTCCCGAATCCCCGCTGCTCATAGAAGAACACGGCATATCCCGCATGATAAAAATCGTAAAACAGCTCGTGATACTTGCCAAAAAATTCGCAAAAACCATGCACGAAAACAAGCGCTTTTTTTGGTTTTTCCGGAATCGCACAGTATGCTTGAAGCTTTTTTCCGTCATAGCTGTCAAACGCAAAATCCGTGACGTTTTCTTCAATCCACGGCTTGACTTCCTGCTCCATAAAACGTTCACAGTCCTCGTCCTTGAACGGAACCATCCTTACTTCGTTCAAATCATGTACCCCTTCCAAAGCATCTTTTCGAAACTGAAATTAAAAAATAGTTTCCAAAGGAAATTATACTATGGAATTCGGCTCTTTTTATGTACAGAGTTGGTAAAATGTTGGTAAGGGAATATGCTTTTACGAAAAGTTGCCCACTCGTTGCCGAATCACCAGCGCATCCCCAAACACGCCAAAAAAGCACCCGCCCCCATAGAGCGAGTGCTTTTTCCTTGCGATAATCGAAAATTAACGCTTTGAGCAATAATTTTGAAATATTGGTGTGTTCGATATACTTGAATATCCACTTATATCAACGATTTTAGAATTATTAAGTGGATTGTATTTGATGAAAATGGAAGAATTTAGATGTGATTTGCTACAATAAATTAGACTTGATTTGACAAATACAAAAGATATTCATACAATTGGTGTAGCCTAAAAAAATACTAAAAAAAGCCAAACTAAAATTTGATTTTTATAAAATAATACGAGGAGTGATAAAATGAAAGTAAAACAATTTAGGACTGGATATGAAGCAAAATGCTATTTGCTTATTTTAAAAGATTATTATAGTAAAAAAATCGATAATCAATTTGAAAGCTTTGAAACTGGTGGTATTGAGTATGGTTACATCTTAGATGAAGCAGCAAAAGAAATAGGTAATGATATAGATAGCGTAAACTTCAAAGACGTTTTAGATCATAAAGTTGTTTATTCACAAGAGCAGGATATTTTTTTGAATAGTAATATTGACAAACTTAAAGGCGGAACGATAAAATTTAAGCTTACAGATGACACAAGCGAATTAATAGATAAAATTACAACAACCTTATCTGAGCAATGGAATATGCGTTTATATAGGGCTTTTTCTGTCAAGTTGATGTTGAAATACTTATATATTCAAAAAATAGAAAAAGATTTGCTTTAGGTCAGCTTAGTAGAATGCGAGTTAATACTTGCAAAGTATTCGAAAAAGATTTATACTATTATCGTAGGTTAGCCTAGTAGAATGCGCGACAATAATTAAGATAACTCTATTTAGCAGCTTAATAAGCTGTTAAAATTTTAATCATTAGGTTAGCCTAAGAAAATGCGTGTCAAAATACCGATTCGAAGGAGGTTGTTTATGAGTAGAGCTTCACCATTGTAATATTGTGACACACAAGAAAAAGCCAAAATATAGGAAGGAGAAAACTAAATGAACACAAAAATTTTTGTAACACCACCTCATGTTCAAACTGAGGTACAAAAAATGAATCGAATCTTTGATACACCTGCTAAACGTGCGTATGTAGCAGACAAAGTAAGACTAAATTTATCAGACAAAACAAAACGTGACTTTTACAGCGAATCTTTAGCTGAATCATTCAAGTTACAGGGGTTAAATAATACTAATCAAGACGAATATGCTCAAAAAATAGTAGCGTTTTATTTCTACGCTCAACAAGTTTACTACAACGGAAAATCAATGCTTGATGACTTCATCGTTAATAATGGCAAGCTAACGCATTATTTTTCAACTTACCGTTAATGTTGGAAAAGAATTTATATTCAAAATTATAGATAGATTGGAGGAATTTATCATGAAAAAAATGCTTACGGACAAATCAGCCAAAAATGGCACTTTGTCCGTAAATTTGAGTGAGATCTTGGCTAAGATTGATTGAGCAGTACTGATGCTTGAAAAAAGTAGTTTTTATTCATTGGAAATTAAAAAAAGCCGGACAAAGTCAGTCGCAAATCGACCGCCTTCGTTCGGCTTTTCGTTTAATTCAAGAGAGAAAAGAGGCTTTTTCCCCAGCATCATCCAAGTTTTTTAGTTTGAGGCATAGTCTTTCCCAGCCTCACTCAACTTTAGTCAATTTTTTATATACTTCCGTTATCCTGACAGGAACGTAGCTGATTTTTTTGTCTATTTCGTCCTCATCATCGGGAAATTTATTACCCTCATAGTCAAAATCAAACAGACTATATTCTTTGACTACGGTTGTCCCTTCATGATTGAGCTTTCCTGCCGATTCATCCGAACCATCGATAATTTCTTGGAAGGTATATTCCAAACGTTGAACCATCTGCCGTTTCCCCTTCTTTTTAGGAGGAAGCTTCCATTCGCTAAAAATCAAGGGATTTCCGTTTCCATCTAATTTTGTCAGGGTATTTCCCTGAACCATATTGGCTTGAATAATCACCATGGCGCTTCGAACAACATCCATGTTTTCCTTTCCGAAAAATTTGGACAATCCTTCACGGTAGCAACGTTGGAATACATCGTTCATCTTCATAACCAGCATTTCAACATTATCTTCCATCAACTCAATCCCATATAAAGTTGAAAGAGCAATCAAACAATTATCTTCATACTCTTCTAAAGTTGAACTATCTTCAAAAGCCACAATCATTTTCCGGTGCAAAAGTTCAGTCAAAAAGGCTCCCTCACCAGCAGAGGGTTCAAGGAAGGTGGACGTAAGCAATTCGGTATGTTCTTTTATCCCAGAAAGATTTAACATTTTATTGACTGTTTTTGGGGGAGTAAAAACTTCACCATAATTCTTAACTCTTTCATTACTTTTTATCTGTTCATATTCCATAATCACATCTCCTTAATTGATGTGTTGATGTGATTACATTCTTCCTCGTTTAAACCATACTTTCTAAACAACTGCCTGTTAATTTCATCTATTGAAAGATCCCATTTTATATCAGATTCACACGTAAAGTCTTGCATTGGAATAAGCTTAAAAGTTTTAAGAGATGCATCTTGTCCACCCTTCATTAGCCCGTGTAAAAATCTGAAAAATTTAGTTTTCATGTATTTACTTAAGTTTTTAGAACTCGCACTATCTAAATTTAAGTCTGCGCCAACTACTAAATATGTTTCTGTACATACTGTTCCTGGTGATGCAATAATCGTGTTAACGTTATCATCATTTAATTCTGTTCCGACATTGTTTGCACGAGTCGTCAAAACTTTCCATGCGTCAATAGAATCAAAACCTTGGCTTATTTTATCTCTTTCCAAAAATCCAACCTTGCCATTATTTGCATAGCACAACAAAGGATCATTCATTCCGATTTTGCTATCGGATAATTTTCCTTTTTTATTAAAAGATGTATCCAGTCCATATGGCTTACGTGACGACATGTGAAGAGAAAAATTATCTTCTTTCAACAACTTTACATTATTTGAAACGAAGTCATATCCAACTTTATCTCTGATAAATACATCGATATCGTCAATTTTCATATTTCTAAAACAATCAGACACAATTTTATTATCTTTGTAGGTTACAACTCTGACACCTTCATTAGAATTATCATATCCTTTTTCCCACAAAAAGAAAGAAACCCCTCCTCGAATGTTTGTTCTCGGAAATATATCTTGTGGTGTCAGCCAATCATGCAATTCTTTGATTTGATTGTCTTTTAACATACTATCTCTAAAATCATCCAGGCCTTTTCCTCCAACAAACCATCTACTTGGTGTGATTAAGCTAATATATTTTGGATCCAGCTTTTTAGATAACTCGACAAAGTTTTGATAAATTGGACTGCCACTTGATCCAGCTCCTCCGTCTTTTTCTGTATATGGCGGATTTCCGATTACTACATCAAATTTCATATTATTAAACCTACTTCTTACTAGTTTAGCTTCTTTTGACGAGTTTTCCTTAGAATCCTCCACAATATTTTCAATATACTCAACATTAGTATCCAAATGCTGGTACCCGGAAAGCGTGCGGTTCGTGATTGCCTTTGCCATCGGTGTTTTGGCAATGACAAAAATATTTTCTCGAAGAATTTTCTTCCACAAAAAGAACTCTTCTTCGGGAGTAAATTTGCCCGCTTTTTCCTCATTAAGTTTTTCGAATTCTTTAAAATACAGTGAAGTGGCCGCATAAAGCGGATACAAACCCGTTTTGGCGTTGATTTCCAGAATATGAGCATTAGAATTGAAAACGTTATCGGTGTAATTTGTTTGAATCCAGTGAGCAGCACTCTTTCCATCAACTGTTGTCTGCCTGTAATCTTCATCATAAAACGAGTATCCGCCGATGGTCTTACCAAGCTGCATGTTTACCACGCGCCATGGAGTAAGAACCGTTTCCTTGTCAGGGTTACGGAAGGAGCCAAATATTTCTGCCAGCTTCTCCGTTCGATCGATTGGATCCAAAGAATCGAGTTTTTTGACTTTCCGCCTGATAATTCTTCCGGCTTCAACGAATACCTCTTGATCATAATACTTGGAAAAAGCCAGGAATAATTCTTTGGTAACGCCTTTTGGCATGAATTCAGTCCAAGAAACATCATCAACGAGCTTGACAAACTTTTTCATATTGACGCCGTCTTGAATATCAATATCCATCCCATAAATCATCATCGGAATCCGGATAGAAACAGAACGCAAAATTGAAATCATTGCCTTACGCTGTTTCTTTAATTCCTTCATCTTTTCCATGGCGGCGATTTCTTCTGGTGTCCGCTCCCTCGGTTTCTTCTTTTTGCCTCGTTCAGCCTGGTCGTATTCCTCGTCAGAAAGTCCCTGCTTGTTAACGTCAATTTTGATTGGGCTCTTTTCCTTATTAGTCGTCCCTACGATGGCTTTCAATTTATTAAACTCTTTCAAATCGGCATCGTTCAAAGTCAGAAGATTGTCTGAATACAAAGAGTCATCATCAAAACCGGTTTTAACTGCTTTTTCGGCATAGACTCGCTTGATTTTGGTCAACAGACTGTCAACTTCGTATCGTTTCATTCCGTTGCCTGATTCGCCGATGATCGGCAAAAAGTTCAAAAGCTTGGCCATCTGTTCTTTTTGAACGGCAGATGTTTTCTTGCCGACCCCTGTATTTAACCGAGAGGATTCTGCCATAACCGTCAATGCTCGATCAGGAGCAAAATCAAAGATGAAACATTCAGCCTTTCTCCCCATCTTCTCATCAAAAAATGGCGTCTGAGCACGAAATGCCGCCTGTAGATATTGCATTGCGCTAGTCGTATTGGACAGAAAAACAACCCCTGTCCATTCCGGAACGTTAACGCCCGTAGTTAATTTTCTAACGGTCAAAGTTATGGTCCGAGTTGCTGAAGGATCGTTCCCGATTGCATCGCGAACTTTTTTCAGATCGTTGGCATTTGATGTTTCAACGTTGTCTGACTTGTCATCTTTGACGACATTAACGATATTATAGCCGAATCCAAAAACCTGGTGTTTTTTCATCAGCTTTTCCAAAGCATTGGCTTCTTTGACTCCTGGCAGGATCCAAAGCGTGTGCCGCAAATTTTCTCTGAATTTTTGAGTAGAGAATGGGTAATTGGTCTTTTCGTCAGGCGAAGTAATGTTATCCAAGAATTTAATGACATCTTGTTTATGAACAAATTCTCCTTCATCATCCGTCCTGAAAAACTCTTTGAAGTTAAAAGATTTGTCCAAAAGGTCGGTGTAATTTTTGTCGCGAAACTGCTCGGCAATGTCAAAAGTATACATTAAAACCTTTGGAAGGTTCTCATAAGGATTTTTTTCGTCAGGGTGTTCTTTTTCCCAACCACATTTAGCTTCTTGTTCCATCACGTAATCCCAAGTATAAATATGGTCTTCATCGTAATTGCCCATAATGTTGAACGGTGTCCCGGAAAGTTCCAAAATCTTGGTGTTTTCATTTTTCACTCCGTTGATCACATTTTTGGCCAGATCCGTTTGTGCTCCTTCGTGAGCTTCATCAACAATTATTAAATTCCAGTCAATTTCAGCAAATTCACGATTTTTATCACCGGTTTTTCCGCCAAAAATCTCTGACCCCCTCAAATCTTGGATACTTGCAAAATAAATAAACGGCTTATTGCTTTTTTGAAGACAGCTGATTGGCTCACCATTATTTTTTGAACCATAGGCATATCCTTCTTCATTCATATTCATCTTGCGAAAATCTTCAAACCAGCTATCATCAACTGCCGGACGATCAGTCATGATCAAAACATGTTGATATTTTTCTTTTTTAATAAGATATAAGGCCGACAACGTCTTACCAAACCTCATCTTGGCATTCCATAACATTTTGTTATCTTTTTTGAAAACTTTCACTGTTTTATTGACTGCGTCCTTTTGTTCCGGACGAAGCTTGATAGCAAACTTTTTTCCGTCTTGAACTTTTGACAAATCCTCCAAAGATTTTCGACCTTCTTTAACAGCCTTGATAGCTGCTTTAGCCGTTTCTAAATCTGTCAAGAACCATTCTCTGCCAAGTTTGGGATTTCTTTTTACGCCTGATCGCTCTAAAACATCATGAACGTCATAATCCCTGAACCATGTTTTGTTAACCTTGCAGCAAGCCAATTCTGCCCATTCAATATTGTAGGGAACACCGGCCGTTCCCATGTAATCCGCAACTCGCTTTTTAGCTGCGTTCCTCAGATCTTGACTATTAGGGGTATTATCGGTTTCAGGATCTTTAATTGTGGCATCTCCGATTTTTTCCGCCCCTTTATAAGCGGGCCATTCATCAGAATTTCCGTTCGCCGTTTGAACGTAGATGACTTTTCTTTCAAAGGGATTATAGTCAGCTTTTAGTTTAGGCTCTTTAAAATCTTCAACCCTCGGTCTTTGTTCGGTATATTCAGTGGCAAACCATACCATAATTTCATGAAATTTTTTAATGTTTTCTAAAGCTTCGCTATGAGAATATTCCACGATATTGTGAACAGAATCATTCCCGATATTCTTTAACTCATAGAATTGTTTCAATATTTTTGATGGTATAAAAGAATGATTTTTTGAGGTGCGCAGACAGTCATTGAACGTTGAACTTTCGTGAACATTAATATAATTGAAGTCCAACACCATTTTGACGACCTGCTCAAGCACTTTGCGAATCAAAATATTTTCCACGTCATATCTTTCTTTGCAATAATTTTCTTCAATCTCTCTTGCAGTTTTATATAAGTCAATCGTATCAGTATCGCCCTTTAAAAACTCAAAATTACTTTCCATATGACAACACCCCGCCATCACTATTGATTTTTCCATTCATATTCCAGTAAACAAATTATAGCACTTTTCATCGTCAAAAAAAATCTGATCACGAAGCTCTTATTGAGGCAAAATCAGACCTACACCACGCAAAAAAGCACCCGCCCCCATAGAGCGAGTGCTTTTTTCCTTGCGATAATCGAAAATTAACGCTTGGAGAATTGTGAAGCCTTACGAGCTTTCTTAAGACCTGGCTTCTTACGTTCTTTCATACGTGCATCACGTGTCAAAAGACCTGCACGCTTGAGAACGCCACGGAAATCTGGGTCAACTTCGAGCAATGCACGAGCGATACCATGACGTGTAGCGCCTGCTTGGCCGGAGAAACCACCGCCGTTTACGTTTACCAAAACGTCATATTGACCTTTTGTTTCCGTAACAGCAAATGGTTGTACCATAACTTCGCGTAAGTTTGCAAATGGAACATATTCTTCTGCAGGTTTGCCGTTCATCGTGATCTTGCCTGTACCAGGAACTAAGATTACACGAGCGACAGAGTTTTTACGACGGCCTGTGCCGCGATATTGTACTTGTGCCAAAATCGTTTTCCTCCTAGGTTAGATTAAGTTAGTGATATCCAAAACTTCTGGGTTTTGTGCTGCATGCTTGTGATCTGTGCCACGGTATACATGAAGCTTCTTAGCTTGTTGACGGCCAAGGGAACCCTTTGGAAGCATGCCCTTAACGGACAATGCGATAAGCTTTTCCGGATCCTTTTCACGGTAATCACCAGCTGTACGAGCCTTCAAGCCACCTGGATGGTTTGAGTGATGGTAATAAATCTTGTTCTTGTCTTTACGACCTGTCAAAGCAACCTTTTCAGCATTGACAACGACTACGTAATCGCCTGTATCAACATTTGGTGTAAATGTTGGTTTGTTCTTACCGCGTAATACGGAAGCCACAACAGCTGACAAACGGCCCAAAGGCACGTCTGTTGCGTCTACGACATACCACTTACGTTCTACTTCGCCTGGTTTTGCAATATATGTTGTACGCACGTTAATTTCCTCCATTTGATGTATACATGTTTGACATACAATAAGATTAACGGGGCTTACTGTGGGGCAAACAATACCAAATACTATATTACGATTTTTCTTCGATATAGTCAATTGGATTTCTCTTAAAAATTTAAAGAATCTGCAATTTTTCCTTAGTCATAATAGACTTCTTTTAAATACAGTCCGCTGGCAGGCGCCGTTTCGCGACATTCATTTCGATCCTTGACTTCGTACAATCTCAAAAAATCATGCACGGGACGTTTGCCGTTGCCGATTTCAAGCAGCGTTGCCACCATGATTCTGACCTGGTTGTACAAAAAGCCGTTGCCACAAAATTCAAAGATGATTTCGTCGTTTTCCTTGTCTTCTCTGACGGTTGCCTCATAAATCGTGCGAACGTGATTTTTCGTTTGGCTGCCGGAAGCAACAAAACTTGAAAAATCATGCGTTCCCACCAGATCGGGCATGGCTTCCTTGATTTTTTCAATGTCCAACGGATATTTGTAGTGACCCGTGTAAAAACGCTTGAACGGGTTCGTAAAACGCCCGCGACTGACACGGTACATGTAGCGCTTGCCATGCGTCGTAAAACGAGCATGGAAGTCGTTTGGAACGATTTCGCATCCGACAACCTCGCAGTCGAGCGGAAGCATTGAATTCAGCCCCTTGAGCATTCCTTCTGCCGGAATGTCATGCGGAAAGTCAAAATGCACGACCTGTCCCAAAGCGTGCACGCCGGCATCCGTTCTGCCGGAGCCGTAAATCGTGATGTAATCAGAATTTTTGCTCATCTTGTTGACGGCATCCTCAAGTACCGATTGCACGGTTCTTTGATTCGGCTGTACCTGAAAACCGGCAAAATTGGTGCCGTCATAAGCAAGCGTAATCTTGTATCTTCTAGTCATTAAAATTTCCTCAAAATAAATAGCAGAATCGTCACAATCGCAAATAAAATCACCGCAATCGTGTCGATTTTGGTCCAAACCTGCACTCTGTATTTCGTCCGGCCTTCACCTCCGCGATAACCGCGTGCTTCCATTGCCGTCGCAAGTTCTTCCGCACGGTTGAACGAACTGACGAACAGCGGAATCAACAGCGGAATCACGGCCTTGATCCGTTGCATCAGAGTCCCTTCCGAAAAATTGACGCCGCGCGATCTTTGCGCATTCATGATCTTTTCCGTTTCGTCCATCAGAGTCGGCACAAAGCGCAATGCGATCGAAAGCATCAAGGAAATTTCGTATACCGGAACCTTGATGGCCTTGAGCGGCTTCAAAAGCGACTCGATCGCATCGGAAATTTCAAGCGGCGCAGTCGTCAGCGTCAAAAGCGTCGACATGAAAATGATCAAAACGAAGCGACAAAAGACGTAAAAGCCGTTGACAATCCCAAAATGCGTCAGGGACAGCGGACCGAAAGACCAATAGACATGGCCGCCTCTTGTGAAAAACACCTGCAAAAGCACGGTAAAAACGATCAAACCAAGCAAGGGCTTGACGCCTTTGATGAAAAATCCGATGCCAAGGTCGGAAAACTTGACGCACATCAAGACAAATGCCGTAAGCAACAGATACGTCTGCCAGTTGTTGCACAAAAAGATGATTGCCACAAAATAGAAACTGAGCACCAGCTTGCTTCTGGCATCCATTCGGTGAACCAAAGAATCACCGTTGACGTAGCGCCCAAGCAAAAGCTTATTCATCTGCAGAACCCCCTTTTATCCTGTCCGCCAGGATCTGCGCCAATTCTTTTTTCGTCAGCGGAAGAGAATCAAATTTCATCCCGCTTGCCATCAGTTTTTCGGCAAACTTGGTCGTCTGAGGCAGATCGAGATGATGTTCTCTGAGCCATTCAGGTTTTGAAAATAAAGCTTTTGGCGTCGTATCGGCAATCAGTCTGCCATGTTCCAAAACCAGCGCATGGTCGGCATAATCAGCGACATCATTCATCTGGTGCGTTACCAAAATGATCGTCATCCCGTTTTTGTGAAGTCTTGAAAAAAGCCGCATCATTTCCAGACGACCCATGGGATCAAGTCCTGCCGTCGGTTCGTCCAGAACCAAAATTTTCGGCTCCATTGCCAAAATGCCGGCAATCGCCACGCGCCGCATCTGCCCTCCGGAAAGCTCAAACGGAGACTTGTCCAAAACCTCATCGGGAAGATCGACCATTTTGGCCATCCTGACTGCGATTGCTTCTGCCTCCTCGTCTGACTTGCCGAAATTTTTCGGAGCAAACGCAATATCTTTTTTGACCGTTTCTTCAAACAGCTGCGCTTCAGGAAACTGAAAAACGAACCCGACTTCTTTTCTCAAATCGCCGAGCTCCTTGTTTTGCGTTTCCGGCGTAATCTGACGTCCATTGATTTCCAGGAATCCTTCAGTCGGCTTCAGCAAGCCGTTCAAATGCTGCATCAGAGTCGACTTGCCGCTTCCGGTGTGGCCGATGACGGCGGTATAGCTTCCGTCTGTTATCTCAAGCGAAACATCTTCCAGCGCCTTATGTTCCATCGGCGTGCCCGCCTGATAGCTGTAGCTTAATTTTTCAACGCGGATCGGCATAACCAGTCAACCATCCCTTCTTCATCCAAATATTCATTTGGAACATCGATTCCTTTTTCTTTCAGCTCTTCTTTCAACGCTTCGGGGTACGGCAGATCAAGTCCGATTTTCGTCAGCAGATCACCGCTCGCAAAAATTTTTTCCGGAACGTCATCATCAATGACCCTGCCGTCGTTCAAGACAATGACGCGATCGGCCAGGCTGGCTTCATCGATGTCGTGCGTGATCGAAATAATGGTAAAGTTTTCCTCATCGTTCAGCCGACGCATCAGTCCGACGATGTCTCTTTTTCCTTCCGGATCCAGCATGCTTGTCGATTCGTCAAAAATAATGATCTTCGGTCTGACGGCCAGAACGCCGGCAATCGCCACGCGCTGCTTTTGCCCTCCTGAAAGACGCACGGGCTCGTGTTTTGCAAATGCGGTCATATCGACTGCTTCCAAAACTTCTTTGACGCGCTTTTGCATTTCTGAGCGCGGAATCCCCCTGTTCTCCATGCCAAATGCCACGTCTCCTTCAACGTCCGCGCCAACGAACTGGTTGTCGGGATTTTGGAAAACCATGCCGATGCGTTCTCTGACGTCCCAGACGGTTTCTTCCGTCAAATGCAGTCCGTCGACTTCAATCGACCCGGATTCAGGCATGAGCAGGCCGTCAATGCACCGTGCCAAGGTCGACTTGCCGCTTCCGTTGTGGCCGATCAGTGCGACCCATTGGCCTGCTTCAATTTCTAAATTAACGTTATCCAGTGTTTTTCTTTCCTCTTCAGCTGAATATGAAAATGTCAGATTTTTAATTTTAATTATTGAGCTCAATCTGTTTCCCCGCTCTCATCATGTTAAAAATATCATACCACATTTTACAAAAAAAAAAGCCGTGTCGCAAATTGTCAACTTGCGGACACGACGATTTCTAGATTGCCTGTTCATCGATCCAGGCCTGATAAAAAGTTTCTTCTTCTTCGGTAATGCATGGCTTGTAGGCATTCAATTCAAACTGCGCCTGATCATATCTTCGCCAAAGAATCGTGCTCAAAAAAGTCAGTCCCAGTCTGTAATCGTGAGCTTTCTTTTGATTCATCCGTGCGATTTTTTCCTGCAGATCAGCAAAGAGCGCAAGCGCACGGTCGCGCCGATGCAGGCCGACATTGCATGACAGCCGCAAATATTCGAGTTCGGTACTGTATTTTTCAGAAGAGATCGTATCCATGTAGGCCATGCACTCATCAAAAGTTTCGACCCTGAAAAGGCAATACGCGATCTGAAGCTCGTCAATCGGCCTGAAATCCAAGATTCTGGTATCAGCCAGCGAGATGATCGTCTTGTAAATACCGAGCAATTGTGCTGCCGACAAAAGGTATACCGCCTGTTTGCGCCGTTTGGCAACCTTTGATCGGTAAGAAATCTTTCCTGTCACAAGATACAGTGCAAAAAAAACGCAGGCGCCGGCAAAAACCAAGCTGTTCCAATCAAAATCGCAAACGCTGACGATCAAAACAATGCTTGTCAGCACCAGTGCCAAAATGCTTCGACGTAAGCAGGCATTAAAATGAACGATGATTTCATTTTCGACAAATTTCTCAACAGTCGAATCAACAACGTAATGAACGTTTTTCTCCAGACGCGAAGAAACGGCTTCAAATGAGCGTTCTTTTTGTTCATGGCCGGAATCTTTCTTTAAAAGAAGCCATGTCAGACAAGCCCCGCATCCCCAGACCAAAACGAGACACAAAAGTAGCAGCGCACCGCTTAAAAAATTTTCTTCAGTCATGAAATAGAGCAGCGAACTTATCGAAAGCATCAGCCACGACGCGGTTTCAAATAAATTTCTCAAAAGCAGACTATGTATCCACTCGTTCCAGCTGTCGAAGCTTTTTTCAGGCATCACCAAGACGGTAATCTGCCATAGATAAAAAAGCATCGCAAAAATCCCGGCAATTGCATAAATCATGGAAAATTTCGATTCATAGAGTTTGGTCTTGTATATATATGCATTAAAGAACAGGAAAACGCTCCAAAAACTTGCCAATATGATCGTCATCCCGCGCCAAATTTTGATTTTCATTTAAACATTTTCAAGAATAACAAAATTATTCGTTCCTTTCGTACAAAACAATAGAGAATTGGCAATATTATGTTTCATTGTACAAAAATTATTTGAAGTTTACTAGAAAAACTCACGATAAAAAACCAACTTTCCTACATGAACCAAACACAACTAAAAAAGGCTTGGACGTCATCTTCAAGCCAAAAAAAAATCACTTTTTACAATGAAGGTTTCACAGGTTCCGCAACCTGCTACTTAGGACTAGACTCGGATTTTAACCCAACATCGTAACGCCCAGTTATCATTGTAAAAGTGACAATTTTTTTATTCGATTGCTATTGAATTAGTCAACTAATTCAAGCACAGCCATCTTTGCAGCATCGCCGCGGCGAGCATCCATCTTGATGATGCGTGTGTAACCACCGTTACGGTTTTCGAAACGAGGTGCAACATCGTCAAAAAGTTTTTGCAAAGCAGTTTGAGCAACGACCTTGTCTTCTTCTTCCTTAACGTCTGCAATAACATCCATCATGAATGCAGCTGCACGACGACGTGAAGCGAGATCGCCCTTCTTGCCTAATGTGATCATCTTGTCAGCAAACTTGCGTACTTCTTTAGCACGAGTTTCTGTTGTGACAATACGACCATTAACGATCAAATCAGTTGTCAAGTTGCGTAACATTGATTTGCGGTGTGCGCTTGTGCGTCCTAATTTGCGGTAAGCCATGAACAGATTCCCTCCCTTAATTAAAAAATATTAGTCATCATGACGTAATGATAAACCAAGATCTGCCAACTTAGCCTTGACTTCTTCCAATGACTTGCGGCCCAAATTACGAACCTTCATCATGTCAGATTCAGACTTGTTTGTCAAAGCCTGCACGGTATTGATGCTTGCACGCTTCAAACAGTTGTATGAACGAACGGACAAATCGAGTTCCTCAATTGTCATTTCGAGCATTTTTTCTTTGTGCGTTTCTTCTTTTTCGACCATGATTTCAGCATTCTTAGCTTCATCTGTCAAATTAACGAATAACGCCAAATGCTCCGTTAAGATCTTAGCGGACAGACTAATTGCTTCGCTAGGCGTGATTGAGCCGTTAGTCCATACGTCTAATGTTAATTTGTCATAATCATTTTTTTGACCAACACGTGTTTTTTCTACTTGGTAGTTGACACGTTCGATCGGGGTATAAATCGAGTCGATTGCTAATACGCCGATTGGCATATCATCTGCCTTAGCCTTGTTTTCGTTTGCGGAAACGTAGCCACGACCTTTGTTTGCAGTCATCCGTGCATGGAATGAAGCACCATCAGCAACCGTGCAGATGTAAAGATCCGGATTGAGGATTTCAACATCGCTGTTCGTGCTGATATCGCCGGCAGTAACTTCCTTAGGTCCAACAATATCGAATTCCAATGATTGTGGTTCTTCGGAGTTGAGTTTCAATGCAACTTTCTTGAGATTCAAAATGATTTCAGTCACGTCTTCAAGCACACCTTTTACAGTGGAGAATTCGTGCAAAACGCCATCAATTTGAACGTCTGTGATAGCAGCACCTGGTAATGAAGAAAGCAGAATACGACGAAGCGAATTGCCTAATGTCGTACCATAGCCACGTTCAAGCGGTTCAATGACAAACTTGCCATGGTTATTGCTTTCTTCAATTTTGTGAATTTTTGGTTTTTCAAATTCGATCATTCTTATCTTTACCCCTTTCAAAACGTAACGTGTAATCTGGCGAAAACATTATGAAGTGTACCCTCAAAATGAATACTGATCCACATTAAACACGACGGCGTTTTGGAGGACGGCATCCGTTATGAGGCACTGGTGTAACATCCTTGATAGATGTAACTTCAAGACCTGTTGCTTGAAGCGCACGAATTGCTGCTTCACGACCGGAACCAGGACCTTTGACTGCGACTTCAACGTTCTTCATACCATGATCCATTGCGCCCTTAGCAGCTGCTTCAGCTGCCATTTGTGCGGCAAACGGCGTGGACTTACGTGAACCCTTGAAGCCTAATGCACCTGCAGATGACCATGCAACAGCGTTACCATGAACGTCTGTGATCATAACAAGTGTGTTATTGAATGTGGAATGAATATGTGCAACACCGCTTTCGATATTCTTCTTGACACGGCGCTTGCGAGCTTTCTTTACTGCCATGAAATAGCTAACCTCCTTACTCTAGATTATTTCTTCTTACCGGCAATAGTTACCTTAGGACCTTTGCATGTACGTGCATTGTTCTTCGTGTTTTGTCCACGAGATGGCAAATGACGACGATGGCGAAGGCCGCGGTATGAGCCGATTTCAGAAAGACGCTTGATGTTGAGGGATACTTCACGACGAAGGTCACCTTCTACCTTGTAGTTGTCAACAACTGCACGGATCTTGTCTTCTTGATCAGAAGTCAAATCACGAACACGAACATCTTCTGAAACACCTGCTTCTGCCAGGATATTCTTAGCAGTAGTATCACCGATACCGTAGATGTATGTTAAGCCGATTACGATACGCTTGTCACGTGGTAAATCGACACCTGCAATACGAGCCATTTATTTTCACCTCCTTAAATTATTAGCCTTGACGTTGTTTGTGCTTAGGATTGTCACAAATAACCATAACGCGACCCTTGCGCTTGATTACTTTGCAATGTTCGCACATCGGTTTAACTGATGGTCTTACTTTCATTAATCATACCTCCTGAATAGTTTCGAAGTACAATCTATTTAAAGCGATAGGTAATGCGACCCTTAGTCAAATCGTAAGGGGACATTTCAACCGTAACCCTGTCACCTGGTAAAATACGAATGTAGTGCATGCGAATCTTGCCAGAAACGTGAGCAAGAATCTCGTGTCCGTTTTCGAGTTCAACTTTAAACATCGCATTGGGCAACGTTTCTTTAATCGTACCCTCAATTTCAATCACATCATCTTTCGCCACGCAAAAGTACCTCCTTAAATTTTGGTTTTAAAACTTTACACGTCAAAATGTGAGAAGCTTTTTTGGAGTCCCACCTTTTTCCGCAGGGCAATTTCCAAATTTGGGCAAACTGCACCTATTGAAAAGATAAACCTGAATTATCATATCACAATAGACTTGTGGTTGCAAGCACTACTGCAAAAAAATAACAATTCAGGTTCTTTTGAAAAATTTATTTGATTTGGTCCAAAATTTCCTTGATGTCAGCGAAGACCTTGTCGATATCCTGGTTGCCGTTTACTTCATGAAGCAGGCCTTGTTTCTTGTAAAAATCAAGCAATGGCGTGTTCATCTTGATGTTAACGTCAAGACGATTCTTGACCGTTTCAGGTTTGTCGTCTTCTCTTTGGAAGAATTCGTGACCGCCGCAACGATCGCAAGTACCTTCAACTTTTGTCGGGTTGAAAACCTTGTGATAAGTTGCACCGCAATCGCGACAGATGTAGCGACCTGTCAAACGTTCCATCAATGATTCAGGATCAACGTGAATGTTGATGACGCAACTGAGCGACTTGCCAAGTTCCTTGCCGAATTCATCCAAAGCTTCTGCTTGAGCCATGTTGCGCGGAAAGCCGTCCAACATATAGCCGTCATTCACGTCATCTTTTGCCAAACGTTCCTTAACGATACCATTCGTAACTTCATCAGGAACAAGTTCGCCCTTATCAATAAACTTCTTAGCCTCAAGGCCCATCGGCGTACCGTTCTTCATTGCGGCGCGGAAAATATCACCTGTTGAAATGTGTGGAATCTTGTATTCATCCACGATTTTTTCAGCTTGAGTTCCCTTGCCGGCGCCAGGAAGACCCATCAACATAAGATTTAATGCCATGACAATTTCTCCTTTATTATTCAATGTCCTACTCGTTCATTATACCTTAAATATCCGTTCAATAGTAGGAAAAATAATGCTGCCGCTTAAAAATGCAGTGCATTGAAAGCTCTGCATTTCATAAAAAAAGAAGCCGGGAAAACCCGACTTCTCATCTAGCAGCGTTAGGCTTCGTCACGAATGAAACCAACATATTCACGCTTCATCATCATACCTTGTAATTGACGCATTGTTTCGAGGGTAACCCCGACAACAATCAGCAGACTCGTACCACCTAATCCGATCGACTCATCCAAGCCCCAAACGGAGGATGCAATCAATGGGATCAAGGAAACAAGCCCCAAGAATAATGAACCAACGGAACTCAAACGCATTAAGAGACCTGATACATACTTCTCCGTTTCCTTGCCCGGCCAGACAGAAGGAATATAACTGCCTTGCTTTTGCAAGTTTTCAGCCAATTTTTCAGGGTTGACCTGAACAAAGGCATAGAAGAATGTAAACACAATGATCAAAACAGTATACAGAATCATACCTGAAGTCGTCTGCATGTTGAAAAGATTGCTCATCACCTGATACCAAGTATCTTCTGAGTGATTTTGAGTAAAGAGCATCAAAATCGTCTGCGGCGTAGCAATAAATGAACTTGCAAAGATAACCGGAATAACACCGGCAATGTTGATCTTCAGCGGAAGATACGAACTCTCTGAAGCTCCTGCAAGACGTCTCGTATATTGAATCGGAATCTTGTAATTAGCCTGTTGGACGTAAGTTACAAACGTTACGATAACCAAGATGACCAATGCAAGAACGACAACATACAAAATTGGCTGCCAGATACTGGAAGCACTCTTGAATTGTTCAACGTAAATCTGATGAACGCCAACGGGAACGCGAGCCAAAATACCCGCCATGATAATCATGGAAATTCCGTTGCCAAGACCGCGTTCCGTAATCATGTCACCTAACCAGGTCGTGAACATGGTACCACCAGTCAAAATGATACCGATACTGATATACGTTTTAACACCTGGATGTTGGACCAGATTCAAGCTACTCATGTAGTTGAAACCGGCCGTAATACCGATTGATTGTATAAACGCAAGCACGATCGTTAAATATCTCGTATATTGGTTGAGCTTACGACGACCAACTTCCCCTTGTTTACCCAATTCAACAAATCGCGGAACAATGTCCATTTGCAACAATTGAATAACGATTTGAGCAGTAATATATGGAGAAACTCCCATTGCGAGAATGGAGTAGTTTGTCAAACCGCCACCGCTAAAAGTATTCAAGATACTAATTAACCCTGAAGACGCAACGCTTTGCAAAGCTTTAGCGTTGATCCCAGGGACAGTGATGTAAGTGCCTAAACGAAATACAATCAAGACACCTAAGGTAAATAAGATTTTTTGACGAATCTCTTTTACAGCAAAGGCGTTCTTCATTGTTTTAAGCATTTATTACATCACCTCAGCTGTACCGCCTGCTGCTTCGATGGCTGCTTTGGCAGATGCAGAGAACTTGCTTGCCTTGACAGTAAGCTTCTTTGTCAATTCACCATTGCCCAAAACCTTGATACCATCTTTTTCATCTTTAACAACACGTGTTTCAACCAACAATGCTGGCGTAACTTCCGTGCCGTCTTCAAATTTGTTTAATGTTTCCAAGTTAACAATTGCGTAATCCTTGCGATTTACGTTCTTGAAACCGCGCTTAGGCATACGACGGAACAATGGCATTTGTCCACCTTCAAAACCTACACGCACCTTGCTACGAGCCTTTTGACCTTTTTGGCCACGGCCTGCAGTCTTACCATTGCCGGATGAAGTACCACGACCTACGCGGTTGCGCAATTGACGTGAGCCTTCTGCTGGCTTTAATTCATGTAATTTCATTAGGGTTGGCACCTCCATTCTTCTAAATAATAATTATTTAGCCAATTCAACGTCCACTAAATGATTGATCTTGCGGATCACACCACGCATAGCAGCATTGTCAGGAACAACGACAGAGCTATTGACACGTCCAAGGCCAAGGCCCTTAACGATATCGCGTTGGTTTTGAGGACGTCCGATGACAGAACGAACTAATGTAACTTTCAAGTTAGCCATGAATTTGTCCTCCTTAATTATTCTGCTAAATGCTGTACGGAAACGCCGCGCATTGCAGCAACTTCTTCAGCATCCTTCATTCTTGACAAACCATCCATTGTTGCGCGAACAACGTTGATTGGTGTGTTGGAGCCCAATGATTTACTTGTAACATCAGCAACTCCGGCAAGTTCCATAACGGCACGAACTGCACCGCCGGCTGCAACCCCAGAACCTGCTTCAGCTGGCTTAAGCAAGATGCGGCTACCGCTGTATTGACCGACAACTTCGTGAGGAAGTGTTGTTCCGACCATTGGAACTTTGATCAAGTTCTTACGAGCAGCATCAACAGCCTTGCGAATAGCTTCTGGAACTTCTTGAGCTTTACCTGTACCGAAGCCCACGTGACCGTTGTGGTCGCCAACGATAACCAAAGCTGCAAAACGGAGGCGACGGCCACCTTTAACAACTTTAGTGATACGGTTGATTGCAACGACGCGGTCTTCTAAATCTAATTGAGCTGGATCAATAAAAGTCATAAACGTTATTTCCTCCTTTTCCTAAAAGTCTAAGCCGTTTTCGCGCGCAGCTTCAGCCAAAGCTTGCACACGACCATGATAAAGGTATCCGCCACGGTCAAATACAACTTCTTTGATACCCTTGTCTGCAGCACGCTTAGCAACTACAGCACCAACTGAAGCAGCTTGTTCAGTCTTTGTGCTGCCGCTAACTTCACTGTCTAAAGTAGAGGCACTAACTAGCGTCACACCCGCTACGTCATCAATAACTTGAGCGTAGATGTTTTTGTTTGAACGATAAACATTTAAGCGTGGGCACTCAGCAGTACCAGAGATTTTACCACGGACACGCGTATGACGTTTTTGACGTGTCTTATTCTTGTCTGGTTTTGAAATCACAATTTTCACCTCTTAATTAAAATTAAAACAGCATCATGCTGCAAGATTATTTACCAGTCTTACCTTCCTTACGACGAACAAATTCGCCAACGTAACGAATACCTTTGCCCTTGTAAGGTTCTGGTGCACGAGTTGCACGAATGCGAGCTGCACAATCGCCAACTTCTTCCTTATTGATACCGGAAACGATAATTGAAGTTGCAGATGGTGTTTCATAAGTAATGCCATCTTCTTCTTCAAATTCTACAGGGTGAGAATAGCCAACGTTCAAAACGAGCTTCTTACCTTGCATTTGTGCACGGTAACCAACACCACGAAGTTCAAGTTCCTTCTTGAAACCTTCTGAAACGCCAACAACCATGTTGTGGAAGTTTGCACGCGTTGTACCGTGCAATGATTTAGACTTGTTGTCATCAGATGAACGTTCAAAAGTTACAACGTTGCCTTCAACGTTGATTTTGATCAAATCTGAAAATTCACGAGTTAATTCACCTTTAGGACCCTTGACAGTCACAACGTTGCCGTCTTGCTTGACTTCAACTCCTGCAGGCAATTCAACTGCTTTATAACCAATACGACTCACGGAATGGACACCTCCTTGCGGTTAATTTATATTACCAAACGTAAGCAATTACTTCGCCGCCAATTTTCTTAGCGCGTGCATCTTTGTCTGTCATGACACCTTCAGATGTTGACAGGATAGCGATGCCCAAGCCGTTAAGAACCTTAGGAACAGCGTCTGCTTTAACGTATGAACGCAAGCCTGGCTTAGAGATACGACGAAGGCCAGAAATTACGCGTTCGTTATTTTTACCATATTTCAAGAATACGCGGATGATGCCTTGCTTGTCATCATCGATGTATTCAACATCACGGATAAATCCTTCATTCTTAAGGATTTCAGCGATGTCACGTTTCATCTTTGAAGCAGGAACTTCTACGGATTCGTGCTTTACCATGTTGGCATTGCGAATACGTGTCAAGAAGTCTGCAATTGGATCAGTCATTGCCATGTTGTTTGCCTCCTTTTATAGAATATTTGGATTACCAGCTAGCCTTTTTCATGCCAGGGATTTGACCCTTGTGGGCAAGGTCGCGCAGGCAAACACGGCATAACTTAAATTTACGATATACAGAATGTGGACGACCACAGCGTTCGCAACGTGTGTAAGCTTGTGTCGAGAACTTGGCTGGTCGATGATTTCTTACAACTTGTGACTTTTTAGCCAATGTAATACCCCCTTATTTAGCGAATGGCATTCCGAGTTGTGTCAAAAGTTCGCGTGATTCTTCATCAGTGTTGGCTGTCGTAACGATAACGATATCCAAACCGCGTACTTTATTAACATTATCAAAATCAATTTCAGGGAAGATCAATTGTTCACGTACACCCAATGTGTAGTTGCCGCGACCGTCAAAGGCGCGCTTGCTTACACCGTGGAAATCACGCACACGTGGCAATGAAACTGAAACCAACTTGTCTAAGAATTCGTACATACGTTGGCCGCGAAGCGTAACTTTGGCACCGATGGCCATGCCTTCGCGAAGACGGAAACCAGCGATAGACTTCTTAGCACGTGTAATTACAGGCTTTTGACCAGCAATCAGTGTAAGTTCTTCGACAGCTTCATCCAAATTCTTAGCGTTTGCTACAGCATCACCAACACCCATATTGATAACGATCTTATCAACCTTTGGGGCTTGCATGATTGATGTGTAATTGAATTTTTCCATCATTGATGGAACGATTTCTTTATCATATTTTTCTTTTAAACGATTGACCATGAAGAATAGTTCCTCCTTTCTCGACTAATTAGTCTTCTTTATATTCGATAGCATTTCCGGATTTCTTGGAAACACGAACTTTCTTGCCATCAACAACCTTGAAGCCAACACGTGTTGGTTCGTTTGTAGATGGGTCAATGAGCATAACGTTAGAAACATGAATTGGTGCTTCAAATTCAACGATACCGCCATTTGGGTTTGCGTTGTTTGGCTTTTGATGTTTCTTAACGACGTTTACGCCTTTAACGACCACGCGATCCTTGGCAGGCAATACGCGTAATACAACGCCTTCCTTGCCCTTGTCCTTACCGGCGATCACTTTAACTTTGTCATTGCTTTTGATGAACATTCTGCTTGCGCACCTCCTTGCCTGATATACGGTTATTACAATACTTCAGGTGCTAAGGAAACAATCTTCATGAAGTTTCCGTCACGTAATTCACGAGCAACCGGCCCGAAAATACGTGTACCCTTAGGTGACTTATCATCACCGATGATTACAGCGGCATTTTCATCAAACTTGATGTAAGAACCGTCTGCACGGTGTGCACCAGACTTTGTACGAACAACAACAGCCTTGACAACATCGCCTTTTTTGACAACGCCACCTGGTGTTGCTTGTTTAACAGTAGCAACAATAATGTCACCGATATTTGCAGTCTTCACACGAGAACCGCCCAAGATCTTGATAACCAAGATTTCACGAGCACCTGAATTATCAGCGACTTTCAAACGACTTTCTTGTTGGATCACAGTATGTGACCTCCTTTCGCTATTAGATAGATCAGAATACGAATGTTAAGTTGATTATCAGATTAGATAATAACTGCTTTTTCAACGATTTCTAATAAACGGAAACGTTTTGTAGCTGACAATGGGCGTGTTTCCATAATCTTGACGATGTCGCCAACTTTTGCTTCGTTGTTTTCGTCATGTGCCTTGTACTTCTTGGAATACTTGACACGCTTGCCGTAAACTTTGTGGTTAACATAAGTTTCAACAACAACTGTGATTGTTTTATCCATCTTGTCAGAAACGACACGTCCTTGATAGACTTTGCGTTGGTTACGACCTTCACTCATGCGCGATTAGCCTCCTTCTTCGTATTCTTACTTGTTTAATTCTTTTTGACGCAATACTGTCTTGATGCGTGCAATCGACTTGCGAACTTCCTTTAAGCGAGCCGTATTTTCTAATTGACCGGTAGCTAATTGGAAACGCAGGTTGAATAATTCTTCTTTGAATTGCTTTTCTTTTTCAAGCATTTCAGCAGTGGTTAATTCATTAAGTTCATTAATCTTCATTTGATTCGCCACCTACCTCACGTTTTACAAACTTTGTCTTGACTGGGAGTTTGTGTGATGCCAAACGCAATGCTTCACGGGCAATTTCTTCAGAAACGCCGCCGATTTCAAACATAACCTTGCCGCGCTTAACTGGAGCTACCCAACCTTCTGGAGCACCTTTCCCAGAACCCATACGAACACCGATAGCCTTAGCTGTGTAAGACTTGTGAGGGAAAATCTTAATCCAAACTTTCCCACCACGCTTCATATAACGAGTCATTGCAATACGAGCAGCTTCGATTTGACGGTTTGTGATCCAATGTGAATCAAGAGCCTGCAAACCAAATTCGCCGAAAACAACTTCCTTGCCGCCTTTAGCTTCACCACGCATCTTACCGCGGAATTCACGACGGTGCTTTACACGTTTTGGTACTAACATAGATTATTTCCCTCCTTTGCTGTTATCTTTCTTTTCTGGCAAAACTTCGCCACGGTAGATCCATACCTTAACGCCCAATTGGCCGTATGTCGTGCGAGCTTCAACCCATGCATAGTCGATATCAGCACGCAATGTGTGCAATGGAACGGTACCTTCTGAGAAATGTTCGACACGAGACATGTCAGCACCGTTCAAACGACCGGCAACTTGGACCTTGATGCCTTGTGCGCCAGCACGCATCGTACGTTGGATAGCTTGCTTCATGGCACGACGGAAAGCAACACGGTTTTCCAATTGTTGCGCAATGCTTTCGCCAACAAGCTTAGCATCCAAATCAGGCTTCTTGATTTCCACAATGTTGATGTGTACTCGCTTGCCTGTCAAATTGTTCAATTCTTTACGAAGCTTTTCTACTTCAGAACCGCCTTTACCGATTACCATACCTGGCTTGGCTGTATGGATTGAAACGTTAACGCGCTTTGCTGCACGTTCAATTTCAACGGTAGAGACAGAAGCGTCGGCTAACTTCTTTTCAATGTATTTGCGGATGTGCAAATCTTCGTGAAGGTTTGATGCAAAGTCTTTTTCAGCGTACCATTTTGCATCCCAGTCACGAATGATACCAACACGTAACCCTGTAGGATTAATTTTTTGACCCACGCGTTATCCCTCCTTATTTAACAGATACAACAACTGTGATGTGGCTTGTGCGCTTGTTGATTGGAGAAGCAGAACCCTTAGCACGAGGACGGAAACGCTTCAATGTTGGTCCTTCGTTTGCATAAGCTTCGCTTACATACAAATCTTCAACATCCAAATCAAAGTTGTTTTCTGCGTTCGCAATTGCAGATTTCAATACTTTTTCAACTAAGAAAGCACCGGATCTTGGTGTGAACTTCAAGATGCCCAATGCTTCAGCAACACTCTTACCGCGAATAAGATCGATCACAAGACGTGCTTTACGTGCAGGGATTCGAACTGTCTTGGCAGTTGCTTTTGCTGATGTTACTTGTTCAGCCATTTTTTATCCTCCCTTGATTACTTGCCTGTCTTCTTATCGTCTGCTGCATGGCCGTGGAACGTACGGGTTGGAACGAATTCACCCAATTTATGTCCTACCATATCTTCTTGAATGTAAACTGGAACATGCTTACGTCCATCATACACAGCAATTGTGTAGCCAATGAAGCTAGGGAAGATCGTGGAACGACGTGACCATGTCTTGATAACTGACTTCTTTTCTTGATCAGCTTGTGCTTCAACCTTCTTCATCAAATGTTCATCGACGAAAGGTCCTTTTTTCAAACTACGACTCAAAGTATGTCCTCCTTTCGGAACATTAACCGCCTTTATGCGGCATGGAGATTATTTCTTGTTGCGACCGCGAACGATCAACTTGTTAGAACGAGCTTTCTTGGAACGAGTCTTGTTGCCGGCTGTCTTCTTGCCCCATGGAGACATAGGAGATGGACGACCAACAGGAGCTTTACCTTCACCACCACCGTGTGGGTGATCGTTAGGGTTCATTACGGAACCGCGAGATTGTGGACGCTTGCCCATCCAACGGGAACGACCAGCTTTACCGATATTGATCAATTCGTGTTGTTCATTGCCAACAGCACCGATCGTTGCACGGCATGTTACGAGGATCATACGAACTTCGCCGGATGTAAGACGAACGATTGCGTACTTGCCTTCCTTACCAAGCAATTGTGCTGACGTACCGGCTGAACGAACCAATTGACCGCCCTTGCCAGGCTTAAGTTCGATGTTGTGAATAACGGTACCGACAGGGATGTTTGCCAATGGCAAAGCATTACCTACCTTGATATCAGCTTCTGTACCGGATTGGATTTCTTGGCCAACTTTAAGGCCCTTAGGTGCAAGGATGTATGATTTAACACCATCAGCGTAAACAACCAATGCAATGTTAGCTGAACGGTTTGGATCATATTCGATTGCTTTAACTGTTGCAGGAACATCATCTTTAATACGCTTGAAGTCGATCAAACGATATTGACGCTTATGGCCACCGCCACGGTGACGCACTGTGATATGACCGTAAGAGTTACGACCTGCAGTCTTGCTCTTCTTGGCAAGCAATGACTTTTCTGGCGTAGTCTTTGTGATTTCAGCGAAATCTGAACCAGTCATGTTGCGACGACCGTTAGAGGTTGGTTTGAATTTCTTGATTCCCACTATATTTCCCTCCTATTAATTATTTTATTCTTCGTCGAATAATTTGATTTCATTTGATTCGGCAGTCAAAGTAACGATAGCCTTACGACGCTTCTTTGTGTAGCCTTCGTAGCGACCCATGCGCTTCTTTTTGCCTTTAACGTTCATAACGTTGATCTTAGCAACTTTAACGTCAAAGATGTCTTCAACAGCAGCTTTGACTTGCGTCTTCGTTGCGCGTGTATCAACGTCAAACGTGTAACGCTTGTTGTCCAATTCAGACATTGATGCTTCTGTGATAACTGGACGTAAAATTACATCACGTGATTCCATTATGCAAGAACCTCCTCTACTTGAGAAAGAGCTCCCTTTGTGATGACCAACTTGTCGTTGTTAACAACATCCAATACGTTCAAGCCCTTAGCTGGGATAACTGTAACGTTGGCCAAGTTGCGAGCAGCCAATGCAGCTGTCTTGTTGTCATCTTCAAGAACTACTAAAACTTTGGATTTAACGTCTAAGTTGTTCAAAACTTCTGCAAAAGCCTTTGTCTTTGGTGCTTCAAATGTCAAAGCATCAACAACAACCAAGCTGTTGTCCAAGACCTTTTGAGAAAGGACGGACTTGATTGCCAAACGACGAACCTTGCGTGGAAGCTTGTATGCGTATGAGCGTGGTGTAGGACCGAAAACAGTACCACCACCAACCCATTGTGGTGAACGGATGGAGCCTTGACGAGCACGACCTGTACCCTTTTGACGCCATGGCTTCTTGCCACCGCCGCGAACAGCGCTTCTGTTCTTGACAGCGTGTGTGCCTTGACGCAATGATGCGCGTTGCATGATAACTGCGTCGAAGACAACATTGTTATTTGGTTCGATACCGAAAACTGCATCGTTCAATTGAACGTCACCGTTTTGTGTACCATCTTGCTTAAATAATGCTACTGTAGGCATGTGTATTTTTCCTCCCTTCCTCTAATTATTTAACCGTACTCTTGATTGTAACGTATGACTTGTTTGCGCCAGGAACGTTACCCTTGATCAAAAGAACGCCATTTTCCGTATCAGCTTTAACGATGTCCAAGTTTTGGATCGTAACTCTCTTGCCACCCATACGTCCTGGTAACATCTTACCTTTCATAACACGGTTAATGATAACACCCATTGAACCGGGACGACGATGGTAACGAGAACCGTGAGCCATAGGTCCACGACTTTGTCCCCAACGTTTGATGTTGCCTTGGAAACCATGTCCTTTGGACGTACCTGTTACGTCTACGATGTCGCCTGCTTCGAAGAGATCTGCCTTAACTTCGTCACCGACTTTGTAATCTCCCTGCACATCGCGGATTTCACGAACGAAGCGCTTAGGAGCAGTTTTTGCTTTATCTGCATGACCTTTAGCAGGTTTGTTGACGTTCACTGCGCGTTGATCGTCGAAGCCCAATTGGATTGCGTTGTAGCCGTCGTTTTCGACCGTCTTGACTTGCAATACCACGTTTGTACCAACTTCAACAACCGTTACAGGAACTAATTCACCATTTTCAGTGAAGACTTGCGTCATACCTACTTTTTTTCCTAAGATTCCTTTAGTGGTCATGAGTACACCTCCAATTATTTGAATTTATATATTATAATTTGATTTCGATATCTACGCCTGATGGCAAGTCGAGCTTCATCAATGAGTCAACTGTCTTTGGCGTTGGATTTACGATATCGATCAAACGCTTGTGTGTGCGCATTTCGAATTGTTCACGAGAATCTTTGTGCTTGTGTGGTGAACGGATAACCGTATATAATGTGCGTTCCGTTGGCAACGGAATAGGACCGGAAATTTGAGCACCTGTTCTCTTTGCTGTTTCAACAATCTTATCAGCAGATTGATCTAAAATGCGATGTTCGTATGCCTTCAAACGAATACGAATCTTTTGTTTTGCCATTGTGTTACCTCCCTCGTCTATTTTAAAAACAAGACTAGCTCCGTGAAAATTACCGCCACACCTGTGGCAAAGCGGCCGGGTGTGTCGCAACCTTTCACATCATAGCTCATTTCAAAAGTTAAACAACTAAATTTGCACCTGTCCCTTGCACAGGTACCTTTTTATGGTATTACAAACAAAACTGAAAAGCAAGCAAAAATTCTATTTTTCATAAACTTTTTTTACGCATGGACTCTTGATCAAATTAAACGTATAATATAGGAAAAAAGCTGCGAGGTATTTCAATGAAAGCTTTACTTGTCATCGACTACACTAACGACTTCATTGCCCCAAACGGTGCATTGACTTGCGGAGATCCAGGGAGAAAAATCGACGACCGCATCAAAGAACTTGCGGACTCTTTTTTAAAGAACGGCGATTATGTCATCTTCCCGACGGACACTCATCAAAAAAACGACCCGTACCATCCGGAAACAAAACTGTTCCCGCCACATAACATCAAGGGCACGAGCGGTCATGACCTTTATGGAAAAACGGCCGAGTGGTTCAATGCCCACAAGGATTCGGATTTTGTCTATCAATTTGATAAAAATCGCTATTCCAGTTTCCAAAACACTAATCTGGACAACTACTTGCGCTCGCGCGGAATCACCGAACTTTGGCTCAGCGGTGTTTGCACCGACATCTGCGTACTCCACACGGCAATTGCTGCCTACAACCTCAATTATTCTTTGACGATTCCAAAAGATGCCGTTGCAAGCTTTGATCAGACCGGTCATGAATGGGCAATGAATCATTTTAAAAACTGTCTCGGAGCAACGATCGTCTGATCTGCCAAATACAGTGCTCAGCCTTCTTTCTACACATATAGAAAAGATTATGCAAAACAAACAGGCAGGAAAAAACTCTGTCTCAAATTGAAAAACCGGATGATTTGCAATTGATTGCAAATCTGATCCGGTTTTTTGTGTATGCATGACAATCGCCTTCCATGATGGAAATAACCCAAAATAGTTTGGCGATAAATTTGACTGAGAGCTTGGCATGCTGATTTATCAGGTGCTGCATTTGGCAAAAGACCTGCCGTTTACGGACACACCGATGAAAATGGGCCTTCTGTCCGTAAATGGCCTGCTCCAAAAATGGCACTTCGTCCGTAAATTTGCATGAGATTTTGACCAGATTGGTTGAGCAGCACTGTATTTAAAAAAGCCGGACATAGTACAGCCTTCGTTCAGTACGTTTAATTCAAGAGAGAATCGGGACTTTTTTCCCAGCCTCTTTTTAGCAATACTGATTTTTGGGGTTGGTCATCGTATTTTTTGATTTTTCATAGTAAAAGGCAAAACGTTGTTGAATCGCTTCCTTTTTTATTTCGTTTTTGATGCCCAACGTTTCACAAGTTGAAATTACGTCTTCTTTGGTACATCCAAGTTCTCCGTGAAGGATGTTGAATAAAGCCTCATCAACGATTTTGACCGATTTCAATCTTTTCTTCAGCGTTCGCAGGCACTGTCTTTTGTTTTTAACGAATTTTTTCTCACGTTCGCTGAGATAATCACGACAGTTTCCGTCAACGACTCCGTTTTGACAAAAAACGGTCATCATCTGTTCAAAGTCGATTTTCTTTGTCAGACATTCTTGGAAGAGTTCTTTTTCAAGTCGTTTGAGCGTGTACCCCTGCTTATTGTTGCTCTCAAAAACAAGCCTTCGTAAATGATCAATCGCATTCAGATTGCCTAAGACAAAGTTAAACGTCCTTTTGTCATCAATAATCTTTATGAAAAATTCATCTCTGCATTTTCCATAAATCTTCAAATCATAAAGGAAATCACCATCATCCATGATCATTTTGATTCTTTCAGGATAAATCACGCTGTCAAGCTGAAAGTTTTTCTTTTGATAATTGACCAAAACGAAGTTCGCAACGGTAACCACGCCGCCCTTATAAGCATAAATCACCTTGATATAGTAATGAATCCCGTCAAAAGGAAGCTTGCAGACAAGTCTGTTTTTATCAATGACGATCGTTTTTTCTTCAGGAATCTGATTGTCGCCAAATAATGCGACCACGCTTGCGTCATCCGGAATAATATAGTAGACGTCAGTTTCATTAAGTCCTAATTCGTCAATCAAAAAACCATTTACGCAATTTTTCAATTCACCCAAGCTGTCGGAAAACGAAAAATCATGGATGCTGACCAGCTTCTGCAAAGGCGTCGACAAGGGATTGACCAAATTTTGCGGGAAAACGTTGCGAAAACAATCCTGAACCTTAAATCCTTTAAAGCGCTTTTCTTCAAGATAGTTATCTTCCAAATCTTCAAATGGAGAAAATGTAAACAAGTGATTATCGTTTCTTATCAAAGGACTGGGGGCCAATTCAACGTATCCTTGATTGATGCACCACTTTTCAAACGATTCGTTAAACAAATCTATGCCTCCTCAATCATTTTGCCAATTCTTTCTGATATTTGATAGATGCTTTCAATATCGTCTTCTGCAAACATGATTAAACACAACAGATCAGAATTTCCAGTTGCGCCTTTCTTTGATGAGCTTCCGTACTGGATGCACTTGAATCTTGCTCCAAGCAGTTTTCCCATGTTTTCGGGAATTGCCGTATGGTTGGCATATATTCCGACAACTGCTGCGGCTTGCTTTGGCTGCGGGATTTGCTTCATTTTCAAATATTGTTTTCCTTTTTTCAACTCCCAGTAGGTTTTGCGATAGTCCTGGCCAAAAGCTAGTTCCACTATTTCCGGAATATGCCATCCACCAAAGCGCGCTCCGACTTCACAAAACGTCAGCGCATCCGTGACGGAATTATAGAACCATTCCATATGAAACGCAATCGTCCCCTTACCGTTGGTCAATATTTTTAAAACTTCTGCAGTATCTTCTTTCAATCTTGATATTAATGAAGGGTTTTTCCAATAATTCTCATTCGTGTGGATTATCGTGTATCTTTCAATATCGCAATTTGAAACCTTGTTCGAATATTGATTGGAGAAGAATTGAATCAATTCGTTCTGATAAAAAACGCCGTCACAAGTAAACATTACATCATAATCAACCGCTTCTTCCAAAATAAGCTCGTCATCCGCCGCAAGATTTGCCCTTGTCCGTTCAAACTCAAACTGATTCGTATAAAAATCGACCCCAAGCGACGCCTCTGCTCTTCTCGGCTTGATTACGCCCTTTTCCGGAACTTTTTCAGCTGAAATTCCCGGTGTCATCGCAACAAAATCAGGTTGCTCGATTTTTCCTTGAAGCACGGAACGCATATAATATTTGTCCTTAAACAATGCCAAAGTCGGCTTGTTTTTTTCGCCAAAAAAATAATCATTGATTACGTCGATCCATTCAATATCATTTTCCTTGAGCGTAAAAACTTCATCAAAATCCGAAAACTTTTCAACCAGATCTTGGACAATCCTGAAAACGTGTTTGAAATCTATGCTTTCTGCAATTTCGATCTTTTCTTTCAAAAAACCTAGTTTCAAGTACCTCTCAAAAGAATTGGCCGTCGTGATGACATATCCGTCAAAATCAGGATCAAACCCGATTGTAGTCGGTGAATATGGATAAACAAATATTTTCACTTTTTCTCTTCCTCTTCATAAGCACTGCTAAAATCAACCCACTCGTTGATTTTCCTTAACTCTTGCAAAATTCCATCAGTTGTTTTACCAAATACGGAGACGGCAGCAATCGCGTCAACGCTTGAATGTCCGTAATCGTATTTTCTGCCCGTACGTCCATAAATATAGTAATCATATACATTTTTTGAAGGCACGTCAAACAACGATTGCGGCGGAAGCTTTGTCAGCACCCCTTTTCCCGGTGCCGTTAAAACAAAACCGCAGCGTCTTTTCGAAAGTTTTCCATCAATTTCTTTCAATAATTCATTTGAAGAATCATGACCCGTCATGTGTTCCAACAAAATTTTGTCAGGATCGATTCCTAAATTGTACACGAACTCTTGATTGATCCTTCCACCGCCGATTCTTGATCCGACTTCAAGAAAAGTTGCTTTTTTCCCATCATGAAATGCTTCCAAATGGACGATTGTGCTTTGGGGCGTTGGCATCGCACGCAAAACGTCTTCAGTCAGTTTTTTCAAATCCAAGGCGATTTTTGATGTCTGCTCAATCTGAATGCTTGCAATCGATTTTTGATCCTGATAACAGAGCGGAGTATTGAAGTACTTTGAAACAACCGAATATTTGATTTCATTATCCAAAACCAACGCGTCAATGTGGTAGACATCGCCTTCGACAAAGGTTTGCGCGATATAATTCGAAAGGTCGGCCTTACTGGTCAAATCACCTAAGTCATCAGTTTTTTTGATTACGAACGTATCTACCGATCCGGCTCCAAAACGCGGTTTTAAAACCACTGGAAATTTATCTTCCAGTTTCAAAACGTCCTCGATTCCTTCAACTTTAAACGTCTGCGGAACGTTTAGCGACAATTCGCTCGAACAAAGCGTTTCATACATTGTCCATTTATCTCGAAAAGCTTTTGCGCTTTTAACGCTCTGACCATTGATTCCCAATTCTTCACGCAACCGAGCTGCAGGCAGAATCATCTCTTCCGTGTATGCGAAAACAACGTCAATCTTATTTTCGCGATTGATTTTAAGCCCGTTCCAAATAACGTTGTCATCAGTAAATGCTTCAATTGACTTCACTTGGCAAAATTCATCCTGATTATTCAATTTCAGCATCTTATTCATGTTGTTTTCATATTTTGTTTGAGTCAGAATCGTAACCCGCTCGCTTTTGAGTCCGTCCAACCAGCCACAAAGATTCATATATCCTTCTCTTAGCGGTGAAATTATTAAAACATGCATTGTATATCCCCCTACTCTATATTTCTTATGATGATTCTTTTTTTCATTATGATCCAAAGAAGATTCATGCTTGATAGTCCAAGCGCGACAACTACCAATAACCACTTCCATGAAAAATTAAGCAGATGCCCAAACAAAAATGATGCAATCGGCAAAGCCAGATTGGCAATCAGATACGTCGTCGAAAACGTTTTACCGATATATTTTTGTTCAACGTGCGTTTGGATCAAACTTTGAAGTGCAATATTATACCTTGTTATGATTGCGGCCAAAAAGAACATTGCCAAAATGAGCGATGGAGCTGAAATGGCAAACAACATCGCCATAAGCAACCCGCACGAAATGACCAAGCCGAGTCGTTCAACCCTTAGCGAAGTATCCAGCTTGATTTTCTTGATCGACAAAGCACCGATTATGCCTCCAACAGCCTGACATGAAATTGCAACACCGTAAACGGAAGCATTATGCAAGATTTTGGTCGTAAAATAAGGCAGCCAAACATTGATTCCCGACAGGAAAAAATTAAGAATGAAGCCTGACAAGGCCATAAACAACAACGGTCCGCTGTTGTTAATCAATTTTATGGTTCCGAGATACCCGTTCGAGTTTCCGGCCGTTTTTACACCATCGGCTTTCCGCAAACCAACCATCAACAAGGAACACAAAACAAACGATAATCCGTTTAAAAGCAACGCTCCTTCCAAGCCGATAATCTTTTTTGCAAAAAGCCACGTTGCTGCTGGCGGAATCAAAACCGTACAAAGCTGAGATGCAAAAGTTATGCTTCGATTGAATGCAACTATTCGTGTCTTCTCAACGCTGATTGACGTGATGGTTTTAAAAAGCGGCGAACTGAGATAGCTGCCGATGTTCAAAAGAAATACCAGCAAATAGACTGTCAGCGGTTTTCCAATCAGCTGTTTCTGCTCTAAAAATGCAATGCCGCATACCAAAGAAGATACTGCATTTATCATAATCAAAACCCGCAGCCTACATGAACTGTCCGCTAAGTATCCGCCAATAAATGAACAAATCGCTGCGGCAAGCGTCGTGAATGCCATTGTATTCCCCAATATTTTGGCTGAACCAAATATCTGGACGACCCACAAATCAATCACTGCATTAAAAAATAATGTCCCGGCCGTCGAAATTGTTTTCGACGACAGTAATGCTTTTTCCACCATATCACCTTCAATAAATAGAAATTATTCTCGAAAAGTCACAATTATTTCGTTAATGTGAAATGATTGTGTTGACTTTATCTTTGGCAGTGTTAAAATATCATTTGTATTAATCACGCACTCACAATTATATCATTTTCATCTTATTATTCAAGTTAAAAAGAGGTTTATTATGAAAATAAAATTAATTAAAAATAATTCTATAGTAGATGAACGTGAGAAACAGATACGAATAGAGGGAGATAAAATATCTTCCGTACATATTCTATTGCAATCTCTTTTCGTAACAAATAGAAGAATTCGTATAAAGAACATCCCTTTTTGCCTAGACTTTTTTCGTATTGTAAACTTTATAGAAAAAAATAACATAGGTAAAATTCATATTGACAAAGAAGATAGGTCTCTAGAAATTATATCTCTAAAATCAATAAAAGATCTTTCGCCATTAAATAAAGTAAGTAGAGCAAGTATTGGTATGATCTCTAGTTTAGTACTCAGAAATGGTTTCCTTGAATTTTGCAAGCCAGGAGGATGCACCTTTTCCGAAAGGCCAATTGACGCACACCTTAATTTGTTGAAAGAAATAGCCACTTTGGAATATTCTGCAAGCAATAACTACTATATAGCCAATAGACTGTCAACGTTGCCACCAAAAATTAATTGTAATTGTTATACAGGTTGCACATCAAGTATAGGTGTATTCTTTAATTCCTTACTAATGGCATACTCATATCCTGGTGAAATTAGTATCTATGGATTTCCAAAAGAAAGTTCTGTTAAAGAAATGCTATCTTTTCTTTCCTTATCAACAAATAGGACATACTATGTTAAGCATAATCACATTATTATTAGGAAGGTTGATAAGATAATTTTCAAGAACTGCGAATATTCCTTGTGTCCCGATACAACAATGGCGATGTCCTATATTTTGTTAAACTACAATATATTAGACACTCTATCTCTCAAAGGGATAACTACAAATTGCTTTATTAATTCTCAAATTGAATTTCTGAAAAAAATTGGTATCAAATTGATTGATGACCAAAGAAGCGTTAAATTAATCAAAAAAGATATTGATATAATTGAACATCCACTAGTTGTCCGCTTTGGTCAATATCCAGATATGATAACCGATTTAAACCCTATAATCACTAGTTTCTTAGCTACGAAAAATATTGAAAGCTTGATAGTTGATTATACCTATAGCGAACGGTATTCTCATATTCCGCCTTTAAATAGTATGGGTATAAGTCTTGATATACTAAATAAAGGTATAGTGGGCCATACTAATAATAAGAATTGTATTGAAATAAAAGAAAATAAAATACAAGCTCCTGACATACGTGCAGGTATGGCTATAATTTTATCATTTATGTTAAATAGCAGTTATAAAGAAATTATCATTGAAAATTTTGAACAAATCCTTAGAGGATACGGTAATGTTTTAACAATGTTAAACAAGGTAGGTGTTAAATTTGAAAAATGCATATAGAGATAATGGGATATTTTTCTATACAGACAATGATTTACAATCTTTTTGGTCAAACAATAAATTGTCTAAATTAGGAAAAATTAATATCACTTTCATAGGCGCATGTACAACCCGCAACACGCACAGATATATATCCATGTATGCAGATAAGTCCAAAATATTATCTAGAGACCCATGGGAAAATCTCTTCAATCCTCCTGTAATATTAAACGAGTTGAAGAGGATTTGTTTAAACTCTTCTGATAAGGAGTACTTATACTTCGATGGTGAAAGTTATACCGATGAATTGCGACCATGGATAAAATCTAACGACATTGAAACATGCATTTCACTTAATAACAAATACAATACAGCGCTCAGAAAAATAATATCAGAAACAAATATTTTGTATTGTAATTTAGGATCTGCAGAAATATGGAAGATAGATGATCATGTTTTCAATAAGATACCTCTTCATAATATTAAAAATATGAATATTACCAGTCAATTTCTTAGCACACAAGAAATTGAAGATATATTGCATAGTATTGTAAGATATTTAACATTGATTAATCCAGAAATTAATATATTGTTTTCAATACCTTTTTTAGAGCATAAAGCGAGTGCTATACGAGAAAATTTAAATATAACTACGTTCAAAAGTACTGTTGCTATATATAAAGCCATCAGTAACTCATTTCCCGATAGTTACTATCCAGAGTATGAATTATCACAGTACGTAGTCGGAAAGATCAAAGACGGATTACAGATTGACGGAAGACATTTCACAGCAACAGCTGTTTCTATATTAGCTAAAAATTTACTTACTTCATTGCAAATTCCCATTTGTGGTACTAAAAATAGTTTCTGGGTTCCTAAGGTAGATAAATTTGGAAAAATGTAAGCGGTCGTTAAAACAGCGGTGTGTACACAAATAGCCCGAGATAGTATTATTATCTCAGGTTATTGCTTATGCATCGTTTTTATTTTCTTATTTATGAGGTAAGATCGATGTTCCATGGGAGAAGTTGGCGGAACCTTTCAGGATCAAATACCTCAATGTTGGTAATCTCCGTTAATACTTTTCTCAAGTATTTTTCAGGATCCAACTGATTAAGTTTGGCCGTATATATCAGCGACAGCGCAACGGCATTAGCCCTTGCGCCTTCAAAAGTTGACGAAAACAGCCAGTTTTTTCTCCCCAT
>NZ_FOPI01000014.1:39270-62136 GCF_900113455.1 Ligilactobacillus ruminis DSM 20403 = NBRC 102161 | reverse complement strand
GCTGTCAAGGGAACCTCTTCGAGGTGCGCAGATGGCGCACCCTTGACAGCTCCTTCAAGAGTGATAGTGGACAGACATGGATGCATTCGCATCCCCTGCACAACTGGTGCCTGGGAAAAAATATTTTACACACAAATTAGGACTTGACTAAAATGTTCTACCGCTGACTCCAAATTCGGCCCGCGCTGCCCTGAGAGTAGAACAAAATCATCCAAAATTGAGAAAATGTTCTACTCAGTTACCTTTGCCAAAGCAGTGTGGCCTCAGATTACGAGCAAATCTCAGAAATCAACGTTTTGCCCGTAACTGAGATCAGGTGCAGTAATTGAGCAGATGATGCGCAGCACTGCATTTGTCAAAATCACTGCCGTTTACGGACAAATCGATGAAAATTGGGAGTTTGTCCGTAAAATGCGTTTTGATTACGGACAAATCGGCCAAAATGGGCACTTTGTCCGTAAAATTTGAGTAAAATCTCGGTGCACCGCCCAGAATAAGAAAAATTCGCGCCATCACGGCAATGATTTTAATCATTATTCAGTTGCGTACGGGCTCATGACCGCTCGCTTCCACACCTTGCATAATCATGTTCCAGCTCGCATTCCCCCTATCGCAAGCAAGGACTCCCTAGACGAGGCAAGCTCGCCTTCGGTCGTCCAAAGCTTGCGTACGGGCTCATGACCACTCGCTTCCACACCTTGCATAATCGGGTTCAGACCAGCAACAAGGCTCATGATAAGTTCGTGCCGCGTCGTGACTGCGCTTGCGCTGATCACTCGCGCCCCTCCTTATCTACCGCCTTGTTAAGCGGCTGGGCTTCACACCTTGTTCTAATCGGGTTTCGCCTCACACCCCCCTTGTCCCAAGCACCCTTGCTTGGGCAAGACGAGCTTACCCGTCGCAAGCGCGACTTGGATACGCGGGGGCTGACCGTTCGGCTCCACACCTTATTTTGGACCGTTCCAATTATCAAATTAGTTGACTCCAAAGAAAAAATTGATAGAATATAACTATAAAGACAAATCGTAAAGGAGTCATCGTCAACATGGCCAAAGATTACTCATCAAAAGAATATTTCGCAAAACTTGATGCTTACTGGCGCGCTGCCAACTATATTTCGGTGGGGCAGCTTTATTTGAAAGACAATCCGCTGCTGAGACGTCCGCTTGAATCATCCGACGTCAAGGCAAAGCCAATCGGACACTGGGGCACAATTGCCGGACAAAACTTCATCTATGCACACCTTAACCGCGTCATCAACAAATATGACCTGAACATGCTTTACATCGAAGGTCCTGGTCACGGCGGACAAGTAATGGTTTCAAATTCCTACCTTGACGGAAGCTATACTGAAATCTACCCTGAAATCACTGAAGATGAAGAAGGCATGAAGAAGCTCTTCAAGCGTTTCTCGTTCCCTGGCGGCGTTGCTTCTCACGCTGCTCCAGAGACACCGGGATCCATTCATGAAGGTGGGGAACTCGGATATTCGCTTTCACACGCTACGGGCGCCATCCTTGACAACCCCGATTTGATTGCAGCAGCCGTCGTCGGCGACGGTGAAGCAGAAACTGGACCGTTGGCAACTTCTTGGCAGTCAAACAAGTTCATTAATCCGATTCATGACGGGGTCGTTTTGCCGATTCTTGATCTGAACGGCTTCAAGATTTCGAACCCGACGATCCTTTCGCGCGAATCAAACGAAACGCTGACGAAGTACTTCGAAGGTCTCGGATGGCATCCGATCATCGTTGAAGGAGAAGACCCTGAAAAACTCCATCCGGAACTTGCCCGGGCAATGGACGAAGCAATCGAAGAAATCAAGGCGATTCAAAAGCATGCAAGAGAAACCGGTGATGATTCGCTGCCGACATGGCCAATGATCATCTTCCGTGCGCCAAAGGGCTGGACGGGTCCGAAGGAATGGGACGGCAAGCCGATCGAAGGCTCATTCAGAGCTCACCAGATTCCAATCCCGGTTGACCAAAACGACATGGAGCATGCCGACAAACTGGTCGCTTGGCTCAAGAGCTACCGTCCGGAAGAATTATTTGACGAAAGCGGCAAGCTGAAGCCTGAATTTGCCGAAATCGCTCCAAAAGGCGACAAGCGCATGGCGGCAAACCCGCACACGAACCCCGGCAACCTGATTCGCGATCTTATCCTTCCTGACTTCAGAGAATTTGCTTTGGAAAATGCAGAGCACGGAAAGACTGTCGCTCAAGACATGACCGTTCTTGGCAAATACCTCGAACGCGTAATCGAGCTTAACGCCAAAAATCGCAACTTCAGAATTTTTGGACCTGACGAAACAATGTCTAACCGCTTGGCACCGATTTTTGACGAAACAAAACGTCAATGGATGCAAGATATCAAAGAACCAAATGATGAATTTTTGGCACATTCTGGTCGCGTCATTGATTCGCAGCTGTCCGAACACCAGGATGAAGGTTTCCTTGAAGGCTACGTCTTGACCGGTCGCCACGGTTTCTTCGCATCGTATGAAGCTTTTCTGCGCGTTGTCGATTCAATGCTGACGCAGCATTTCAAATGGCTCAGGAAAGCAAAGGAACAGCCTTGGCGCAGCGAAATCCCTTCACTCAACGTCGTTTCGACGTCAACCGTGTTCCAACAGGATCACAACGGCTATACGCACCAGGACCCTGGAATTTTGGGACACTTGGCAGATAAAAAGCCTGAATTTATCCGCGAATATTTGCCGGCCGATGCCAACACCTTGCTCGCTGTTTTTGACAAAGTCCTGAACGATCGCGAAAAAATCAATCTGATCGTTTCTTCCAAGCATCCGCGTCCGCAATTCTATACGGCCGCTGAAGCCAAAGAACTTGTTGACAAGGGTCTCAAAATCATCGATTGGGCTTCGACGGATCACAATGCTGAACCTGACGTCGTCATTGCTGCTTGCGGAACCGAACCGAACCTTGAATCATTGGCTGCCGTTTCGATTCTGCACGAAAAGCTGCCTGATTTGAAGATTCGTTTCATCAACATCGTCGATCTGCTCAAATTACGATCGCCAAAACATGATCCTCGCGGTTTGAGCGACGAAGAATTTGATGCCTTCTTCACGAAAGATAAGCCGATTCTCTTTGCCTTCCACGGCTATGAAGGTCTCGTTCGCGACCTGTTCTTCGATCGTCACAACCACAACGTCATGATTCACGGCTACCGCGAAAACGGTGACATCACGACACCGTTTGACATGCGCGTTTTAAATCAGATGGATCGTTTCGATCTTGTCAAAGACGTTGTCTTGAATCTGCCGGATGCTGACAAATATGGTCAGATCGCTGCTGAGATGGACAGCATCATTGCCAAACACAATCAATATATCAGAGACGAGGGCGCAGATCTTCCGGAAGTCGAAAACTGGACATGGAAACCCCTTGAATAATTGACGCGGAGCCCGAATTTTCGGGCTCTTTTTTGCTTGACTTTTGATATTCAAAATGATTAAGTTGAATTAACGAATTTAACGGAGGAACTATTTATGACTGTGATTTATCTTGTTCGCCATGGTCAAAGTCAGGCCAATGCCAAGGGAATCTGGCAAGGCGCGCAAATCGATACGCCGTTGACCGAACTCGGTCGAACTCAGGCTCAAAATACCAAAAAGCACCTTGAAGAAGAAGGCGCAGTATTTTCTGCGGTTTATTCAAGTCCCTTGCTTCGTGCCGGAGAAACGGCCGGGATCATTGCTCCAAATCAAAACATTACGTTTGATTCGCGGCTTAAAGAATTCGATTACGGCATGTGGGACGGCATGTATTGGCAAGACATCCTTGAAAGATACAGTGAATTTTTCGATGCTTCAGAAAATCTTCTTCCGAATTCATGGGAAGTTACCGGCGGAGAAACCTATGACGAAGTCAAAGAAAGATTGCAGCAATTCTTCAATGAATTGACGGATAAACATCCTGATGAAAGCGTCCTTGTCGTCAGCCACGGCTTTACGATCAAACTGATTCTCGATCTGTTCTTAAATATCGGAAATCTTGTTAATCTCAATGAACCGACAAATGCCGGCATTACGAAATTCATCCTTAAAAACGGTGCTCGCACGCTGGTTTATTTCAACAGATAGTCGAAAACAGGACTTTAGAAACCAACAACGTTTCAAGAGTCCTGTTTTTTTACGGATGACTTTTTCGCCAAATGCAGTGCTGCGCATCGCATTCACAATCAGCGCGCCAAGATTGGATTACGGCAAAATGACGTTTTTTAAATTTGCCCGTAAATGCCAGTCCTCGGTTACGGGTGACCCCGCCCCTTTTTTCCGGGTCTATACTAAATGGTGTTGATGATGATTTTTCAACACCATTTTTTGTATTCACAAAATATCTTCGCAATGCTATAAAATGAAACTATACAAATGCAGCTGAATCTATCATTCCCACCTTCGTTTCCGTCTAACTTTGCGTGACATCCACCGTTGATTCGCAGTAAATCGCAAATCATCCGTTTTTTAATTTGAGGAATATTTTTCCTGGTTTCTTGTTCTAAGCTTTGAAGTGTTTTCCCCTTTCTTTTTGGGAAACGGGAATCTTCACGTTGACTCCAAAGACTGCCTTCATTACTCCTGACTTATTGAGAAGCAGCAGATACAACAGCATGAACATGCCGCCGAACAGTGCAGCATAAACAAATGCTGAAAGCTTTCCTTGGGGAACGTACGCCATTTTGATTACTGCATTTGAAATAAATGCAACTCCCAAGACCAAAACATTGATCACCAAAATCTTCTTGATGTTGCGCAAGCGAATGCCTTTCAGATAATTATGCTTGATGTGCGCGTAAACCATCAAAGAAATAATGCCGAATGCAAATGTTGTGGCAAGAATCGTTCCGTATGGCCCAAAAAGATAGGTCAAAGGCACTTGCAGCACAAGTTTTAAAATAATTCCCAAAGCAAGTTTTTTGACGGCATATTCGTGCTTGCCAAGCGACTGAATCACCGTAAAGAAGTCAGTAAAAATCGCAAGCGCCATGCAGCTGATCAAAGCAAAGCCCATCAAACCGGCAGCTTCCTTGTCAAACGGAAAGAAGACGCCGTTTACTTCCCAAGCAAGAATCGAGAGCAGACCTGCGCTTGGAATCAGCGCAAGCAGCATCAGTTCAATGTTTTGGGCAATCGTCGTTCCAATTTGTCGTCGATCGTCCTTTTTGGCAAGCGATGCCAACAATGGCAATGACGTTTCAGAAATCGCAATCGTCAAGGAAATCACGACCGTCGTAATTTTGTTTGGATTGGCCGAAAAATAAGTATACAGATTTTGTGCCTTGACGGTCGGCATCCCTGTCAAATCAACCATAATGTCCTTAAACGTCAGCTGATCGATAAATTGAAAAATCGTCACGGCAGATCCAACGAAAATAAACGGCAAAGCTTCCTTGACGATATTTTTGAAAATCGTCACGATCTGCAGATTGTCGACAGGTTCGCTTTCCTGGTACAGTTTCCGGTATTGCGGAATCTTCTTTGACGCGTAGCAGAACAAATACAGATAACTTGCAATCGCTCCGATAAACGTTGCAAACGTACTGTAGTTTACGGCCTTAACATAGTCACCGCCTTGCACGTACATAATGACGAAAGTTGAAACCAGGATAAAAATGACGCGAGCAAACTGTTCCCAAAGCTGAGAAATGCCAAAAGGACGCATATCTGCATTTCCTTGGAAAAAGCCGCGCATCAGACTCATCGGCGGCAAAATCACCAGCGTCGGCACCATGACGCGAATCGCTGCCGTCGCAACGTCAGTCGACACGACGGCGCTCTTTTGCGCAATGAGCGGCGCAAAAAAGTACAACAGACCACCGCACATGATCCCGGTAAACAGCATGAACAGTGAAGCAAACTTAAAAACTCTGACGCTGTTTTTAAACTTGTTTTGGCCGTTATACTCGGCGACCTGCCTGGCGATTGCGGTCGGAAATCCGGCGGTTCCAAGCGAAAGAAACAGCGCATATGGAGTGTAAGCCGTATTAAAGATTGCCTGTGCCGCATTTTGATGCTGAGGATTTCCCATCATTATCAGCCATGGTATCAAATAAACGATTCCGAGGATGCGGGAAAGGATGCTCCCAAGCATCATCCAAAACGCTCCGGATAATAATTTGTTTTTCATCCATATTTCTCCAGTTATATATTTGACTTTCATTTCAATAAAAGACAACACAAATTAATTATATAACACTTTAAGCTTGTTTTTTTCAAATTTTATCTAAAAAATGAAACAAAAAAAGGCTTGGAAACAAATTCCAAACCTTTTCGCATTTTATGAAACTACTTTGTAAGAGAAACGTTTTCCCAAAGCGTGTAGCCCTTGGACGTCTGTTCCGTGTAGCCCTTGACGTTGTTCTTGACAGGTACGGAATCATAGTAATCTTGCAAAGGAACAACGTAGGCTTGTTCGTTCATCCATGCTTGCCATTCCTTGAACTGCTTTACGCGCCACTTGTGGTTCGTAACGGCTTTTTGAGAATCGATGTTCTTCAAATATTGCGTATTCTTCTTGGAAACGAAGCGAGTCATGTTGAACGGAGCTGCTTCACTGTAAAGGTCTGCAGGAGATGGTTCTGATGAAAGAGACCATGCGCCAAAGAAGACGTCGATATCCTTGGAATCAGCTTCAACCTTGTCATAGAAGTTGTTGAAGTCAAGCAGACGACCGTTCGTAAGCTTGCAGCGAAGACCGACTTTCTTCCAGCATTGGATGTAATTCTTCATGATAGCTTCTTGGTTTGCGCTGCCAGACATTGCGGCAACGTTAATCGTAAGCTTCTTGCCGTCCGGAGTCTTGCGGTAGCCGTCCTTGCCCTTCTTGTAGCCGGCCTTGTCGAGCAGCTTATTTGCTTTGTCAACGTCTTGAGGGAAGCCTTTAAGTTCCGTATTCTTGTATTCCTTGAAGGCGCCAGGAATCAAGGAGGTTGCACGCGTCTTCAAACCATAACCGAACTTGTCTGAAACTTGTTGCACGTTCATTGCGTATGCCATTGCCTGACGCAATGATTTGTTGTTCATCTTGGCATTCTTGTTTTCGACGTTTACGCCCTTCTTGCTGTCGAACTTGCCGACCTTGAAGCCCATGTAGCTGTATGCAAGTTCAGGCTTGCCGACCATCGTGTAGCCCTTTGGCTTCTTGTTGTCACCGTAAACAGACGTTGGTTCATCAAACATGATGTCATACTTCTTTGACTTCAAAGCAGCCCCTGCAGTTGCTGAGGAAACCGTTTGAATCGTGATCTTATCCAATGATGGCTTCTTGCCCCAGTAATATGGATTAGGAACAAATTCTGCGGATTCACCGGAAACAATCTTGTTGAACTTGTATGGACCAAACGTTACAGGGTTCTTGCGCACTTGGTCACAGGATTCAATCTTGTCGAACGGAACGTCCTTCAAGTATTCGTATGGTTCAGCACTTTCCCAGATATAACCGGAACCTGACGTCCGCATGCCTGGCGTCATCTGCTTGAAGTGAAGCACAACGGTGTGTTCATCCTTCATTTCAATTCCGGAAATCGTGTCAGCTTTGCCTTTGTGGTATTCTTCCATGCCTTTGATGTTCTTCAAAGAATCAGTATAGCGAACGCCGCTGGCTTTTGGATTGGCGATGATTTCGTATGCGAATTCAACGTCTTTTGAAGTCAAAGGCTTGCCGTTTGACCACTTGACCTTCTTGTTGATCTTGATCGTAGCCGTCTTGTCCTTATCGTTAAAGGAAATATCTGCAGCACCGCCTTTAATGAACTTATAGTTGTCATCACATTTAAACAAAGACTGCAAAGCAAATTGGCCAACTTCAGAATCATATTTATCCTGTGAAAGCTCGGGTGCAAAAATCCCCTTGAAAGCAGAATCGGAAACCATTCCGATTTTTAAAGTGCCGCCCTTGACGCTAACTTTCTTGTTGTTGTACGCAATCGGCAACGAAGCCTTTTGAGTGCTGCTGCTGTTGCTACCCTCTTTGCTGCTGTTATTTCCGCAACCAGCAAGTGTAAGTGCCGAAAGGGACAAAACTGCCGCTGCACCTACGAAAACTTTTTTGGTATTCATAAAGAAACCCCCTAGTATTGAATTGGTATGATATTTTAAAAAGTTTATACCCTAAATTAAAACAGAAAAATTAACCCAGACGCTGACGCGCATCGGCTGCGCGTCGCAAAACGTTGCCGACATAGCTGATGCCGACACAGATTACTAAAATCAATAATGCAGCCGGAAGCCAAACCCATGGCCTCAAGGTCAAAACGGACGGATCGTTAGCATATCCGACCAGCGTCCCAAGACTTGGAACACTGTCCGGGAACCCAAAACCAAGGTACGTCAGCGAAACTTCAATCCCGATATTGCCGGCAAGCATCAAAGTTGCGTCAACGATGATGATTGAACTCAGATTTGGCAACAGCTCTTTTAAAATAATCTTCAAATCGCTGCTGCCCGAAGTCTTTGAAGCACTGATATAGTCTTTTTTTGATTCTGACAATGCCTTGGACCGAATCAAACGTGCCGTTCCGACCCAGTAAAAAGCCGACATGATTAAAACGAACGACCACATCGTATATTTTGGAATAATCGTAACGATGACGATGATAATCATCAATGTCGGCAAAACCATCATAAAATCAAGAAAACGCATCATGATATTGTCAACTTTTCCGCCATAGTAACCGGCGACAAGTCCAAAAACAGTTCCGATTACTTCAATCAAGACCGTAATCGCAATCCCGATCAGAAGCGAGTTCCTCGCTCCGAGAATCAGCATCTTGAACACGTCGCGGCCGCCTTCGTCACCGCCGAGCAACATTCCGTCAGCGCCAGGATGGTTGTATTGCTTGAAGATGTCAACCGTCATAACCTTGTCCGTATTGAGGAACAAAGCTCCAATAAAAATCCCTAGAAACAAAATAATCAGTAAAATCAATGCGCCTAATGCACCACGGTCTTTGGCAAATTCACGGGCCAAAACTTTCAAACCGGATGCTTCTTCATTCTTTTTTTGAATATTTTCAACGACTTCTTGTCCGCTGTATGCTTTTTCCGTTGTCTTTTTCTTAAACATCGACCTTCGCTCCCTTCAATTACTCGATTCTGACACGCGGATCAACGATACTTAAAATAATATCCGAAAGGAGCGTTCCGATTAAGTTAAGTATCCCGAACAAAAGAACCAATGCGGTAATAACCGAGTAATCACGGTTCGTCAGCGAGTTAATGAACAACAATCCCATCCCAGGATAAGAGAAGACGGTTTCAATAAAAATCGATCCGCCAAGCAGGCCGGTAATCGAATATCCAGCAAATGCCGCAATAGGAAGCAGCGAATTGCGCAAGATATGTCGATTGAAGACGGTCTTTTCAGGAACACCCTTGGCACGGGCCGTTTTCACGTAATCCTGCGTCTTCGAATCGATGATTTCGCTTCGCAGATACTGACAGGTACTTGTAGTTGAGATGAGCGCCGCAAGCAAAGCTGGCAAAATCATGTGATATATTCGACTCATAACGTAGCCAAAGCCGCTGCCTGCTCCGATGGAAACGGAACCTGATGTCGGAAAAATACCCAAAACGTAGCCAAAAAGCCACAGGCCAAGCAAGTAGAATACGAAACCTGGAATTGCATACGAAATATAGTTATACAATTGAATCACGCGGTCAGACTTGCTGTTTTCAAAACGGCCAGCGATGATCCCTAAAGGAATCGCAAACAAATAGCTCAAAACAACAATGACAAGAGACAACCATAACGTATTGCCTGCACGAGATGCAATCAAGTCGGCAACCGGTGTCTTGAATTGGTAAGAAACGCCCAAGTCGCCATGGAACAGGTTCGTAATCCAGCGACCGTACTGAACGTACCACGGATCATAAAGTCCGGCTTGAACCTTCAATTCATGAATTCTGGCAGGAGATGTCTGAGGCGTGATGGAACCCGTAAACGGATCACCCGGCATCATTTTGGCTAAAACAAACACGAATATGCTCAAAATGATTATTTCGGGTATCATGATCAGAACACGACGCAAAACTGTTTTCCACATAATTACTTCTCCTCCCCTGCGTCCGGCAACGCAACCCAGTGCGTTTCGGATATTTGACGAAGGTCATAAACCTTACCGTCCTCGTCATACCACTTGTCCTGATTTTCGGTAAATTCTTTTTCGACTTGTTTGCGGTATGCGCGGTGCTCATCACGATGTTCAACGTCGACTTGCGGAATGGCTGCAAGCAAACGCTTGGTGTAGATATGCTGAGGATGATTATAAATATCATCTCTTGAACCGATTTCGACAAACTTGCCGCGATGCATGATTGCAAGATTGTCGCACATGTGATAAACGACCCCGAGGTCATGAGAAATAAACATATAACTGATGCCCAAATCTTTTTGAATCTTCTTCATATAGTTCAAAACCTGAGCCTGAACCGACAGATCCAACGCAGAAACGGGTTCATCGGCAATAATCAGCTTCGGGTTGGAAGCAACTGCTCGCGCAACACCGATGCGCTGCCGCTGACCGCCGGAAAATTGGTGCGGAAACTTGTACATTGCTTCTTCCTCCAAACCGACGATGTTAAGTAACTCTGCAACGCGAGCCTTGACCTGATCTTCGGTGAAATCTTCGAAATTTCTGATCGGCTCAGCGATGATGTCCAAAATCTTTTTTCTGGGATTCAAACTTGAAAGAGAATCTTGGAAAATCATTTGAACGTCTTTGTTATATTTATGTTTTTTGCGATTCTTTCGTTTAGTCACGTCATAGCCGTCATAAATAATCTGACCGTGCGTTGCTTTTTCCAAACCGACGATCGTTTTGCCGATCGTTGATTTGCCGGAACCGGATTCACCGATGATTCCGTAGCTTTGACCTGCCTTAATCGTAAAGTTTACGCCGTCAACGGCATAAACGTAATCCGTGATCCGATTAAAGAACCCTGAGCGAATTGGATAATGGACGCAGAGATCTTTAATCGTGATTAAATCTTTTGACTCACTCATTGTTCATCCACCTGCTCTTCGTCCGGAAATTTGAAATTCTTATAGCACGTGCAACGTACTTCATGTCCTGGTTCAACTTCATGCATGACAGGATCTTCTTCATGTTCTGATACCGGAATCCATGAAACGCGGGGTGCAAATCGGCATCCTTTTTGCGGCATGTTCTTCAAAGAAGGAACCATGCCGTCAATCACGTAAAGATCATCGTTTTCACTGTCAGCCTGAGGCATTGAACGAAGAAGCGAACGAGTATATGGATGTTTCGGATTTTCAAAAATCTGTTTTGTTGATCCGACTTCGACGATCTGTCCGGCATACATCACGGCAACGCGATCGGCCGTTTCGGCAACGACGCCCAAATCGTGCGTGATCAAGATTACGCCGGCATGCTTTTCTTCTTGAATGTCGCGAAGCAAATCAAGAATCTGCGCCTGAATCGTAACATCCAGCGCCGTAGTCGGTTCGTCAGCGATAATGACGTCCGGCTTGCAGGCAATGGCAATCGCGATGATCACGCGTTGGCGCATCCCTCCGGAAAGCTCATGCGGATACATCTTGGCAACGCGTTCCGGCTTCGGAATCCCGACCTGATCAAGCAGTTCGATTACGCGAGCCCGCTTTTCTTCTTCAGACATCGTCGTATGGAAATCCAGATTTTCTTTAATCTGGTCTCCAATCCGCATCAACGGATTCAAAGCTGCCAACGGATCCTGGAAAATCATGCCCATGTCGTTTCCACGAAGAGCATTCATCTCATCCGCGCTCATTCCGACAAGTTCATGATCTTTAATCGAAATCGAACCGTCTTCTTTGACGACTCTTTGGTGATAAACAATGCTTCCGCTGATCTCAGTCGAACTCATATTGTGCAGACCAATCACGCTAGTGGCAAGAGTACTCTTGCCGCAACCTGATTCGCCGACAATAGCGAGAATCTCATCAGGATAGAGATCAAGCGAGACATCTGTGATCGCATTATAGAACTGACCGTTTACTTTAAAGGCAGTATCTACATGCTGAATCGTTAACAAGGAATTTTCACTCACTATAACAAACCCCATTTATTAAATGATTATTAAAATTCTTATTGTCATTATATGCTATTTTTCAAAATTTTCAAATACTTTTTTTGAAAAAAGGCCGTCTGCAAACTTCAAGGCATTATTATTTATTCATAAATAGTCTTTGTGAGCGTTATTTTTTGCATAAATATACCATTAAGGGATTTCAAACGTGCCCTAGCAATTGTCATGAATCAAGAAAACCCGTTGTAACACAAACATTCCTTATTTACGATTGATTATACGTCATTTTTTAACGTATATTCAAAAATATTCATAAATTATTTTTTGTGTTTTGTTGCTGGCCAAAGCTTCTTTTTCCAAAAGATTGAAGCTATTTCAAAAATAGTATCATATTTTTCAGTGCTAGTATAAGTTGTTTTTCACTTATTACATTAAATGTTACTTTATCATTTTAATAAAATGGGCAATTTACATACTTTTCAGCAGCAAACGTTTTTTTCTTATAATTAAAACCGGTCGTGCTTCAGATCACCTTGACATCGCAAACCTGCAGTCCTGCGCTGGAAATGATTTTCATCAAAAGTCGTGCCATCTTTTCCGCAGACATGCTGCAATTCGTATCGATCCACCATTTCAAAGAACTCATAAAGGTCGTCACGATATAAAGGATGATAAAGTCCATCGGAATAACGTCCTCACCGTCTTTGACGCGCATCCTGCTGAAGATGTTCGAAAAATGTTCCGTCAAGAAATTTCTAAAACAATCAGCCATGACGAAATTATTCTGTCCCTCGAGTGCCATAACGTAAAAAGCCCGATTTTTGGCAACCATCTTAAAAATCTTGGTTAAAATCTTCACCAGACGCTCTTTCCTAATAATGCATCCCTCTTCTAAAATATCGCTTTCAATATTTTTAAACATCGGTGTCAGGGCATAAGAAAAAACCTGATCCAACACGTCCTGCTTATCCTTGAAGTGATTATAAAACGTCGATCGATTGATCATTGCTCTGTCAGAAATATCCTGAACCGTAATCGAATTATAGTCTTTTTCCTGAATCAGATTGATAAATGCAGTAAAAATCAGCTTCTTCGTTCTGATTACTCGCAAATCTTCTTTTTTTGTTTTTCTCATATTATATGTACCTCTTGTAGGATCAAAAAATCCGTAAAATCAGCAACATATTTTTACGATATGTTGTTTAAAATACAATGTCGCTGATTTTGAGCATTGAATTTCATTCGATTTGATATAAAATTAACTATGTTTAGTATAATCAACAAGTGTTGCATATTCAACACTGCTTGTTTATTTCGGAGTTTTATCAAGGAGATTTTTTATGGAGCCAAAATCATTAAGAGGCGGCATTGACGTCGGGTCAACAACCGTCAAAGTCGTTATCATGGATGAAAACAATGATTCTGTCTACCAAACCTATCAGCGCCATTTCTCTGACGTCAAAAAAGCCAGTGAAAAAGTTTTGCGCGAGGCAGCAGAAGCGGTTGGTTTGAATACGCCGATTTCATTTACGATTACCGGCTCAGGCGGCATGGGCTTGGCCGACGTCTTGAACCTCAAATTCATCCAGGAAGTTATCGCCTGCACCAAAACGGTCGAAGTCATTTGTCCGCAAACCGACGTTGCCATTGAACTTGGCGGCGAAGATGCCAAAATCACGTTTTTCGGCGCATCGCTTGAACAAAAAATGAACGGATCGTGTGCCGGCGGAACCGGTGCCTTCATTGATCAGATGGCAAGTCTGCTGAAAACCGATGCCAATGGTCTGAACGAACTGGCAAAAGGATATACGCACATTTATCCGATTGCCTCGCGCTGCGGCGTTTTTGCCAAGACTGACATTCAGCCGCTGATCAACGATGGCGCGCGTCAAGAAGACCTCGCTGCTTCGATTTTTCAGGCTGTCGTCAATCAGACGATTGCAGGTCTTGCATCCGGCCATAAGATTCAGGGCAACGTTGCTTTTTTGGGCGGTCCGCTTTACTTCATGAGCGAACTTCGTCAAAGATTCATCGAGACGCTGCATCTTAAAGAAGAAAACGTCGTCTTTCCTGAAAATCCGCAGCTCTTCGTGGCCAAGGGCGCTGCATTTTACGCAGGCGAAGAAGAACCGACAACCATCGCAAAACTGCTTGACTCGCTCGCCCACATCGGTTCTGCTCTTCAACCGACAAAATCTCTCGATCCGCTCTTTAACAACGAAGAAGAGCTGAAAGAATTTCGCGATCGCCATGCCAAAGCCAAAGTTGACTTTCGTCCGATTGAAACATATTGCGGCAACGCTTATCTGGGAATCGATGCCGGTTCGACGACGACCAAAATCGTTTTGATGAGCGAAGACAAGAAAATTCTTTATACGTGGTACGGCAACAATGACGGTGATCCTCTTCAAAAGACGATTGATATTTTGACGGAAATGTACAAGCATCTTCCGGAAAACGTCACGATTGCCAAAGCATGCACGACCGGATACGGTGAACATCTGATCAAAAGCGCTTTGAAAGCCGATCTCGGAGAAGTCGAAACGGTCGCTCACTATAAGGCAGCACACTACTTCCAGCCAAACGTCGATTTTATTTTGGACATCGGCGGACAAGACATGAAAGCCATGCACGTTAAAAACGGTGCACTTTCAACGATTCAATTAAACGAAGCATGCTCATCCGGATGCGGTTCCTTCATTGAAACGTTCGCGCAGTCGCTTAAATACGACGTCAAGGACTTCGCCAAAGCAGCCTTGCTCGCTGAAAATCCGGCCGATCTCGGCTCTCGCTGCACCGTTTTCATGCAGTCGCGCGTCAAGCAGGCTCAAAAAGAGGGCGCCTCTGTCGGTGACATTTCTGCCGGACTTTCAATGTCCGTCATCAAAAACGCCTTGTTCAAAGTCATCAAGGCCCACTCCGCCGAAGACCTCGGTCAGCACATCGTTTGCCAAGGCGGAACTTTCTACAACGAAGCCGTTTTGCGCTCATTTGAAAAGCTTAGCGGTCAAAACGTCATCAGGCCAAACATTGCCGGCTTGATGGGGGCTTACGGCGCTGCTCTGATTGCCGAAGAACACTCAAAACCAGGCGACGTTTCAACGATCATGACGACGGAAGAAATGGCAGGTTTGACTTGCGACAAGACGTTTGAACACTGCGGTCGCTGCGAAAACAACTGTCTGTTGACCATCACGCACTTCAATGACGGTCGCAGCTTCATTACGGGCAACCGCTGCGAAAAAGGTCTGCGGATCAAACTTGCTCCAAAAGATCAGCGCGTCAACCTTGTTAAAGAAAAATATCATAAGCTCTTCTCGTACCGTCCGTTAAGAAAGAAGCTCGCAACGCGCGGCACGATCGGAATTCCGCGCGTGCTCAACATGTACGAAAACTATCCTCTTTGGGCAACGTTCTTTAAAGAACTCGGCATCAGAGCCGAAATTTCAACCCGTTCATCAGAAGAGATGTATGAATCAGGGATTGAAACGATTCCGTCGGATACGGTATGCTACCCTGCCAAAATGGTTCACGGCCACATTCAATGGCTGATCGACAAGGGTTTTAAGACTATTTTCTATCCTTGCGTCGTTTACGAACGTCAAGAAGCAAAGGCTGCCAACAACCACTTCAACTGCCCGATCGTCCAATCTTATCCTGACGTCATTCGCATGAACGTCGATGAAATTCGCAACGGCCAGGTCGACTACAGGAATCCGTTCCTGAATCTGGCAGATTTTTCATCAACCGCAAAGAACCTCTACGAAACGTTCAAAGATTTCGGCGTGACGCAAAAAGAAGTCGAAGATGCCTTGAGCGCTGGATTTAAAGAAATGGACAACTTTAAACGCTGGATCCAAAATCGTGGTGAAGACACGTTGATGATGATGCGTCAAAACGGTCAGCACGGGGTCGTTTTGGCCGGACGTCCGTACCACCTCGATCCGCAAATCAACCGTGGAATTTCGCAGATCATCTGTGCAGAAGGGTTCAACGTTTTGACAGAAGACAGTATTTCGCACATGGGCAACGTCGAAGGACTGCGCATCGTCAACCAATGGACTTATCACTCGCGCTTGTTTGCAGCCGCAAGAGTTGCCGCAAAGATTCCTGAACTGGAATTCGTTCAGCTTAATTCTTTTGGCTGCGGCATCGATGCCATTACGACCGATCAAGTCGAAGAAATTCTTTCACGCTACAATCGTTTGTACACCGTGCTCAAGATCGACGAAGGAACGAACATCGGCGCAATTCGCATCCGAATCCGTTCGCTCAAGGCGGCCGTTTTGGAACGCAACGAACGACACATCATTCCGGAAAAGCTTTACGACCTTGAACGTCCGAAGCAGTTTACGAAGGACATGCGCAAAAAGCATACCTTGCTGATGCCGATGCTTTCGCCGATTCACCAATCAAATCTGGTTGACGTTGCGTTAAGAGCATCCGGCTACAACGTTGTCAACTTGCCGGTTGAAAGACGACATTCGGTTGACGAAGGAATCAAGTACGTCAACAATGATGCGTGCTACCCTGCAATCATCACGATCGGACAAATGATCGAAGCACTGAAGAGCGGCAAGTACGACCTCGACAACGTTTCCGTCATGATGACACAGACAGGCGGCGGATGTCGTGCGACAAACTACATTCCTTTGATCAGAAAAGCACTCAAGGATGCCGGTTTCCCGCAGGTTCCGGTCATCTCGATGTCGCTTAACGCCAAGGGCACCGAAAAGTCACCGGGCTTCAAACTGACGCTTCCGCTTGTCAAGCGCGTTGCTTTGGCCTTCCTTTACGGAGACCTGTTCGAGCGCGTCGTATATCGCACGAGGCCTTATGAAACGGAAGAAGGAGCAGTTGATGCCCTTCACAAAGAATGGCTTGACAGAATTCAGCCTAACGTCAAAAACGGCAGTTTCCACGAATTTAAGCGCAACGTTGCAAAAATCGTCGAAGATTTCGACAACATTCCGTTGACCGCTGAAAAGAAGCCGCGCGTTGCCATCGTCGGCGAAATTCTTGTCAAATATTCACCGATTGCAAACAACAATATCGTTCGCGTGCTTGAAAACGAAGGTGCAGAAGTCGTTTGTCCGGACATCGTCGGATTCATGAACTACTCTCTTTACAACCAGGTTTACAAATATAACCATCTTGGCGGATCCAAGAAGAACAAGGTTTTGGCCGAGCTGGCCATCAAGTTGATCCGCCTTTGCGAAAAGCCGATGAACGAAGCACTGAAAAATTCCGAGCGTTTCGATGGCATCGAAGCCATCGAACAAATCGCAGACGGTGCCCAGGATATTTTAAGTCTGGGCAATCAGACCGGTGAAGGCTGGTTCCTTACCGGCGAAATGGTCGAAAGCCTGCAAAACGGCGTCAACAACATCGTCTGCATGCAGCCGTTCGGATGCTTGCCAAACCACGTTGTCGGCAAGGGCGTCGTCAAAGAGCTTCGTTCCAAGTACCCGATGGCAAACATTGCTTTGGTTGATTACGACCCGAGTCTGTCATTCGTCAACCAGCTCAACCGGATCCGGTTGATGTTGGCAACGGCCAAGAAAAACATGACTGAAAACGTTAAATAATCTGATTGTCGCTCGTCGTCGATCAGGCAAAAAATATCGCTGGATTTTTTCTTTAATGCCCCTTACCGTCAAAGTCTTAAATCAGGCTTTGACGGTAAGGGGCATTTTTTAAATTTCATTTTGACGAAAATGATTTCTGAATCTGCTACAAACCCTTCATTTTATATCACCTTTAGTTCAAAAAGTCACAAAAATATTCCCAATTTTTTCAAAAACGTGATAAAATGACAATATAATTATTTGGGGGTTTAAGAACGGATGAAATTTGCTGAGATTTGGTTAACAGGTTTAACATGGTTCTTGTGGCTTCTTTTTGCAATGTTTCTGATCAGCAACATGTGGGGATGGGCTGCGTTTTATTTCGTAATCGCATCAGTTGCTTGCAACATTGATCCAAAGAGCGAAGACAAAGCTGAAACAACTGCCGAAGAGGCGATTGCCACAACGGAATTGCAATAAAGAAGAGGCGAAAAAATGTTTTCCTCTTGAATTGCATTAAATGTCGAACAAAGTCGGACGCAAGTCGGCTGCTTTTGTTCGGCATTTTTCGATTTTGATACATATTTTGCCAAATGCTGCGCCTGATGAATCATCGCACCAAGCTCTCAGCCAATTTGTCGCCAAATTATTTCGGGATATTTCCGTCACGGAAGGCAATCGTCCTGCATACGCAAAAAACCGGATCCAATTTGCAATTGAGTGCAAAGCATCCGATTTTTTAATTTGAAACATAATTTTTTTCAATTTGAGACAATTTTTTCTCATCTTGCTAAGCAGAACGCCAAAAGCCTTGATTTCAGGCACCGATTTTTTGCAAAAGCTTGATAACGCGTTTTCCGTTTGCTTCCGGAATCGTATTGGCATAATCTTCATGATAAATAAAGCCCGATCCGCCGAACTTTTGAAAGGCAGCCGCAGTTTCAGCCAGATTTTCAAGCATCCGTCCGTCTTCCAACGTTTGGAACATGCAAACGTACTCGCCCGCTTCTTTTATGAATTCGCCGGCATCGTCGCGATAAAAAATCGCTGCAGGCTTAAGTTTTTCTTCATCAATTATGACTCCGTACTGCATCCCGAGCTCAATCGAGTTGACGACGAAGTGTTTTTTTAGTTTTTGATCAATGATTCCGTATCGTTTCGCTTCGTTTGTTTCGAAAAAGACCGTCCCTGCGCCGATTTTTATAAATTCGTTAATGCGCTTGATAAAAAAATCAAGTTCGCATTTCCGTTTTTCCAACAGTTTCATCCAAAGCCAGGCGTTTTTCCCGCATGAATTCAGCCTGTTCAACAAGCACGTCCTTTCTGAAAAAACTCTGGATCTCATCAAGCGATGCCCCCAATTCCTGAAGCATCTTAATCGTTGCCATCTTGTCGCACTGCATGACGTCATAGAAGCGATAGCCGTTTTTGGGGCGCAAACGAACTGGCCGCAGTCGGAAATGCCGCCAACGTCATCATGGTTTTTTGGGCTATTTCCGGCGGTCTTGAGATGGCCGTTGAAATCATCATTTCGCAGCTGATCGGACAAAAAAATCAGGACTCTTTGGCACAAACGACGCGAACGGTGCTGGCTTTTGACGGCATATGCGGCATCATCGTCGCCATTTTGGGCATCTTCTGTTTGCCCGCTGTATTTCGCCTGATCAGCGTCCCGGACAACATGATGCGCTACGCTTTGATTTACGGCAGAATCTATCTGGCCGGTCTTTTTCTGATTCACGTCTATGACGGAGGCCGTGCAATTCTGACAGCTGCAGAAGATACGAAAAAAAGCTTTTATCTGATGCTGACGACGACTGTTCTAAATCTTATTTTTAATTTTCTTTTTATCGTCGGACTCAAGCTCGGCGTGGCCGGATCCGCCATGGGTACCATTTTGGCCCAGCTCATCGGTGCGCTTTTGACTCTCAAGCTTTTGGAAGACAAATTTCATTTTGCAAAATACAGCGGCAGAATTTTCAATGCAAAACAAATCAAAAACGTTCTTCATATCGCTTTTCCGGCGACTTTCCAGCAGTTCGTCGTAACGTTTGGCGGCGTGCTCATTCAAAGTCTCGTCAATCCGTTCGGACGAGAAGTCATCATCGGCTACGTCGCAATTCTTCGCATCATGAACTTTTTCAGAATCGTTTGGGTGGGACTGGCACAAACCTTGACCGTTTACGGGGACCAGCTCATTTCGGCCAGACAGTTTTCAGGCTTCAAAAAGTCAATCGCAAACTCGGCATCAAGATCGTCCTGATTACCCACGAGATGCAGGTCGTCAAATCGATCTGCAAGAACGTGGCCGTGATGGACTCAGGCAAAATCATTGAAGCAGGTCCTGTTTCCGAAGTTTTCATTCAAAGACCGCTCTTTCTAAAGATTTCATTGAAAGCTCAACAAACGTTGGTATCGCCATTGAGCGAATCCTCAAGCGGTTTAACGATTGGAGCGAAATCAGACACCTGCTTTACCTGAAATTTGCCGGAGACAACATTTCTCGCATCTCAAAAGAAATTCATGAATACGTCGGAAAAAAATTCGATCATACGAAAGTCGAGGTCAAAAAGACGGTTTCTTATTTGAAATAAAAAACAGATATGAAAAAGAGCGTCTTTTCCGAATCATCAATTAGGAAAAAACGCTCTTTTTATTATTTAGAAATTCGTTAAGGCAAAGTATATTTTGAAAAAACGTTTTTACTCTACCGTCACGCTCTTTGCGAGGTTGCGAGGCTTGTCGACGTCATATCCGCGCTGTTTGCTCGTATAGTATGCGAGCAGCTGAGCCGGCACGATCGAAACCAGCGGCGTCAGCAACGGATGAACATCCGGCAACACGATTTGATCCCCTGCATTTGACAGAGATCGTGAAACGATCGTGATGACGTTTGCCCCGCGAGCAATCACTTCCTGAACGTTGCTTCTCGTGTGCGCTGCGGTTTTTTCGTCAGTAATGATTGCAATCACCGGAGTACCTTCTTCAATCAAAGCAATCGTACCGTGCTTAAGTTCACCGGACGCAAAACCTTCAGTTTGGACATAGGAAACTTCCTTGAGCTTGAGCGCCGCTTCAATTGCCGTATCATAGTCGATTGAACGTCCGATGTAAAATGCATTGCGCGTCGTCTTGAGATTTTTTTCAGCCAGTTCTTCGATCTCATGCTTTTCGTCAACCATCGTTTGCATCGCGTTTGCAACTTTGGCAAGTTCCAAATGAATGTCAAAATCTTTGGCAGCCTCAATTCCGCGCTCTTCACCCAGTTTCTTGGCCAAAATCGCTTCGACTGCAATTTGGGCCGTATATGCCTTTGTCGAAGCAACGGCAATCTCCGGACCGGCATGCAAAAGCAGCGTATAGCTTGCTTCGCGCGACAAGGTTGAGTTCGGAACGTTCGTAATCGTCAGGCTCGGGTAACCCATCTCATTCGTTTGAACAAGGACCTGACGGCTGTCGGCCGTTTCGCCGCTTTGCGTCAGATAGATGAAGAAGGGTTTTTCGGAAAGAAGAGGCATATTGTAGCCGAACTCTGACGAAACGTGTACTTCCGTCGGAATCTTAGCCAGCTTTTCGAACAATTCGTGACCAACAAGTCCCGCATGATAGCTCGTGCCTGCAGCAACGATGTAGATGCGGTCGCTTGCTTCGATTGCCTTCAGCAAGTCGGCTTCAATTTTGATATTGCCGTTTTCATCGAAATATTCCGTTGCAAGTTTGCGCATGACGGCTGGTTGCTCATCAATTTCTTTCAACATATAATGCTCATAAGCGCCTTTTTCAGAAGCACTTGCATCTTGATCGACGTAAAAAGGCTTTCGTTCAATCTTTTTGCCGTTCTTGTCTTCAATTTCGATGCTGTCCGGCTTGACGACGACAACGTCTCCGTCCGTCAACTCAATGAACTCGTGCGTTTCCTTAAGCATTGCCATCGAATCAGAGCAAACCGCATTGAAACCTTCGCCAACGCCGATCAACAACGGACTTTTTGATTTTGCGACATACAAGGTTTCGGGATCTTCTCGATCCATCAGCAAAAATGCGTACGAAGAAGACTCGTCAAGTACGCTGATCGTCTTTTTGAAAGCTTCCTTCGTTTCAAGTCCTTCGTTTGAAAAATGTTCAACCATCTGAACGATGACCTCAGTATCCGTTTCGCTTGCAAAATGCACGTCCGACAGATACTTCGCCCTTAATTCCTTAAAATTGCCGATGACGCCGTTGTGGACGAGATAAAAGCGTCCATTTTCCGAAATGTGCGGATGCGCATTCGTTTCACTCGGAACTCCATGCGTAGCCCAACGCGTGTGTCCGATGCCGGCAGTTCCCTTTACGTCAGCCGTTACTTTGTCCTTTAAATCAGCGATGCGTCCTTTGACCTTAACGAGAAAATCATTTCCGTTGCCGTTGTTTACATAGATGCCTGCCGAATCATAACCGCGATATTCAAGTTTTTCCAAGCCGTTGATCAAAATTTCAACCGCATTGTCCTTGCCTGTAATTCCAACAATTCCACACATTTTAAGTTTCCATCCTTTTGTCTTTTTCTTTAGATTGGTTGTTATCATTTAAAATTGGTATATTCCATTATTTTTCTCGGAAACCCAATCAGCATGTATAATATACCGCTTCTATAAAATGATGTCAACAAAAACATCAAAATTGGTACAGGTATAGACCAATAATTGTGATGAAACATATGCACCCTTTTGTTGCTGCATTATTTCCTTAAATATACTTATGATAAGTGTTATACGCACTAAATCCTTCGATGCACCGTGCTTTTGGTAAAATCCAGGGTGTCCGATGGCAATCGACTTCTTGAATTTGGAAAAATCGCTGCAGCATATTTACCGTTTACGGGCAAATTCCGGGAATCGCCATTTTGTCTCATAATCGACGACTGGCATTTACGGGATAATCTTCAAAAACGACATTTTGCCCGTAATCACTCCTTGTTGCTCGGAGGGGTTGAAAAAATGTTCTACCGCCGCATTCAAATTTGAGGTGCGCGGAAACAAAAGTAGACAAAAAACGGGATGAATGCCTCATTTTTGTCTACCGGACTCTCCAAAATCGGGGGGCGCTGCTTCGAAAGTAGAACAAAATATCCAAAATTTTGAAAAATGTTCTACCGCTACCTCCAAATTCGGCCCGCGCGGCTCCGAAAGTAGAACAAAATATCAAAAAATTGAAAAAATGTTCTACCGCTGACTCCAAATTCAGCTCGCGCGGCTCCGAAAGTAGAAC
>NZ_FOPI01000014.1:20933-39260 GCF_900113455.1 Ligilactobacillus ruminis DSM 20403 = NBRC 102161 | reverse complement strand
TCCGAAAGTAGAACAAAATATCAAAAAATTGAAAAAATGTTCTACCGCTGACTCCAAATTCAGCTCGCGCGGCTCCGAAAGTAGAACAAAATATCCAAAATTTTGAAAAATGTTCTACTCGGTTACCTTCGTCAAAGCAGTGTGGACTAAAATTACGGGCAAATCTCAGAAATCAACCTTTTGCCCATAATCGAAGTCAGGTTCAGTGATTGAGCAGGTGATGCGCAGCACTGCATTTGGCAAAATCATTGTCATTTACGGACACATCGATGAAAATGGACGCTTTGTCCGTAAATGGACTGTCCCCAAAATGGCGATTACGGACAAAATGGTCAAAAATGGCCGTTTGTCCGTAAAAATTCAGACGTTTCGGACCTGGTTTTACGGACAAATGCTCCAAAAAGCCGGCTTTGTCCGTAAATCCGAGTGAAATCTTGGGGCGCTGCCCAAAAAAGAAAAAATTCGCGCCATCACGGCACGAATTTTAATCAATATTCAGTTGCGGCTGGTCTTCACACCTTGCATAATCGGGTTCCAGCTCGCATTCCCCCTATCGCAAGCAAGGACTCCTTGGACGAGACGAGCTCGCCTTCGGTCGCCCAAAGCTTGCGTACGGGGTCATGACCGCTCGGCTCCACACCTTTTACCTTAACAAGCTCGCCGCATCCTCATCCACGATAACAATCGCATCATCATGAGTTTGCAGAACGCTTGCAGGAACTTCTTCGGTCGGTTCTCCTTCAACCATTTTCTTGATTGCATCCGCCTTATCCTTGCCGTATGCCTCAAGCAAAACGGTCTTTGCCTGCATGATTTCGCCGATTCCCATCGAATATGCATACTTCGGAACGTCATTTTCGTTTTCGAAGTAGCGCGCATTTGCTGCAATCGTCGATTCCGTCAAGCGAATCTTTTGCGTCCTGCCGTCAAAAGCAGACCCCGGCTCATTAAACCCGATGTGTCCGTTGCGACCGATTCCAAGCAGCTGCAAGTCAACCGGATTTTCTGCGATAATCCTGCTGTAGCGTTCACATTCGACTTTTGCATCATCATTTTGGCCGTCAGGAAGATATGAATGAGCGAACGGCTTCTTTTCAAACAGATGCTTTTTCATGTAATAATGGTAGCTTTGTGGATTATCAGCCGGTAAGCCGACATATTCGTCAAGGTTTATTGAAATGCAGTTCGAAAAATCGAGGTCACTATCGCATAATTCCTGATAGGTCGTTTCAGGCGTGCCACCAGTTGCCAGGCCAAAAACGGTTGCTCCTTCGTCAAGTTTTTTCTTAAAAATTTCAAACGCTTTCTTTCCGCCTTCTGCTGCATTTTTAACAATAATAACTTTCATTTTGAATTCCTCCTCGAAAAAACTGTCACGCCCATATTGGTATAGACCAATTATATACCATAACTTCGAAACTTGCAACAGCTTTCATAACATCTTCAAAAATTGCACTCTCATCGCGAAGAAAACGGGTTAATCACACTTTATTTTTTAATAACGCGGAACGTAAAAAAAGAACCGAGCAAAACTCGGTCCTTTCAAGGAAGTATTTATATGGAAATCATCTTTAGAATTGATCAATCAACAACTGGCGAATCTCTTCCAAGCTTGGTTGGCGAGGGTTTGCCGTCGTGCATTGATCGTTGTAAACCAAATCGCACAATTTGTCCAAAGCGCCGTCAAAGGCTTCTTTAGTAACCCCGTTTGCCGAAAGCTTAGGATTTACGCCAACGGCTTTCATCAGTTCTTCAATCTTGTTGCACAATGATTCGACCAAATCAGCATCTGTTCTGCCCTTCAATCCAAGCGCACGCGCAATGTCTGCATAATCCTTTTGAGCACGATAAACTTCGTAGCGTGGGAACGGTGTTCTCTTGACTTTGCCAGATACACCGTTGAAACGAATCACGTGCTGCATCGCAATCGAAATCGCAAGACCGTGAGGAAGTCCGAATTCGCCGCCAGTCTTGTGAGCAAGCGAGTGATTGATGCCAAGGAAAGCATTTGCGAAGGCCATGCCGCCAAGAGTAGCCGCATAGTGCATGTTTTCGCGAGCAGTTTCGCCTTCAAGCGTAGGATTCTTAGGGTCATAATTGTAGGATTTTTCAAGGTTTTCAAATACGAGCTTGATTGCCTGAAGCGACCATGGGCGCGTGAAGTCTGAAGCCATTACGGAAACGTATGACTCAAGCGCATGTGACAGCGTATCGAGACCTGACCATGCAACTGTTCTCTTCGGAACCGTCATGACAAATTCAGGGTCGACGATTGCAACCTGAGGCGTCATTTCGTAGTCGGTCAACGGATACTTAACGTGCGTGTTGTCATCCGTAATAACCGCATACGGCGTAACTTCGGAACCGGTACCTGAAGTTGTCGGGATGCAGAAAAGTTTCGTGTGCGTGCCGTGATGGAACTTGACGATTCTCTTGCGGATATCAACGAATTTTTGCTGCAGACGAGTGAACAGTTCGCTGACTTTCTCGTAGCTTTCAAGGAAGCCAGGTTCTTGTTCAAGAGAGTATTCATAGATGTAGCGCGCAATCTTGGCAGCATCCATTGCGGAACCGCCACCGATGGCAATAACGGTATCCGGTTGGAATTCTTCCATCTGGCGTGCGATTTCCATCGTCTGTCCCAACGTCGGATCAGGATGAACAGTTCCGTAAAGGGATGTCTCTACCGGATTTTCGCGTGCTTCAAGCTCATCGTAAACCTTGTCAACGAAGCCGAATTTAACCATTCCAGGATCGGCAACGATCATTGCGCGATCAATGTGCTCCGTTTCGTCCGTCAAGTATGACAAGGCATTCTTTTCGTAGTAGATTTTTTCTGGCAAACGAACCCATTGAGGACGATTGCGACGTTTTGCGACCGTCTTGACATTCAACAGGTCTGAAGTTGATAAGTTGTGTGACAATGAATTCTTCCCCCATGAACCGGTTCCAAGCGTCAAAGATGGACGTAACGCATCCGTATAGATGTCGCCAATCCCACCGATTGAATCCGGTTGATTTACCAAGATGCGAGCAGCCTTTGTCTTGTCGGCAAATTCGTTTAAGAACGGATCTGCCTGAGAACCAATCTGAATGGCCGCATTGTGACCAGCGCCTTGGTAGTCGAGCAGTGCGGCAACGATCTTGATGCCGTCTTCTCTGTCTTTTGCCTTATAAACCGAAAGGAGCGGAGAAAGCTTTTCTGATGAGAGCTTTTCGCCGATGTTCTTCGAATCGAGTTCAAACATGATGACGTCTTTTCCTTCAGGCAAATCAATGCCGGCATTTTCGGCAATCCAACGAGCGGGCTTGCCGGCAACCGGTCCGTTGACGCCGTGCTTGTCATTGAAGACGAAATCAGCCAGCTTCTCGTAGTCTTTTCTAGGCAGCAAGTATGCGCCCTTTTCTTCCATCTTCTTCATCCAATCCTTGTAAACAGGTGCTTCGATGACGACCGAATTTTCGGTTGCACAAATCATCCCGTTGTCGAAACGCTTGGACAAAAGCAAGTCTTCAACCGCACGGTCAAGATGAGCCGTATGATCAACGAAAACTGCACCGTTGCCGGCGCCAACACCCATTGACGGGTTGCCCGACTTGAGTGCGGCATTGACCATTCCGGGACCGCCCGTTGCAAGAATCGATGCGATCTTTCTGTTTTGAATAAGCGCCGTCGTATTTTCAATTGACGGAGTCTCGACCCATTGAATGATGTTTTTCGGAGCTCCGGCTTCAACGGCTGCTTCATAAACGATTTGTGCAGCATGAACGGAACATTTTTGAGCCTGCGGATGGAAAGCAAAGACAATCGCATTTCTCGTCTTAAGCGCCATCAGAGATTTGAACATTGCCGTCGACGTCGGATTCGTCGTTGGGACGATGCCGGCTAAAACGCCAAGCGGTGCGGCAATTTGAACTTCTCCTTTGATTTTGTCTTCAGCGATGATTCCAACGGTTTTTTCATCCTTGATTGCGTTATAGATGTTTTCGGTTGCAAAACGATTCTTGGTATCCTTATCTTCAACGACGCCGCGATTTGTTTCCTCAACCGCTTCATGAGCAAGCATCAAAGCCGCCTCAGAACCAGCAAGCGCGGCTGCAGCAACGATTTTGTCAACTTGATCCTGCGTAAAATGCGCATATTCGCTTTCAGCAGCTGCTGCTTTATCAACGAGGGTATCGGTATACTTGCGAGCAGCTTCCATTCGTGCTGCTTTTTCTTCTTCAGTCAAAACTTTTTTCTTTGGCTTCGTAGCTTCTTTTTCCATTTATAATACCTCCCAAAAATCACTGGTTACACTTTCAGCATGTATGCAAGATTTTTGCAATGTGAAAAACTTCACTAATTATAATATATCTTTATGAGAGCGATTTCAAGCCTTTTTGGCAACTTTTTACAATTTTTTTATCGGCGCTTTTTGGCATAATCTCAACACCTTAGATTATATAAGCATTTTTAAATGTTATTTATATTGATTGTAATCGTAAAAAAACTTTGATCAATCACATTCCAATTGTGCAAAATTCACAAAAAAGCAGGAAAAATGAATACTGTATTTGCCATAAAATTTATGCTAATATTAAACTACCAAAAAGAAAGGAGCGGAGAAAAAATGATTATCTCTGATTTTTTCAATGTGTTGTTGTCAAGCGGTCTGACCATCTTTATTATTATCATCATCCTTGCGATCCTGATTGCTTCATATAAGAAAGCCAGTCCAAATGAAGTCTTGATCATCACCGGTGGATGTCTCGGAAAAAAGGGACCTTACTTGATTGAAGATCCCGAAACGCATACGCGCGTCAAAGTCGTCAAGGGCGGGGGCGCCTTTGTCATTCCGTTCATTCAGCAAGCCGAATTTCAAACGCTCGACACGTTCAACGTCGACGTTTCGGTCGAAGACATCATGACGATCGATGCGGTTCCGGTCGATGCGTCTGCCAACGCTTTGCTTCGCGTCGGCTCAACGCCGGAACTGATCGCCAAAGCTGCTGAAAAAACGCTCGGTTTGAGCGAAGAAGAACGCCAAAGCCAAATGATCGAAGTCGTTCGCGGCGGAGTTCGCGAAGTTTTGTCAGGACTGACACCGAAACAGGCAAATGATCGGGCCGAATTCCAGAATCAGGTCAGACAGAGCATCGAAGAAACCTTTGCCAATCTCGGCCTTGAAATCACGGCGCTTCAAATTACAAAAATCAGCGACAAAAATGGCTATTACGAATCTTTGAGCGCCAAGGAAATTGCCGATAAGCGTTCTTATGCGCGCCAAGCCAAGGCTGAAGCCGAAAAAGAAGCACAGCTTGTCGAAGTCAAAAACAAGCAGGAAGCACAGGAAGCACAGCTGCAGTCAAAACGCTACATTTCAGACAAGACCAAGGAAACGGACGTGGCAATTGCCCAAAACGATGCCCAGGTTCAAACCGAAAAAGCCAAGGCAGAGCAGGCCTATGCGATTGAAAAGGCAATCCAGGAGCAGACGCTTAAGGAAAAGGAGATTGTCGTTCGCGAAAACGAGTTGAAATCAACCGTAATCGCGCAGCAAAATGCTGAAGCACAGGCAGTCCAGATCAAAGCAGAAGCAGATGCCAATGCTTTGCGCATCAAGGCTCAGGCTGACAAGGACGCGCAAAATCTCAGCACCGATGCCAACGCCTATTCGATTCGCGAACAAGGTCAGGCCAGCGCTGACAAGATCCAGGTCGAAGGTCAGGCAAATGCCAAAGCGCAGGAGGCCATCGCCAAAGCGCTTGAACAAAACGGGCAAGTCGCTCTTGCCATGGCAATCATCGATAAACTGCCGGAAATTTCCGCATCCTATGCGCAAGCAGTCGCAAGCATCGATCAGCTGACCGTTTTCGACGGTGCTGCCGGAGTTTCAGGCCAAACCAACGAAGGATTGGCCCAATCTTTGGCATTCATCAAGGACGCGACCGGCATCGACGTGGCCGAACTCGTCAACAAGCGAGCTGATGGCACGACGACTTTGAATCGTCCGGTTCCCATTGAAGAAGATAAATAACAAAAATCAGCGATCCGTGCTTGTTTTGCAGCACGGATTTTTTGTCGCGTCTTTTTTCTCGCAAAATGCATAGCTCGTCTTTACACTGTCTTTTCGACCCAAAAAGACATGAAGCTTTTTTCGTCCATCGGTTTAAACGCTCAATTTGTTCCGAACGAAAGCCGGGTAGTCATTTTTCACGTCAAACAAAACATATGCTAAACTGTATTTGCAAGGGGGACTTAACATGAGTTACGTAATTCAAAAAAAGATTGCGAATGTTTTCAAAAAGCAAGTGTCAAAAAACGGCTTCGATCATGTCTCCGTGAGCTCGATCATGCGCGCAACAAATATCAGGCGCCAAACGTTTTACGAATGCTTCTTGGATAAATACGATCTGCTGCGTTGGCAAGTCAACGATACGCTAGAAGAAGTCATCGACAACAACATTGACTATTTGCCGTGGCAAAGCATCATGAAACTTTTCATCTATGAAGTCGATGCTAATCGCAGATACTATTTTGAATGCCTGAGTCAGCATGAAATTGACGTCTCAGACCTCTTCGCCCTTCATCTGACGGTTTTGCTGGCTCATATCATGGACCGAAAAAAACTGAACAAAAACAAAAAAGCTCGTGCAAGTATGTGGATAACCTGCCTTGGGATCTCCAATTCGATTATCCACAACACGCTTTCCAACGAGCCCGTCGATTATGAACTTTTGGTTGTGCAAGCCATTTATGCGGTGGAGTTTTCCTTCAACGTTTCCTAGCATCAATGTCTGCAATCGGAACGCATGCCGCCTCAAAACGGTCTGACCTCCAAAAAACTACCATTCCGGTGCATCGACCTTTGTTTTCAATGCCTTCAACCAATTTTCGTCCTTAATTTTGAGAAGAGTCAGAGAAATGCCCTTTATACCGAACGAAGTCAAAAACGTCCCCACCTTGTCGAACCCGATGCCGATTTCTTCAGCCTCTAACAGTTCGCAAACGTCATTGTTGAAAACAAGCTGCTCCATTTTCGTCACTTCTCCAAGAGAGTTGACAAGCACTGCATACGTGTCTTGAGACTTGAAGCCAAAACTCAGCTTGAGCTTTGAAATCAGCTCGCGTGCAAGCATTTCTGACGACTCAAAGCGCTCTTTGCGATAGCCTTCTTCGCCGTGAATCCCGATTCCGTAATAGATCTCGTTTTCTTTGAGCAAAAAATTGTCGCCTGAAAAAGCCACTCCAATCGTTTTGACGTTTTCTGAAAGTTTGTCCGCAACCTTTTGCAGTTCTTCGACAGAGGCGCCTTTTCTCGCATAATCTCCCAAAATTTTGTGGAAAAATACAGTGCCGGCAACGCCTCTGCGTCTTTTTTCAAATGATGCAGCGTCCACCGATATATCGTCTTTGACAATCGCCACCCCGACTTTCCACCCTGCATTTTCCAAAAAAAGACGTGCTTTGCAGAATTCATCCACATCTTTTTCAAAGTTTTTCACAATGTAGAAGACACGTTTTTTGCTTGTCAATTTCTGCGTGACTTCGACAATTTCTTTTGCGGTCGGCGGAACGAACAATTCGCCTGAAATTGCCCCTGCCAGCATTCCGTCGCCCACAAATCCCCAATGTGCCGGATCATGTCCGGACCCTCCGCCGGAAATCAACGGCACGATTTCGTCTTTAAAATTTCGATTGATGAACCCCCGCGTGCTTTCGACGTGCTTTAACATTGGATACGCCCGTTTGATACCTTCTTGAAGATCGTCAAGCATCGTTTTTTTCCCATTTGTTAATTTCATGACACTCACCTTCTCAGAAAATAGCATCTCTAACCCAATTATACATTTCCAACCGAGAAATTCACGGACAATTCTACAAAACTGTCCGCTTTATTTGTAAACGCGAACATTTTAGAATATAAGCGATAGATAAATCAGAACATTCATCGGAGGTAATTGACATGAAAAAAATTATCAACAACCCTGCTGACTGCGTCCCCGAAATGGTGGACGGCTTGGTCAGAACTTATCCACAGATCGTTGAACAAATTTCCGACACGGAAGCAGTCGTCAGAAGCGACAAGGCATCCATGAAAGGAAAAGTCGGCATCGTCAGCGGAGGCGGTTCCGGGCACGAGCCGACTCATGCCGGTTTCGTCGGAAAAGGGATGCTCAGCGCGGCCGTTTGCGGTCAAATCTTTACGTCCCCTACCCCTGATCAGATTTACGAAGCCATCAAAGCCTCAAATAGCGGAGCCGGAGTCTTCATGGTCGTCAAAAACTATTCCGGTGATGTGATGAACTTCGACATGGCAAAGGACATGGCCGAAATGGACGACATCAAAGTCAAGTCAATCGTTGTAGATGACGATATCGCTGTTGAAAACAGTTTGTATACGCAAGGAAGACGCGGCGTTGCCGGTACGATTTTTATGCACAAGATTCTCGGCTACTATGCACAAAACGGTGCCTCGCTGGATGAAATTGACAAGATCGCACACGTTGTCTTGCCAAACATCAAAACGATCGCAGTTGCACTATCCGCTGCAACCGTTCCGGAAGTCGGCCGGCCGGGGTTTGAACTTGCAGAAGACGAAATCGAATTCGGAGTCGGCATCCACAGCGAACCTGGCTATCGCAGAGAAAAGATTCAGCCGTCGCGCGCATTGGCAGCCGAACTTTTGGAAAAACTCGACGAAAAACTGTCGATGAACAAAGAGAAAAAATATGCGATGCTAGTCAACGGCATGGGCGCAACTCCTTTGATGGAACAGTACATCTTCAGTCACGACGTGCTAGATTTGCTTAATGAAAAAGGCATCGTGCCGGTCTTTTCAAAGGTTGGAAACTTTATGACGTCGCTTGACATGGCGGGCATTTCATTGACGCTATTTGAACTTAAGGATGACAAGTGGCTTGAGGCATTGAATGCCCCGGCCGAAACAATCGCATGGCAGAAAGGATGATTTTGATGGAACTCACAAAAGAATTGCTTGCAGAATGGATCAGTCGATTTTCTGAAAAAATCCAAAACAACAAAGGATATCTGAGCGATCTGGATGCTGCAATCGGTGACGGCGACCACGGAAACAACATGGCTCGCGGCATGCAGGCCGTTACGGAAAGTCTTGAAAAAAACGAAACCGCTGATACGACTCAGAGTCTGAAACTGATTGCCATGTCTTTGATCAGCAAAGTCGGCGGTGCTTCCGGACCTCTTTACGGCACTGCATTTCTCGAAATGGCCAAGGCAAGCAACGATACCAAAGATCTCGGCGAACTCTTGCAAGAGGCGCTTTCGGGCATCAAAAAGCGCGGCGGAGCACAGCCAAACGACAAGACGATGGTTGACGTTTGGAATAAAGTCGTTTCAAAGGCTGATGATTCATCTTTGACAAATGCGGACATCGAAGCTGCCGTAGAATCGACCAAAGACATGGTGGCCAAAAAAGGACGCGCTTCTTATCTTGGTGAGCGCTCGGTCGGGCACCTCGATCCCGGTGCCGTTTCAAGCGGATACCTCTTCGAAGCGCTTCTTGAAGCGGAGGAATCATTATGAAATATGGGATAACGCTTGTTTCGCACGTTGAAGAAATCGCTTATGGATTGCCGAAATTGCTGAAGCAGGTCGCACAAGAAGTTCCGATCACGTTTGCCGGCGGGACCTCTGACGGAGACGTCGGCACGAGCATGGAAAAAATTCTTGCGGCTTTTGAAAACAATGAAGCTGATGAGATTTTGGCATTTTATGATTTAGGCAGTTCAAAAATGAATCTTGAATTGGCTAGCGAGATGACTGCAAAAAAGATTCATCTTTACGATACGGCTTTTATCGAAGGAGCATATACGGCCGCAACGCTGCTTCAGGCAAACGTTGCATTGCCGGAGATTGAAAAGCAGCTTGAAGAATTGAAAATAAAATAATTTGGGGGTGTCGATCATGTTAGGATTTACAGGTGAGTTTTTAGGAACAATGGTTTTAATCATTCTTGGCGTTGGATGTTGTGCAGGCGTCAACCTCAAAGGAAGCTATGCCAAGGGATCAGACTGGACGTTTGTCTGCTTGGCTTGGGGCATGGCCGTTACTTTCGGAGTTTACGTTGCCGGAAACTTCGGTTCTCAAGGTCATCTCAACCCCGCCGTTACTTTAGGATTTGCAGCATTTGGATTCTTTCCGATAAAATCGGTTCTTCCGTACCTTCTCGGTCAATTCCTCGGTGCATTTGTCGGTGCGGCAATCGTCATTATTCACTATGAACCACATTTTCAAGCCGCCAAATCCAGTGCTGAAGGCAACAGCGTCGGTATTTTTGCAACAGGTCCAGCAATCAAAAATCCGCTTTATAATTTCTTGAGCGAAATGATTGCAACGTTTACGTTCGTTTTCTGTCTGCTTAATCTTGGTGATTTTACAAAGGGGCTCAAGCCACTGATCGTCGGGTTGCTAATCATGGTCATCGGGCAGGCTTTAGGCGGAACCACTGGATTTGCCTTGAACCCTGCCCGCGATTTTGCGCCAAGGCTGGCATATGCGATTCTTCCCGTTCCAAACAAGGGGGATGCCAATTGGGAATATGCGTGGGTACCCGTTTTTGGCCCGATTTCGGGCGGAATTGCCGCAGCATTTTTGCAAATGCTTCTTTAAAGATGTTTTTCTGCTTAATCCGAAGATTGTGTCAAAAAACTTGAACAAAGCATCTTTTTAAAAAGGCAACGCTGCTCAACCAATTCAGCAAAAATTTCATCCAGATTTACGGACAAAGCGTCAATTTTTGATGATTTGTCCGTAAATTTTGGGCCATTATGACGAGGAATTACGGACAAAAGCGGTTATGCCCGTATAATGGTGTAAATTGATAAAAAAAGAGAGCCAAGTGCTCATCTCCCAGGTATAATTTAAACTAACCAAAAAAACTAAAAATACTAGGAGGATGAACAATGTCTCAATTAAATATTACATTAAATCAAGAGGAAATTCTACAGCTTCTTTCAAAGGATCACGATCAGGCGTTTCGTGAGCTGCTTCGTAAAAGTCTCAATAGTATTCTGATGGCGGAATCCACTGCTCAGCTCAAGGCTGAGCCTTATGAACGGTCAGAAGAACGCACGGACAGCCGCAACGGCACTCGAGAACGCGAGCTCAAGACACGGATAGGCAAAATCACCTTAACCGTGCCGAGACACCGCAATATTCCTTTTAAGACTCTTGTCTTCGATAACTATTCCAGAAGCGAAGCTGCCTTGATTGCCAGTATGGCGGAGATGGTTGTCAGCGGTGTAGCGACACGGAAAGTGTCGAATATCATGGAAACTCTATGCGGAACAACATTTTCCAAATCATCGGTTTCAGAAGTATGCAAGGACTTGATTGAAAAGGTCAACGAATTCAAGGACAGACCATTGACTGGAAAATACCCGTTTTTAACAGTGGATGCAACCTACTTCAAGGTCAGGGAAAAACACAGAATTGTTTCCAAATCGTTTATGATCGTTTATGGAACAAATCAGGAAGGACACCGTGAAATTCTTGGATTTGAAGTATATGACAACGAATCCAAAGGTACCTGGAATTCCTTTCTCCAAAAACTGAAAAAACGTGGTCTCCAAGGGCTTTTGATGATCACTTCTGATGCTCATGAAGGCATTCAGGATGCCATCAGTAATGTATTTCCCGAGGTTCCATGGCAAAGATGCCAGTTTCATTTTGACATGAACATTTCGGGAAAATCACCAAAAAAATATCAGGCAGGCATCAGAGCCGAACTTCAGGAAATGTGGAACTGCGATACCATAGAAGCCGCACAGAAAAAGCGGGACTCCATCATCGCTGACTACAGAGACGTTGCTGAATCTGCCATGTCATGCCTTGATGAAGGCTTTGAAAGTGCCATGACCGTCATGGCGCTCCCCAAGAATTTGCGGAGATATTTCAGAACATCAAACCATATAGAAAGACTGAACAAAGAGCTGAAGCGACGTTCTTCCATCATCGGAATCTTCCCGAATGAAGAATCGCTGATACGGCTGATGGGTTCCGTTTTGTTGGAAAGAAACGATGCTGTGATCGCGAAGAAGGCAATATTCAGTCCGGCGAACTATACATTGATGGCCAATTCCAAGACAGTTGCTGAACTCAAAAAATTGGCGGAGGAACAACAAAAACTAAGAGCTGCGTAAGGTGTATCACTCTTTCCGAAGCTGTCAAGGGAACCTCTTCGAGGTGCGCAGATGGCGCACCCTTGACAGCTCCTTCAAGAGTGATAGTGGACAGACATGGATGCATTCGCATCCCCTGCACAACTGGTGCCTGGGAAAAAATATTTTACACACAAATTAGGACTTGACTGAGGATTTACGGACAAAGCCGGCTTTTTAGAGCATTTGTCCGTAAAACTGGGTATGAAACATCTGAATTTTTACGGACAAACTGCCATTTTTGACCATTTTGTCCGTAAACTACAGTGTTTTTGTCGAATGCAGCGCTCGCTCAGTCAGAACGTCTATGCAAGATTAAGGACAATTCCCATTTTCGGTTTGAGCCACGATTTTCCCATCCTCGAGACCTTTCGAATTCAATCGTGTCAAATGCCCATTAAAAAAACGGGCACTTTAACGCGTCCGTTTCACTGGTTCAAAAATGTGCAAGTCAAAGACTTGCTTCGATATAATGGCTGAGGGTCTGTTGACCTTCGTATGAAAAAGAAATTTCGTTCCGACTTTTCAGAACGTTTTCATTATATGATCTGATATTTGAAAGGACAAGCTGTTAACGATAACAAGTCTCCAAGCCCGGATCATTGTACCCACTTTACAAATTAGTACCAATATATTAAAATGTCATATAAAGAAAACGTTTACTCGAAATTAACGGAGGCATTTTATGAAAAAAACAGCAGATGACATTAAAAAGGAACAGAGCCTGAGCTTTATGTACTTCAATCGTTTCCTGATGCTGCGATATTTCACGGCATTCATGTTCTTTACAAATCTCTACTGGTTCGGAATGGCCCTGACATGCAGAAGCTGGTCAGCAGTCCTGCCGTTTTTGCTGATGATTGGCGGAATTGCCGTAACACTGGAACTGACTTCCAAGCTTCATACCAAAAAGAGTGCTGTTCCAGTCAGCAAAGGTTATTACATTGCACAGATTTCGGTCAACCTTGCAATCATCCTGATTTCGATGACGCCGGCATATTCTTTGTTTCTTCCGTTCTTGAACGGTAAGGGCCAGTTTTATGTCATCGGAATTGCCTTGCTTGGAATTCTGATGTCCGTCATGGTGCTCTTGAAGATCAAAAAAATCGCCAACGACCAGGACCGACAGTTCAAAGTCATCAAAATGTTTGAGAAAACAAATTAGACAAAATTTGAAAAAAGCAGGACAGAATGCGTTTTAAGCACTTCCGCCCTGCTTTTTATTTTCCCCGTTAAATTGTCAGCCAACACTGCATTTTACAAATTTATATTTTTCAAACTTTAAATTGATTCTAAAAAATCTAATGTATTTGCATATTTTTAGCCAAAATGATTGTATATACTTATCTTCGTGGAAATATTGGTACAATTTCTTGTTGGAAGCCCTTTACAAAATGATCCCAACCGATTATACTGGAAAATGTAAATAAGGGAAGCGCTTACTATTTACAATCATCAATCATTCACTGCATCCGCAGTTAGTCTGTGCGTATCAAACTGCAATTATTCATTCGTACATGAAATGCGGATGCCGGTCCTAAGGAGATCTTTATTATGGCTGAAAAAGAAAGCAACTTCACAGGCTGGCTTAATGAGAAGATTCTTCCAAAAGTCGGCAAATTCGCCAATACACGTTTTGTCCGCGCCGTCATGGGTGCCGGCTACAGCATCATCGCCTTCACGATCGTCGGATCGATGTTCCTCGTCCTGAGCGTTCTCACTCAGGTCATCACGGTCCCGGCTTTCGTTGATTTTTACAACAGCACGCTTGGGCGCTTCAATAATCTCTTTACCGTTATCTATAATGCTACGCTAGGAATCACCGCCCTCTTCTTTACGGAATCTTTTGCTTACAGCTACACGAAAATCTATCAACAAGAAGAAAACCTTGATATTTCACCGTTGAGCGGTGCCTTTCTTTCATTGTTCGCATTGTTCGTCACCGTTCCGCAGCTTGTTTGGAAAAACGGCTCTGCACAATTTTTGACAGACACGAAAAATGCCGTTTTCTCCGGCTACGCGGTCAGTGGCTCCGGTCTTACGCGCATCGGTGCAACCGGTATTTTCACAGGACTCATCATCAGCATCTTGTCAGTTCAGATCTACCGTCTCTGCGTAAAAAAGGGCTGGTCGATCAAGATGCCAAACTCTGTTCCAAAGGGCGTTGCGGATTCGTTCACGTCGCTTATTCCAGGTTTCGTGATTGCATTCGTCGTTTTGATCATCGATGCCATTTTGATCATGTGCCATACTGACATCTTCAACTTGCTTTACATTCCGTTCTCATTCGTATCAGGATTGGTCGATACATGGTGGGGCGTTTTGATCATCGTCTTCTTGATTCATTTCCTTTGGTTCTTCGGTATCCACGGCGCAACGATCATTACGAGCTTCACGGGCTCATTCGCTTTGGCAAATATGGTCTCCAACGTTGACGGTGGTTTCCATGTCTTTGCCGGTGACTTCATCAACTCTTTCATCACGGTCGGTGGTTCAGGTGCTACGCTTGGTACAGCTTTGTACATGGCTTTCATGGCCAGGTCGCGCCAAATTCGTGAACTCGGCAAAGTGGCAGTCGTTCCTGGCATTTTCAACATCAACGAGCCTTTGCTCTTCGGTTTGCCGATCGTCTACAATATTAATTTGGTCATTCCGTTCGTTTTGGCACCAATGGCAAGTGCCATGGTCGGCTACCTTGCAATTGCAACGCACTTCGTTCCAAAAATTACTGCCCAACAACCATGGCCGACGCCCGTTGGTCTGAGCGGTTTCATCGCAACGCAAAGCTGGCAAGGTGCACTTGTATCGGTTCTTGCCACAGTTGTCGCCGCAGCAATCTGGTTCCCGTTCATCCGCAGCTATGACTTGAAACTTGCTAAAAAAGAGGCAGAAGGAGCAACGGAAGCTTAACGCCAAAATACCAAAAAAGCTTAGGATCTCAATTTTTGAGAACTTAGGCTTTTTTTTATAAAGTTTCAATCCATGCATCAATTTCCTCAAGCGGTGTAACCAGCCTGCTTGGTTCAACGAGCGGCGTAAATTCGATAATTTCGGAACTTTCAACATATGTATTGGGTGATATGCGCTTCATCTCATCATCGACGTTGAGCGGGATTCCTGAATCTGTCACAAAAACAGTTATCCTTTCAAGCGCTGCATTTTTCAAAAAGGACTCGACGCAAGGAGGAGCGTGATACCACCAAGTCGGCATCCCCAAAATCACCTTGTCATACTTTGACAAATCGACTTCAAGCTGTTTGATCGGCCGCATAGTCTCGTTGTCCGTCTCATTTTGTCCGATTTCCATCACTTCCTGGAGATTTTCCGGGTACGGTTCAATCGGCTCTATTTTGCAGATGTCCGCTCCCGTCTTTTCAGCAATACGCTTGGCTATCGACTCTGTATTCCCGAATTCAGAGAAATAAAGCACTAACTTTCCCAAAACGATCCCTCCATAGCTTAGATATTGATTATGATAGCATAATTTCTTTTTGAAATAAACTAAAAACAGCCTCGATGCGAGACTGTTCTTCAATACTGTCTTAATTGAATCCGTAGATTTTGCGGGCCATGCGGTAAACGTCAACAGCAGCTCTTCTGCCCAATTTGCCCGGAAGATGCAGGCCCATCCCCAAGGCTCCTCGCATCAGTTTATGATACAGCTTAGGGTTCTTTTCTTTGATGTAGTGCCAAAGCTCCTTTTTCTTATTCAACGCTTCCCTTGATCCGTCTCTGATCAGCAAGATCGACGAAACGGAAGTAATTACTTCAACATACTTTTCCATATACTTGCCGATATGCGACTTCATCTCGACGTTATCCGTGTAATAATCAATCATTCGCTTGTTGACAAAAATCTGCTGATCGATTCTTCCAATCATGACTTTTTCGTTCACGGACTGATCCTCGCGCCCGATGAAGTAGTGATAAAGCGTAACGTCCAGATAATACATGTTCTTTACGTATTGGAGCGGTTCGAACACGTATAGATTATCAACGTAGAAAGTATGTGCCGGCAATTTGAGCTTAGCCTCGTCACGAACAAGCGTCGTCCGATAGATTACGGAGTGCATCAATAAGTACTTTCCAAACGGAAAATGAGTATCTTCCCATGTGAAAATGCAGTTCGTCGGAACGCATTTGCGATATTGCATGATTTTCTTGTGCTTGACGTTTTGCTTGTCATACATATAATTCGTAATCAGCATGTCAAGCTGCATGTCTTCTTCAATTGATTTTCTGAGAAATTCCATCACCTTCGGAAATGCCTTTCCATCCAGCCAGTCATCGCTGTCAACTACGCGCACATAATGCCCGGTCGCATGTTCAATCCCCGTATTCACAGCCTGTCCGTGCCCCCCGTTTTCCTGATGCACGGCCTTGATGATTCCCGAATAGCGTGCTTGATAATTGTCAACTTTTTCAGGTGTCTTGTCCTTCGAACCGTCATCTACCAAAATGATTTCAACGTCAGATCCGCCCAACAGCAATGACTGAACGCAGCGATCCATGTAGGCGGCTGAATTGTAACAAGGCACTACGATGCTCAATGTTTTCAATGTAATACCTTCCCTTTTTCTAATTGTCCACTTAGTCAAATATAGCAAACATAAAACATCTCGGCAAGTTCTGAACGAATGTTTTCAGAAAATAACTTGACGTTTTATCAATTCTTAACTAAAATCAAGTTTATTCGTTAAAGCTTTCTAAAGGATGTGTCTTCGTGATCTACTTACGCGGCATCCTGATTGGATTTGCCTTCGTAACACCAATCGGAATGCAAAATATCTATATGTTCAACAATGCGCTTTCAAACAAAATGAGCAAAGCGCTTTTATATAACTTCTTGGTTTGGTTTTGTGACGCACTGTTTTCGTTTGCTGCATTTTACGGCATCGGCGCGCTGATTTCAGCTAATGAAATCGTTAAAATTATCGTCATGCTCGTTGGCGGCGCACTGACGTCTTACATCGGCTTCAATATTATTCGTTCTGCCAAACAGACTGCCATTGGTTCAGATTCAAAAAAACAAACGCTTAAACAAGCTTTGATGACTGCTCTCATCGTCAGTTGGGGAAATCCTCAAGCCATGATCGACGGTACCATGATGCTTGGCGCAAGTCGTGCCACTTTGACGTTTGAACAAAGCATCCTCTTTATTACCGGTGTCATAACCGCTAGTTTCATTTGGGATCACGGAATTACGATCGGTTTTAATCTGCTTCGCGACAAACTTCCGAAAAAGTTTTTGTTGGCAATCAACCTAATCAGCGGAATCATCGTTGCCGTCTACGGTCTGTATCTGATTTTAACAGGCATCACAGAAATCCATCAGAACGTATAAATATACTTTAATTTTTCTAAACTAATTTTATTGACTTCAGCCGGAACCTATATTACAATAAAATAGTTTCCTATGGCTGGAAACTGAAGGATAACTTCCCTTCACCTTTTCTATTTTTTATCGCTTGTAATGATTGTATCCCCTAATGCAATCATTCACTTGGTCCGATTCTTCGTCAGATGCACTTTTTACACGTGCTCCCCTAGTCTGGCGAGAACGGGCTTTTTTTCAAGGCGTGGAAGCGAGCGCTCATGACTCCACACGCAAGCTTGGGGCGACCGAAGGCGAGCTTGCCTCGTCCAGGGAGTCCTTGCTTGCGATAGGGGGAATGCGAGCTGGAACACGATTAGGACAAGGTGTGGAAGCGAGCGGTCATTACTCAGTACAACTGAATATTGATTAAAATACGTGCCATGATGGCGCGAATTTTTTCTTATTCTGGGCGGCACGCCAAGATCTCATTCAAATTTACGGACAAAGCGTCCATTTTCAGCGATGCGTCCGTAAACGGCAGTGATTTTGCCAAATGCAGTGCTGCGCATCACCTACTCAATCACTGCATCTGAGTCAGGTTGCGAGCAAAACGGTGATTTCTGAGATGTGCCCGTAATCTGAGTCCACACTGTTTTTGGCGAAGGTAACCGAGTAGAATATTTTTTCAATTTTGGATGATTTTGTTCTACTTTCGAGACTGCGCGAACCGGATTTGGAGAGTCCGGTAGACAAAAATCAGACATTTATCACGGTTTTTGTCTACTTTCGAGACCGCGCGCCCCGATTTTGGAGAGTCCGGTAGATAA
>NZ_FOPI01000014.1:11881-20758 GCF_900113455.1 Ligilactobacillus ruminis DSM 20403 = NBRC 102161 | reverse complement strand
ATTTTGGAGAGTCCGGTAGACAAAAATCAGACATTTATCCAAGTTTTTGTCTACTTTCAAATCCGCGCGCCCTGAATTTCGACCAGCCGGTAGACAAAAGCCGTACATTTCTCACGGTTTTTATCTACTTTTCCCTCTGCGCTCCAAAGCGTTTGTTTCAAGCTGCACTGGATTTTCACTAATAAAAGCACTTCATGGTCCCCTCGCTGCCAACGACGTGCATTTTCACATGGAAAGAGTTTTACCACAGATTCAACCTTGCATATAAAAAAGCTCGCTCCATCGCTGAAACGAGTCTTCGATAAAAATCTTATTCAAACAAATAATCAGGGATGAACAAATCGCCCAACGTTGCTGCCATGATGGCTTTGATGGAATGAAGCCGATTTTCGCCTTCTTGAAAGACAACGGAATGCTTGCCGTTGAAGACGTCATCCGTAATTTCGAGCGCCTCGACACCAAATTGATCACAAAGCTTTTTGCCCATTTTGGTTTGCTTATCATGGAATGCAGGCAGACAATGCATCACGACCGTCTCGGATTTGCCGGTCTTTTCAAGCAGAGAATCGTTGATTTGATACGGCAGGAGTTTTTCGACCCGGGCCTTGACGTCAATGTCTTCTCCCATGGAGATCCAAACATCGGTATACAAGACATCGGCATCCTTGACTGCCTGTTCGACATCATCCGTAATTTCGAGCGTGCTGCCGCTCTTTTCAGCCAATTTGTGCGCAATGTCTTGAACTTCTTTAGCCGGCTGCAAATCAGCAGGAGCACCGATTGAGCAGTCAATGCCAAGAATCGCGCTCGTGACAAGCAGACTGTTGGCCATATTGTTGCGCCCGTCTCCGACATATGTGAGTTTTTTGCCTTCGAGCGTTCCAAAAACTTCTTTGATCGTCATGAAATCGGCAATCATCTGGGTCGGATGCCAATCATCCGTCAAACCGTTCCAAACGGGAACACCGCTGTATCTGGCAAGGCCTTCAACGGTCGCTTGTTCAAAGCCGCGAAACTCGATGCCGTCAAACATGCTGCCTAAGATTTTAGCAGAATCGGCAACGGATTCCTTATAGCCGAATTGCGTATCCGAAATGCCCATAAATTCAGGGTGTGCACCCAGATCATTGGCTGCAACGGTAAAGGCAGAACGAGTTCTGGTCGATGTCTTTTCGAACAAAAGAGCAATATTCTTGTTTTCAAGATACTTGTGCGGAATGTTCTTTTTTTTCAGATCCTTTAGATGAAGCGCAAAATCCACCAAGTACTCAAGTTCTTTTTTGTTAAAATCGATTTCTTTCAGATAAGATTTTCCGTAAAAATGATTCATGAATAATCCCCCTATGCTACCAAAATATTTTCAAGCGTTTCGGTAATGATTTCGATGCCGGCCATAAGTTCAGATGCAGGCATAATCAGCGGAGGAAGCAGTCTGAGCGTATTGTCGCGCGCACTGAGCGTCAAAAGTCCCTTGTCCTGCAGCATCGAAACGACTTTGCTGACATCGACCGTTTCTTTCAGATGGATTCCGATCATGAGTCCGAATCCGCTGATGCTTTCGATTGCATCAATGTTTTTGACTTTTTGTTCCAGCAAAAATTTGATAAAATCCGACTTTTCGCTGACGCCTTTTAAAAATTCAGTATTCAGCTCATCCAAAACGACGTCAGCCGCTGCCATTGCCAATGGATTGCCGGCAAACGTCGAACCGTGGGTGCCCGGACCAAAGAACTTAGCCAATTCCTTTTTGCCAAGCATTGCACCGACGGGAATCCCGTTGGCAAGTCCTTTGGCGACGGTCACGATATCAGGATTCAACTCGAAGTTTTCAAAAGCAAACAATTTTCCTGTTCGACCCATTCCTGTCTGGACTTCGTCGATAATCAGCAAAGCGCCTGCTTCATGCGCTTTTTCTTCAACGGCTTTAAGCCAGGAGGCATCCCCAACGACAACGCCGCCTTCTCCTTGAACGACTTCCAAAATAACGGCCGCCTTTTGATCGTTGATTTCATCAAGGGCTGCGAAATCATTGTATTTGGCAAAGGAAACTCCGGGCACGAGCGGACCAAAGCCTTCTTTGATTCCGTCGTTTCCTGTCAAGGAAAGCGAGCCGTAAGTCCTGCCGTGAAACGAATGATCAAAAGCCAAGACCTCGCTTTTGCCGGTTGCCCTGCGCGCCAGCTTGAAAGCCGCCTCGTTTGCTTCCGTGCCGGAATTGCAAAAGCTTGCAATCATGCCGTGAGCTTCGCCAAGTTTTTTAGCAACGCTTTCCTGCAAGCTGCTTTCATAAAGGTTTGACGTATGCCAGACCTTGCCAAGCTGCTTTTCGACTGCCTCATTAAGTTTGGAAACATTGTATCCGAGTCCGCAAACACCGATTCCGCTTGTGAAATCCAGATATGTCATTCCCTTATTGTCCGTCAGTTTGAATCCGTTGCCGGACACGATTTCAAACGGAAATCTGTTATACGTTGGAAACACATGTTGCATCATCATCTTCTTCCTCCTTTACGATCTCGGTTCCGTGATTATCCAAGTCATCCGTGATAATGACGTGCGACACGCCCATCGCCTGTGCCGTAAATGCCGCATTCAGCTTAGGCTGCATGCCGGCCGTGATGACCTTCCTGGCAAAAAGTTCGCTGCAATACGTGCGGTCAAGTTTTGGAATCACTTGTCCGTTTTCCATCACTCCCGCAACGTCCGTTAACAAATACAGTGCTTCGGCATGCAACAGACTGGCAATGCTGCAGGCGCACGAATCGGCATTGACGTTCAGCCATTTGCCGTCTTCAGTCACGCACATCGGAGCCATGACGCCGATTCTTTGCCACAAAGCCCCGGCAATCGCCATCTTGTTGACCTTAGTCACCATGCCGACCGAACCATACTTTGCTTCATCAAGATACTTTCCTTCAAGCAGATGCGAACAAGCGCATGACAACGGACTGACGGGCAACCCGTTGTCAGTCAATTTTTCGACCAGTTCAGGCTGGCTTTCGCCCAAAAGCACGAGCTTCGTAAGTTCAAGCACCTCTTTGCTCGTTACGCGAATCCCATGCTTTTTTTCTGCAGGAATTCCCATTTTTTCACAAAGCTTTGAAATATTCGGACCGCCTCCATGGACGATCAAAACTTTCTTGCCCAAATGTTTCCAATACTTCAATTTTTCAAAAAAAGCCGGTTTTAATTGAGAAATGGCGTTTCCGCCGATTTTAACCACAATCAAATCATCCATGTTTTGGTCTCCTTTCATCAGCTGCGATATGAAGCGTTGATCTGAACGTATTTGTACGTCAAATCGCATCCCCATGCCTGTCCTTTGAAATCACCGTTGTTAAGTTCAACGTCGATTATGATTTCATCAGATTTGAGTTTTTCTTTTAATGCCTCTTCATCAAAATCAAGTCCCAACGAGTGCTCGACGATTTTCGTCTTGTTAAGCGCAATGTCGACGGAATCGATTTTGAGCTTGGCGTTCGTCGAACCGATCGCATCGATGATTCGACCCCAATTGGCATCTTCTCCGAACAACGCCGCCTTAACGAGATTTGAACCAACGATGGCCTTGGCCACATGTTGCGCATCTTCTTTGGAATGAGCCCCGTTGACGTTTGCTTCGACAAGTTTCGTGGCACCTTCGCCGTCACGCGCGATCTCTTTGGCCAAAAAGCCTAAAACGTGCTTTAAAGCCGCTTTGAAAATTTCATATTCAGATCCTTCTGAAAGTTCAGGCTCATCTTGCATGGCCTGTCCGTTTGCCATGACGACGACCATGTCGTTTGTCGACGTATCACCGTCGACCGTAATCTGATTAAAGGTTTCGTTCGTCAGTTCGACAAGCGTTTCCTGAAGCTTTTGTCCTGCCACTTTGGCATCCGTCACGACAAACCCGAGCATCGTGGCCATGTTGGGTTTGATCATCCCTGATCCTTTGCAAAATCCAGAGATCGTACACGTTTTGCCAAAAACTTCAAACGAAACGCTGATTATCTTCGAATGCGTATCCGTCGTCAAAACGGCCTCGGTTACTTTGAAATTTTTCGTTTTCTGAAGTTCGGCCAAACCTTGCTTGATTTTGTCCATCGGCAATTGAACCCCGATCACGCCGGTTGAGGCAACGCCGACCAGGTCTTTATCAATTCCAAGCTTTGCAGCGACGAGAGCCTGTTCCTCATGCGCATTTTCCGTTCCTTCGATTCCCGTGCAGGAATTGGCAACGGCACTGTTCATGATAATGGCTTGCAGTTCATGCTTCTTATTAATCGTTTCCTTTGTCAGTTTCGTCGGAGCCGCCTGAAACTGGTTGGTCGTATAGACTCCGGCGCTTTGTGCCGGGACCTCCGACACGACCCATCCCATGTCAAGCCGTTTCTTACGAAGGCCCGCATGAATTCCGTCTGCAAAAAAACCATTTGGCCATTTAAAATCAATCTCTTCCATAACTCTCCTCGTCCTCCTTATGGCCAGGCTGGAACTTTTGGCAACCCGCAAAGCTCATCCAAGCCAAAATAATCATTCATGTTCTGCACCGCTTGTCCAGCTGCCCCTTTGACAAGGTTGTCGATTACTGAAACAACGGAAATCGTTTTGCTCAGCTCATCGTAAGCAACACCGATGTCGCAATAGTTTGAATATTGCACGTCCTTGATCTGCGGGAATCCTTCTTCCAAGACCCTGACGCATTTTTTGCCGTGATAAACTTCCGCATATGCTTTTTTCAATGCTTCGAGATTAAAACCGTCAGCATCCTTCGGCTTGGCATAAATCGTTGCCATGATTCCGCGCGTGATCGGAATCAGCGTCGTCGAAAACTGCAGCGATCCAATCCCGCTGTCGAATTTCTTCAGCTGCTGCAAAATTTCAGGAACGTGCTGATGAGAATTGATCTTATAAAGCAGCGCATTTTCGTTGATTACCGGATAGTGACTGTTTTCAGTCAGTTTCTTTCCTGATCCGGACACGCCCGATTTGGCATCGACAATCAAAGAATCGAGCTTGATCAACTGCTTAATCAAAAGCGGTGCGATGCCTAAAATCGTTGCCGTCGCATAGCACCCTGGATTTGCAATATAGCTCGTATCGGGCTTATAAAAATCAGCCAGTCCATAGCAGGATGCTTCCAGTTCTTCTTTAGGCGCAGCCTGCTTTTTATACCATTTTTCATATTCCTTCGGATCTTTTAATCTGAAATCGCCTGAAAGATCGATGACGGGAAAATCATTTTGGATAAAAGGAGCTGCAAGCTTGCTCGTAACCCCCGCCGGAACTGCAAAGAACACCACATCGTTTTGTTCCATGATTTTTTTTGCATCATATGGCAAAAGCTCGTTTTCAATATTGCGAAATGCAGACACCTCTTTATTCAGACAACGCTTCAAAACGCCCTCTTTTTCTCGCGCATACAAATTAATTTCTTCTATTTCAGGGTGATTGCTTAAAATTCGAAACAATTCCGTTCCGCTGTACCCAGTCACTCCCACGACCGCTGCACGCATACCCCCGCCTCCTCAAGCTCAGTAATTCATAACGTTGAACTAACTATATTCTAATTTTGGTATAATTTCAAGTGTTTTTTATAAATTTATGCTATTTTTTACGTGTTTTTTGGTTTTTTATGCATTTGACAGTGAGATATGCACTATTTTGCGCATAAAAAAAGCAGCTGCCACCAGCACTGCATTTCGTACCGGAAACAACCACCGACTGATTCACTTGAAACTAAGTCCCAACAGCGAAATTATGACATATGCCATCCCGCTTGCGATTACGGGACCGGCCGCAACTCCTTTCAAAAAAACCACCCCAAGAATCGTGCCTATGACAAGCATCACCGTTACCTGCGGAACGGCGGCCAGCTGTGAAATGCCGTACCTTGAAAGAACTGCTACCAAAATTCCGCATGCGACCGCAATCCAGCCCGCAGGCGTTCTGAAGGCCTTGAACATGTCCTGCAGCGTGATCTTGCCGGTTGCAATCGGAACGAGAATCGCGATCGAAATAATCGTCACGCCCCAATTGATTCCCTTTGCCTGCAAAACGGAAAACCACTTGTCAGCAAAAGGAAGCAATTTGATTACCGCTACCACGATGCATGCGATGATCAACGAATTATTTTTGCCAAAAAATGCTGCTAAAAAAACCAAAAAAAGAAACAACCATGCTTCCATTATTTCACCCGCTTTCAAATACAGACTATCAAAAATTTATTATAATTTCCATTCTATAAGTGCAACTTAGAAAATAGTTCCATCAAAATGTAATATGATCCATTTTTGTGGCGTAAAATACATATTATACGCACTTTGTTATATTTCGATAACATTAAGATAATAATAAAGTTAAAGTAATGCAAAAAAGAAAGACGTGATTTTAAAATGGACAATAACATTCATCTGGGGTCAAAAATAAGGAAATACAGGCATCTTGCCGACATGGCGCAAGAAGAGCTCGCAGAATACAGCGACCTTTCCGTCAACTACATTTCAAAAATCGAAAGAGAAAAAACAAAACGTCAGTATTGAAAAACTCGTCGACATCTGCAACGCCCTTAACATTTCCGTTGAAGAAATACTTGATAGTAAACATAACCTCTCAATTAAGAACCTTCCGCCAAATGCGATTGAGCTGATCACGTATCTCAGGGATTCCGACAATTCAAACATCGATGAGATTTGCGAACAATTATTGTTGATGAAGGAGATGGAAAAGTAAGGTGTGAAAGCGAGCGATCATGACCCCGTACAACTGAATATTGATTAAAATACGTGCCATGATGGCGCGTATTTTTTCTTATTTCGGGCGGCACGCCAAGATTTCACTCGAATTTACGGACAAACGGCGATTTTTAAGATTTGCCCGTAATCTGAGACCACATGGCTCTGGCGAAGGTAACTGAGTAGAACATTTTTCCAAATTTTGGAGATTTTGTTCTACTTTCGAGGTTGCACGGTCAGAATTTGGAGGCGGCGGTAGAACATTTTTTCAATTTTGGATGATTTTGTTCTACTTTCGAGGCCGCACGGGCCGATTTTGGAGGCGGCGGTAGAACATTTTTCCAAATTTTGGAGATTTTTGTCTACTTTCGAGTTCGCGCGCCCCATTTTGGGGGCAGCGACGTATCATGCAGCAGGTTCGTTGCCGGCAGCTCCGGATTTTTCAATCTATAAAAAAATCCCTGCTGAACAGCAAGGAAAAAAACCGTTATAGTTTCGTAAAATCCAGTCTCCGGTAACACAGCAGAAATGCCAACGAACTGAGCATCCACGTCAACGGATAAACCCAATAGGTCGTCTGAATCGTTTGATAAAACATCCCGACAACGTACAAAGTCAGGATTCTGACGGCACACCAGCAGATCATCATGATTATCATCGGAATCATTGCCTTCCCGGCTCCGCGCATGACGGCAGCCATCACGTGCGTAAAGGCCACGAGGAAAAAGAACGGACCGCAGACGTGTGCTCTTGCAACGCCGAAACTGACCACTGCAGGCGTGCTGTCGAACGCTCCAATCAGCTGAGGCGAGAACACGAACAGCAAAATCCCCAACCCTTCCGCCAAAACCAGCGTGCAAATCGTGCCGAATCGAACTCCGGCTCTGATTCTTTGATACTCTTTTGCTCCCAAATTTTGGGCAACAAAAGTCGTCAAGGCCATCGTAAAGCAAGTTACCGGCAAAAACGCAAAGCCTTCGACCTTGCAGTAAGATCCGATGCCGGCCACTGCATTTTTGCCATAAAAATTTATGTATGATTGAATAATGACGTTCGACAGGCCGATAATCGAATTTTGCAATCCCGATGGCAGCCCGAATTTGATGATCATTTTCAAAATTTGCGGCTGAAATCTGATTTTGCGCAGATCGACGCGACACGATCCGCTTTGCGTCATCAGCTGATGCAGTGCAAGCAGTGCGCTGATCGTTTGCGAAATCGACGTTGCCACGCCTGCTGCCCCGACACCGAAACGAAAAACTCCGATAAACAACAGATCAAGCAAAATATTGATGATCGATGCGATTATCAGATAATAGACGGGATGCTTGCTGTCGCCTGATGCCTGTAAAATGCTGACAAGCGTATTGTACATGACAAATCCGGCAGATCCTAAAAAATACATCCTGAAAAATTCAACTGACTGATCCATGATTTCCTCTGGCGTACTCATCAGTCGCAAAATCTGTGGTGCCAGAAAAATTCCGACCAGCGTCAATACAAGACTCGAAACAAGTCCCAGTGCTACGGTCGTGTGAACTGCGAGCGATGTCATCTTGTGATCTCTTGCTCCGATAAAACGCGCAATCACGACGCTGCATCCAATCGTCAAACCCTGAATGAAACCAATCAGCAAAAAAATAAGATTCCCCGAAGAACTGACGGCAGCCAGTGCTGAACTCCCCAAAAAATTCCCCACAATCAGTGAATCAGCGGTGCTGTACATCTGTTGAAACAGACTTCCGAAAAAAATCGGTATCGCAAAATACACAATTTTCTTCTTGTACGAACCTTCCGTCATCACGGCATTATCATTTTTCAAAAAAATCCAGACCTCCAATCAAATTCAACAATCTTCATTATATCAGAGCTCATGAGATTTTAATGTTATTTTGCTCAAAAGGGCAAAAAAGACTTCTTGATGTCTGCGAAAATCAGATTGATTATTTTTGTCTTCCGTAATTACGGGCAAATTCCAAAAATCGACGTTTTGCCCGTAACCGAAGATTGCATTTTACGGGCAAATCCCAAGAATCGACGTTTTGCCCGTAACCGAGAAGCCGCCTTTTACGGGCACATCCCAAGAATCGACATTTTGCCCGTAACCGAAGACTGACTTTTACGGGCAAATCCCAAGAATCGACGTTTTGCCCGTAACCGA